>NZ_CP160205.1:2678964-3348705 GCF_041080815.1 Mucilaginibacter yixingensis | reverse complement strand
AATAAGATCAATGCCTGGTGGCATTGGATGAGCGGCTACATCACCAAAGACGGCATCACTAAAGATTTGGAGGCGATGAACGCCCAGGGGATCCATAGCGCAACTATCCTCAATATAGACCGTTTGAAAAATCTGGAGGGCAATCCTCAGGTTAAATTCGGCTCGCCAGAATGGTATGAGATGTTTCGTTTTGCCATTGCAGAAGCTAAACGTTTGGGCATGACCATCGGCACGTCAAACTGCGATGGCTGGAGCGAAAGTGGTGGCCCCTGGCTCAAGCCTGAGAACTCCATGAAACAGTACATCTGGCGCAAAACGTTTATTAATGGTGGCAGGCATGTTACTGTTAAGCTGAATGAGCCGGTTGGCTTACAAAACTTTTATAAGGATGACCGCATACTGGCCTACCAATCTGCAGGGGCAAATTCTTTTGACCTGGCCCATCCTTCAACCAAACTTAATGGCGTTGCTATTGGCGATACCGTGACAGACGGTAGCCCGGTAAGTGTAATGGAATGTAAACCAGGCACCATAATTGATCTGACTTTCGGCAAAGCTTTCACCGCAGAAAAGATAGAAATTGCCACTAACCGTATCAGAACCTCCGCCGCTAAAGATGTGGCACATTTTAACCTATTAGCCGGCAATAATGAGAACGACTTGCACCAAATTGCCGTTATAGATGTGCCTGTTAACAATGAAGTATTCTCGATATCGATTCCGCGCACTACGGCCGCCGTTTATAGATTGGAATTGCCTAAAGATAAACCTCAACCCAAAACAATAGAGATAGGCGATGTTGCCCTGCTGGGCAAGGATGAGGTAGGCGATTATCATCCCGCTATTGGTCATCTGCTCACAAAAACAGTAACCTCAGAGGGCCAGCGTTTGCAACAGTTTTATGAAGACGTGCCAGGGATGCCTAAAGCTGAACCGGTAGGCGATGTAATTGACGTTACCGACAAAGTGCAGAATGGGATTTTAAAATGGAAAGCCCCGGCTGGCAATTGGACAATCCTGCGCTTTGGCTTTACTACTACGGGGCGTACCAATCACCCGGCATCAAAAGAGGGGGAGGGTTTGGAGTGCGATAAAATGGATACCACGGCGCTCAACCTGCATTACCATAGTTTCCCCGAAAAACTGATTAAAGAAGCAGGCAGTGATGCCGGTAAAACCTTTGAATACTTCCTGGTTGATAGCTGGGAGTGCATGCTGCAAAACTGGACCGATAATTTTGAACACGAGTTTGAAAAACGCCGGGGCTACAGCATGATTCCATACCTGCCGGTGTTGTGTGGCGAGGTTGTAAAAGATGTTCCATCATCAGAAGCCTTCCTGCATGATTACCGCAGCACTATTGCAGATCTGATTGGCGAGTATTACTTTAAACACCTGGCCGATCTCTGCCACCGCAGCGGCATGAAGTTTTATGGCGAGGGCATCTACGGCGGCGTGATCTATCCACCGCTGGATATCCTGAAAGCCTACAAATATTTCGATGTGCCGATGACGGAGTTCTGGGCACGCTGGAACGCCGTTGATACCCCGTATGTATATGTGCCGTCTGGCGTCATGAATCATAACCTGGTTAGTCATGCGGCTTTCCTGTACCATAAACCGGTGCTTGGTGCCGAGTCTTACACCGGCTTAGCGCTGTATAGCGATTCGCCGTGGGATATTAAACTCTATGGCGATAATGTTTTTGCACAAGGGGTAAATCAGGTGTTCCTCCACAGCTATGTACATCAGCCCAATGAGCGCAAGCCAGGCTTAACCCTTGGCGTTTATGGCCTGACGTTTAACCGTCATAATACCTGGTGGCCATTTGCAGGCAGTTATTTTAAAGAACAAGCCCGCATGCAATATTTGCTGCAGCATAGCGATGCTACTCCGCAGGTGCTGATCTATCAGGGTGATGAAATGCCGTTTGATCAGTTCAGGCCAGCGAGTAATCTACTGTCAGAGGCCATTACTTATAACTATTGCAATTGGGATATCCTGCTTAACCATCTTTCCGTTAAAGATGGCAAGCTATGGCTGGATAACCAATCATCATTTGTTTTCCTGATTCTGCCTGATGAAAAATTAGATCTGCGGACGCTTGAAAGGATAGCTCAACTGGTAGAGCAAGGTGCTACTGTTTATGGACGGAAACCGCAAACCACCTTCACCCTTAAAGACAAGGCGGTTAACGATCAAAAGTTAACCACGCTAGCCGATAGTATTTTTGACAAAGACTATGGCAAAGGTCATTTTTATCCGCTTGATGCGCTTAAGAGCAGCGGTATTGTGCCAGACGTCCAATTAAAAGGCATCGGCCAAAACGGATTGCTTACGCTCCACAAACGGGCGGGTACAACAGAAATTTATGAGTTGACCAACACTGATAATTTCAAACCGGTCAGCTTTGAAGCCGGTTTTGTAGTTGGCGATAAAACGCCGTCCAGCTGGGATGCCGAGACCGGCGAGGTTACTAATCCCGGAATTTATACGCAACAAAGCGGTACCACATGGCTGCCGGTTACCTTGCGGCCAAAACAATCGCTGTTTTATGTGTTTGAAGCAGGGGCGGGAGACAAGGCGCATATTCAGACCATTCAAGATCAGGCAGGGCACACGTTGTTCCCGTCGGCAGATAATCAGGTGGTGCCGATGCCGTCGGCAAGCATCAATTCAGCCGGTCAGTTAACCATCAGCAATCCGAAAGGTGGTGTCTATCGCATGGTGACCAGCCAGGAAAAATCGATCGATATCAGTCTGAGAGCGGCCCAACGCATCAGCCTTGACACCGCTGCCGACATTAAGTTAGAGAGTGAACCTGATGTGAAAGTAACGGACATGAAACTTCACTCGTTTACCGATGCCACAGATGCGGCAATCAAGTATTATTCAGGCGTCGCCCGTTATACAATCGATGTTGATCTGCCTGAATCGTTTTTCGGGAATGGTAAGATCATTCAGTTGAAGATCCCGCGTTTCGGTGCGGCGGCAGGTATCACATGTAACGACAGATCTGTTGGTGATATCTGGGAACCCAATTTCCCGCTAAATATTACAGCACTGGTGCATCCCGGAAAAAATACACTGGTGATCAGGGCCGTGAATCCATGGAGAAACCGCATTATTGGCGATTTTGTCCAACCGCGAGGAGATAAAAACGTCTTTACCACCTCAACCTTACAGGCGGTGAATGATCCGGCCGCCATTCCAGTAATTGATAAAACATCCAAATTATTATCATCCGGCTTAAGTGCGCCCATTGAAATTATTAGCTTTGACCAGATAGACCTTACCAACAAGCTTTAAAATGACCGCCAAAAATCTACTGAAAGTAGTAACGCTAGTTACCACTGTTTTAATAAGCTTTTCATATACCTGTCGGGCCCAAGTGTGGATGCCCGATTTGGGCAACAGCACTTACAAAAATCCGGTGTTGTATGCAGATTATTCAGACCCTGATGTTATCCGTACCGGCGATGATTACTATCTGGTGGCATCGAGCTTTACCTGTCAGCCAGGTATCCCGGTACTGCATTCTAAAGATTTGGTAAACTGGACCATTATTAATTACGTGTATATCACCCTGCCCTTTGATCGCTATAAACAGGTGCAACATGGGCAGGGCAGTTGGGCGCCATCAATCCGCTACCATAACGGCAAGTATTACGTGTACGTATGCACGCCCGAAGAAGGCCTGCTGATGGCCGAAACCACAGATCCTGCAGGAAAATGGGAGATGCATGTAGTTAAAAATGTAAGAGGTTGGGAAGACCCTTGTCCGTTTTGGGATGAGGATGGGCAGGCTTATTTGTTACATGGCAAAAAAGGCGCTGGTCCGGCTATACTGCATAAAATGTCGGCAGACGGTCATGCGTTGCTAGATACCGGAGTGTTGATCTACCAGGACAGGCAAAAGCAGCCCGTGCTGGAAGGATTTAAGTTTATGGAGAAGCGCGATGGCTACTATTATTTTGCAGCTCCGGCCGGTGGTGTTTCTACCGGCTGGCAATCCATCTTCCGCTCAAAAAATATTTACGGGCCTTATGAAGATAAGATTGTGATGAACCAGGGTAAAACCCAAATCAACGGCCCGCACCAGGGCGGTTATGTAGAAACGCAAACCGGCGAGTGGTGGTTTATGCACTTCCAGGCCAAAGGCGCGTACGGGCGCATTGTACACTTACAGCCCGTTCACTGGGAGAACGGCTGGCCCGTTACCGGCCAGGATGATGACCACGACGGCACCGGCGAGCCCGTAATGACTTACCGCAAACCCAATGTTGGTAAAACCTACCCGGCCACAGCACCGCAAACTACAGATGAGTTTAATAGCAATCAATTAGGCTTGCAGTGGCAATGGCAGGCTGCACCCGATGATAAGTGGTACACATTGCTGCCCCAACAAGGGAAGATCAGACTAAATGCTACAAGTCGTCCCGTTGGTAATGGCAACCTGTTTTATGCCGGTAACCTCTTATTGCAAAAGCTAACGGCACCAGCGTTTACCGTAACCACGCAAATGCAGTTTAAACCTGAGCAAAATGGTGAGCGGGCCGGGCTGGTGATGATGGGCAGCTATTTTACTTGTTTATGCATCGAGAAACGTGATGACGGCCTTGTGCTGGTATTGTATGAAGGCAAGAAACAAGCAGGCACCCAACCGATGACGGAGCTAGCCAGTGAGCCAGTAAATACAGTACAAGTTTGGCTGCGCGGCATGATTGACGAAAATGCCACCTGCCAGTATGCGTATAGTACCAATGGTAAAGATTTCAAGACCATTGGCACGCGCTGCAAGTTAGAAAAAGGCGACTGGATTGGAGCTAAAACGGGCCTGTTTTGCATAGACCCTAATGCCACAGAGCAAAAAGAAGGATTTGCTGATTTTGATTATTTCAGGGTTGCTGCTAACAAATAAATTTTTCAGTAACTTTAATTAGGCAACTTTATTCACTGGATTATGTTTCGGCGTTTACAATATCGGGTTAACGTTCATTTCCAACCTATTTTTTTATTGCTGCTTATTTCTTTGCTGGTTATTGCAAGCATGACCCGGAAAGACCATTACCTGGTGGTTACCAAATACACGCCGTCAGGGGTTATTGACTGGGAGCTCAATATGAGCAACGCCCACCGCGATTCTATCTTAAAAGAATGGCATGCCGGGTTCAAAAAAACGCAAACCTATACCAGCAATGCTTATCAACCCCAAACCGTAACCGGTATTGAAGCCGTTATACTACATAATAGAGCAGATTACGGCTTTATTGTCAACTATACGCTGATCTTGCTGATCCTCATCATCAGGCTGGGCTGTCAGAAGGCGCACCCCCGAAAGTCTGTTATCTCGCAGCCCATCGTTTTGATATTAGGCTTTGTAACGATTCTTGCCGCGCTGATGGATGTTGTTGTAAACTTGGGCACCAGCCGGATGCTGCACCATTTCAGGCTTCACAAACCATTACCCGACGCCTGGACCATCGGCCTTTTTGCGTGGACAAAGTACGTTCTGCTGTTCATTATCGCAGTTAAGCTATTATATGAGTCGTTTAAACTGGGCAAACCCAGGCTTTGGCTGGAGTTTACTTCTGTATGGCTGGGTGGCCTGCGTTTTTATGCCTGGCGGTTCCGTATTGTATTAATGGTGCTGGTGGTGTTTTTAATGGGGATTTTTAGCAACCAGGTGCAGGATCTGTTTTTTTCCATCAATACATCCCGTGTGGCAAGTTTTTGCTTTTTGTTATCAACCACATTGTTGTCATTGTTGTGCTGGCATTTACCAAAGGCAATTGATAATGCCCGTAATACCAGCTACCGCAGGTTTTTCATGGGCCCGTTGGATTTTTCAAAAGTAAGGCCGACAGCCAGAAGACCATCTGAAAAGGTGAATACCGCGCGCCTGTTTGGTGCGGCCGGATTTCTGATCCCTGCCATTGGCATATTGCAAGCCATGACCACGTACCACATTGGCTATAAACTCAGTGGCATCCCGCCAATCATTATTTTGGTAGCTGTACTGGCTTTTTACACGGTTGTATTGCAGTACCGGTGGATTGACCGCATCTTTAAAAAAGACGGACAGGTAGTCAGGGCGCGTTACTGGTTTGCTATGGGGGTACTAACCTTACCTTTACTGATATGGGGTTGGGGTTATGACAGGCAGAACCACGAACCCTATTTTCTGGCCTATTTATCGCTCGATCTGGTTTTCCTGTCGATGATGTTTTTGATCACCGTTACCCTGCGCACCACCTCCAAGGCAATAGCAAAATGGCACGCGGCACCTATAATTGTTTTTAGTGGAGTTTTGGCCCTGCTCTTTTTCATCCTGTGTAACTCCCCATCTTTTCTGAATAACATTACCCGCAACAATCGCTTTTTTACTATGCCGGTGGTATTATGTGCTTTTGTTAGCTACCTGTTGCTGTTTTCATTTCTGCAGTTTATGGGTAAGAAGGTGGGGTTAAGCCTGATCACCTTTATGTTGGTATTTGCGGTATATCGCTCATCAAGTACCACCACGGTTTATCATGAGGCTTATATTCAGAAAGAAAAGAACTACCGTAAGTCGCTAGACTCATTAGATAGCTATACCGAACACTGGTTAAACAACCGTAAACAGGATATTAAAGATTTTACGGCCAGTCACCCGGGCAAGCCTTATCCGGTATTCTTTATCAATACTTACGGCGGTGGTTTGCGGTCTACCGTGTGGACTACCATGGTGATCAGTTCATTAGATAGTCTGTTAAGAGCCGGGGGACAGAAAGATTCTTCGCTGCGCGATTTTCAACATTATGTATTCTCCTATTCCGGATCGTCTGGTGGTACGGTTGGTTTAACGTTGCTTTGCAGCGCCCGGTATCAGCATGAGCAGCAGCCTAAAAATGATACGGCCTTTTATCCGTCAAACTCGCTTGCCATTTACCGGAACGACTATTTTACCGCCAGCATGGCTGCGTTGCTGGGGCGGGATATGCTGGCATCATCACTAGGCATAGCGCCCTGGCCAGACAGGGCCCGTTTAATGGAGATGGATTGGGAAAGGCATACCGCCGCCCACCATATAAATATGCGGCTTACCATAGGGCAGGTTTACCGTAATAAAACTTATGAAATACCGCTGCTGTTTGCCAATACCTTTGATGTAGACAGTGGTAAAAAAGGCATTATAGCGCCGGTATTAATGAATAAGCTGGATTTTCCGTCGACCATAATGTTGGAGCAGGAAATTAAAGATCCAGGCGATTTGCGCCTCAGTACGGCGGCGTTTCTGAGTGCCCGGTTCCCTTACATCAGCCCTTCTGCCAGACTGGACGGGCGGCACCATTTTATGGACGGCGGAACCTGGGATAATTCGGGCGCCGAAACGTCGCTCGAAGTACTGACGGTGTTTGAAAGAGTACGCAGTAAGCTGATGAAGGAAGACAGCATTTTTGGTCGCATACAACCCCAGTTCTTTTCGCTGCCTAACTCCATATTGGCCACAGAACCAATAGGTAAGCCGGGGAACTTAATTGAACTGCTGGTGCCGCCTAAGGGTTTGTTAGATAGCCGGATAGGTTATACCAAAAAGGCCGACGGATGGAACTACTCTTACGCGCAACTGAAACATTACGGCTTTTTCCAGTTCAGACCAACGGATGACAAGTTGTCTAGAAATACATTATCGCCGGTACTGCCGTTGGGGTGGCAAATGTCTGAGTATGCCATGACCAAGTTGCGGCTTAATGTATCCAGAGATAGTTCAACGATAGATCATGTGCTGGCTTGTTTTGGCATGACCAGGAAAAAGAAGAATTGAATAATTTTAATTAACCGGGCATAAATCGTAATACCAACCCATGAATAAAAAAATTGGACAGTTAAGTTTATCAAGATTTGCGGATCTGTACGCAGATAAGATGATTGGCCCCGAGTTTTTTATTACAGACGAGAAGCAGTTGTTGGAATTGAGCGAATATCCCTATCGGTCTGACGGGTATATTATCGGTATATGCACCAGGGGAAGCGCCAGCGTAGAGGTAAACCTGCAGGTTTACCAGGCCACACCCGGCGCCATGCTGCTGGCCACACCGTTCCATGTGCTGCGAATCTATAACAGCAGCGATGATTTTTTATGCCGGTTTATTGTTTTCTCAAAAGATTTCCTGGCGGGCAATAATGTCAATAGCCTTTTCCTTGAGCTGTTCAGTTATTTCAAAAGCACGTCGCACCCGGTCATCCATCCAGATCACCGGGACACCAATATCATCCTTGATGCCTGCCGGTTAATTCAGCAGAAACTGGAAATGGAAGAGCATCCCTATCGTCAGGAAATAACCCGTGCTGCTTTCATTATGCTGCTTTACGAGCTGGAGTTTATTTACGAGAAACAGCACGTAATCATAAAGTCTGGCCAGAACCGCAAGCAAGAGCTGAATCAGCTTTTTCAGAACCTGGTGTTCCGTTTTTACAAAGAGCACAGGAATGTGCAGTTTTATGCTGATGCGCTTTGCGTTTCGTCAAAGCATCTTACAGAAACCATAAAAGAAGTAACCGGAAGAACCTCGGGCGAATGGATTGAAGACGCCGTGATACTGGAGGCTAAAGTTTTATTAAGAGATCAGCAGATCAGCGTAGCTGAGGTGGCCGAGAATGTTAACTTCCCTGATCAATCTACCTTCGGTAAATATTTTAAGAAACACACCGGCTTATCACCCTCAGATTACCGAACGGCATCTACACGTCAAAGTCATAAGTGATGGGTCTCCCTTTCTACCCGTCTTTTTGACCAATAACTCCGCATTACAGCCCTTTTTTGCGAGTGGAAAAGCGATTAATTTTATTTAAAAGATAGCCAATTGGCGTTATCCAGGTCTTACAAAAGGCCTGCACTTGATCTACCGTATTTTAATTAGTTAACTATGGAAGGTACAGAAACAGTAAAAGCCATTAAAGGAGGGGAGTTTCTGATTAGAGAAACCCCGGCCGACAGTATTTTTATCCCCGAAGAATGGGACGAAGAACAGCAGATGATTGCTCAAACCTGCACTGATTTTCTTGCCCAGAACGTTATCCCCAACCTGAAACGGATTGATGAGCAGGAGGAAGGTTTAATGCCACACTTGGTAGAAGAGGCCGGCGCGTTGGGGCTATTAGGCATTTCTGTACCGGAGGCCTACGGCGGCTTTGGTAAGGATTTTAAAACATCCATGCTGGTGACTGAAAAGCTGGGGGCCGGTAATTCGTTTTCGGTGGCTTTTTCGGCTCATGCAGGTATTGGCACTTTGCCCATCTTATACTATGGCACCGAGGAGCAAAAACAAAAATATATCCCCAAACTGGCTACTGGTGAATGGAAGGGCGCTTATTGCCTCACTGAACCGGGGGCGGGTTCTGATGCCAACTCCGGGAAATCGCGGGCGAGGCTTTCTGATGATGGTAAATATTACCTCATCACCGGTCAGAAAATGTGGATCACCAACGCAGGTTTTGCCGATGTGTTTACCGTGTTTGCCAAAATTGATGACGACGAAAACTTGAGCGCCTTTATTGTGGAACGCAGTTTTGAAGGCATCTCGTTCAATCCCGAAGAACACAAAATGGGCATTAAGGGCAGTTCAACCCGTCAGGTGTTTTTTAATGATTGCAAGGTGCCGGTAGAAAACCTGCTGTCTGAACGGCAGAACGGCTTTAAAATAGCGGTAAACATTCTGAATATAGGTCGTATAAAATTGGGAGGTGCAACAGTCGGCGCAGCCAAACAAATCATTACCACCGCGCTCAACTATGCCAACGAGCGGGAACAATTTGGCCGGGCCATTTCAAAGTACGGGGCCATTCGTTATAAACTGGCGCAACAGGCCATTCTTACTTATGCAGCAGAGACCGCGGTATATCGCGTTAGCCAAAACATAGAAGAAGCCACCCATGCGTACATCGCCTCGGGCGTCGATGAAGCGAAGGCCAAGTTGAAAGGTACAGAACAGTTTGCCATTGAGGCGGCTATTATCAAGGTGCATGCCTCTGAAATGCTGAATTATGTGGCCGATGAAGGCGTACAAATCTATGGCGGCATGGGCTATAGCGCCGAGGCCCCGATGGAACGCTCATATCGCGATTCAAGGATCAACCGGATTTTTGAGGGTACCAATGAAATTAACCGCCTGCTAACGGTGGACATGATGCTGAAACGTGCGATGAAAGGTGAGTTGGACTTAATGAGCGCTGCGCAGAAGGTAGTCGGCGAACTGACTAGTATTCCTGATTTTGGCAGTGGCGATGACGAGACTTTATTTTCTAAAGAGAAAAAATACATCGCCAATTTTAAAAAGGCCGTGTTGCTGGTGGCTGGTGCCGCTGTGCAAAAACTGATGACACAACTGGCTAAAGAGCAGGAAGTACTGATGTGCCTGGCCGATATGTTGATCCAGCTTTATGTAAGCGAATCATTGCAGTTGCGGGTAGAGAAGTGCGTCGCTTTAAAAGGAGAGGAGAACTGCAAGCTACAGTTGGACATGATGCGGGTGTATCTGTATGACGCTGCCGAACAAATTGCCAGCTCGGGCCGGGAAGCCATCAACTCATTTGCCGAGGGCGACGAAAGGAAAATGATGATGATGGGGTTAAAACGTTTCACAAAAACAGACGATATCAACACCACCCAGGCCCGCAGAAACATTGCCGAAAAAATGATTGCCGAAAATAAATATTGCTTTTAAAGCCGATGCTTAATGTTTAAATTACTTCATAATTGGTGCTGCCCAATTTCTATAAACCTTCTATAAAAGTTTGTACCGTATGGATGCTAAACGAATAATAAGGAAAGTGGCCGTATTAGGTTCTGGTGTGATGGGGAGCCGCATTGCCTGCCACTTCGCTAATATTGGTCTGCAGGTGTTGTTATTAGATATTGTGCCCGAGGGCGCAGCCGCCGGCGATAAAAAAGCCAGGAACAAAATAGTAGATGATGCGCTGGCCTTTGCCTTAAAATCCAATCCTTCGCCTATCTATCTTAAATCTTTCGCCAGCCGGATCACCACAGGTAATTTTGACGATGATATGCCCAAAATTGCCGAATGCGATTGGGTGATTGAAGTGGTGGTGGAACGTTTAGACATCAAACAAAAGGTATTTGAAAAGGTAGATAAATACCGTAAAGCCGGTACGCTGGTTACCTCCAATACCTCCGGTATCCCCATCCACTTAATGGCCCAGGGGCGCAGCGATGATTTCAAACAACATTTCTGCGGAACGCACTTTTTTAATCCGCCACGATACCTGCGCTTGTTGGAGATCATTCCAACTGCAGACACATCGAAAGAAGTGGCAGGCTTTTTAACAGAATATGGCGAGAAATACCTGGGCAAAACCACGGTGCTGGCTAAAGATACCCCGGCCTTTATAGGCAACCGTATCGGCATTTTCAGCATCATGACGGTGCTGCATTATGTAGATAAAACAGGCATGACGGTAGAGGAGGTGGACAAGCTGACCGGCCCTGCTATCGGTCGCCCAAAATCAGCAACGTTTCGTACCAATGATGTGGTGGGGCTGGATACCCTGGTGCACGTAGCCAACATGCTGAGCCAAAACGCACCGGATGCCGAGCTGGGCGAACTGTGCAAGATGCCCGACTTTATCAATACCATGATGGTCAACAAATGGCTGGGCAGCAAAACCGGTCAGGGCTTTTATAAAAAAGAGAAAACAGCTACAGGTAGTGAGATCTATGCACTCGATCTGAAAACGCTGGAGTACAAACCATCGCAAAAGGTAAAGTTTGCATCGGTAGAAACGGCAAAGACCGTTGATAGCTTAAAAGATCGGCTTAAAATTCTAGTCGGTGCTAAAGACAAGGCTGGCGATTTTTATCGGGCTACCTTCTTCGCGCTTTTTGCTTACTCAAGCAACCGCATCCCCGAAATAGCCGACGAACTCTACAAAATAGATGCCGCCATGAACGCAGGCTTCGGCTGGGAAATGGGCCCGTTTGAAACCTGGGACGCGCTGGGCGTAGCTGGTACTATAAAAGAAATGGAAGCTGCCGGCAGTATCCCCGCGCAATGGGTTTACGATATGCTGGCATCCGGTGCAGAAAGTTTTTATAAAACGGAAGACGGCATGCGGCTGTATTACGATATCCAGTCCAAAAGCTATAAAGCCATACCTGGGACTGAAAACTATATTCTGCTGGATAACATCCGCCCAACCAAAACCATCTGGAAAAACAGCGGCACCACTGTTACCGATATTGGCGATGGCATCCTCAACCTGGAGTTTCATACCAAAATGAATACCATTGGCAGCGAGGTGATAGAAGGCATTAACAAAGCCATCACCCTTGCCGAGGAAAGTTACCGGGGGCTGGTAGTATCTAACGAGGGTGCCAACTTTAGTGCCGGTGCCAACGTGGGACTGATCCTGATGCTGGCCGTTGAGCAGGAGTTTGACGAGTTAAATATGGTGGTAAAAGCTTTTCAGGATACCATGATGCGGGTGCGTTATTCTTCCATCCCGGTGGTGGTGGCACCGCATCAAATGACCCTGGGTGGTGGCTGTGAGATCTGTTTACATGCGGATAAGGTGGTTGCGCACGCAGAGTTATACATGGGTTTGGTAGAGTTTGGCGTAGGCCTCATTCCCGCAGGGGGAGGTAGCAAAGAGTTTGCGCTCCGGCTGTCGGATGAGTTACAGGAGGGTGATATCGAACTCAATAATTTTAAGGAGCGATTTCTGACCATTGGGCAGGCAAAGGTTTCCACATCAGCCTATGAGGCTTTTGATTTGGGCTATTTGAAGAAAGGAAGAGACGTGGTGGTGATGTCGCGCAACCGGTTACTGGCAGAAGCCAAGCGGCAATGCCTGGTACTGGCAGATGAAGGCTATGTGCAGCCGGCCCCACGCAAAGATATCAGGGTGCTGGGTAAACAGTCGTTGGGTTTGGCTTATGTTGGCGCTAACAGCATGTTCTCGGGTAATTATATCAGCGAACACGATGTGAAGATCTCGCAAAAATTGGCCTATGTGCTTTCAGGCGGCGACTTGTCGCAGCCATCGCCGGTCAGCGAGCAATACCTGTTAAATCTGGAGCGCGAGGCCTTTGTATCGCTTTGCGCAGAAAGAAAAACCCTGGAGCGGATACAATCCATTTTAACAGGTGGTAAAATATTGAGAAACTGATTTTTATATAGTAAATTCAGATATCATGAATGCGTATATAGTAGCGGCCCGCCGCAGCGCTGTTGGCAAAGCCACCCGTGGAGGCTTCAGGTTTACACGACCGGATGAGCTTGCTGTGGACGTGATCAAGCAACTGTTGGCCGATGTACCCAACGTTGACAAGGAACAGGTTGACGACGTTATTGTAGGCAACGCCACCCCGGAAGCAGAACAAGGCTTAAACGTGGGCCGCCTGATCTCGCTCATTGCGATGGATACCGACAAAGTGCCTGGCATGACCGTGAACCGCTACTGCTCATCGGGTTTGGAGACAATTGCCATTGCGTCTGCCAAGATCCATAGCGGATTGGCTGATTGTATCATTGCGGGCGGGGTAGAGAGCATGAGTTTGGTGCCCATGGGCGGCTGGCGTATTATGCCGAATGCAGATGTGGCCATAGCCCATCCTGATTATTACTGGGGTATGGGTTTAACGGCAGAGGCCGTGGCGAAAGAGTATCAGATTAGTAGAGACGAGCAGGATGAGTTTGCTTTGCATTCGCATCAAAAGGCCGTCAGCGCCATACAGGAAGGGAAATTTAAACAAGAGATTGTACCGATAACCGTTGCCGAAACCTACGTGGATGAGCAGGGGAAAAAGAAACAAAGAGAATTTATTGTAGATACCGATGAAGGGCCACGCGCCGATACATCATTAGATGCGCTGTCAAAACTGAAACCTGTATTTGATGCCAGGGGGGGAGTAACGGCAGGCAATTCTTCGCAAACCAGCGATGGTGCCGCTTTTGTGATGGTGGTGAGCGAGCGTTTTTTGAAAGCACATAACCTAACGCCAATTGCCCGTTTTGTAAACTATGCGGTGGTAGGCGTTCCGCCGCGCATTATGGGGATCGGACCGTTGTTTGCTATACCTAAAGTGCTGAAGATGGCGGGGATGACCCAGCAGGATCTGGATTTGATAGAGCTTAATGAGGCTTTTGCATCGCAATCTGTAGCAGTAATTAAAGGTTTGGGGCTTGATCCTGATGTGGTTAACGTAAATGGCGGAGCCATTGCGCTGGGCCATCCGCTGGGTTGCACGGGGACGAAGCTTTCGGTACAGCTTTTTAATGAGCTGAGAAGACGGAATAAGAAATATGGCATGGTAACCATGTGTGTGGGGGCCGGCCAGGGTGCAGCAGGCATATTTGAACTTTTATGATGATATAGATATAAACCATAAGGGGCGATACAGGTAACCAATAAAAAGGCGGGCATTCAGGCTCTCGTGGTTTTGTGACTTTTTACCTTATTAACTATTGTACACATGGAAAAGGCAACAAGGTTGTTCGATTGCATGGCAACGCAGGCAGAAAACCCGCTGTCCGGCTTGCTCAATGCCAAAGTTAACGGAACATGGAAGGCATATAGCACACGGGAGGTGCATGGTATGGTCAACCAGTTGTCGGCCGCTCTTTTAAATATGGGCATTTCCAGTGGCGATGGTACAACCGAGGGGCGGGATAAAATAGCCTTGATTAGCGCCGGTCGGCCCGAGTGGCTGATTATTGATCTGGCCGTGCAGCAGATTGGCGCCGTGCTGGTGCCGCTATATCCCAACAGCAGTGCTCATGAGTTGGAAGAGATCTTGAATCAGGCCGAAGTAAAATATGTGTTTGTAAGTAACCAGGAGATTTATGATAAGGTAAACGAGATCCAAGGCCACGTGCCATCGCTCAAAACTATATTTACGCTTGATGCGATAGTAGGCGCCTCGCACTGGACCGAATTGCTAAAACCACTGCAGGAGCAAGACCTTCATAACATCAAAGCCGCCAGCGATGCGGTAACTGAAAATGATGTAACCACCATCATTTATACATCGGGCACCACCGGTCACCCCAAAGGTGTAATGCTTACCCACAAGAACATACTAAGCAATGTAGAAGCTTCAAGCGCGGTACTGAACGAAATACCTGTTACCGAAAAACGGGTGCTGAGCTTTTTGCCTTTAAATCACATCTTTGAAAAGGTAGTCACCTACATTTATTTGTTCTCAGGATTTTCTGTTTTTTATGCCGAAAGTATGGAGACTATCGGGCCTAATTTAAGGGAGGTGAAACCATCTGTATTCAGTGCCGTACCCCGGGTGTTAGAAAAAGTGTTTGAGAGAATTATGACGGAGGGCAGAAAGCTAACTGGTATCAAACATAAGATCTTCTTCTGGGCCATCAGCGTAGCCGATCAGTTTGAACTTGGCGACAGAAGCCTGTGGTACAATATTAAACTGACCATTGCCAACAAGTTGGTCTTTAGTAAGTGGCGGGCCGCGATAGGGGGTAATGTGAAGGCGATAGTGGTAGGAAGTTCGGCCTGTTCGGTTAGGTTGGAAAAGATTTTTACGGCTGCAGGCATTGTTATTTTAGAGGGATACGGGCTTACCGAAACCTCGCCGGTTATCTCTGTTAATCACTATACCGAAAGCAAGCGAAAGTTTGGAACCGTAGGCCCGTTGATCAACGATGTGCAGGTAATGATAGCCGAAGACGGCGAAATACTATGCAAAGGGCCCAACATTATGGCCGGCTATTATAAAAATCCGGAGCTAACGGCCGAAGTGATGCAGGATGGCTGGTTTCATACCGGTGACGTAGGTATGCTGGACGAAGACGGTTTCTTAAAGATTACCGACCGGAAGAAAGAGATTTTTAAAACATCAGGCGGCAAATATGTGGCCCCAACCCCGATTGAAAACCGGATGAAAGAAAACTATTTCATTGAGCAAATGATGGTTGTGGGCGATGGAAAGAAATTTGCCAGCGCGCTTATCGTGCCTTCTTACACCCATTTAATGCCCTGGTGCCAGAAAAACGAGATTGCGTGCGGCTCTCACGATGAGATGATTCACGATAAAAGGGTGATTGCCATGTATCAGTCTATTATTGATGAATACAACCCCGAGTTTAACCATGTTGAGCAAGTGAAGAAGATCAAGTTGCTCCCCAACGAGTGGTCGTTAAACAGCGGCGAACTTACGCCGACCGGAAAGATGAAACGTAAGGTGATTACAGAAAAATACAACGCCCAGATTGAAAGTATGTATACTGATGAGGTGAACGAAAGCTCAAACCTGGTTAGTTAAAATTCAGGATAAAGCCTGATGCACAGTACTATTTGAATGCAAAAGCCAGCATCTAAACAGATGCTGGCTTTTTGCGTAATGAGGGCTGGGGCTGCCTCAAACTCTTTCTATTACTTACTTATCTGTAAACAACGGATTCGGACGGAAATACTTGTCGCCGGTTTCAAAAAACACCACGTAGTCTGATTTGAAGTGCGTGCTTTTCAAATAATAGTCCGTAGTGATGATCTGTGCGCCTGAGTTACAGGCCGCCACAAAGCCAGAGCGATCATTAACACGGGCTTCTTTGGTATCGGCATCGGCACGGGTGCGGATGATATAGCCTTTTTTCACCAGTTCAGGAATACTCGGATCTTTAGGATTATTACGGATCGTCATCCCGGCTTCCGGCGTGCCTGGATCAGCACAGGCAAACATTACGCGGCCTTTTAATGACGGGTGACCGGCGATGTATAGATCGCGTTTGCGGGCATGGTCATCCAGCAGGAAAAGGAACTTGCCGCGGGCTTGTTTCAGCGTTGGCCAGTTGCTGTGTGTTACGGCGCTTTCCAGTGTTTGGTATTTGCCACGCACGTCGTCAGGGGTAATAATGTGCTGTTTGCCCAGGTAAGTTAGCAGGTCATGATCGAGATCAGCAAATAATTTATCGGTCATCATTTCTGGTGCAATATCTTCTTTAGAGCGGGCCTCACCATCTTTAGCTTCAAGAGTGATGAAGATAGGGTTATGGCCGGGATGCGCTTCAGACCATGCTTTCAGTTGTTTAAGCGCACTTTTTAAAGTAAGTGCATTGCTGCGGTAATCATAACCAACCACGTGGAAAATCTTAAAGCCCGGCTCTTTCATTTCACCGTTAGGATCATAAGGTGCCTGGTTTGGAACCATATCCAGGCCTTTCGGGTGGGCATATTTGCCGCCTTTAGAATCGGCATAAACATCTATTTCCAGGTTACGCAAACCCATATCCAGCTGATCGGCAAAGGGGATGTGCTCGTAATCCAGCGCGCTAACTCTTGGGTTATTAGCCAGCATCATTTTAAACAGCGCCGGGTCAATAGCCCGTTTGTAGCTGTTGTGCGAGCCAATAACCTGTATCTGGTTAATGGGCGTATTGTCTTTACCCAAATCGGCATGCAGCATTGGCATGGCAGCTAGCAGTAAGGCACTTAAAAGTAGTTTCATCGTTTTTTGAAGTTTAAATAAACAGCCGGAGCCACAAATCAAAAAGGCCCCGGACTGTTTGCTAATTAAAACACAAGAAAGTTGATATCAAATTTACGCTCTGCAAAATATTGTTTGTACAGAGATTATTGAATTAATAACCAGGGTTTTGAACCAGTTTGGGGTTCAGCAACAACTCGTTTGATGGTACCGGGAACAAGCGTCTTGTTGGGTCGGTATTCATTTTCAGGTTGTCATTTGGCAGCGGGTACTCCTTCTCAAACTGTCCGAAACGGATCAGGTCATTACGGCGCCAGCCTTCCCATGATAACTCACGACCGCGTTCATCCAGCATTTGGTCTAGTGTAAAGCCGCTAACGGTTGGTGCATTTGCACGTTTACGAATCAGGTTAACCAAATAATCTGGTGTTTGTAGTACGCCGTTTACGGTTGTTGCATTTGCGCCGCGTAAAATGGCTTCGGCTTTCATCAGCAGCACGTCGGCCAGGCGGAACATCGGCATGTCATTACCATTTAAACGGGCAGTTTGGGTATAAGTAGGGTCTGGATAGTACTTGATTGAGCGTACGCCTTCAGCCTGGGCAGCAGCTGTGTTACCCACGTCAAACGGTTTGCCCGGTACCAGGATGATAGGAGCGGTAATTACAATTTGCGAACCATTATACATGGCAGGCTGGTTTGTCCACCCACCGTTACCGTCAGGAATATACTGCGGACCGTTCAGCCAGGTATTGTTGCGCACATCGCCCTGCAGGTTAAAGCGTGCATAAAACTCTGGTGTGGTGCTCATGGCAATACTGCCTGATACAAAGTTTAACCCGGTGTAATAAGGTAGCAGGGCAGGGAAGAAGCCAAAGCGGGTAAACTGGTTGCCCGGGATCTGCTGGTCATACGGCACAGCAAAAATAGTTTCGCTAATCTGCGGACCGTTGTTTGGCAAAAAGATACTGCGGTAGCTGGCGTCAAGTGTGTAGTTAGGGTTTTTCTGGATGCTATCGGCCATAGCCACCGCGTCGTTCAAACGGTTGGTATTGTTGTAAACCTGAGCATTCAGATACATTTTTTGCAGAATGGCAAAAGCCATCTCTTTGTTAGCACGGCCATATTGCAGGGTATTAGTAGCTGAGCTATTGCTTTTTGCCGGTAAAAGCGGAATAACGGCTTTTAACTCGCTTTCAATAAAATCAAACACCTTGGCTCTTGGCTGTGTAGCCGGCGGACTGGCAACCGGAAAATCGGTATAGATTGGCACGTTGCCATAAGAGTCCATCATAAAGAAATAGTACAGCGCACGCATAGCCCTGGTTTCGGCCACGCTAGCAGCTTTGCTTGATGCTGATGCAGGCGATTGGCCAATAAGGTTAATGATACGGTTACAGTTGGTAATGCCGGTACCAAAACCCCAGGCCCAGGTGGTCATCAGGTAAGAGTGGTCAAACGTCCAGCTGTGGTAGTGCATCTGGCGGTACACGCCACCGTCGTCAAAGTTGCCGTCTCGGGCGGGTAAAATGGCTTCGTCTGTAGATAGTTCCTGTGTGCGCCAGTAGGTAATACCCCAGGTTGATGACAGGTTAGAGTACATGGTACCCAGCAGTGCATTAAAATCTGCCTGGGTTACCGGAAAGTTTGACGTGGTGTATTGCGACTGTACCGGCACGTCCAGTTTTCTGCAAGAGCTAACCGCAATAAACAGCACAGCAGCAATGATATAACTTAGTTTTTTCATGTCTGTATTTTTTATGCTTTCTGATTAAAAAGTAGCCGACACACCACAAAGGAATGTGCGGGTTTTAGGATAAAAGTTGTTGCTGTCAATACCCGGGGTTTGGCCACCGATGTTAATCTCAGGGTCGATACCGCGGTAGCTGGTAATCAGGAACAGGTTGTTGCCTGAAAGGTAGAAGCGGATGGCTTTGATAGACAGGTCATGCGGTTTGATGGTGTAACCCAGGGTAGCGTTATCCAAACGCAGGTATGAGCCATTTTCCAGGAAACGGTCTGAAGGCAGGTAAGCGTTAACGTCGTTGTATGACTCGCCCAGCGTAAAGGTTGGGATATTCTGCACTTTAGCGTCCTGAGGGTCATTCAATGCGGCCAGTGTGTTATTAAAGATTTTGTTACCCAGTGTACCGCGAATCACAAAGTTCAGATCGAAGTTTTTGTAAGTGAAACTGTTGGTCCAGCCGTAAATCAGGCTTGGTTGTGCGTTGCCGCTCAGCATGGCATCGGTAGTTAATGGCTGTTGTGCAATAACCGAACCATCAGGTTTTTGATAAGTGCTTACGCCGGCAGCATTTTTGCCCGCATAGTGCCACAGGAAGAACTGGCCCAGTGGATAGCCCGGTAAAATACGCTGTGCTTTTAAACCAGAGGTACCTTTGCCACCAATATCAGCAGTGTTGATATAAGGCGTTTGGAAAATATCGTTTGATAATGAAACTACCTCGTTGTGGTTGTGCGCAAAGTTCATGGAGGTTTTCCAGTTGAAAGCGCTGGTTTTTACAGGCGTAAAGTTTAAGGTTAACTCTACACCTTTGTTGTTCACTTTACCTACGTTAGCAGCAATTGTAGGTACAAAGTATTGAGTGGTTGACACCGAGTAACCGCCAAATAATAAGTCGGAAGTGTTTTTATTGTAATACTCAATGGTACCGCTGATACGATCTTTCAAGATGCCAAAGTCCAACCCGATGTTTAATGTACCGGTTGATTCCCATTTAAGGTTAGGGTTGTCGTTCTGAGTAGGGCTTACCGTGTTAGTGATGTTACCGTTGTATAAAAACTTACCAGCCGGACCGTAGATCACAATAGCAGAGAAAGCATTGATACCGGCACTGTTACCGGTTACACCGTAACCCGCTCTCAGTTTCAGGTAGTTGATAACCGGGATCTTCTTCATGAAATCCTCGTCGCTGATGTTCCAGCCTGCAGATACCGATGGGAAGTAACCCCATTTGTGGTTGGTACCGAATACCGACGAACCATCATTACGTAACGAAGCCTGGAACAGGTATTTGCTGTCGTAATTGTATTGCGCACGACCGTAAAATGAGATCAGCTTGGTGGCAGAAACATTCTGAGTTTGCAGTTGGATCTGAGATAACGAAGCCGGGTTTGATAACGAGATATTGTTGTAAGTCAGTGCGTCATCAATAAAGTTTTGCGTTTTTACGCCAAAGCCGTCATTCAGTTTATCGTACTGGTAAGAATAACCACCTACCAGTTTTAAAGAGTGCTTACCAAAATCACGATCATAGTTAAAGAATGATTCAACAATGGTGTTGGTATTCAGGTAAGAGGTTTTCTGAGCCTGACCGTTCAAGCCTATGGCAAGGCCCGATTGACTGTTGTAATAGGTAGAACCATCGGTCTGATCTTCTTGTACCGAAGCGCTGATGGTATATTTCAAACCTTTCAAAATGTCTATAGAGGCAATACCGTTGTAAAGCGTTTTTCTGTCGTCGGTTTTAAGAATGTTGTTGTAAATTAACGATAACGGGTTACGGTTGCCGCTACCGGTACGGTCATAATACTCTTTGTAGCTGCCGTCTGCATTGTATGGGCTTACGGTTGGTAAATAAAATACCGACTCAGATATTACCGAAGATACAGGTACGTTGTTGTTAACGGTGTGGCTGTTGGTAACCGTTAAACCTAATTTTAAACGGTTATTAAAGAAACGCTGATTTACATAGCCTTTCAAAATAACGCGGCTCATGGAGGTGGTTTTGATGATGCCGTTGTTGGTCATGTAGTTGGCGGTAACACCATAATCAGCAGTTGGAGATGCGCCACTGAACGAAAGATTTTGGTTTTGCGAGTAGCTTCTGCGCTCAACCAGGTTTTGCCAGTTGGTGTCAGAACCATCATCATTCAAAGTTGGCACAAGTGGGGTTTGTTTGTTATCGGCCAGGTATTGACGCAGTTGCGGACCGGTTAAAACATGGATCTGGTTTGACGCCGCTTCGGTAGATGCGTAAGCATTATAGTTTAAACGGGTTTGGCCTGGTTTAGCCTTGCGGGTGGTTACCATAATTACGCCGTTTGATGCCCTGTTACCATAGATGGCTGATGCAGAGGCATCTTTCAATACGTCGATGCTTTCTATATCGGCAGGTGCCAGCAGGTCAATAGAAGCGCCGGGTACACCGTCAATCACATAAAATGGTTCGGTTGAGCCGGTTATGGTAGATGGGCCACGCAATACGGTTGACGGGGTTGAGTTAGGGTCGCCGCTTTTTGAGATGTTTAAGCCGGCAACTTTGCCCTGCAATAACTCAGCCGGAGTTGATAACACGCCGGTATTAAAGTCATCAGCCTTAACGGTGGTGATAGAGCTGGTTACCTCTTTTTTGCTTGAGGTACCGTAACCAATAACCACCACATCTTTCAACGCTTTGGCGTCAGACCGTAAGGTTATGTTGATGATTTTGCGATTACCAACGTTTTCTTCTTTTGGGGTAGAACCAACAAAGGTAAAGCGCAGTACGTCATTGGCATCGGCGTTAATAACATATTGTCCGTTGATATTTGAGGTGGTAGCTTTTTGTGTGCCCTTAATGGCTACCGTTACACCAGGTAGCGGGTTGTTGTTTTCGTCTACCACGTTACCTTTTACGGTTTGAGGGCCCTGGGCAAATGCTGTTGCACAGAATTGAATTGACAGCAGGAGCATACAAAGCGCTCGTACCGCAATAAAATACCATGGCCTTTTATTCAAGGCGTATAATTTTTTCATGGAGGTTAATTGTTAATTGTTGCGATGTTTAATAGACCTTTTTAACGTGTTACTTTTTAGTGCTCAGATCAGTGTTTACCGGTATCGATCTATCACTAATACGGTGGTCAAAAAAACATCCCCCAGTTGTTAACAATTATTTAATAGAGGAGCAGAAATGTTGCGAAGATGGAAATTGGATAACGTTGCGCTCGTTTGTCATTCCGAACGAACAGAAGCGGGGAATGTGAGATTGGGTGAGGAGGAATCTTATACGGATGATCGACCGCTGGACTAAGCCGCTCACCATGCAAGCTGCCACATTGCAATCGTATAAGATTTCTCCCGTTGGTCGAAATGACAAGTTGAAAGGCCGTCAAGTGTTTTAATACCCCGGATTCTGCCTCAAGCCCGGATTTAGCTGAATCTGCGTAGCCGGTATAGGATAAATACGATGCCGGGGATCAGCATCGGTTTTATAGCCCCATTTATCTTCAAACTTGCCAAAGCGGATCAAATCATTACGGCGCCAGCCCTCGAAGGCCAGTTCGCGACCGCGTTCGTCTAAAATAGTTTGCAGGTTTACGGCTGCCAGCGGTTGGGCCTGCGCACGGGCCCGCACGCGGTTTACCAGGCCAAGGGCATCATCGCCTAAAGTTGGTGTGCCACCGCGCAGAATGGCCTCGGCTTTGGTAAGTAAAATATCGGCATAACGGAAGACGGGGACATCGTTACTCTGGTTCCTGTCCAGCGAGGTTTTATCAGGGAAAAATTTGTTGTTGCGATAGCCTTTGGCCTTGCCCAGTTCGTCGTTACCCACGTCCAGTTTTAACGGGTCGATGGTGGGGTCGAGCGTCAGGTCAGGGGTGAACGTTAGCTGGTAATCCACTAAAGCATCAGCGTCTGCTCCTTTATAAGTTTGATCGAGCCCCGCTTTGGTGGTATGGATAATGATAGGATTGCCCTGGTTATCATATTGTTTACCTACCAGCCATTGTCCGTTCCGGATATCATTCGGATCATTGTATAAACTATAAAAGGCAGGCAACGTTGCCATCGGGTCGCTGGGGATGAAAGGGATGCCGTATTTGTCTTTCAGCGCGGTGTGCAGGCTGTAGCGGGCGAAGTATTGGTTTTTTGCCTGGATGTTATCATACGGAATGGCAAAGATAAAATCACGGATCTGCGGACCGTTATCAATATCAAACATGCGCAGATAATCTGCATCAAGCGCAAACTGATGACTTTGGATTATGCTATCGCACATGGCAATAGCATCGTTATAACGGGGCGTTCCGGTATAATATTCGGCATTGATATACATTTTGGCCAGCAGCGCGAAGGCTGTCCAACGGGTAGGGCGGCCATAGGTGGCAGCCCCCGTAGTCTGACTCAGATCGGGCAACACGGCCTTTAGTTCGCCCTCAATATAGTTGAAAACCTGCGTGCGCTGTGATGTGGCCAGGGCAACCGTATCGCCAAAATTTTTAATGAGCGGGATGTTGCCGAACAGATCCATCATCAAAAAGTTAGCAAGGGCGCGCGTGGCACGTACCTCAGCTAATGTGGTTTTTTTTGGCGCACTTGCCGGGGCCGCGTCTAGTAGTTGGATTACGCGGTTGCACGCGCTCACCTCACTAAACCCCCATTGCCAGGTACCATCAACATGTATGTGGTCAATGGTCCAGCTGTGGTAGTGCAGGTCGCGCCATTTGCCGCCATCGTACCAGTTACCGGCGCGGGCTACAATAATGGCTTCGTCAGTACAAAGCTCCTGCATAAACCAGTACGATTGGGCATACTGATCACGCAGTTGCGTATAAACCGGGCCCGAAGCCTCAATATATTCTTGCGGAGTGCGGGGGAAGTTATTGTCTGCCAGCTGAGATTTTACATCAACATCCAGCTTGGTGCAGGCAGTAAGTCCCAGCAACAGGGCAAGCGCCGGTATGATCAGTCTGAGAAATCTTTTTATGGAGTGCATGGTTAATCTATCTATAATTCAAAAGCCAGCCCGGCAATGAACGACCGCGTTTTGGGGTAATAGTTATGGTTATCAATGCCAGGTGTAATGGTGCCGACGTTCATCTCCGGGTCAATGCCCGAGTAGCCGGTGAGTGTGAAAAGGTTAGTGCCGGTTAGCCGCGCTTTTATGCTTTTAACGTATTTGCTTTTGGTGTTAAAAGTATAGCCCAGCGTCAGGTTGTCCAGGCGTAGGTAAGAGCCGCTCTCCAGGTACCGGTCTGAATAAAGATTGGCATTAAAATCATTATATGATTCTGATAGTGTTTGTTTCGGAATATTATGGTTGGTGGCATCGCTGGGACTATTAATGGCTGCCAGCGTGGCGTTTAAGATCTTGTTACCAGTTACGCCCCTGAAAAACAAATCAAGCGACCAGCTATACAACTTAAAACTGTTGCTGAAGCCAAACACCAGTCGCGGCTGAGCATCGCCCATATACCGCTGGTCTGTAGACTTTGGGGCAGTAGTGGGTTTGCCGTTAGCATCTTCAAACATAGATACCCCGGCCGCATTTTTGCCCAGGTAATGCAGCGTATAAAATTCCCCCACAGGATATCCGGCCTGAATGATCTGCGAGTAAACACTGCTTTGCCCTGCGTTTGATGTTAATCCTGTCAGGATGTAATTAACCTTGTAAATGTTGTTGGATAAAGTGGTCACCTCGTTGCGGTTATGGGCCAGGTTGAGGTTGCCGCTCCATTTAAAGGTTTTGGTATCAACAGGTGTTGCGCTGAGTGAAAACTCAATGCCGCGGTTATTCATAGAGCCGGCGTTGGCATAAATTACGTTGCCGGGGGTGTATGATGCCGATGCCGGTTGCTGGTATTTGTAGATGATGCCCGTGGTATTTTTATCATAAACATCAATAGTGCCGGTAACCCGGTTGTTGAACAGACCGAAATCAAGACCGGCGTTAACCTGTCCTGTTTTTTCCCATTGCAAGTTGGGGTTAGGGTTTTGGATTGGCCCGATAGATTTGATGTAAGTGCCGTTATAATAAAATGCCCCGGTAGAGCCATTGAGCAGCAGCGGCGTGAGCGGGTCAAAACCAATGGTATTGCCGGTGATGCCATAACTGAGGCGCAGTTTCAGATCGCTGATGCTGTTGAATTGTTTGATAAACTTTGTTTCAACCAGGCGCCAGGCGGCAGATACCGATGGGAAATATCCCCAGCGATGATTGATACCAAAGGCCGAAGAACCATCGCGCCGCAGGGAGGCCTGGAACAGCAGCTGGTTTTTATAATTGTAGTTGATGCGCGAGTAGAAGGAGATCAAGCGCAAGGTTTCCAATGAGGTAGTGCCATAATTGGGGATGAAGCCGGGCGGCGGCTGCCCTAATCCCAGGTTATAATAGCCGGTAGCGTCAGAAGGGAAATTGATGTTGGTGGTCTGGAAGCCATCGCCATTATCATCCTGCTGCCAGGAGTAGCCGAGCAGAAATTTCAGGTGATGATTTTTGCGCCATTTAAACTCATAGCCAAAATAGGTTTCTACCACCCGTTTCAGATCCTGGTAGGTTGAGCGCAGGGCTTCGCCGTTTAAGCTGTAGGCCAGTTTGGAGTAGGAGTTATAGTAGCTATTGTAGTTGGTGGTACGGGTTTGATAATCGAGATTAAAATTCCAGGTGATACCAAACGGCAGCTGTGCCTCCATGCCGGCAGTGCCCAGAAAAGTATTGATCTTGGTGTTGTACTGATTGTTTTCTATCAGCGCCAGTGGGTTATAAGTCTTGGTGCGCGTCAGATCTTCATGAAAGGTGCCATCGCTGTTGTAGATATTTAGCGTAGGCAGAAAAGTGAGCACGTTAGAAAACACCAGCGAGTCCACATCACCCTGATTGCTGATGGTGTTATACAATGAATATTTAAACTTCACGCGATTATTCAATGCCTTATGCTCCAGGGTAATGCGCCCGGCAAACCGTTCCAGGAATGATTTTTTCAGGATCGCCTCATTTTTAAAATAGTTCATGCTGCCGCTATACAGCAGTTTATCGGTGCCGCCGTTAAAACTCAGGTTATGGTTTTGGGCAAAACCGGTACGGCTCACCTCCTTTTGCCAGTCGGTATTGGCGCCGTTGTCATCAGCTGGTGCAAGTGCTTTGTTGTTGGCCTTTAGGAAATCGCGCAATTCCGAGGCTGTGGCTACCTCAATTGTGTTTGATATTTTTTGCACCCCGACATATCCATTATAAACCGTTTGCATATTGCCTGGCTTGCCTTTACGTGTGGTAATATAGATAACTCCGTTGGCTGCCCGGTTACCATAAATGGCCGTTGCGGCGGCATCTTTTAATACCTCTACAGACATAATATCATCCGGACTGACGAGCGAGATATCGGCATCGGGCACATCATCTATCACATAAAATGGTTGTTGTGCCAGGTTAAGTGTTGATGGCCCCCGTAAAATAACCATAGGCAAGCCGTTGGGGTTGCCATCTTTACTGATATCCAGGCCGGCTACCCGCCCCTGCAATAGCTCACCAACAGAAGTGACTACGCCGCGACTAAGTTCTGAGGAAGGCACTATGGTTACTGCACTGCTGATATCGGTTTTAAACGTAGTTCCGTAGCCCACCACCACCACCTGTTGCAATGCCTTTACAGCACTTTTTAACTTAACCGATATGGTGATGAGATTGCCGGGCTTGAGCACATAGTCGCTCAGTTGCTGCTCATCAAATCCAACATAGCTGAAAATGATGGTATAAGGGCCCCCGTAAAAAGCATTGTTAAAATTGAAATTGCCGCTGGCATCTGTAAGCGTGTGGTAGTTGGCAAACGCGCTTTTAAGGGTAACTACGACGTTAGGGAGTGGGCCGCCGTCTTCATCTTGCACCCGGCCCGTTACCTGTGGCATTTGCGCATGGGCATGTAGGGCATACCACCATGGCATCAGTAAAATGAGTAGCCATTTTTTTGCGCGCGTCATGCCTGTTTTAATGCATTTAATGAGTATCTGTCTAAAAATCAAGAAGGGATGCAGGCTGATCAGCGCGTCAGCAGGTAAGCATCATTTTTGTGTACCAGTTTCAGCTTGTTCAAGCCGGCAATGGTTGTCAATATGTCTTCAGCTTCGTCTTTTTGCAGGTTTACCGTGCCAGTGTAATAACTGTTGTTCAGCAATGCTTCGTCAGCTTCTATTACCACACCGTAGGCGTGCTTGAGCGTAGCTATTACCTGCGTCAAAGACTCGTTATTGAAAGTGATCGTTTGTCCTTTAATAATTGTACGGTTATTGTTCGCCAACGCCGAGCTTCCTGCCTCGGGTGTAAAGTTGCTTACCTCCGGGCGATTATCTTTTGAACGCCAGGCCAGTTGCATGCCTGGGGTCAGGTAAACATCGGGCATCTGTTGAGCAGAGTCATGTTGCTTAATTACCACCTTGCCGGTGTATAGCATCACTTTTATTTCACCCTTGGTAAAAGCCGTTACTTTGAAACGGGTACCCAGGGCAGTAGTGCTCAAGCTGCCGGCGTAAACGGTGAACGGACGCGTTTTATCTTTGGCCACTTTAAACATGGCCTCGCCGGTGAGTCGGATATCGCGGTGCGGTTGAACAAAGTCTTTATGAAAGATGATCTGGCTTTGAGGTGATAAACTCACTATCGATCCATCTGACAGGGTTACAATTTTGATATTGCCAGTAGTATTGCCCACTGTGTCATCAACCATGGCTGCCGCCGATGGTTGAGCCAGCGCCATTTGGTTTGCGTTGTTACTTTTCTGTCCACGTAATAGAAAGAACAGACCAGCGCTTACCGCCAGTATCACGCTCGCTGCAATAGCCCAGCGACTATAACTTACAGATCTGATTGGTTTAAGCTCTGCTTCTGTTTTTGCAATGTGCGCTTCAATTTGCTGCAGCATTTGCTCGGCCAGGTGTGGCTGCACAGTTTGCTGCGCCTCAAACCTTAACCAGGAGTCATCATCCAGATACCGGTCAAGCTCTTCGGGGTGCGCGTCAAACCAGGCGCTTACCGCAGCGCGCTCGTCTGATGTGCATTCCTGCAAAAAGTATTTCTTTATCAGCTCTTCGGTCATCTCCATAATTAACATACGTTCAAAAAACGCGTAACCCCCAGTGGGCTAGAAAATATTTTTATAACTTTTTAAGTGATTGAATTTGGTTTTAATGGCAGCCCATTGCTGGTTGCTTTGTTCCAACGCGAATAGCGATGTCATTAGCATTAAAATATGGATGGCGTTGCGCAATTGTTTAATAGCTCTGGAGATATGGTTTTCTACCGTTTTAGGCGATAACGACATAATGGCTGCTATATCTTTATACGGCAGTCCGTTAATACGACTTAGTTTAAATACCTTTTTGCGCACAGGCGGCAAATCCTCAATGGCGGCAAACACGTGTTTCAGCTCGTCTTTGCCTTCGGCGCGCATCAGATCAAATGCTTCTTCGGTGCCTGCGCTGGCCAGATCGTTATGCCGTTGGCGGGTACGCTCTTTACGCAGTTCGTCAATCAGTACGGTACGGGCTATGCGGAATAGCTGGATATCAATCGTATAATCGTTAGAAATATGCTGGCGTCTTTCCCAGAACTTAATAAAGGTAAGCTGAACCACTTCCTGTGCTATATACTCAGATTGAGTGCGGCTGAAAATAAAGTGGTAGAGTTTAGAGTGATAAGCAGCATAAACCAACCTGAACTCATCAAGGTTGCCATTCTTTAAAGCCGCTATTTGTCCTTCCATAAACCCGGGGCAAATATGTTATGAATATGTGACTAAAAGATCTGTGTTAGGTTATGGAATTGTTAATCAATGTAACATTTTGCCTGTAATGCCATAAAAGTAGCCAATGAGTATTATGAATGTATTAATAAGTGGGGGCTAAGTGGTTGGGTAGCGTATTACAATCAAAAACAATCTTAAAACCCCGCATGGAAACAAAGCCATCTTTTAAACGCCGCCTGCGCACCGCGTGTTGGGCGTTAACCGTTGCCCTGGTTGCCGGTTCTTTAAACGCAGCTGTTGCTCAAACCACAAATGAGTCTAACGGCCATGTGAGCCCCTGGGCTCCTACAGAACTGGGTCAGCTACCGCCTGTACAACCGCTGACCGGTGGTGTATGGCTGAAAGGCGACTTGCATGTGCACTCGCGCCATAGTCATGAGTCAACCAACAACCCGATCTCCAAAATCATCAATTTCTCTAAATCGGTAGGGATAGATTTTGTAGCTATTACTGACCATGACGTGCATGTAAAAGGAGATGTTGCTCATCACACCTGGGCAGATCCGGAGTTTAAATCAGACACCGTGTTGTTGCTTTATGGTGCCGAGTGGACAACCACCCGCGGCCATGGTAACGTATTTTCGGCCGTGCCGTATGATCATCAGCGTTTATTTGACGTGCGCGATCAGCGCGACGTGGTAATTGGTTCTATCAAGAAACAACTGGGTATCCACCTGTCTGCCAATCACCCGAGTGGTAAAGATCATTTTGGTTACTCTTATGATATTGTGAACTCAATTGAGGTATGGAACTCTTCTGTATGGCCAAAAAATGCCAACGCTATTATGATTTGGGATGATATGCTTTCATCGGGCCGTAAATTAACCGGTCGGGGCGGTAGCGATGCGCACCATGGCGAGCCTGATAGCCCGGATAAAGCAAGCGCCCATACTTTTGAGCGCAAAGCTAACTATGTAGGTACCCCAACCACTTGGGTATATGCTACTGCCCGTACCAAACAAGCCGTGGTTGATGCGCTGACCAATGGCCGTGTTTGTGTATCCTCTAACCCGTTTGCTCCACGCGTTGAGTTTTACGCTGATGTTAACCAGGACGGTAAACCTGATATGATGATGGGCGACAACGTAAAATCTACCGGCAAACCGGTTAAGTTTAAGGTGCAGCTAACCGGTAAAACCCAGGCCGATAGTACTTATACCGTTAATGTGGTTAAAAACGGCGATCCGTTCAATAGCTACAAAGTGACCGGCAAAAACCCGGTAATTGAGTTTACCGACACCCCTGCACTGATTAATCGCACTTACTACCGCGTAACGGTTGAAGGCCCGGGCACGCCATTCCCGCAAGTACCGCAATCAACTCAATTGAGCGGTAGAATGGTGGGCTTGTCAAACCCTATCTACTTTAACTTCGATCCTAATTTTTAAGCATTGTCCTGGTAAAGATTGACAAGTTCAATGCAGTCAAAACAAAAGTGCAGCAATACACATTGCTGCATTTTTGTTTATGTTATTATCCTCCTGTTTTACATCATCATTGTTTATGATACCTTGCTTTTATAATGATGTTTGCAGGGTAAGCGCTGCTAGTTGTGTAATTAATTATATAAAATCTATAGATTTAGTAGTATATATCAAAAATGTTGCTACATTTGCTGCATAAGATGTTACCATAAGTTTAATCACTCAACTTATTTAACAGCATATGAGCACACAACTTCTACTTAATCATTATTCATCAATGCCCGTTCGGGGCGCAATTGCTAAAGCCCTCATTTTTGGCAGCGGTTGTTGTTGCTGCTAAATTTTTCTCTCAGATCTTCCTTTTAAAGCTTAATGGCGCCCACCGGTAAGGTTGGCCAATTTTAACGCTATCTAAATGCGCCTGGCATAGCTATGCGCTGATGTTGCCTGCAATTTATGTTTCACTTTATATAATTAATTATGACGTTAAATGACGTAGGCCTGCTGGGTAAAAAAATACTGGTAGGCATTATTGTAACGGTAGTACCGTTTACCATCATTTTCGGCGGATTGTGGTTTACGCAGAAACTGCTATCGCGCCCGGCAGGGGATACCCCGATTGTTAAACAAATTCAATCGTCCCGCACATGAAAATAGAACCTGCCGTTAAACAGCGCATTGTTAAGAACGTGCTGCTGAGCATTTTTATCTACTTCCTGCCGCTGGCGCTCATGTTTGTCTCTTTCTATATCAGCGGCCAGCGCCCCTGGGAGCATCAGCCGAAAGGAAAGCAGCCTAATCAAAGTCAATCATCATTAAAACTTAATCAACATGATCCAAACGATTAAACATTTCATCGACAACATTAACGCCCTCGGCTTTTCAACCCTGGTGTTGGTGCTGGGCATCCTGGAGTTTTCTTTCGGACTTTACAAGCGCAAGTGGCCCAAAAATGAGCGTTGGGTAGATATTGCCTGCTTTACACTGCCAAAGTTTGTTATCCGTCCGCTGGTGGCTTACTACACGCTTACCTTTTTACCCTGGGCCTTTGCCGATCTGAAAAACGTTTTCGGTTGGGTGCCTTTCTTCTGGGGCGTAATTATCATCGCTATTGCAGATGATCTGACCCAGTACTGGTACCATCGCCTGCATCATGAAATACCGTGGTTGTGGCGTTTTCACCGCACGCACCACTCGGCCAGCTATATGGGTATGGCTATGGCCAGCAGACAGAACGCTATTTACACACTGTTCTTCTCGCAAACCTATTTAACAGCGGCGCTGGTTTACCTGGGCCTGGGTGCGCCTGCCATAGTTGTAAAGGGCATTAAAAGCACTATTACCACGCTGGCGCACTCCAGCATCCCGTGGGACAAGCCTTTCTATAAATACAAAGCTTTGCATCCGCTGGCCTGGATATTAGAGCGCACCATATCAACGCCAGCTACACATCATGCTCATCACGCGGCCACAACCGACGATGGTGTGGGGTATTACAAAGGCAACTTTGGCAACATGTTCTTTTTCTGGGATATCATTTTTGGTACGGCGTTAATATCACGCCAGTATCCAAAGGCTTATGGTATTTCACATTACGAGGGCGATCCGTGGCATGCGCAGTTATTGTGGCCCATCTTTAAATCGCCGGTTAAGGGGAGCGAACTGGCTGCCGATGGGTTAATGGTACGGGCGGACGTTCCGCTGCAACCGCATCAGTATAATGATAAACGTTACCATGATGTGGGGTTTACCCAGACCAATGGCGAACCAGTGCTGCAAACCGTAAACGCAGGCGCATAATGCGGATGAAAACAGGGCTGATGCTGATCTTACTGGCGCTGACTTTCTCGGCGTGCCGCGAACGCACAACGTCTGCAGGTAAGGCGGTTACGTCGGTTCCACTACCGGCGTTGTCAAAAAAGGCGTTGTGCTGCGAACAGAATATCCCGAAGCGGTTCAGTTTTGCCAGTAATGTGGAAGGTAAAGGCGATGGCAAGGTTGCTAATAGCGCGGCTACACATACAGGGATGGTATGGATTCCCGCGGGAAACTACCAGATGGGCGGCGATAACAGCGAGGCACAACCAGATGAGTTTCCCAAGCATCGCGTAAGCATAAATGGCTTTTGGATGGATACCACCGAGGTAACCAATGAGCAGTTTGCCCGTTTTGTAAAGGCCACGGGCTATGTGACCACGGCCGAACGCAAACCCGACTGGAACGAGCTGAAAAAGCAACTGCCACCCGGAACACCAAAACCGGCTGATAGCGAACTGGTGCCTGCATCGCTGGTGTTTGTGCCCTCAAAAACACCTGTCGAGCTGAATGATTACAGTCAGTGGTGGGCATGGAAACCCGGGGCCAGCTGGCGGCACCCGCATGGGCCGGGTAGCGATTTGAAAGGCAAGGCGCGTTACCCGGTAGTACATATCTCCTGGTTTGATGCACAGGCTTATTGCAAATGGGCGGGTAAACGACTGCCAACTGAGGCTGAGTGGGAGTGGGCTGCCCGTGGGGGATTGCAAAACAACATTTATCCCTGGGGAAATGAGCGCGTTGGCCAGGGTAAAGCAAAAGCCAATACCTGGGAGGGGAACTTTCCATACCGAAATACACAGCGCGATGGATTTTATTACCTGGCGCCGGTAGCGTCTTTTAACCATAACGGCTATGGTTTGTATGACATGGCTGGCAACGTGTGGGAATGGTGCAGCGATTATTACGCGGCTGATTACTACCGGCAGGTAGGTAACAGTACGGTAACTAATCCACAGGGACCGGCCCGCTCGAATGACCCTGACGAGCCTTACTCGGTTAAACGCGTAGTGCGCGGCGGTTCGTTTTTATGTAATGATAGTTACTGCTCCGGCTACCGCGTGGCCCGCCGCATGAAAACCAGCGAAGACAGCGGTATGGAGCACCTGGGTTTCAGGTGTGTGATCAGTAAGTAGTTTTTAAACAGTTAATACTGATGATGAAGGAAACATAAATTGAATAAAAAAGGGAAAAGCAAGGCTCTTCCCCCAAGCTTAAAACAACGGGAGCGGGTATCGATTGGCGTTGAAGCCGCTTCCATTTTTTACATCTTAAACTCGATCAAAATTATGCAAAATAATGCAGATATAAAGGTGGGGTATGCCCCGGCTTTATACCAAACATTGCGCAGGTACTTTAAAATACTTCTACTTTTTCTTGTTCCGTTAAGCGCGGCGGCGCAGCAAAATCCGCCCATTATTAATTCTAAACTGGTAGGCCGTGTTCTTGACGGCGCTACTAAAGATCCACTGCCCGGCGCCGTTGTGCGCATTGAAGGAACCACCCACGTTGTATCTACAGATATCGATGGCAAGTTTCAGTTTGTTACCGGACAAAAATTCCCGTACACGCTCGTTGTAACCTTTATAGGTTATGAGCAACAAAAGATAACGGCCAACGGCAGCCCTATTACCGTTGAGTTAAAGGCCACCACCAACCAGCTAAATGACGTGGTGGTGGTAGGCTATGGTACGCAGAAACGTAAAGATATTACCGGCTCCATTGCGTCTTTATCTCCGGCGGCGCTGCAGCAAACAGTGGCCTCGCCCGATAGGGTTTTACAAGGCAACGTTTCCGGCATACAGGTAACGCAGGCTACCGGTCAGCCAGGAGCTGGCGCCACAGTGCAGATCAGGGGGGTAAACTCCATCAATGCCGTGGCCGAGCCATTGTACGTGATAGATGGTTTCCCAACCTCTAACAGTAATTCACTAACTGATGCTGGCGTAACCAACGGACCGAAAATTAACCCGCTGGCATCACTCAATACGGCAGATATTGAAAGTATCGAGGTGCTGAAAGATGCATCGGCCACTGCCATCTATGGTACACGCGGCGCAAACGGGGTGATTATCATCACCACAAAAAAAGGTAAGGCAGGTGTGTCATCCGTTAGTTACGATGCCAGTTATGGCTGGCAAAAGGTTACCAAAACCATCTCGCTGCTCAATGCTGATCAGTGGGGGGCTTTGCGTAACGACGCCTTAGTGAACAGCGGCAAATCAACCCAAACAGCCGATCAACTGAATCCATACCACGTAAACACCGATTGGCAGGCTGCTGCCTTCCGCACTGCTGGTCAACAGAATCACTCGCTGTCTATCCTCTCGGGTACAGAGAAAACGCGTCTGGCTTTTTCGGGTAATTATTTTAAGCAGAACGGTGTACTTAACAATACCAACTTTGAACGCTTTGCCGGCCGGGTAAATGTGGAGCACGATTATAACGATGACTTCAAAATATCAAGCAATGTTACCGTTAGTCGTACCTCGGCACAAGTGGCTCCTGCGGGTGTGGTGCCTGCCATTTTATTAATGACGCCAACTACGCCGATTTATAATGCCGATGGTACCTTCTTCCTGAAAAATATTTTTGAAGGTGTTTATGGCAACCCCATCAATACGCTTTATAATCAACTGAATACTACCACCACCAACCGCATACTGGGAAACATTGCCGGCGATTATCGCTTTTCTCAACACTTAACCGCACGGGTATTATTCGGGGTAGATATCATCGACAACAAACAGAACCGTTACCTGCCATCGACTGTTTATGAGGGTTCTGGCTATGGTGGTTTGGGCGAGGTAGGCAGCTTATTTTCTACCAACTGGCTGAATGAGAATACCGTTACCTACAATAATAAATTTGGCAAGCATTCGCTTACCGTGCTGGGTGGTTTTACGCAGCAGCAGTTTAAGGCGCAGGGGTCTGTAACCGGTTCATCTGGTTTTGTGAGCGATTACTCAGCCTATAACAACCTGGGTTCTGGCGCGGTAACATCTATCACCGCAGGTGGCTTTGCTATCGCACCGTCATCATCTGCCAGTGCCTGGGCGCTTAACTCTTTTCTGGGTAGAGTAAACTATGGCTTTGATGGCAAGTATTTGCTTACCCTAACCTTACGTGCTGACGGCTCATCAAAATTTGCACCGGGACACCAATGGGCCACGTTCCCTTCAGCAGCCATCGCCTGGAACGCCAGCGATGAGGATTGGGTACGCAACACCAGCGCTATCAGTCAGCTTAAATTCCGTTTAAGCGCGGGCAGTACTGGTAATAGCGATATTCCTGCCTATCAATCTTACTCGCAGCTGGGTTACTACCGCTATAATTTTGGCGGTACTACGGTTGCTGGCTTTGCGCCAAACAGTTTATCAAACCCAAACCTCACCTGGGAGAAAACTGCTCAGTATGATTTTGGTATCGATCTGGGTTTGCTCAAAGACCGCATCAGCCTGGTTACCGATGTTTATTACAAAAAAACCACCAACCTACTGCTTTATCTGCCGCTACCGGCAACCAGCGGTTTGACGGTTATTACCAATACGGCCATTACCAACCCGCAGCAGTATGAAAACGTGGGTTCGGTAGAAAATAAGGGCTTTGAATTAGGCATTAACACCCGCAACCTGATTGGCGATTTTAAATGGAACACCAGCATTGTGTTTGCCGTTAACCGCAATAAAGTGCTTAGCCTGGGGGGTAATGGGGTAAATCAGTTTATTCCAGATTCATCACTGCCGTCTATTCTGCGCGTGGGGCAGCCAATCGGCTCTTTCATCGGCTACAAAACCAATGGGTTAATTAAAGCCGGCGGACCGGCACTTACCCCGGCTGCCAATACTTCGCCAGGCGGCCAGGCTTACCAGGACTTAAACGGCGACGGCAAAATTACCCAGGCAGATGATCGCACTATTCTGGGTAACGCGCAGCCTAAGTTTACGGGGGGTATCACCAATACGTTCACTTACAAAGGAGTAGACCTGTCGGTGTTCTTGCAGACATCTTACGGTAACAAGATCTACAATCAGCAGCGCGGTGTGTTAGAACTGGGTACCGGTTACACCAACGCTACCACCACTTTGCTAAACCGCTGGACGCCAACCAACACCAATACCGATGTGCACAGCGCATTCCAGGACCCGGCGGCAACCATATCAGACCGGTTTTTGGAAGATGGTTCTTACCTGCGCCTCAAAAACCTGACGCTGGGCTACACCTTCCCGCAATCGTTGCTGAAAATCTCTAAGATTAAAAAAGTGCGCCTGTATGTTACCGCCACTAACCTCATCACCTGGACAAAATATACCGGGTATGACCCCGAGGTGAGCAGTAACGAGCAATCGGTTATTAACCTTGGTGTAGATAACGGGGCTTATCCAAACAGCAAATCTATCCTGGCTGGCCTTTCGGTAACCCTTTAAACTTTTAGAAGTAATGATTATGAAGAATTTTAAATATGCTATATGGCTGCTGGCCTTGGGCGCGGTATCGTGCGCCAAGCTGAAGGAGGATCCGTCGTCCTTCATTCCGGCTAGTCAGTTTTATAAAACACAGGCCGATGCGGTGTCGGCCGTAACTGCGGCTTATTCGCTGCTTAACGCAGGCTCTAACTCGGTGCAAACGCCTTATAATACGCTGCTCAATACGGGTATGGATTTTATGTCTGATGATATTGGTCCTGGCCCGGGCGCTACCAATGCCGATGTGCGCTCGCAATCGGTACTCGGGCATTCATCATCAGGCCTGCGCGTGTTGCAGTTATGGCAGCAGCATTATGCCGGTATCAAAAAGGCCAACATTGCCATAGATACTATTCCGCATATCAACTTTGATGCTACGCTTAGAGGCAGGTTGGTTGCCGAGGCCAAATTTTTGCGGGCGCTTTACTACTTTAACCTGGTAAGGTTGTATGGCGATGTGCCGCTGGTACTGCATGACCAAACATCCATTAACCTGTCTGATTTGCAAGTGCCACGCGCACCGGCCGCAACAGTTTATGCGCAAATAGAAAAAGACCTGACCGAAGCCGCAGTCACACTGCCCAATAGCTACAGCGGGGCCGATGTTGGCCGTGCTACAGCCGGAGCCGCCAAATCTATCCTGGCCAAGGTTTACCTGACCGAACGCAAGTGGAGCGATGCCGTAAGCAAAGCCGAAGAAGTAATTAACGGCCCGTACGGGTATGACCTGTTCAGCAGTTATGCCGACGTTTTTCTGCCGGCTACAAAAAATGGTAAAGAGCATATTTTCTCGGCACAATTTAAATCAAACTCGCAGGGGCAGGGCAATAATGAGGCTCCTCGGTCTGTGCTGAATGGCATACCTGGCATTGTGGGCAGTTACGCCATACAGGTAGTGTTTTACTCGCAGCCCGATGCTACCAAACCCGATGGTATCGACCATTTCTTCAGCGTCTATAAACTCTATTCGGCTAAAGACAAGCGCCGTAATGCCACCTTTGTTACCCGCTTTTTGAGCCCGACCGATGGCAAATACTATGGCAAGCTGAACGATACCAAAATAGCTAATGACTCAATTCCCTTCTTTAATAAATATTGGGACCCAGGTGTGGTATCAAACGAAGCCGAATCGAGTGCCAATGTGTCTATCATCCGTTTCTCTGAAGTATTGCTCATCCATGCTGAAGCGGAGAATGAGTTAAATGGCCCTACAACTAAAGCCTATACTTCTATCAATCGGGTGCGTGCCCGCGCAGGTCTTGATCCTTTAAGTGGACTGACACAGGCGCAATTCCGCGACGCGGTTTACCTGGAGCGCCGCCTGGAGTTTGTATTTGAGTATCAACGCTGGTTTGATCTCATCCGCGAGCGTGACGCCAGTGGTAACGGCATCCTGGAAGCTGCCATGCTAAAAGTGGGCAAAACCAATGTAAATAATGGAGTGAAAGGTAAATTCTACCTGTTCCCCATACCGCAGCAGGAGATTGATAACAGCAATGGCAAGCTGACGCAAAACCCTGGCTGGTAATTTAAACTGAAGGTATCCGAATAAAGCGCGGGGCCATTGCGCTTCCCTCCCTCGGGAGGGTGTAGGGAGGGGTTTAGCCAAGCGATGTAACAAAGCGGCGAAACCCCTCCCTGCCACCGCATATTCTTACGCGCCCCTCCCGAGGGAGGGATTGGAGAATCTTTTAAATCAATACTCATAAACAAAAAACACAATAACAACAATCACAATACATCACAAAAAACATGAAAACAATTAAACAACTGGGCTTTGTTGCCGCACTGGCGGGGCTGGCGCTTTCGGCATCGGCACAGCAAAACATTCCGCCGTCTACACCGGCCACTTACAAGGGAGTTATAGGCAAAAGCCTGTCAGAATCTAAAGAATGGTGGCCAAAGCCTATCCATGCACCAGCGGGGGCTCCAAACATTGTCTGGATCTTACTGGACGACGTGGGCTTTGGCGCCTCGTCAACCTTTGGCGGGTTGGCCCGTACGCCTAACTTTGATACGCTGGCTAACAATGGCTTGCGTTACACCAACTTTCATACAGCTGGTATTTGTGCGCCTACGCGTTCATCGTTGTTAACCGGTCGTAACCATCATTATGTGCACATGGGCAATTTTGCGCATGCCTCATCAGCAGCCGGTTTCCCGGGGTATGATGGCCGCATCCCGGCAGATAAGGGTACTATTGCCGAAGCCCTGCGCGAGAACGGTTACAGCACCTTTGCTGTGGGTAAATGGGGGGTAACACCAGATGAAGATACCACTGCCGTCGGTCCGTTTGATCGTTGGCCTACAGGCAAAGGTTTTGATCATCACTTCGGTTTCCTGGAATCGGCTACAGACCAGTATCACCCGCCGCACTTGGTTGAAGATAACTTCCATGTAAAACCAGATGGCCGCAACCTGAACGAGCAGATTACCGATAAGGCCATTGCTTATATTGATGCCGCCCATAAAGCTGCGCCCGATAAACCGTTCTTCCTGTACTACGCCCCGGCCGCTACCCATGCGCCGCACCAGGTAAGCCACGAGTGGAGCGACTTGTACAAAGGCCAGTTTGATGACGGCTGGGATGCTTACCGCGAAAAGGTATTCGCCAACCAGAAAAAGCTGGGCGTAATACCAGCTTATGCACAACTGCCAGAGCGTAACGAGCGCATCAAAGCCTGGAACAGCCTGTCGCCCGATCAGAAAAAGCTGTACGCTCGCTTTATGGAAGTATATGCCGGTTACCTGACCTATATTGATGACCAGGTGGGCCGGGTGATTACTTACCTTAAAAAATCAGGACAGTTTGATAACACGCTGGTCTTTGTAATGATAGGTGATAACGGCGCCAGTAAAGAAGGCTCGCTGCACGGTGTGATTAGTCCGGGTAAAAACTCGCCTGCTACAGCATCAGAGGACGCCTACATTAAAGCCAACGAGAACGAGTTTGACCTGATTGGCACGCCAGAGGCTTCAACCAACTATCCGCTGGGTTGGGCGCAGGCAGCTAATACGCCGTTTAAATACTGGAAATCTGACGCTGACGCCGAGGGCGGTACCCATAATCCGCTGATTGTTTATTATCCTAAATTGATCAAAGAGAAAGGTGGTATCCGTACTCAATATGGTCACGTGAGCGACATCTTCCCAACCACTATTGAAGCAGCTGGCCTGAAATTGCCTGAGTATGTAAAAGGCATTAAGCAGGATACGCTGCAGGGTAAATCGCTATACTCATCGTTCAACAATGCGCAGGCGCCGTCGCTGCACAAGGTTCAGTATTATTACATCTTCGCTTCAAGATCTATTTATAAAGATGGCTGGAAAGCCGAAGCAGCGCATCATCCTGACAACGTAGACTTCCAGTTTACCGGCGGCAAAACGCCACCAGATCAAAGCTATGACAAAGACGAGTGGAAACTGTATGACCTGACCACCGACTTTAACGAGCGTAACGACCTGGCCAAAAAGTATCCGCAGAAACTGGCCGAATTAAAAGCGCTGTTTGATGCCGAGGCTAAAAAGAACAACATCTATCCGTTTATCAGCCGTTCTGAGGCCAGCAATAAACAGATTCATCACCTGGAAAACAATCAATAAAACAATCAGGATAGGGGAGTCGTCGCACGGGGCGGCTCCTTTTATCATTTAACCTAAAATCAATATGAAAACTATAAAACTTGGCCTGTTAGCACTGTTCATTAGCGTAGGTAGTGTTTATGCGCAAACGGCAGGCAAACAAACTAATAAGATTACCATCAACGAGTTTGAAAGCAAACTAAAAGCAGCCGGTAACAACGCGCAGATACTGGATGCCCGTTCGGCCGAAGAATATGCGCAAAATCATATCAAGGGTGCTGTAAGCTTTGATGCCAAAGCTGCAGGATATGCACAGCAACTGGCGGCGCTTTCTAAAGACAAGCCTACGTTTGTTTACTCCATTGCTAATGGCCGCAGCTCGGTACTATCTGCAGAACTGCGCGAAAAAGGCTTTAAGCAAGTATATGAATTGCCAGGTGGATTGGCCAACTGGGTAGGCTCGGGTTATCCGGTTGTGTCTAACACTAAAAAAGGCTTGTCATTATCAGCCTCACAATATCAGCAATTGGCAGCATCAGCACCGCAGGTGTTAATTGATTTTGGCTCGCGCTACTGCGGGGCCTGCAAAAAATTGGTGCCAGTTTTAGATTCGTTGAAATCAACCCAAGGCTTTGCCCCCAAAATTGTGAGTATTGAGCAGTATGATAATACCGCTCTGGCACGCAACCTGAAAGTAAACGTGTTGCCAACGCTGATCTATTACCAGAATGGTAAAGAGGTATGGCGTAAACAAGGCTTTTCTTCAACCGAGCAGTTAAAAAACGCTGTTGCAAAGGCAAGATAGCGGCAATAGCAAGTTTCCATAAAAAGGGAACAGCCTTAATTGGTTGCTCCCTTTTTTTATAGATATCAGGTATGGTTAAGACTGTTGTTTATCCAGTTTTTCAAGCAGGGCAATAATCTTGTCCAGCTTTTCTATATCAATGTTGTTTAGCCTGATCTGTAGCTGCTCTATCTCTTTTTTAGCATCAATATTGGTTTGGAAATCCTCATCGGCTTTAACACGGTCGCGGTCGCTCTGGCGGTTTTGGGCCATCATAATGATGGGCGCGGCATAAGCGGCCTGGGTAGAAAAAAGCAGATTTAACAGGATATAAGGATAAGGATCCCAGTGGGAGATGTAGGCCACCGCATTGAGCACCATCCATGCGGCGACAATTATGGTCTGAATTATAATGAATCGCCATGAGCCCATTCCGGCGGCAACGGCGTCGGCTAAACGCTCGCCGAAGTCCATGGAATCAATGTGTCTTTGGAACCAGTTTTTTTGACGTTGTAGCATTTTGTAATAGGGGATAAAGTGGATTTATTGAGCCTGAATATAGCCAATTATTATTTATCTTGTTGCCATTTACAAGCAGCAGCACTATGACACCTGATCCGCAGAACGTTACAGATTATACCAATAATAACACCATCTTCATGGTGTGGAACTTTAAAGAAAACATAGCTGTTGGCGATGCTTTTGCCCGGCTGTGTAAAATGATTATTAACCTTAATAATTCGGCCAATGTGCGTTTTCCGGTGTCGCGGGCCAGTTGTGTAATGGGTATTGGGCGTGGTGCCTGGCTTCGCCTGGGGCTTCCGCAGCCTTTGCCAAAAGAACTGATTGATTTTGAGCCTATAGCCGGGAATAAGCACACAGCAGTAGCTACCAAAGGCGATATTCATTTGCATATCCGTGCAGATGATACCAGCATTTGTTACGATATGGCCGCTGCGCTGACCGATATATTAGCACCGGTGGCTGATGGTATTGAAGAGATTTATGGTTTCAGGTACTGGGACAGCCGCTCCATACTGGGTTTTGTTGACGGTACCGAAAATCCGCAGGGCGTAGACCGTGAGCTTTTTGCAATAGTGGGTGATGAAGATGAGGCTTACAAAGGCGGTAGTTACCTGTTTGTGCAAAAATATATCCATGATCTGCAGGCCTGGAAAAACCTGTCTACCGAAGCGCAAGAGCGCGTGATTGGCCGGTCAAAGGCAGATGATATAGAAATGGCCGATGATGTTAAGCCCACCAACTCGCATATTGCACTAGCCAATGTGGGTGATGACCTGAAGATTGTGCGCGACAATATGCCGTTCGGCAAAATGTCAACCAATCAGATGGGTACTTATTTTATTGCCTATGCCAGCACGTTCACTACTGTACAAAAAATGCTGACTAACATGTTTGTTGGGGTACCAGAGGGAAATTATGACCGTATACTGGACTTTAGTACTGCTAAAACGGGCACCCTGTTTTTTGTGCCTACGTTTGATATGCTGGATGAATTTTCAGGATGAGCAAGCCCTAACCATATTTGCACCGCAGTTTAACACACAATAAAAAAACCAGCAATTTGAATTGCTGGTTTTTTTATTTCTAATATTGATGGGTTATTCGCTCAGGCTATTTTTAATTATAACAGCTGCCTGTTGTATGGCTGTCTTAATAGCCGGTACATGGGCTATGGGGTTTAGCAAGCCATAATCATGTATCAGTCCGCCGTAGCGTGTTAGCGTAACAAGTACGCCGGCTTCATTTAGTTTGCGGGCATAGGCTTCGCCCTCATCTCTTAATACGTCGTTTTCTGCGGTTTGCACCAGGGCCGGAGGTAGCCCTTTCAGTTGCTCAACGGTAGCCTGTAATGGCGAAGCATAAATCTCTTTCCTTTTAGCTTCGTCCGGCAGGTAATTATCCCAAAACCATTTCATCATATTTTTTGAGAGGAAACGGCCATTGGCAAAAAGCTGGTATGACTCTGTTTCAAAGCCGGCATCGGTTACCGGCCATAGCATGGCCTGCAATTTAATTTCAGGGCCGTTTTTATCTTTAGCCATCAGAGCTATTGCCGCCGTCATGTTACCGCCAACGCTGTTGCCAACTACGGCCAGGTTTTTACCATCTACACCAATTTCTGCACCATGAGCTGCCACCCATTCAGTTGCTGCATAAATCTGGTTAATAGCTGTGGGGTATTGGGCCTCTGGCGATGGCGTATAGTCTGGAAATACAGCTACTGCACCACTGGCAACCACCAGGTCTCTAACCAATCGCCTGTGCGTAGGGTAATCTCCCAGTACCCAGCCGCCGCCGTGAATAAAGATAAAAACCGGTGCACCCGCTTTTGCGCCTTCAGGCTTGGTGATGTGGATTTTTACTTCATAACCGTTTTGAGAGATGGTGCGCTCTGTTTCCTCAATTCCGGAATAGTCAACCGTTACAGATGCCTGTGCGCCAACTAACACCTGGCGTGCATCTGCCGGGCTCAGTTGTTCAAGCGGCTGCCCGCCTGAGGTGTTCAGTGCTTTTAAAAACGGTCTGATTTCGCTAAATACCATCGGATCATCCTGTCCTTGGTATGGTCTTTCTGCTGTTTGTGCCATGATAGTATAAGTTTTATAAGGTGATTATAATGAGTGTTTGTGATTTTATTTTTTTGATGATTTTGATCTGTTATGATAATGCTGAAGAAATCAATGAATCAAGATTTAGCGGGGCAGCTACGTCTGCCGGGAGTTGATACCTATCTTTTATATACTCAGCGTCATTGTAGGCAACATGTACCTGATCCAGATCATCTTGCCAGATCATAAATTTCAACGGCAGATCAAGCGCAGCTACCGGATTTTCAATAATCACCGGTCCGCCGGCTTTAGGGTTGCCGAATAGCAGAAACTCCATCGGTAAAATAGTGTACCCCGCCTTTTGTAATTCCTGTTGCTGATCTATTCTGGCATATATGGTTACATTGTGTTTTTGCAGTGCGGCTTGCAGCCTATCCGTTGTATTCTTCACCGAATATTTGCTTTGGTAAACACTAACTCCGCTAATGGCAATGCCGTTTACAATTGATGTTTTCATGAGGTGATTATTGAATAACTCAAAGCTACGTTGCCGATAAGCTTTTGAGAATGGACGATATTGGCCATTACTTGGACAAATCTGACAAGGCGAAGATGCTGGTTGTGGAAAAAGTATTAAACCATTATTTAAAATCGCACTTTCTACTAAGCCTAAAAATATCTACTTTTCCATCCTACTAAATCATAAACCGAATTTAGTTATCCCCTGATGAAGCGTTTATTGGCTGTTTTATTGTTGTGCACCCTGGGCCTTGTGCCGGCTTTTGCTGACTCGCGCACGGATGCGCTGTTTGATACTTTGAGAAAAGAATTTGACAAAAAGAGCACTTACGACCTGCAAAAGGAGCAACGGATTCAAAAACTCAAAGATCAGCTCATTCATACTCATGCGGTTAACCTTCAATCGCAGTTTACGCTGAGCAATCATCTGTATAACGAGTATAAATCCTATCAGTTCGATTCGGCCTATGTATACGCTAACAAGCTGCAACAGCTGAGTATCAATATGCACGATAAACAGCGCGGCGATCTGAGTAAAATACAGATGGGTTTTATTCTGCTATCGTCTGGAATGTTTAAGGAAACCTTTGATAGTATGCACGGCATTGATGTGCAACGCCTTGCCGATAGCTCTAAGATGGAGTATTACTCTATTATTACGCGGGCTTACTATGACTTGGCTACTTATGATAACGACCGTAACTATGCGCCCAACTATACCCGGCTGGCCAATCAGTATATTGATTCGGCTATTGATTTGAGTAAGCCTGGATCGTATGATCATATTTATCTCACGGGCTATAAGAAGTTCCGTAACGGATCTTATGATTCGGCAGCGGTGATCTTCAACCAGCTGTTGGGAACAAAATTGACCGAGCACCAGTACGCCATCGTTACTTCCACATTAAGCAACGTTTATCTTAATACCTCGCAGCGCGATAAGTGTACCGAACTGCTCATCAAAGCCACCATCAGCGATATTCGCTCATCTACCAAAGAAACCCTGGCCCTTTTTTGGTTGGCAGAGCTGCTTTATAAAAAAGGCGATATCAAGAATGCTTATGTTGCTTTACAGCATGCACTGGTTGATGCCGAGTTTTATGGCGCCCGTCAGCGCAAGATCCAGATAGGTAGTTTGTTGCCCATCGTGGCTTCAGAGAAATTAACTTACATTGAGCGCGAGGAGCACCGGTTTATTGTGTTTTTAAGCCTGATAACCGTTTTGGCCATATTGGTTATTGTTACCTCGGTCATATTATTCAAGCAATTGCAAAAGCTGAAGACCAAGGAGAAGATCATCGATGATAAAAACAATCAGCTGGAGAAGGTTAATGAAGCTTTGATGGAAGGCACCCGTATTAAAGAAGAATATATTGGTTACTTCTTCAATCTTATTTCAGGCTATATTCTTCAGTTAGAAAAAATTAAGCGCTCTATAGATACCCGGTTATCACTCAAAAAATATGAGGATATCCAGATCATGGCCGATAGGATCAACATCAAAAAAGAACGCGAAACCTTGTTCTATACATTTGATCATGTGTTCCTGAAAATCTTCCCGCATTTTATTGAAGACTTTAACGCTTTATTTAAAAAAGAAGATCAGATCTGGCCCAAAGAGCATGAAGTGCTTACTACAGACCTGCGCATATTTGCCCTGATGCGTATGGGTATTACAGATACCGAAACCATTGCCAAAATACTGGAGTACTCAGACAAAACCATCTATGTATATAAGATGCGTATTAAGGCCAAAGCCATAAATGCAGATGGTTTTGAGGAGAATATCATGGCCATAAAAGCGGTTGATGTTAGCGGCAAATTTTAACAATTATTCTTACTCCCTTATAATCTCGCCATTACTGTGTCAAAACACGTAATATCATAGCTAAAACCGGCATTGAAAGCCCATTCTTATCGTTGAAAACTCGCAATAAGCGTTAAATTTTTTTACACTTGTTGTTTTGTAATTATCTGTAAATCAATTAGTTGATTTTTTAAAATGGCGATTTTATTTAAATTTTTTATAAAAAAGTAGTTTTCGATTTTTTCCCGCTCTTAATTTGTATCGTCACGGTTCTGTTACAGAAGACGGATGTCTGCCAGTGCACAACCATGACTTATAAACCAATTAAATACTTTCTTAAAAGCGCATAAAGCAAAATGCTGAAACCGGCAAATTATCCCCAACGTGAGGACAGGGATGAACGGCCCTATTATTCGCTAAGCTTTTGCCGTTGCAGCTTTAAGAAAATAGAAACCTGACTAATTAAAACTGCGTATGAACAAACTCTACCCAACCTGAAATAACACCATTATTTCACACCAAACTTAGGATACACTAAACGATATAAACCAAATTATATAACTCAATGAGAAATAAAATTTTACAAAAATGCATGCTTCTTTTCGCTTTGCTGCTCATGTCGGGACTGACATTTGCGCAAACCGGAAGCATTACCGGTAAGGTAGTTGACGAGCATCAGCAGCCTTTACCCGGGGCAACGGTTGTTTTGCAGGGTAGCACCATTGGTACTACTACAGATGCAAACGGCGTTTTTAGAATAAGCAATGTAAAACGCGGTACCTACAATCTGGTGGCCAGCTTTATAAGTTATAATTCGCTAACTAAATCAGTTACACTGAGTGGTGCCACCGTGGCGGTAGATTTTGATCTGCAGCCGGCATCAAAAGCACTGAACGAGATTGTGGTAATTGGTTACGGTACCGTTAGAAAAACCGATCTGACCGGTTCTGTTGCCAACGTAACAGCCAAAGATTTTAACCAGGGCGCCAATACAACACCTGAGCAACTGATTCAGGGTAAGGTACCAGGCGTATCTATTATCTCTAACAGTGGCGCGCCGGGTTCTGGTAGCACCATTCGCATCAGGGGAGGGGCTTCTATTAGCGGCAGCAACAATCCGTTAATTGTTATTGATGGCGTGCCGATTGATAACACGCGTAACCCTGACGGTACTTCAAGAATTTCAGGCGTGGCAGATCCGCTGAGTTTGATCAATCCTAACGATATCGAATCATTCTCTATCCTGAAGGATGCGTCGGCCGCTGCTATTTACGGTAACCGTGCCTCCAACGGTGTAATCATTATCACCACAAAAAAGGGACAGTCTGGCAAGCCGGTTATCACGTTCAGTGCACAGGCTTCAATGTCTAAGCTTCCTAAAGAGGCCAGCGTATTGAGCGCAAGCCAGTTCCGCTCGTTTGTGGCGGCACATGATAGTTCTGGCTTTTACACCAAATTTTTAGGCAACGCCAATACCGACTGGCAAAAAGAGATCTATCAAACCGCTTATAGTACAGATGATAACGTGGGTGTTTCTGGTACCACCGGTATACTGCCGTATCGTGTTTCTGTTGGTTTTACCGATCAGAACGGTATTCTGAAAACCAGCTCGTTACAAAGAAATACCGCTAATATTAACCTGAGCCCAAGCTTATTTGATAAACACCTGAAAATTAATTTTAATGCCAGCGGCGCGCACGTTCATCAGCGTTTTGCTAATGAGAGCGCCATCAGCAGTGCCGTATTTATGAACCCAACGGTGCCGGTTTACTCGGGAAACAGCAACTACGGTGGCTACTGGCAATGGCTGGACCCTAATAATTCGCCAACTTACCTGAAACTGAATACGCCTAAAAACCCGGTTGGCCTGCTTAACCAGGAAGATAACCGCAGCGATGTTTACCGATTGATCAGCAACCTGCAATTGGATTACCGTTTCCACTTCCTGCCTGACTTGCATGCCAACGTGAACTTTGCTTATGACGGCACCAGGGGACAGGGGCATGATAACATTTCTGACAGCTCGGCCACTAACTACAGAAAATCATACCTTGATTCTAATAAAGTTTACCATGGCGGTAAACGGAGCATCTATAAACAAACCAGCGCCAACAAGCTGTTTGAGGGTTACCTGAGTTATGATAAACAGATTAAAAGCATCAACAGCCACATCAACGTAATTGCTGGCTACTCTTATCAGGATGTTGCGGTAACCGTTTTCAATTACCCTGGCTATTTCTATGATGGCGCACAAACACCCAACAGTACGCCAAACTATGCGTACAGTTTGGATGAGAACAAGCTGCAGTCGTACTACGGCAGGTTAATTTACTCTTATGCCGATAAGTATTTATTAACGGCTACCATCCGTAGAGACGGATCTTCTAAGTTTGATAAGTCTGGCCGTTACGGTACATTCCCTTCTGTGGCCCTGGGCTGGAAGATCAGCGAAGAGGATTTTCTGAAAAATAACCCGGTATTGTCTAACCTGAAGTTGCGTGTAGAATATGGTGTAACAGGTAACCAGGACGGTATTGGCAACTATGATTACCTGGCCGATTACACGCTGAGTGGTAAAACAGGTTCCTACCAATTAGGAAATACTTATTATCAAGGTTACAGACCGTCACCTTACTACCCTGGCCGTACCTGGGAGCAAACAGCCACCGCTAACGTAGGCTTTGACTATGGTTTCCTGGAAGACCGCATAACCGGTAGTATCGATTACTTTCACCGCAAAACCACGCACCTGCTGGCCGTGATCAACCAGCCTGCCGGTACCAACTTCTCTAACCAGATTACCGGTAACGTGGGCGATATGACCAACAGCGGTGTTGAGTTTAGCATCAACGGCCAGGTTATCAAACAACAAGATCTGAGCTGGAATGTGGGTTTCAACGTAACCTACAACCGCAACAAGGTAACCAGTTTGCCAGGCGTATCATACCCGGGTATTGCTGATGGTGCTATCTCTGGCGGTACCGGTTCTAAAATTGAAACCAGCTTTACCGGCTACCCTGTACACTCGTTTTATGTGTTGCAGCAGGTTTATAATGCTGCCGGTCAGCCGATTGAAAACTTGTTTGTTGATCGTAACGGCGATGGCACCATCAACGCCAGCGATTTGTACTTCTACAAAAGCCCCGACCCTAAATTCTACTTCGGTTTCAGCTCTGACGTAAACTACAAAAAATGGAACGCCGGTTTTGTGGCAAGGGCCAACCTGGGTAACTACGCTTATAACAACATTGCATCTAACGCAGGCGTGGTTGCCAGTATGCTGCAAAGTGTATCGGGCGGTTTCGTCAACAATGGCTCTACGGCGGTGCTGAAAAGCAACCTGACGGGCAATACATCTAATGATCGCCTGTCTGACTACTACATTGAAAACGCTTCTTTCCTGCGTATGGATAATGTGCACATCGGTTATAATGTGGGCAAGTTGTTCAATGGTTCTGCCGATCTGAAGATCAGCGCTAACGTTAACAACGTGTTCCTCATTACCAAATACAGCGGTGTCGATCCGGAGATTGCTAACGGTGTAGACAATAATTTCTACCCGCGCCCCAGAACCTTTGTGTTGGGTCTTAACCTGAGTGTTAGATAATAGTGCAGCTCATTTTTGATAAACATTACGACAATGAAAAGAAATTCAATAAAATATATAATGATGGCCGCCCTGGTAGCGGGCAGTCTATCAGCCTGTAAAAAGGGTATGGACCTTACACCAAACTACCAGGTTACCGCGTCGAGCGTTTACTCAACCCCGGCTGGCTATAAACAAGCGCTGGCAAAGGTTTATGGTAGCATGGCCCTTACCGGTAACACCGGTCCGTCTGGAAGCCCGGATTTGCCTATTGGCGATGAAGGCCAGAACGTAGATTTTTTCCGTACCTGGTGGGGCGCACAAGAGCTCTCTACAGATGAGGCGGTAAGTAATTGGGGCGATGCCGGTCTGGCTGACTTCCATAACCTGAACTGGAACTCGTCTAACAACTTCCTGAAAGGTTTATACTACAGAAGTATGTACCAGATTACGCTTTGTAACGATTTCATCCGCCAGTCAAGCGATGCCAACCTGAGCAGCCGCGGCATTACCGGTAGTGATGCTACCGATGTGCACTATTACGTTGCCGAAGCCCGCTTCATTCGCGCGTTCCAGTACTGGGTATTGATGGATTTGTTTGGTAACCCACCCTTTGTTACCGATGCCAATGCAGTAGGTTCTGCATTGCCGCCACAAACAGACCGTAAAACGCTGTTCAATTATATTGAGAGCGAACTGAAAGCGATTGATGGTAGTTTGAAAGCGCCAAGAACGAACGAATACGGTCGCGCAGATCAGGCGGCAGAGTGGGCATTGCTGGCCCGTCTGTACCTGAATGCGCAGGTTTACACAGGCACTGCCCGTTATGCCGATGCCATTACCTACGCCAATAAAGTAATTAATGCAGGTTACACGCTGATGCCGGTTTATGATAACCTGATGCTGGCCGATAACAACGTAGCCAACACCGAGTTTATCTGGACCATCAACTACGATGGTTTAAAAACCACCAGCTACGGCGGTACCACTTTTATGACCCATGCCCAGGTAGGCGGCAGCATGCCTGCAGCAGCCTTTGGTTTAAATGGTGGCTGGGGCGGTATGCGTACCACCCGCGCACTGAGCGATCTGTTTCCGGCTAATACCAGCACTGCCTTCCCTAACAATGGTAACCCTGATACCCGCGCCGAGTTCTGGACCGATGGACAGACTGCAGACATTAGCGATGTTACCAACTTTACCGGTGGCGGCTATGGCGTAAACAAATACCGCAACGTGCTGTCTACCAATGCGGCACAATCCGGCTCAAGCAAAGATTACTCGGATGTTGATTTTCCGGTTTTCCGCCTGGCTGAGATGTATCTGATCTATGCCGAAGCCGTATTGCGCGGCGGTACCGGTGGCGATGCTGCCACAGCTTTAACCTACATCAATAAGTTGCGCACACGTGCTTATGCAGGTAAAACAACCGGCAACATTGCGGCCAGCGACTTAACTACCGACTTCATCCTGCAAGAACGTGCCCGCGAGCTTTACTGGGAGTGCCAGCGTCGTACAGACCTGGTGCGCTACGGTCGGTTTGCAGAGTCTACTTACCTGTGGCAATGGAAAGGTGGGGTGAAAACAGGTACAGGTGTGCCTTCATTCCGCAACCTGTTCCCAATCCCGGTAGATGATATTAACGCTAACAGCAACCTGAAACAAAACCCAGGCTATTAACCCATATTAAAGACATTCAAAATGAAGACGATTTTAAATAAGTTTTTAGCCGCCGGCAGCATAGCGCTGCTCATCATGGCATCTTGCAAAAAAGATGAAATGAAGGTTACGGCCACAAGTGGTACGGCGGGTACGTTAAGCGCTAATAGCACTACGGTGGTGTTAGTCAAAGCAAAGGCTGCGGATACCGCCACCGTTGTCAGCTTCAAATTCAGCAAGGCCGATTATGGCTTTAGCGCAGCAGTAACCAATACCCTGCAAATTGATGCTACGGCCGATAACTGGGCCAGCCCGCAGTCGGTCACCTTATTGGCCAACACCTATAGCCAGGGCTTTTCTACTAATGATTTTAACAGCCTGCTGTTAAGGCTCAACTTGCCTACCGGTAAAGCATCGCAAATCTCTGCCCGTATTATGTATAGCGCCAGCAGCAGTATTAAAACGGTTTACAGCAACGTAGTTACGCTAACTGTTACGCCCTACGCGCTCATCTCTTACATCTACGCGCCGGGTATGATGCAAAACACCGATGCAACGCTACAATGGCAGCCTACTACGGCAGATAGTTTGGTATCAGCAACCGGTAACGGTATATATACCGGTTACCTGCATTTCTCTGCCGGCGATCAGTTCAAATTTACGCCTGCCAAATCATGGAGTACATCTTATGGCGATGCTGGTAGCGGTAAGATCAGTTTATCATCTGGCACTAACCTTACTGCTCCGGGGGCTGGTCTGTACCAGGTTACAGTGGATCTGAATGCCAATACGGTTACCTACACCAAGTTTGAGCACTTGTGGAGCGTAATTGGCGACGGCGCCCAGGGCTGGAACCCCGGGAACGATGTGGACTTGACGTTCAGCATCAATGCCAACGCTTACCAGGTTACAACGGCATTGGTTAAAACCGGGGCCATTAAATTCAGGGCAGACCATGACTGGGCTTTGAGCTATGGCGATGTATCGCCGGTGAACGGTCAGCTAACCAGCAGCAACGGTGGCAATATTGCGGTACCTGCAAATGGTAACTATCTGATTTCACTCAGCTTTGGCAACCCTATAGCTCCTACATACACCCTTGTAAAAAAATAAAACACGATTAACTAGACTGATAACTAGCCCGCCCTACGGGGTGGGTTAGTTTTAAGATTGTTTATTTGATAGTTTGATACGTAGGGTTTTATGCAGATTTTTAATTGAAATGCGTCGACCCTGAAAAGAATTTAAAAATGAATATCAAATTCTACTGTGCTGTAATGTTACTGTCGCTGGCCGGATACGCTGCGGGTTTTGCCCAAAATAGTCCGGTGAAGAAGACGGGCAACGTAAAGAACGTGACGATAGATGGCCAGCAGATCTCGCTGACAACCGATAATGCCTGGGCGCAGATCACGGTGTACAGCCCCGATGTGATCCGCATCAGGATGGATAAACAGCAGTTGACGCCCGATTTCTCTTACGCGGTTATCGAGCAGCCGCAAAAGGTGAAGGCCAGCATTACGCAGGATGCCAGCCAGATCAGCATCGTTACAGATTCGCTGAAGGCGGTGATAGGTAAGGCGCCTTTCTCGGTAACCTTTTACACCCCTGACGGCAAGGTGATCAACCAGGATGAAACCGGACTGGCTACCTCATGGGTAAACGAATCGGTAACCACTTATAAAAAAATGCAAGAGGGCGAACGCTTCGTTGGCCTGGGCGAAAAAACCGGCGATCTTGATCGCCGCGGCAGTGGGTATACCAACTGGAATACCGATTCTTTCGGTTACTCAACCGGGCAAGATCCTATTTACAGCACCATTCCGTTCTATATCGGTATTCACCACGGCCTTAACTATGGCATCTTCCTGGATAATACCTACCAAAGCGATTTTAACTTTGGTGCCAGCAATAACCGCTTCTCATCTTTTGGGGCGCGCGGCGGTGAGATGAACTATTATTTCATCTACCATAAACATCTGGCCGATATCATTACCTCATACACTGCCCTAACCGGCCGGATGAAAATGCCGCCGCTCTGGAGCCTGGGCTACCAGCAGAACCGTTACAGTTACTATCCCGAGACCGAGGTGATGCGCATTGCCCAAACGCTGCGCGAAAAGCAGATTCCGGCTGATGGTATTACGCTGGATATCCATTACATGGATCATTACAAAGTGTTTACCTGGGATAAAGCCCGGTTCCCCGATCCGCGTAAAATGACGGACAAGCTGAAGGAGATGGGTTTCAAAATAACCGTAATTGTTGACCCTGGTGTTAAGGTAGAGAAAGGCTACGGTACCTACGAGCGTGGCCTGGCCGCCAACATTTTTGCCAAATACCCTGACAGTACCAATTACACCGGCGAGGTTTGGCCAGGCTGGTGCCATTTCCCTGATTTTACAAATCCAAAAGCCAGGGCCTGGTGGGGTACCGAACTGAAAAAATACGGCGAAGACGGTGTAAGCGGCATCTGGAACGATATGAACGAGATTGCCACCTGGGGACAAAAAACGCCCGACAATATTCTTTATGATTATGATGGCCGCCAGGCATCTAACCTGCAGGCGCACAATGTTTACGCCCTCAACATGGCACGCGCCAGTTATGAGGGTGCTAAGGAAGCTTTTGGCAAACGCCCATTTGTGCTAACAAGGGCAGGTTATGCGGGCTTCCAAAGATACTCGGCCATGTGGACCGGAGATAACCGGGCCGAAGACAGCCACATGCTTTTAGGCGTGCGTTTGTTAAGTAGTCTTGGTTTAAGTGGTGTGGCCTTTACCGGCATGGACATCGGCGGTTTCACCGGTAACGGCACACCATCTTTATTTGCCCGCTGGGTGCAGATCGGTGCTTTTAATCCTTATTTCCGCAATCACACGGCGGTGAACACCAAATCGGCAGAGCCATGGTCGTTCGGCGAGGAGGTGACCGAGATCTCCCGTAATTACGTCAACCTGCGTTACCGTTTGCTGCCATACCTGTACAGCACATTTTATGAGGCCACGCAGAATGGGCATCCGGTGGTGCGCTCGCTGGCTATTGATTATACCTTCGATCAGAACATCTATAACACGTTGTTCCAGAATCAGTACTTGTTTGGTCATGCCTTCCTTGTGGCGCCGTTTGAGGGCGGTGCACAGTATGGTAAAGTCTATTTCCCGGCAGGTAAATGGTATGATCTGTATAACGATGAGGTGCAAACAGGCAGCCAGCAGAAAATCATCGACGTGAAGATGAACAAGCTGCCGGTTTACGTAAAAGAGAGCAGCATAATCCCTATGCAATCGCTCATCCAAAGCACAGCCCAACAACCAACCGATACGCTGACCATCCACATCTATCAAGGTAACGCCAACAACAGCTTTACCTATTATGAAGATGACGGCGAAAGCTATAAATACGAGCAGGGCGATTATTACAAACGCCTCATTAGCTATGATGCGGCCAAACACAGCATCACGCTAGCCAAGCCAGAGGGCAGCCTGTCGTCTAAATTTAAAAATATCAAATTGGTAATGCACGGCTTTGGCGGTACCTTTAAAATGGGCGGTAAAGCGCTGAATGTAAAAGACGATTTTTCATCGATGATTCAACCCATCTCGCGCTTTGATCCGCAAGGCTCAGATAACCCGGTTGAGGGAGCAAAAGTGAAAAGTGCCGTTATCAAAAATACATCAGAACAAATTACCATCAGCTACTAAAAACAATCCATCAGCATGAAGATCAGGCTATTCATCACCTTTATATTACTATCCTTAACCGGAAACCTTTGGGCGCAAGGCTTACCGGCGCTGGAGAGGATAGAACCCATGTTTTGGTGGGCAGGGATGAAGAACCCCAAACTGCAATTGATTGTGCACGGTAAAGGCATTGCGCAAAGCAGCGTTGTTCTGGCTTATCCCGGTGTTAAGCTGGCTGCCGTACATAAGGTGGACAACCCTAATTACCTGTTCTTAGATCTGCTGATCTCGCCATCGGCCAAAGCCGGCGCTTTTACCATCAACTTCAAAAAAGCCAGTGGCAACCTGAGCTATCGCTATGAATTGAAACAGCGCGACCGCTCACCAAACAGGGCGCAAGGCGTGACCAGCAAAGATTTGATCTACCTGCTGATGCCTGATCGTTTCAGCAATGGCGATCCGTCTAACGATGTGGTAGCCAGCATGCGCGAAACCACACTGAATCGAGATAGCATGTATTATCGTCATGGTGGCGATTTGCAGGGCATCATCAATCACCTGGATTATCTGAAAGATTTGGGTGCAACTGCCATCTGGCTTACGCCGGAGATTGAGAATGACGAGCCCCATGCCTCATACCACGGCTACGCCGTGACAGATCATTACAAGGTCGACCCGCGTTATGGTACCAACGCACTGTATAAAGAGCTGGTAGACAAAGCGCATGCCATGGGCTTGAAAATAGTAAAAGACCTGGTGCACAACCACGTGGGTACCGAGCATTGGTTTATTAAAGATATGCCGATGAAAAGTTGGGTGCACCAATGGCCGCAATACACCCAATCAAACTTCAGGGATGCGGCGGTGATGGACCCTCATGCCTCGGCTGCGGACCGTAAAGTGATGCAGGACGGCTGGTTTGACCACAGCATGGCCGACTTGAACGAGAGCAACCCTTACGTGCAAAACTACCTCACCCAAAACCACATCTGGTGGGTAGAGTATGCCGGGGTAGATGGTTTCAGGCTCGATACTTATCCCTATAATGATCCGGCCTACATGGCCGATTGGGCGCGTAAGGTAAAGGCAGAGTTTCCCCGCTTGTCTATTTTTGGAGAGACCCTGGTTTGGAGTGTGGCCAACCAGGCCTATTTTACGCAGAGCAATACCGTTAACCGCGGTTTTGACACGCAATTGCCCGGCGTAACCGACTCACAAATAAAAGATGCCATTGCCGAAGCGCTGAACGGTAAAGAAGGCTGGACCGATGGCGTTAATCGCCTGTACTCGGTATTGGCTCAGGATTTTTTATACCAGGATGCAACACGCAATACCGTATTTCTGGATAACCATGATATGAGCCGGTTCCTGTCCATCGTGGGCGATGATTTTACCAAGTTTAAATCGGGCATGGCCATGTTGCTCACCATGCGTGGTGTGCCCCAGCTTTATTATGGGGACGAGATCTTGATGAAAAATCTCTCTGATCCCGACGGCAAAGTGCGCCTGGATTTTCCGGGCGGCTGGCCGGGCGATAAGGCCGACAAGTTTACCGCTCAGGGTCGTACTGAAAAAGAAAACGAAGCTTTCAATTATATCCGCACGCTGGCCAATTATCGTAAAACCAGCACTGCGCTGCAAACCGGTAAGCTGATGCAATTTATCCCGCAAAACGGGGTTTATGCCTACTTTAGGTATGATGCGCAGCAAACCATCATGGTTATTTACAACAGTACCGATAAGGAAACCACCGCAAATACCTCCCGCTATAGCGAACGAACGACCGGCTTTAACAGCGCCACCAACATTATTACCGGCCGGCAGCTAAGCAATTTTACACAGTTAACTATCCCCGCTAAAACCACATTAGTTTTTGAATTGAGGAGATGATTTCACTTGATGAAATGAGAGGTTCAGCATCCGCCGGGAGTGGTTTGCTGCAACGCCCGCGCCTTAGCTTTTGGCAAATTTTTAACATGAGCTTTGGTTTTCTGGGCATACAATTTGGCTTTGCCCTGCAGAACGGCAATGCCTCGCGCATCCTGCAAACTTTTGGCGCCGATGTAGAGCATCTGTCGTTATTCTGGCTGGCAGCGCCGGTAACAGGCATGATCATTCAGCCCATTATTGGTCATTATAGTGATCGTACGTGGAACCGTTTGGGCAGGCGTAAACCTTACTTTCTGGCTGGTGGCATACTGGCAGCTATTGCTTTGGTGCTAATGCCCAACTCGTCTTTGTTGTTGTTTTTGCCGCCGTTGCTGGTAGGAGCCGGCATGCTAATGCTGATGGACGCCACCTTTAACGTGGCGATGGAACCGTTCAGGGCGCTGGTGGCAGATAATCTGCCCGATAGCCAGCGAGGGTTGGGCTTTTCTGTGCAAACGTTTTTAATTGGCGTAGGGGCGGTGTTGGGGTCGTGGTTGCCTTATGTTTTTTCGTCATACTTCGGCGTTGCCAAAACGGCGCCGCAGGGGCATATTCCAGATAACGTACTGTTCTCTTTCTATACCGGTGCCGCTGTGCTGGTGCTGAGCCTCGTGTATACCATGGTTACCACCAAAGAGTATCCTCCGGAGGTTTACGAGCACTTTAGTCGGGAAGCAACCGAAGAACATCAGGGCGGGCTGCTCACCATCTTTAAAGACCTGGCACATGTGCCCCGCACCATGCGTCAGTTAGGGCTGGTGCAGTTTTTCTCGTGGTTTGCCCTGTTCTCTATGTGGGTATTTATGGCGCCAGCCGTGGCCGAGCATATTTACCACGTAAAACCCGGCGATACCACCTCAGCCAAGTTTGCCGATGCCGGTAACTGGGTGGGGATTTGTTTTGGTGTCTATAATGGAATTTCGGCTGTTTATGCATTGTTTTTGCCCGCAATAGCGCGGGTTACCGGTCGCAGGGCGGCGCATGCTTTTTCGCTTGCTGCGGGTGGGGTAGGGCTGTTGTCGGTGTTCTTTATCCATAATGCCAACTGGCTACTATTGCCGATGCTGGGTATTGGCCTGGCCTGGGGCAGCATTTTGGCCATGCCTTATGCCATACTTTCTGGCGCTATCCCAGCCAAAAAGATGGGCGTTTACATGGGCATCTTTAACCTGTTCATCACCCTGCCGCAAATAGTAAACGGCTTTTTCGGGGGATGGGTAGTGAAAACCATCTTCGGCGGACAGGCCATCTACGCCATTGTGCTGGCCGGCCTGTTTATGTTCTGCGGCGCGGTGTCTGTGCTTTATGTGCATGACGAGCACGATGATAAGTTTAGCAATAATCAATTACCGGTTTAAGCCTTGTACCTATGAAAAGATTGCTCTTACTAATTACCTCAATTGCTATGTTAGGTACAGCCTGCAGCAAAAAAAGCATGGATGTATCGCCCGATAATGGCACTAACGGCACTACCACCATAACCAATGGCAAGCCCTTGCCCTCTGGTGCTAACGATGGCGTAACGTTTATTAACTCAGGCACATCGGTTATTTTTAATCTTTATGCGCCGGGCAAGGCGTCGGTTAGTGTGATTGGCGAGTTTAACAACTGGCAGCCCACAACCATGAACCAAACCCCCGACGGCACACGCTGGTGGGTGCAGATCGATAACATCGACCCAAACAAAGAGTACGCTTACCAATACCTCATCAACGGTTCACTAAAAGTTGGCGATCCTTATTGCGAGAAGGTGCTTGATCCGGATAATGATAAAAATATCCCTGCAAGTGTTTATCCAAACCTCAAGGCGTATCCAACAGGGCAGACTGGTATTGTAAGCGTAATGCAGGCCAACCAGCCGGCCTATACCTGGAAAAATACGGGATTCACCCGGCCTGATCCAAAGAAACTGGTGATCTATGAGTTGCACGTGCGTGATTTTATTGCCGCACACAACTATAAAACGTTGACTGATACGCTGAGCTACCTCACTCGCTTGGGCGTTAACGCCATAGAACTGTTGCCTATAAATGAGTTTGAGGGCAATTCATCCTGGGGATATAATCCCAACTACTTTTTTGCGCCCGATAAATATTACGGTACCAAGAATGATCTGAAGACATTTATTGACGCCTGCCACGGAAAAGGCATTGCCGTAATACAGGATATTGTTTTGGAAGATGCTTTCGGTTCAAGCCCGATGGTGCAGATGTATTACAACAGCGCGGCCAATGCGCCGAGCGCAGATAATCCGTGGTTTGACGTAAAGAACATGCACCCCGACGCGGTTGGTTTTCAGTTTAATCATCAGAGCGTCGCTACCCAGTATTTTACCAAAAACGTAATGAAGTTCTGGATGCAGGAGTACAAGATTGATGGTTTCAGGTTTGATCAGGCTAAGGGGTTCACGCAAACCAACACAACCGACGAAGCCAGTTGGGCTGCTTATGATGCCAGTCGCGTGGCTTTATGGAAAATGTATAACAGTTACATGAAAAGCATCGATCCCAACTTTTACGTGATCTTAGAGTACTTTGCCGGTAACCAGGAAGAAAGCGAATTGGTGAACCAGGGTATGATGATGTGGAGCAACCTGAGCACTCCCGCCCAGCAGGCCACCATGGGCTATGCCACCGGACCGGTTTGGGACGTTTCTGGTTTGTTTTATGACCGGTACGGTTTTAGCACTGCCGCCGGCCTGATCCCTTATTTTGAAAGTCATGATGAAGAGCGCCTGCAATACAAGAATGAGCAATATGGCAACAGCTCAGGTACGTATAATGTGAAGAGCCAGGCTACGGGCCTTGCCCGCGATGAAGCCGGCGCAGTGATTATGCTATCGGCTCCCGGTCCGAAAATGATCTGGCAGTTTGGTGAATTGGGTTATGATATCAGTATAGACCAGAACGGGCGCACGGGCGAGAAACCCATCCACTGGGAATATCAGCAAGATGCCAGCCGTGCACATTTGTACAGCGTTTACTCCAAAATGATTAAATGGAAGATCAATAATGCGGTGTTCAACACATCCACGTTTAGCTATAGTTTAGACGGACCGGTAAAAAGCATCAGCCTTTCTGATGCCAGCAATAACGTGGTGACAGTAGCCAATTTTGACGTTGTTGCGCATAACACACTGTTGCTATTTCCATCAACTGGTAGCTGGTACGATAATTTTTCAGGACAGAGCATCAATGTTGCTTCGGCCACCAATAGCATGAGTTTGGCCCCGGGTGAGTATCATGTTTACAGTACAAAACCATTGAATTAAGTGTAAATCCCATTTCTTCTGGAGTAAGGGGAGTACTAAAAAGGCCGGCTATATAAGCCGGCCTTTTATCATACTGTATGTTTTTTCGTTTATTATTTGGCTTTCTTCTTTGCTGGTTTGGTCGCTTTTTTTACAGGTGCAGCTTTAGCGGGCGCAGCAGCTTTTGCCGGTTCAGCTTTAGCGGGTTTATTGGCTTTAAAGCGCATATCTGCAGCGCCATCTTTCTTGGTCGGTCCTGCGGGAGCCGTTGTTGCCGCCGCTCCTTTATTGGCTTTGTAACGCATATCCGGCGTTCCGTCTTTCTTGAGTGGTCCGGCAGGTGTCGTTGCCGTTTTATTGGCTTTAAAACGCTTGTCTGGCGTACCATTCTTTTTAACCTGTTTGGCGGTCCTGGTATTCAGGGCTGCAGAAGCTGTGCCTGCATAAGTAAAAGTAGCAGCACACAGGATCATCGCGATCATTAGGGTGAATACTCTTTTCATGGGATTTTTTTTATTAAAGCTATGAAAAAATACCCGGAAAAACAAGCGCAAGTTGCAAATGGTCAGTTATTTACGGAGTTAAATTGAATCGGAATTTCAAGAGGTGCCCTAACAAGTGCAAGTTTATTATTTGGAACCTTTATCTAATAGCTTTACAGTGCAGGTTGGTCCAGAAAGTGTAAGGCTAATTGTGTCCATTCATCGTCCAAAGAAAGATCGGGGCGCAGCTTTCCGGCCCGTCTATACCAGTAATCGGCATTCCAAATATCTCCCTCTTTACGGTGCAGGTAGGCATGTATCCATGCTGATGCCTGGTCGTCCAGTTCATCTACCTGCGCGTGGGCCTGGTGCCAGTCGCCTTTGCCGTCATACCAAAGGCTTTTGAGTTGTACCGGCAATCCAACAGGAGGGGCCGCTAATTCAAGGGAGGCTTTAAATGCGTTTAATGTTTTCATACTTAGTAGGCTAATTTGATCAGATTTTTTGCAGGCACCAGGTGGTCATACATCGCAGGTTCTGCACATTGGTTGTTTTGATGGGTTCATGCAGCCGCGCGTTCAGGCTTTCGGTATAGTTCAGGAGCATCTGCTGATTCACAAGAAAACGCTCGCTGCCATCAGGCAATAAATAACGCCCATTATCCAGGGGACGCACCAGGGTTTCAATACCTATATCTGAGGCCAGCCTGGCAAAAAAATAGCCGCCGGGTTTCAGTACCCGCCACATCGAGTGGAGCATATCGTCAAAATGTTCCGGATTTTTAGCGAAGTGAAGCACCGCACTGCTAATCACCAGGTCAAAAGAATGATCTGCAAGGGGCAGATGCTCTGCTGATGCGACGGTAAAGTTCCCTTCATTAACAGGCGATAATGAAGCTGCCAGTTCCTGAACCGCCGCTACCGCGCTTGGATTGGGATCAATGCCATACACCTCATAACCATTCTGCAGAAAATAAATCAGGTTGCGTCCACCGCCACAATCTGCGTCGAGCACTTTTTTGCATTGATTATAAGTGCCTTTAAGCAGCTGATCAAAAAGATAGATATCTATATTGCCGTAAAGTTGCTGCAGGTTGGATGTCATAACTCAAAGGTAAAAAATGTTGTCTGCTTACTTTATTGCTTTCAAATGAAAAGTATCTCAAGACAAATGGGATAATATGACCTAATTTTGGTATCCCATAGAATAAGAATCAGTACTTATGAAGAAAATAGGATTTTTATCATTTGGCCATTGGTCTGAGCATCCGGCCTATCAAACCCAAACGGCAGGGGATACCTTGCTGCAGTCTATTGACCTGGCGGTAGCCGCGGAAGAGATTGGTTTGGATGGCGCTTACTTCCGGGTACATCATTTTGCGCGCCAACTGGCCTCGCCTTTCCCTTTACTGTCAGCCATCGGCGCTAAAACAAGTAAAATAGAAATAGGTACGGGTGTGATTGATATGCGTTATGAGAACCCCATGTACATGGTAGAAGATGCCGGCGCTGCCGATCTGATCTCAGGCGGCAGGCTACAACTGGGAATTAGCCGGGGTTCGCCGGAACAAGTGATTGATGGCTGGCGTTATTTTGGTTATGAACCGGAAGAAGGGGAGACTGACGCTGACATGGGGCGGCGCAAAGCGTTGGAATTTTTGGATATGTTGAGAGGGGAGGGCTTTGCTCAACCCAACCCATACCCCATGTTTCCAAATCCACCGGGTTTACTGCGGGTGGAGCCTCATTCAGAAGGACTGCTTGAGCGTATATGGTGGGGAGCCGGTTCTAACGCCACTGCCGTTTGGGCGGCAGAGAATGGCATGTTTCTCCAAAGTTCTACTTTAAAAGATGACGAAAGCGGGAAGCCTTTCCACATTCAGCAGGCCGAGCAGATCAGGCTATACAAAGAAGCCTGGAAGGCAGCAGGGCACCAGCGGGAGCCAAGGGTATCTGTAAGCCGTTCTATATTTGCCTTAGTAACCGATAATGACCGGTATTATTTCGGGCAGCAGGGGAAAAGTGCCGATACTTTTGGATTCATTGAAGCCAATAAGCGGGCTGTTTTTGGCAGGAGTTATGCGGCAGAGCCGGATGAACTCATCAAACAACTGGCTCAGGACGAGGCCATCAAAGAGGCAGACACCTTATTGCTGACCATACCCAACACTTTGGGGGTAGATTATAATGTTCATGTGTTATCTGCTATTTTGGAGCATGTGGCACCTGCATTAGGCTGGCGGTAGCAGATATGCTAACCGCCAACTTGATTGCTTATAACGTCCATTCTGGTCGTTCAAAGTGGCAGGTATAACCCCAAGGTTGTTTCTGCAGGTAATCCTGGTGTTCTTCTTCTGCATCCCAGAAATCGCCGGCAGGTACTACTTCTGTAACTATCTTACCGGGCCATTTGCCCGAAGCTTCCATTTCAGTAATCAATTGAATGGCGGTATCTTTCTGTGCTTCATTCAGATAGAAGATTGCCGAGCGGTATGAGGTGCCAATATCATTTCCCTGACGGTTACGTGTGGTAGGATCATGGATCTGAAAAAAATACTCCAGCAGCTTACGATAAGATAATACAGACGGATCAAAAGTTATGGCAATCCCTTCTGCATGCGTTCCGTGATTACGGTAAGTTGCATTTGGTACATCACCGCCGGTATAACCCACCACGGTAGAGATTACCCCAGGTTGCTGGCGGATCAGTTCTTCTACGCCCCAGAAGCATCCTCCGGCTAAAATTGCTTTTTCAGTTTGCATAAATTCGTTTTTAAAGGTGATGACAAAATCGTGCCAGCAGCAATAAACGGTCTTTCTGTCAGTCGCTCGCGCCTGTAGCTGCAAGGACAAACACTATTCAGGCTATTTTACATCCGAATGTCCCAGACTTTTTCCGGGATTGACGATATCGCGCACCAGTTGTTTTAGCTCTTTAATCTCCGGGAACCGGCCTGCCACCCGGCGGTCAAACACCACCAGTTCATCCACGCTAACCACGTACGTGCCAGAGGTTTCACTGGGTTTTAACAATACGCCATGCACATCGTCCGTAAAGGTGGTCAGCAATTCCTGCGCCATATAGGCAGCTCGCAGCATCCAGCCACATTTAGGGCAATATTCAATACTAACGGTGGGTTTTTGAGTGATAGACATACGCGAAAATAAAAATTACTGGTATTGAATATAAACCGGAATTGGTTTCAAGCTCAATACCTCTGCCGGCGTCAGCATCCGGTGCGGCTCGTTTTTAAGGTCGTTCTTATAAAAAAGCTTAAAACCTGTAAACTGAACCGGCTCCTGTGCAATAAAATATTGATAGGTTTTTTGCTTGCTTTCCGGACTACCCCAGCCATCCATATCCATCACCACCTGTACTTCATTGCGCAGCTGTATGGCCTGGTAGTTGGTAACCATGCGGCGCGTGAACCGATGTACTACAAAGATTTTTGGCGGCAGGTTATATTTTCTGACCAGATCGCCTAAATAACCGGTCACGTAGTTAATATCAGTCGCGTCAAATGTACCAATGCGTTTGCCGGGTACGCTGCCTTCCTTCATAGAAAACTCCGGATCAATACCGAAATGCACATTTGGCATGCGCAAATATTTTTCCAGTAAAGGAAGCTCGGTCTGTACGGTGCTAAAGCCCACCTGGATATCCAGAAACACCAAAGCATTAATTCTTTTTGCCATACGCAACACACTATCTATCTGGCTAAAAGGCATGCGCAGGTTGTGCAGTCCGTTGCGGCCGGCATCAGCCTGGGCTGTCACACATATATAGTGGAGGGCCGGGATAACGGGCGTGCCCGGATCAGCCTGTTCCCAACGCTTTACTTCAGATTGCAGCTTACTCAGCATAACCGGGGCCGGATATTGGCCCAATACCCCCATGTTTTTAGAATACATGTTGCCATAGTAAGCCACCACCCGGTTAAACGGCAAAATGGCACCAGGCAGGGGATATGTACTAGTTTTTACCGGCCAAACGTCTCATCAACGAGTTGTAATGCGTTGTGTCCAAAGCTATTGCATTTTTAATCAGCGTATCTTTATTATCAGGGCCACCCTGGGCGTATCCATTTAAAAATAAGCCACAGCAGCAAACGGCGATGATGAGCGGTAAGATCAGTAATTTTTTCAAGCGGTTAACGGCGTTATACAAGCCACAAAAGTACAATAAAAACTTCCGGCTCGCTGGTTGTTGGATCGGTTTGATTGCTCTCGGGGATGAAAACGACCGAATCGCCGCTGATAGTATAATGATGATATCAATGTAATATGAAATTATAATTACTTATGCATTAATGTCATCGTCCTGCCCAAGATTATTCGTAGCATTACACCTTTATTTATCAGCTCCATGATGACACGTAATTTTCTGTATTCCTCTGCATTAGTGCTCCTGGCGGTTGCGTCAGGATGCCACAATTTTACAGGTAAACAATCAACCAACGGTAATTCAACAGATAATCACAGCGGTTATGACGATAGCACACTCCGCCAAACACAGGCGCCTTTTCTGCTGCCTTATAACCGCATTATTCAACCGGCAGGTGATGTGGTGCGTTATGGTAGTACGGGCGATGAAAATCATACCCTGGATGTGAAAGTGATGCCGGGCAGCAACCTGCTGGCGGTGGAAGACCGTTATGGTATTGCCGTTATAGATCCGCAGGACAAGAAAGTACTGGCCCGTTGGGGATACGCATCAGACCCGAAATACCGTGGATTGATGAGCACTTACTCGGGCATCCAGGTATTGCAGGAAGATGGTAAAGTGTCCATCTTTTGGAGCGCAGCTAATGGCGATAGTCATCAATCTTATGTACTGAAAGCAGTTTGGGCCGATAACCAGCTTGTACAGACTGATGCCATTCCGTTTAAACCGGAAGGAGATTCGCCACTGGCCCTGCCTAATGAATTGGCCATAGACCAGGAAAACGGCATCAACTACCTTTTTGTAGTGCTGAACGGCAACAACCGCCTGGTAAAAATGAATCTGAAAACGCACGACGTCCAATGGTCTAAGCCTATTGGTGTGGCGCCTTATGGCCTGGTGGTGTCAAACGGTAAAGCTTATGTGAGTAACTGGGGGGGTAAACAACCCGCAGCGGGCGATAAAGCAGAATCTGCGGGCGTACCTTACGGTAAGGCTTTTATCGATCCTAAAACCGGGGCCATTAACAATGGTACCCTTAGCGTGTTTGATGAAAAAAGCGGTGCGCTGATCTCTGAAATTAAAACAGGCTTGCATCCTAATGATATGGTGGTCAGTCATGATGGTCGCTTTATTTACATAGCTAACGGCAATAGTGATAATGTAACGGTGGTTGATGCAGCGCAAAATAAAGTTGCGGCAACCATACCTGTAATGCTGTTTAAAGAAAAGCAACGTCTGATTGGCGATTCGCCTAATGCCTTGTTGCTTAGTGCAGATGACCACACGCTTTATGTAGCCAATGGCATGGATAACGCTATTGCTGTGGTTCAGCTTAATGGCGCCAGCGGCGCTGTTAAAGGTTTCATTCCGACCGAGGCATATCCTTGTGGCCTGGCTCAAAATGGTAATACCTTGTTTGTAACCAACCTGGAAGGAGAGGGCGCACGTGTAAACAGCATGGCGGTTACTACCGGCCGTGATGTGCCTAAAACTCCTGGAGGCGCTTTTAACTCGCACCATCAATTGGCTACCTTATCTATTATTAAGGTACCTGGTGAGGCTGAATTATCAGGCTATACCGATCAGGTGAGAAAGCTGAGTCTGGCATTCCGCGCCGAGATTGCCGGCCTGATGCCGCGTAAAGGCGTGGCGCCGCAGCCGGTCCCAGAACGTATTGGCGAACCGTCTGTGTTTCAGCACGTGCTCTATATTATTAAAGAAAACCGTACATACGATCAGATACTGGGCGATATGCCTGAAGGCGATGGTAATGCCGATCTGTGTATTTTTGGCAGCAAAGTGACCCCGAACGAGCACCAGATAGCGCGCGATTTTCTGTTGATGGATAATTACTATGTATCCGGCAAATGCTCTGCTGAAGGCCATCAGTGGACGGATGCGGCTATGGCGACCGATTACGTTGAGAAAAACGTGCGTGCCTGGTTCCGCAGCTATCCGCATGTGCAAACTGATGCGCTGGTATATGATCAGAACGGCTTTATCTGGAACAACGCTGCCGATCATGGCAAAAGCGTGCGCATTTATGGCGAGGCCTGTACCCCGCATTATGAGCAGGGTACCACCTGGGCCAAGGTTTATGATGCTTACCAAAACGGAAAGCCGTTTAAATTCACCAACACATCTACTATATCTCGCGTGCGGCCAATGATGTCGCCTAACTTTGCATGTGGCAATGATCTGACCATTCCAGACCAGCTGCGTGCAACCGAATTTATTGACGAACTGAAAAACTACGAAAAGCAGTCTGGCGACCAGCTACCACAACTGATGGTGATGGCACTGCCTGATGACCATACAGGAGGCATGCGCCCGGGATCGCCTACGCCACGTGCGCAGGTGGCCGATAATGACCTGGCGGTTGGTCGTATAATTGAAGCGCTGTCTAAAAGCCGTTTCTGGAAAAATACAGTGGTTTTTGTGACCGAAGATGATTCTCAAGCCGGCTGGGACCATGTGTCTGCTTACCGTACTACCGGTTTTGTGGTTAGTCCTTACAGCCGCATGAAACAAACAGTGCATGTAAACTATAATCAAACCTGCGTGGTGCGTACCATAGAGCAGATTCTGGGCATCCCGCCGATGAATGCGATTGACGCTACGGCTCTGCCTATGTTTAAATGTTTTAATAACACTGCAGATCTTTCCATTTACCATGCTCAGCCTAACCAGATTGCTATTAATGAGCTGAATGCCAAGCTTTCTGATCTGAAAGGCCACGATCTGTACTATGCTAAACAATCACTTCGCCCTGAATTTGATCATATAGATGGCGGTAATGACGACTTGATGAACCGCATTATCTGGTACTCGGCCAAAAAATCTAAACCTTACCCTAAAAAATATGCCGGGAAAGACGATGATGGCGATGACGATTAATACTCAGACCAACTAATAAGGGGTACTGAAATATAGCATACCCCGCAAACAGAAAAGGCGCCGAGAGGTGCCTTTTCTGTTTCATTGAGGATGCATGCGGTTAGATTTTGATTTATTTTTTGCTATTTTAAAACCCCGAAGCAAATCGCAAAATGGAAATGACCGAACCACTCAGGGGAAGCCGACTGGTGCATCCGCTGGACAACCGTAACCTAAGTTTTGAAAAATATATAGATCATAACACGCTGGAAGGCGTGCCCGCGGCTGTAGATTTCTCTAAAAAGAAACGCACGCCATGGCGGCGCATGGGCAATTGGACGGCTAACAATTGCACCTGTGCAACTGCCGGACACATGATTGAGTGCTGGACAGCTAACGCCACCCATGAGGATATCATATTAACCCGCGAGGTGATGGAAGTCTACATAGCTTTATCTGGCTACAATCCCGAAACGCACGAAAATGATGATGGTCTGTATTACCAGGATGTTTTGAAATACTGGCGTAAAATCGGTATCGGTGATCATAAAATAAAAGCTTTTACTACCGTAGATCTGAAGAACCCGAAGCTGGTTCGTGCGGCGGTGTATACGTTTGGTGGTGCATATCTTGGGATGGAACTGCCCAATACCATCATCAAGCAGGAACTCTGGGACGTAAAGCCCGGCGGGCTGACTGGCGACCGCGCCGTTGGTTCTTTTGGGGGCCACGCAGTAAACATTGTGGGGTATGACGAAAATTTTATTTACGTTATCAGCTGGGGAAAAGTTAAGCGCCTTACCTGGGAGTTTTTGGAAACTTACGGCTATGTGCTTTACGCCGTTATGAGCGAAGATTTTTTTAAGGCAGGCGTTACACCACTCGGCCTCAGTCTCAACGCCCTTGAAGATGATCTAATGACTCTTTCAAAAGCAAAGAAAACATTGGAAAGACAACTGGGCGAACAACACGATTGAATTATATTTCAGGATTGATACTTATCCAATCCGAAAGATCTATATTCAATATAGATCTGCTTTTTAGCTGATTAAACTCATTAAACCTAAAAACCATACAAATGACAAAGAACAACGAACAGGAAACGGTGTCAACCGAAGCGGCCCCAAAATCAGCTGACGTAAAACGCTTACCACGCAAAAAGAAAAAACAAGTGGGCCGCGCATCTAAAAGCGGAAAAACGGGCGGATGATTGAGCTGATCAGGCAGCTCATTTTAGCTGAAGTAAAATTAGACCGGCAGATTGTAAACCATATTTGTAATCAGGCCAATGCCAAACCCCATTACGATAGTGTATACCGGCTAACCTATAATCAGGCTGATCCAAAAGTGGAAGATCTGATTTTACTGATGCAGGATCATGATCTGGCATCCGGTAAGAAAATTATGGAAATCATGGCCGGTAATGGTTTTGAAAGCCAGGTGCTGAAAAACGCGTTTCCGGGGAATGAGTATACTTGTCTGGACCATTCGGCGTACTTCTCGCCGATAAGCGGATTGGCTTATTGTACGGCCGACTGTACTGATGCCAGTTATAAGCACCCTGATCAACAGGATCTGGTGTTTATTGGCGGTGCAAATGCTTCTATGTGCATGCTGCTTACCTTGAAAGAGTTGCTCCGGTTGGCGGTTTTTCTTCAGCATAATGTACGCCTGGGTGGCATTGCTGTACTTTCTTATTTTGAGGAGAATTGCAATGCCACTAACTTTATCATCGATTACTCCGTCAAAGAAATAAAGAATGATTACGAAGGCTATAATGGCCTGTATGCCCATTGGTTCAGCGCAGTGAAATGTGATGTAGAAACGCAATTGCACCATTATTATGACCTGGTGGCCGTAAGCGGAGATGACGAACTTACCACTGGCAGTACCTATAAAGAAATCAGTTATCACGACCGTCCATTTATTACCAGAAGCTGGCAATCGGCTATCGTAACGGAAGTTATGAATGCTGCCGGTTTTAAATACGTTGGCAATAAATGGAACCCGGATACACGGTTTATGCCATTTCAGAAAGTTAAGTGCCTGGAAAGTATCAGCTTTCTGTAATTAAAACTATCCTGCACTTCCGCCAGTTAATTACCCTGGTAATGTAACCATCCTGGTTATGTTAAAGAGTTTGATCGTATTCAGAAACAGCGTTTTGGGCCAGCGGTTGGCGAAGGCCAAACTAAGCAGGTATATTAACAGTTAATTGTTGCAGGCCGGGCGGTGAATATCTTGCCAATTAAATTGAAGATTGCTTTTCATCGGGTAATTGGTAAATATTAAAATTATCGTCTTATTTGCAACATGAGTCACTTAGACCTGTTTGAACGAGCCAGCGAACTGGCTTATAGATCATGTCTCCCGCATGTTTCTATAGATTGCGCTGTGTTTGGTTTTCACGAGTCGTCGCTCAAGGTGCTATTGCTCAAAATGAAGGGCTTTGATAAGTGGGGCTTGCCGGGAGGGTACGTAAAGAAAGACGAAAACCTCGACGCTGCAGCCTACCGTATCCTCAAAGCACGTACCGGTGCATCAAATATCTACCTGGAACAATTCAGGGTGTTTGGCCAGACAGGCCGCTCTGAACATGAACTGGCGCACTGGCCTGAACATCTTTGGCAGAAACAGCGTTTCATCTCTACAGGTTATTACGCCCTGGTTGATTATACCACAATTATCCCTGTGGTTGACCGCATTTCTGAACAATGCGAATGGAAAGATATTGATGACCTGCCCGATCTGATGATGGATCACCAGGATATTCTGCACTCGGCGCTCACTGCTTTACGCCGCAATATTCATTATAGCCCCATTGGTTTAAACCTGTTGCCCAAAGCGTTTACTATGCCTCAGCTACAAAAACTCTATGAGCTGATACTGGGCAAGAAACTCCATCGCGGTAATTTTCAACGCAAAATGCACGGATTTGATATTCTGGTGAAAGAGGATATTGTGCCCGTAAAAACCTCACACCGCCCGCCAATCTACTACAGTTTTGATATCGAGAAGTATAATAATGCCCTCAAATACGGTTTAAGGCAGGAATGGTAACATGTTGCTGAATAATTTGGAAAATTGACAAGTAATTGTAGCTTTGTCTCTTAATGAGACAATTGCTAAAGTCTCATCGACCAGTTATTAAACCAATATCCCTTTTATGGCAACTAATACCTATGATGCAATTGTGATAGGCTCTGGAATTTCTGGCGGGTGGGCCGCTAAGGAATTGACCGAAAAAGGCCTTAAAACACTTATGCTGGAGCGTGGCCGCAATATTGAGCATATTAAAGATTATGTAAATGCCAATAAAGCGCCATGGGAGTTTCCGCACCGCGGAGGGCGTACCCAGCAGATGATCAAAGATTACCCGGTTCTGAAGCGCGATTATCCGCTCAATGAAACCAATCTTGATTACTGGGTGAACGAGAAAGAAAGCCCTTATACAGAAGTTAAACGTTTCGACTGGTTTAGAGGATACCATGTTGGCGGTCGTTCGCTGATGTGGGGCCGTCAGAGCTATCGCCTGGCCGATGTTGACTTTGAAGCCAACCTGAAAGATGGCATTGCAGTAGATTGGCCTATTCGTTATCAAGATCTGGCCCCTTGGTATAGCTACGTTGAACGCTTTGCAGGCATCTCCGGAAATAAAGATGGTCTGGCTATTCTTCCCGATGGTGATTTTATGCCACCCATGGAGATGAACGTGGTAGAAAAAGATGTAGCCGCCCGTATTAAAGCGCACTACCAAGGTCAAAGACCGATGATTATTGGTCGTACGGCTAATATTACCGTTCCGCATAACAATCGTACTAATTGTCAATATCGTAATAAATGCTGGTTGGGTTGTCCGTTCGGAGCATACTTCAGCACGCAGTCGGCCACGTTGCCGGCGGCTTTGGCAACCGGCAATTTAACGCTGCGTCCGTGGTCAATTGTTACCCGTATATTGTATGATAAGGATACCAAAAAAGCAAAAGGTGTTGAAGTACTGGATGCCGAGAACAACAAAACATACGAGTACTACGCTAAGGTAATCTTCCTGAACGCTTCAACCATGAACTCTGCATGGGTGCTGATGAACTCTGCCACCGATGTATGGCCTGATGGTTTAGGCAGCAGCAGCGGCCAACTGGGCCACAACCTGATGGACCACCACCTAAACGTAGGCGCCGGTGGCAGGGTTGAAGGTTTTGAAGATAAATACATTTATGGCCGCCGTGCCAATGGTATCTACGTCCCTCGTTTCCGTAATCTGAACGGCGAGCATCGCGATTACATTCGCGGTTTTGGTTATCAAGGCAGCGCCGGAAGAGGGGGCTGGGGGCATGAAATTGCAGAGATGGCCAGCATTGGCGGCGCTTATAAAGATGCCATTTCAGAACCAGGTGGCTGGAATATGGGCCTGGGCGGCTTTGGCGAAACACTGCCATACCATGATAACCGTGTATTTCTGGATAAAACCAGGAAAGACAAATGGGGCCTGCCTGTTCTGGCGGTTGATGCCACCATACGCGATAACGAGATTAAAATGCGCATGGATATGGCTAATGATGCTAAGGAAATGCTGGAAGCAGCCGGCGTTAAGGATGTAAAAACTTATAATGAACCTGCAATACTTGGTCGCGGGATACACGAGATGGGCACCGCACGTATGGGCCGCGATCCGAAAACATCGGTACTGAATGAGTGGAACCAGGTTTGGGATGCAAAAAACGTATTTGTGACCGATGGCTCTGCCATGACCTCAAGCGCGTGTCAGAACCCGTCGCTCACCTATATGGCGCTTACCGCCCGCGCAGCTAACCATGCTGTGGAGGAGTTAAAGAAAATGAACATCTGATAATTTTCATCGATACATTTAACAATGAACAGAAGAGAAGCTATTGAACGCGTGGCCCTGCTGATGGGTGGCGCAATTATAGGCGGCGAATTTTTCCTGTCGGGATGCCAGTCAGCAGGTGCAAAAAATGTAAGTGGTTTGTTTGAGCCCGATCAGCAGCATTTTTTAGGTGAAGTAGCCGAAACGATCTTGCCCAAAACCTCAACCCCGGGCGCCAAAGAAGCCGGAGTTGCACAGTTTATGGCGGTAATGGTACGCGATTGCTACCAGCCGTCAGACCAGGATATTTTCCTGGATGGCATCAAAAAGCTGGACGAAGCCTCTTTGAAATTATCAGGTAAGAAATTCCTGGAAGCAGATCAGGCTAAACGTACGGAGTTGCTTATTAATCTTGATAAAGAACAGGAAGCATATACCAAAAACAAAAAGAAAGAAGATCCGAATCATTATTTCAGAATGATGAAGCAGCTCACCTTGCTGGGATATTTTACCTCTGAACTAGGCGCAACCAAAGCATTACGTTATTTGCCGGTTCCCGGTAAGTATGATGGTAACTATCCATATAAAAAAGGAGATAAAGCCTGGGCTTTATAAGCAGCTAAAGCCTTAAAATTTTCCATATTATTCTATGAAACTAAGATTAGGGATGATTGGCGGGGGCCAGGGGGCGTTTATTGGCGCCGTACACCGCATTGCTTCGCGCATAGATAACGAATACCAATTGGTTTGCGGGGCCTTCAGCAGTGATGCGGAGCGTTCCAGGGCCAGCGGTCTGCTGCTGGATCTGCCGGCTCAACGTTGCTATGCTTCGTGGCAACAAATGCTGGAGCAAGAGCAAGCTTTACCGGCGCATGAGCGTGTGCAGGTCATCTGTATTGTAACACCAAACCACCTACATTTTGAGCCTGCTAAGCAAGCCATGCTGGCCGGTTTTGATGTGATTTTGGATAAACCGATGACTTTCTCTCTGGTCGAAGCTAAGGAACTGCAGAAAGTAGTTGAAGAAACCGGCCGGTTATTTTGCCTAACGCACACCTATACCGGGTACCCAATGGTAAAAGAAGCACGCCAGTTGGTAAAAAGCGGTAAGTTGGGTGAGATCAGAAAAGTATATGTAGAGTATCCACAGGGCTGGTTAAGCACTTTTGTAGAAGGTACGAATAATAAACAAGCTACCTGGCGTACAGATCCGGCCAAAAGCGGTATAGCTGGTGCCATGGGCGATATTGGTATCCATGCTTTCAACCTGGCCGAATACGTAAGCGGCGTTGAAGTAACCCAGCTTTGTGCCGATATCAACACGGTGGTAAAAGGCCGCAGACTGGATGATGACGGTGCCGCTCTGCTCAGATTCAGCAACGGTGCCAGTGGCGTGTTAATAGCTACCCAGGTTGCCGCGGGCGAAGAAAACAAAGTAAAAGTACGTGTGTATGGCGAAAACGGCGGCCTGGAATGGCAACAGGAAGATGCCAATACCCTGCTGGTAAAATGGGCCAATAAGCCTGCCGAAATATGGCGCACCGGCGGCGGTTACACCAGTAGTTTTGCTGCCCACAATACCCGCACGCCATCCGGTCACCCAGAGGGGTATTTGGAAGCTTTTGCCAACCTGTACCGCAATTTTGCGCTGCATGTAAAAGCCAGACAGGCCGGCGAAACACCATCGCCTGAGGTGCTGGATTACCCTGGCATTAAAGAGGGAGTGCGCGGCATGGCATTTATTGAAAACGTTATTGCTTCCGGAAAATCAACCCAAAAGTGGACCGATTTTATCATTTAAATCTATGAGAACAATTAAAGGACCGGCCATTTTTTTAGCCCAGTTTATAGGCTCTGAGGCTCCATTTAACAGCCTCGATGCAATTTGTAAATGGGCCAAAGATTTAGGTTATAAAGCCATCCAGATTCCAACTACCGATCCTCGTTTTATCGATCTGCAAAAAGCGGCTGAAAGTAAAACTTATGCTGATGAACTGAAAGGCTTGGTAAACAGCCACGGATTAGAAATTAGCGAACTATCCACCCATTTACAAGGGCAACTGGTTGCGGTGCATCCGGCTTATGATCAGCTCTTTGATGGTTTTGCGCCGCAGGCTTTGCATGGCAATCCCAAAGCGCGTCAGGAGTGGGCCGTGCAGCAACTAAAGTATGCCGCCAGGGCATCACAAAACCTGGGATTGAATGCCCATGCTACCTTTAGCGGTGCATTGCTTTGGCCCATGGTGTACGCCTGGCCACAGCGCCCTGCGGGTTTGGTGGAAACCGGCTTTACAGAGCTGGCAGATCGGTGGAGACCAATCCTGGATGTGTTTGACGAAAACGGTGTAGACCTGTGCTATGAGATCCACCCGGGCGAGGATCTGCACGATGGTATCAGCTACGAAATGTTTTTGGAAAAGGTTAATCATCATCCAAGAGCTTGTCTGCTGTATGATCCATCGCACTTTGTATTGCAATGCCTGGACTATCTGGAGTATATCGATATCTATCACGAGCGGATTAAGATGTTCCATGTAAAGGATGCAGAATTTAATCCTACTGGTCGGCAGGGTGTTTATGGTGGCTACCAGGGTTGGGTAGATCGTGCTGGCCGTTTCCGCTCTCTGGGCGATGGTCAGGTTGATTTTAAATCGATATTCAGTAAGTTAACGCAGTATAATTTTAGCGGCTGGGCCGTGCTGGAATGGGAGTGCGCCCTGAAGCACCCGGAAGATGGCGCACGCGAAGGCGCCCAATTTATTAAAGACCATATTATTAGGGTAACAGAACGTGCGTTTGACGATTTTGCATCACCGGGTACAGGTCAATCATTCAACAAAAAGATATTAGGAATATAATCATCATCATGAAAAAAATCAATTTGATAGTTTTAGTAGCAGCAGGTGTATTGGGTTTGGCAGCATGCGGCGGCGGTAGCAACAGTGCATCAACAGATGCCGCATCTACCACAAATCAATCAGCCGCCGTGGGCACTGAAAGTGTAGCCAATGCACCAAAATCTAAGGGCGAAGGTTTAATGGCCAGTTCAGATTGCGGTACCTGCCACAAGCCAGATGTGAAACTGGTTGGTCCGGCGTTTAAAGATATCGCCGCAAAATATGATCAGTCAGACGCTACCGTAGCCAAGCTGGCCGATAAGATTATTAAAGGCGGTAGCGGTAGCTGGGGCGACGTAGCCATGTCACCACACGGCGGCCTGAGCGAAGATGACGCAAAGGAAATGGCAAAATATATCCTGTCGGTCAAGTAAGTTTAGAAAAACTGTCATCACGATAAACGGGAGCTATCTTTTCAAAGCAATGAGATGGGATGCATTGCTGAAGAGATGGCTCATTACCGATCGGGATGACACATGATAACGGAGAGGCGTTATCACCATAAGACAACCAAAACCAAATAAATCAATAAACCAAACAGATGAGCGGTATTATCAGAACTAAACTGTCTGTAATGATGTTCCTGGAGTTTTTTATCTGGGGTGCCTGGTTTGTAACCATGGGTACCTACTTAGGCAAATCATTACAAGCATCGGGCACGCAAATTGGCACCGCCTATGCCACGCAATCATTAGGAGCTATTATTGCGCCGTTTATTATCGGCCTCATTGCCGATAAATATTTCCCGGCACAAAAAATATTAGGCATACTGCACCTGGCAGGTGGCGGCTTGCTATGGTATGGCACCACGGTGAGCAACTTTGAGGGCTTTTACCCAATTATATTGCTGTACATGATTATTTATATGCCTACGCTGGCACTGGTAAATTCGGTGTCGTTTAAGCAGATGGCTAACCCAAATAAAGAGTTTCCGCCAATCAGGTTTTTTGGTACACTGGGCTGGATCATTGCCGGTACCATTATTGGTAAACTGGCCTGGGAGCAAAACAACACACTGGTGCTAACTTTCAAGATGGCTGCGGTTGCATCAATCGCTTTGGGTTTATTGAGCTTTACCTTGCCAGATACACCGCCGGCAAAAAAAGGTCAGAAAACCACTTTTTCGGAGGTTATCGGTTTAGAATCTATAGGTCTGCTAAAAAACAGATCCTATCTTACTTTCTTCCTGGCATCTGTTGCCATTTGTGTGCCGCTGGCGTTTTACTACAATTTTACTAATCCGTTCTTAAACGAGGTGGGTATGAAAGAAGCCGCTTTCAAGCAATCGTGGGGGCAGTGGTCTGAGCTGATCTTTATGGCGGCTATGCCTTTGTTCTTTGTGCGTTTGGGCGTTAAGAAAATGCTGGCTATTGGCATGTTAACCTGGGTGGTGAGATATGTGTGCTTTGCCTATGGCAATGGCGATGCCAATTACTGGATGCTGATTGCCGGTATTGTAATTCACGGGGTATGTTATGATTTCTTCTTTGTAACCGGCCAATTGTATACCGATAACCTGGCCGGCGAGCGTTTCAAAAGTGCTGCACAGGGCTTCATTACCCTGGCTACCTATGGCGTTGGTATGTTGATGGGATCATATATTTCTGGTCCGATTGTAGACAGCCACAAAACTGCAGCAGGGCACGATTGGCAAGCTATCTGGCTAATTCCAGCCGGTATTGCCCTGGGGGTTCTAGTGCTATTCCTGCTTTTCTTCCGCGATAAAAACGCAATTGAAACCCGTCCGGGGCTGGATATTGAAGAACCATCGGCGGCAGTTCAAATTTAAATAATCACCAGTATGTCACATCAAAACAGAAGAACAGCTATAAAAAACATGGTAACCGGTTCTGCCGCTGTGGTGGGTGCCGGGGCGCTATCGGCCTTTACAATCGATGAGCCTAAAGAGCATATAAATGCCGCATTGAAAGGAAACATCAACCACTCGGTTAGTCCGTGGTGTTATAGGCCGTTAACGCTGGATGAACTTTGCCTGGTCTCCAAACAAATTGGCATTAAAGGCATCGATCTTTGCGGCCCGGCCGATTGGCCTACGCTGCAAAAGCACGGTATGCACTCGCCGATGTGTAACGGTGCAGAGATTAATCTGACGGATGGTTTCAATGATCCGAAATTCCATGCCACGCTGCAAAAGAATTATGCTAACCTTATTCCGCAGGTAGCCCAAAATGGTTATACCAACCTCATCTGCTTCAGCGGAAGCCGCAGGGGTAAAGATGATGAGACCGGCTGGCGCAACTGTGTTGAAGGCCTGAAGCCATTGGTAGAACTGGCCGAAAAGCACAAAGTAGTTCTATGTATGGAGCTACTAAACAGCAAGGTTGATCATAAAGATTACCAATGCGACCGCGTGGAGTGGGGCGTTGAACTTTGTAAACGTTTAGGCTCAGAGAACTTTAAGTTATTGTATGATATCTATCACATGCAAATTATGGAAGGCGATATCATCAGAAATATAAAAACCTATCACCAGTATATTGCGCATTACCATACTGGCGGTATACCGGGGCGTAATGAGATTGACGATACGCAGGAGCTTTACTATCCGGCTGTTATGAAAGCTATTGTAAGCACCGGTTTTAAAGGCTATGTAGGCCAGGAATTTGTGCCGAAAAACACAGACAAAATTGCATCGCTTAAAGCAGCTATCCGCATTTGCGATGTTTAAACCAAACATAAACAATGACAAACAGAAGAGAATTTTTAACACAGGCAGGTATGCTGGGCGCTGGTTTAATGCTGGCTCCGCAACTATTGTCTGCTAAAACCAATGCCGTGGCCGGATTACAATTATATACCCTGCGCGATCAATTGCCAAAAGATGTAAAAGGCGTTATTGCCAAAGTAGCCGAAGCCGGTTACAAAGAGGTAGAAGTATTTGGCTACAGCAAAGACAAAGGTTTTTGGGGCTTAAGTGCCGTAGAGTTTAAAAAATTGCTGGATCAGCACGGATTAAAATCGCCAAGCGGTCATTACGGTATGGATCAGTTATTGGCTGATGGTACATTTACCGAACTGGACGATGCCATTGCTGCGGCTAAAATGCTGGGTCATCAGTATGTAACGATGCCGTATGTTAACGCCAAATTTCGTCGCACAGCTGCCGATGTTGAAAAGCTGATTGCTAAAATTAATATAGCCGCAGAGCGCATTCATCAGGCGGGTCTGAAAATGGCTTATCATAACCACGATTTTGAGTTTACGGAGATTGAAGGCGTTCCATTATACAGCTCGCTGCTCAAAGGCGCCAACCCTAAGCTGGTTGATTTTGAAATGGATCTGTACTGGGTAGTACGTGCAGGACAAGATCCGGTTAAATTATTCGATGCGCATCCGGGCCGGTTCACCATGGTACACGTAAAGGATATGGACAAACAAGATCCTAAGCTTAACACCGAAGTTGGCTCAGGCAGCATCAATTTCCAGCAAATATTGGCCAAAGCCAAAGTGGCCGGTATTAAGCATTATATTGTTGAGCAGGAGAATTTTAAGATTGATCCGTATGTCAGTATACAGCAAAGCAGCAAATATTTACGAACCGTATTATTAGCCTAAGCAAGCTGACTATGAAAAGAATAACTTCACTAGTTTGTTTACTGCTGGTTGCCCGTTGTTTCAGCTACGCGCAGGAGGCCGCCAAGCCAGAAGATACCGAAGTATGGAAGCCGGTACCGCCAAAAGTTGAGCCGGTTAGATATGAGAAAATTAGCCCGCCAGCAGATGCGGTGGTATTGTTTGACGGTAAAAATCTGGACGAATGGGTTGCTGTTGCAGATCGTAACAAACCAGCTGGCTGGACAGTAAGCGGCGGTGTGCTCACCGTTAATAAATCTGCCGGAAATATTGAAACCAAACGCTCTTTTGGCAGCTACCAGTTGCATATAGAGTGGCGCATCCCCGCTAATATTACCGGCGAGGGACAAGCCCGTGGTAACAGCGGTTTGTTTTTGGCTTCAACAGGTAAAGGCGATGCCGGTTACGAATTGCAGATTGTTGATACCTACGAGAACAAAACCTACGTTAACGGCATGGCAGGCAGCATCTACAAGCAATTTGCACCGTTGGCTAACCCGGCACGCAAAGCCGGCGAATGGCAAACGTATGATATTAGCTGGAAAGCGCCAACGTTTGATGCCAGTGGTAAAGCAACCAGCCCGGCACGGGTAACGGTGTGGTTTAACGGTATACTGGTTCAGAACAACGTAGAACTGCTTGGGCCAACCAGATACATTGGCAAAGCAACCTATGATGTTGCTCATGGCCCGTCGCCAATTAAACTGCAGGCTCATGGCGATAAGAGCGAACCTATCAGCTTCCGCAATATCTGGATCAGACCGGTTGAATAACTTTTAATACGCAGAAGCCGGGAGTTTAAGATAACCTTTGCTGTCATCCAGCGGGATATTAAAGGTATTCCGCTGGATAACACCTGGGTTAGATAAAATCAGCTCACAGCCAGAGCCGTCCTTTGCGCCCGCTTTCTGCCCGCCAGTAACAGGAAGCTAATCAGTGTACAACCGAACATCACCACCGGCATGATGAGCGTAGTACCGTTATTAAAAAAGCTCACCAGCCACGAAGCCGCAACACCCGCAATCATCTGTGAGCTGCCCAGTACCGCAGACGCCCGGCCGGCGGCAGCGGTAAATGGCGCAAGTGCCAGGGCGGTGGTATTAGGGTTGATAAAACCAATCCAAAACAGGAAAAAGAAGATAAAAGCCAGCGTAATTGCGGGCCCGGCAATGCCTGCCCAGGTAACTAGCAGCAGTCCCAGGCCTGTCAGAAAAAGCAGGGCGCACGCTACTCGAACAACCGTAGCGCTGGTGTATTTTCTGAGCGCCAGACGATTGAGCTGACTGCCGGCAATCAGTCCGCAGGCGTTCAGGGCAAATGCCCAGCCATAGGCCGTATCAGAAAACCCGAATTTTTGCATGAATACAAAGGGCGAGCCCGCAATGTAGGCATACATACCGGCATAACTAATGCCGCCCGCCAGCGTATACTTCAGGAAGGTTGGGTTACGCAGCACCGCCAGGTAAGCTGCCGAGATATTGCCCGGCTTCAGCGATACCCGCTTGTCTGCCGTTTTGGTTTCCGGTAAAATCAACCATACCCCGGGTATTAAAAGTGCTCCAATCAACGCCATAGTGCCAAACACCCAGCGCCAGCCCAGCCAACTGCCAATAAGGCCGCCAATGGTTGGGGCAATTACCGGTGCTATCCCCATCACCAGTACCAGAAGCGATAATACTCCGGCCATTTCTTCGGGCGGATACAAATCACGTACTATAGCCCGCGCAGCCACCATGCCCACGCAACCGCCCAGCGCCATGAACAGGCGAACACCAATGAGCAAATTAATACCACCGGCCAGGGCGCAGCACAGCCCGGCTGCCAGGTAAATCAGCAGCCCGGCCAGCAGCGGCTTTTTCCGCCCGAAGCGGTCAATCAGAATTCCGTAGATCAATTGTCCCACACATAATCCGGCATAATAGCTGGTTAGCGAATAGCCCACCCGGGCAATATTGGTATGCAATGCCGCCGCAATAGCCGGAAATGCCGGTAGGTACATATCAATTGAAAAGGGGCTGAGGGCGATCAGCATGCCCAGCACCACGATGATCAGGGTTCCTGGTCGTTTATTCATTGTCGATTATTTTTTATACAAATTTCGGGCAGTAATGAACCATAAATAGCTTATTTTTTGACATCTTAGGATACAAACCGAACATGAGCCAAAAGAGAACAACGACCATTGGGAAATTTGAAGGGCTGTATGGCGACCGGCAGGCCCGCTCTGACCGCGACTATCTGTTTGCCGAACGGCTTGAAACCCGCAGCAAACAATTTGGCTGGCAGATTGAGCCGCACACGCATCCCGGTATTATGCAGATTTTCCTGGTAACAACGGGGGAAGTTGAATTACAGGAAGCCGGGGAGGTGAGCAGGTTAGCGGCCCCTTGTCTGCTGGTAATACCCGCTACCCATTTGCACGGCTTCAAATTCAGCGAACAATCGGGTGGGTATATTGTCAGCCTTTCTGATATACTGTTTGCTTCACTCTGGAAAGATGTGCCCGTACTCACAGCCATGGCTGGTCAGCTGATCCGGATCACAGAATTTTCTGCCACTTATTCATCCGATCGCATCAGCAGCATGATGGAAGCTATTACTATTGAACAGGAAATCCACGATGCCCGGCAGCAACTTATGCTGACCGCCTGTTTGCAACAATTGTTTCTGGCCATTTACCGCCTGATACCGCCAGTAAAGACCGAAAGCACCGCCTTGGGCACTGGTCATATGATCCGATTGCAGCAGTTGATCAGGGAAAGTGAAGGGCAGATCAGTGTTGAACAACTGGCCGGCGCTCTGCATTTGTCGGCCCCTCACCTGAACCGCTTGTGCCGGAAAGCCACCGGGCGCTCCGTTAGCGGCCTCATTAATGATTACCTGGTAACCGAAGCCAGAAAGTACCTGAGCTATACCAATCTCACCATCGCCCAGATTGCTTACCGGCTGCATTTTGAGTATCCCAACTATTTTGCCCGTTTCTTTAAGCAGCATACCGGTCAAACACCGGGCGACTATCGGAAAAAATGAAAAACAGTTAAGCTTATGAAAAATATACATATTGTTGATATTCAGTTTATTAGTGTTTGTCTCAATTGTGCATGTAAACGCCCGTGTTTGCACGCGGCACTTTGCATTCACTAGTGATATGTTTGTTTTGACGATTCACCGTAGTCCGTTGGCGCCAGTTGCAAATGGCACCTGCAGAGCGGGAGCGTTAACCAATTATCCTGCTGTTTTTTCTGAAGCCCTCGCTAACGGACGTGCATGCCGTTCCAGAGTAACCGGGGTGGAAGGACAGACGGTCAATAACAAATGAGAACCAAGATGCTGCCGCTGATCACCTGATCTGCGACAGCACCAATCAGACCAATTGAGATCAATTATGAAATTACTTTTACAGTATGCTAAGTACAGGCAATGTACGCTTCGTATTTGTACGGTACCTGCGGTAATCAGCTGCCTGGCATTGGGTATGACCACTGTGCCGGCTATGGCCTCGGCAGCGGTGCGCAGCCACCAACTTTACCGGCAAGATCAGGTAGTTACCGGTACGGTCACCTCTAAAGGTGAGCCCATGCCCGGTGTTACCGTTACGGTTAAAGGAACCACCAGAGCAACAACAACTAACAAGGAGGGCCAGTTCAGCATTAAATTAAATAACGCTAATGATGTGCTGGTATTCAGTATGGTAGGTTTCGGTCGGCAGGAAGTTGCCGTGGGCAACCGCACAACGCTGACCGTGGAGCTTTCTGAAACATCCAGTTCTTTGAACGAAGTGGTTGTGGTGGGTTACGGCTCACAGATCCGTAAAAACCTCACTTCGTCAATCGCTTCCGTAAAAGGCGAGGAAATTGCACGCGTGCCGGTAACTAATCTGGATGCAGCTATCCAGGGCAAAGTGGCCGGTGTGCAGGTGGTGCAGAACTCCGGTGCTCCCGGCGATGAAACCTATATCCGTATTCGCGGTAACGGCTCGTTGTTTGGCGAGAACCGCCCGCTGTATGTTATTGACGGTGTGCCGATGAACAACATTCCGGCTGGCGTGTCGCCATTAGGGGGCGACGGACAGCGCATTACCGCCACCAATGATATCAACCCGAATGATATTGAATCGATAGACGTTTTGAAAGATGCCGCAGCCACGGCTATTTACGGCTCGCGTGCAGCAGCCGGTGTGATCCTGATCACAACCAAGAAGGGTAAAGAGGGCAGGGCCCGTTTTAACTTTAACGGCTATACCGGTGTATCTGAAATTACGAAACGATTGCCTTTATTAAACGGCGACCAATATGTCGACCTGATCACCCAGGAGCGTGCCAACGCTGGCCTGGCGGTAGATCCAACCATCACTAAAACAGGTATCAACACCAACTGGCAGGACGCCATTTTTAAAAGTGCGCCCATTTCAGAGTATAACATGTCGGTTTCCGGCGGTACTAAAGACATCAGTCATTACTTATCTGTCGGCTACCTTGATCAAACCGGTACCATTGTAGGGCAGCAGCACTTTAGCCGTATTAACGGCCGTATCAACCTCGACTATAAAGCCACCAGCAACCTGCGCATCGGTTTTAGCATGAATGGCACTTACTCGCTCAACCACCGTATTGATAACAGCTTTTCGGGGCAGTCGGTATTGGCCAATGCGTTGATCTATAATCCCAACTATCCGGTTTATAATGCCGATGGTAGCTATTATTACGATGCTAACCGTCGGGCTACCAACCCGGTTATGCTGGCTAACGAGTTGCGGTTTGTATCTATCGTGAACCGTTATGTGGGCAACATTTATGGCGAGTACAGCATTTTGCCTAACCTGAAGTTCAAGACCAGCTTTGGTATGGATAACCAGGGCATTCAGGACGACCGCTATCAAAGCACCCAGGTTAATAACCAGAGCGCTGCCACCGGTGCTGCCGATTTCTTTACCCAAATGCTGTGGCTTAACGAAAATACGCTGACCTACACACCCAAGCTATCCGGCGGACACGTGCTTTCTGGCGTTATCGGTGAAAGTACGCAGGTTACCAGCATCCGCAGAATTGGAGCTGCCGGCAACACCAGTGCTACCGATCTGATCGAAGCCGTAACCGGTTTTACTAACCGTACAGAAGCCAGTGATTATAGGTCCAAATCAGGGCTGTTGTCTTATTTCGGTCGCGTAAATTATAGTTTTAAAGACCGCTACCTGGTACAACTTGCCGGACGTATTGATGGCTCGTCCCGTTTTGGCGCTAATCAGAAATATGGTTTCTTCCCCACTATTTCCGGCGGCTGGAGAATCAGTAACGAGGAATTTATGAAAAATCAGCACGCGGTGAGCGACCTGAAACTGCGGGCCAGTATAGGTACCTCGGGCAGCCAGGAAGGTTTAGGCAACGATTTCCCGTCGCTGGCCACCTATGCTACTGCGGTGAATTATGGTACAGAAGCAGGTATTGCTGCGTCGGCACTCTCCAACAAAGATTTAAGCTGGGAAGCTACCACGCAAACCAACCTGGGTTTAGACCTGTCGCTGTTTGACAGTCGCGTTAATCTGACCGTAGATGCTTATCTAAAACAAACCAACCGCCTCATCTTCAAGCTAGATCTGCCTTATACTTCGGGTTTTGCGCGTACCAACGGTGCTAACATTGGCAAGCTGCAAAACAAAGGTATAGATATAGCGCTGAGTACCGATAACATCCGCGGCAAGTTCCGTTGGTCTACCAACTATAACATGTCGTTCAATCGTACCAAGATCACCGATCTGCCCCAACTGGTAATTGGCGATCCTACCAGCTCTGATTTTACCGAGAGTTTGCCAGGTTTATATGGTACCACTTTGCCAACCAGTATTTACCGCGTAGGCGAGGCCGTTGGTTCGTTTTTCGGTTATAAAAGCTCTGGCGTTAACCCGACGACCGGTAATATGGTTTACCAGGATACCAACGGCGATGGCAAAATTAACGCTGCCGACCGTGTGATTATCGGTAACGCCCTGCCCAAGTTTACAGGTGGCTTTACCAATACCTTTAGCTACAAAGGTTTTGATCTGAGTGTTTTCCTTTATTTCTCTTACGGCAATCAGGTTTATAACCAAACCCGTGCCATTCTGGAGCGCATGGCCGGCTATAACAACGGCGACGTGAAAACCTTACAATACTGGACACCAACCAACACCACTACCGATGTGCCTAAACCCATGTTTAATGACCCGGTTGTCACTAATAGTTTGACCAATGGTGAGATGTCGTCGCGTTGGGTGGAGGATGGTTCGTTCATTCGCCTGAAAAACATCACGCTGAATTATAACCTGCCGGCTACATTCTTGAAACGCTTGCATATTCAAAGCGCTAAAGTGTTCATCAGCGGGCAAAACCTGGCGCTGTGGACCCATTACTCGGGCTATGATCCGGAAGCACAGAACCAGTCTGTAAAAAACTCCCAGTTGGGGATCGATTATGCTGTGCAGCCACAGCCGCGCACGCTGAGCGCAGGTTTTAATGTAAGTTTCTAATCAAAGCATCATGAAAAAGATTTCAATTACACTCCTTATAGCCGCGTTTTTATTTAACTCCTGTACCAAGGTGCTCGATCAGGTGCCGCAGGATAAAATAACCGAGCAGAATTTCTACAAATCATCAGGCGATGCAGAAGCGGCCGCGGTAGGTATTTATGATGCCGCCCAAGCCCTTTCTACCCAGGCGCCGGTAGCTTTTGACGCCGCGTCTGATCTGGCCACGGCCCAGCTGATCAACTTCAGCCCGTTCTCGCAACATGGCATCACGGTAGACAATGCAACCGTTGCCCTGTACTGGCAAAACAACTACGTGGGTATTGGCCGTTGTAATGACGTGCTGAAAAATGTGCCCGGTATTGACGCCAACCTGTTCATCGCCGGACAAAAAGAACGCATCCTGGGCGAGGCCTATTTTATGCGCGCCTACTTCTACTTTAACCTGCTGAAAGCGTTTGGCGGTGTGCCGCTGGTAACGGTTCCTTACTCTTCGTTTAATGACGATTTTACCATTGCCCGCTCCAGCAGCGATCAAACCTATGACCAGATCATTGCCGATCTTAAACTGGCAGAAACCAATCTGCCGGTTAGCTATCCCAACAATGTAGATACCCGCGGTCGTGCCACGCAGGGTGGTGCTAAAGCATTGATGGCTAAGGTGTACCTGGCTAGAAAGGATTATACCAATGCTGCTGCTAAAGCCCTGGAGGTGATGAATAATACCACCTACACACTGGTGAGTGGCCAAACCGGTTATACCAATATGTTCAATCCTGCATCAAAAAACAGTACCGAATCTATTTTTGAGATCCAGTATGTCAGCTCCTCTAGCGAGGGCAATGGCACTTACAGCTACTATGTGCCTACACCAGCACCGGCAGGTACGCAGGGCAGCAGCTACCAGATTGTGCCAACCAGCAAGATCATCAACGCATTTGAAACCGGCGATATCCGCAAGGCGGTATCCATCACCATGAGTCCGGCTACTATACCGGTACCGTTTGTGGGTAAATACATCCGCCTGACCAGCGGTCTGGATGCCAACATTATTGTGATGCGCCTGGCTGATATTATCCTGGTGCGCGCCGAAGCCCTCAACGAGTTAGGGCAAACTGCCGATGCCACGGCCGCGCTGAACATCATTCGCCGCAGGGCCTTCGGGTTGCCGCTGACCACAACATCTGTGCGTGATTTTCCGAGCGCCAATGATGTGGCTAACAATTATGATCTCCGGCTGGCTATTGAAAACGAGCGTATGAAAGAGCTTTGTTTTGAAGGACATCGTTTTCACGATTTGGTACGTACCGGCCGCGCGGCGGCCGTGCTGGGCATCACAACAAACCAGACGCTGTGGCCTATTCCACTGCGCGAAACAGGCCGTAACCCTAAACTACAGCAAAACCCGGGCTACTAACCAAAACTAAATACCTATGACAAGAAAATTAATCTATGCCCTGATGGTTGGCATGGCCGGCTTCAGTCTGGGCTGTGCTAAAAAAACGATGGTTGCAGATACCGCAAAAATCGGTACGGCAAAAGACCCTCAGCTAAAGGTTGAGGTAAGCGCGGGCACCTACACCGTAACCTGGGTGGGTAATACGTTTCCAGACGTTAATGCACATGTGGGTAATGCAGCGCGGTCTATGTGGGTGTCTCCCGGCGGCATCGTTTATACCGCTTCCAGCTGGGATGAAAAGAGCCGGAATATTGGTGTCTACCAAAACGGCAACACCATCGGTTCTATGGGGGGGACCAAGGACTCGCAGGGCACAGCCATTACCGGCGACACGACCTACATCTACACCGCGCAGCAGGCACCAAACGCGGGTTATATTGGCCGGTACAATCGCGCCAGCAAAACACGCGACTTGCTCTTCAAAGCCAGCAACGGCACCGGCGACGCCATCAAGGGGTTGGTGATTAACGGCAGCGAGCTTTTTGTGAGTGATTTTTACGGCAACCGGATCGGCGTTTATAACAGCGCCGGTACGCTGCTGCGCGAGTGGACGGTGACCGAACCCGGCGCCATCACTATTGATGCGCAGCAGAACCTTTGGGTAGCGCAGATGAGCACCGGACAGGTAAAGCAATACAGCCTGACCGGGGTTGCCGGGCCGGTTATTCAATTGGCCACAACCTCGCGTCCGTCGGCATTGTATTGTGATCAGGCAGCGGGGTTGCTTTATATTGGCGACCAGGGGCCCGATCAAAACATCAAGATTTATAATAACCTGAGTACAACACCAGTTCAGCAGTCAACCTTTGGGATAACTGGTGGCTATTTGGATGAAACCACCGGCATTCGCGGGCAGGCTGGCGACAAGCGCTTTACGCGTGTAGTAGGCATCGGTAAAGACAATGCCGGTAAGCTGTATGTATTGAATAATCCCTGGGGTGGCTCATGGGATGTGGGCCGTAACGGTGTGACTGATTTGCATTGTTACAACGGCAGCGGTTCGCTTTTATGGACCTTGCAAGCGCTGAACTTTGAAGGTAACGCAGCGGCTGATTCTGGTACCGATGGCGCCGATTTCTATAGTGGTAACATTATGTACACCTACAGCGGTACAGATGGCGGTCGTTTTAAAGCCAATACCATTGATCCGTTCCGTTATCCGTCAGATCCGCGCATCAACCTGGGCGATCCTTCCAGAGGCCTGCACTTCGGGCATTTTGCCAGCGTGGGCGGTAAGAAGATCTTATTTGCCTGCGGACAAAACCCGGATGCACTGTACAGTTTCTATTTTAACCGTAACACGGATGGCTTTATCGGCATCCCCGGCGATTCGTTTACACTGCTCAGAAACGGCTTCTGCCTGGACTCACTGGGAAATGTTTGGACATCCAAAGATAAAACAGACGCAATCCAGTATTATGAGCTAACCGGCTTCAGTGCCACCGGCAAGCCCATTTGGGCAGCCCCGGTAAGCACGCCGGTGCCCGACAGCATTAAACACCTCAACCGCCTGGAATACCTGCCCAAGAGCGACCGGATGATCCTGGCCGGTGGTAATACCGACTGGACACTGATTGGAAACCGCGTTGAAGTATATGAGGGCTGGAAAGCCGGAAACCACACTGCACCAAACGTTGTTTTTCATTTAACACGTGCACAGGCCAAATCAATGAGCGCCGCCGGAGACTTCCTGTTTGTGGGTTACTATGCCATACCAAATGTTGACGTGTTCGATCTGCGTACCGGTGCGCTGGTGACCACCATGACCACCAATAATAACGTTTATGTAGGTAATGACTGCGACTCGATGTACGGCATTAAAGCCTACCGCAAATCAAACGGGCAATACCTGGTTACCAAAGACGACTATAATGCCAATAAAGTAGTACTTTACCAGTGGACGCCCGGCCAGTGATCAATTTTAACTGTCAATGAAGAAAACTTATTTAAGCAACGTCATCTGCTCGCTGGCCCTGTGGCTGGCGGGCAGCCTGGCGTCCTACGCCCAGATGACTTCGCCGGAGCAATGGGTTAATTATGATCAGGTATTCGGTCTGAAAACGGGGCTGCGCCAGTATGATTATGAGGTGGCGCTCATCAAATCCAGCACCACAACCAATGTACTTTGGCCGGGAGAGCAGCCGCAATACACGGCCCAGATTGTCAATAACCTTGGCAAGCCTATGGATGTTGAAGGCCGGATAGATATCATTCGTTATGGTACAAAGGGTCGGCCTAATGATGTGTGGCTGCCCGAAATGGTGAAGTTTGCCGATGTAGCCAGTATTGCGGTAAAGGCGCATATCCAGGCCGGCGGATTTACCAATATCGACATTAAACCTATCATCCCCGCTACTTTTGGCGGGTACGCGCTGGTGCTGGATCTGGGGCCATACGGCCGTCGGCTGATCTGCAGCGTAGTGCGCACGTTTAAAGCCACCTCCACGCGTTTGCAATATCCCAAACAATCACTGGATGATATGGACCCTGATTTTCTGCAGCGGCTGGGCGTACAGGCCATCCGCTTCGGCGTCGATTATTTCCCGACGACAGACGCTGATTATCAGACTAAACTCCAGGCACTGTATGCCAAGCTCAAAAAATACCAGGAACACCACATCACCGTGCTGCTGATGTTTGGCGCGGGCACGGCCCAATTGCCGCTGGGTATGCCCAAATCATTACTAAATGATGAAGGCGTTATGCGCAAAACCAAGCAAGATTATGTGTGGCCGCCTTCAATTGATGCTGATTTTACCAAATTCGTTAACCGGCTTTGTGTTGACCAGGGCTGGCCTAAAGGACCGGTAACCGCTGTGTCTTTATGGAATGAGCCCTGGGAGGGGAGTTCCATCTCCGGCTGGCAATCAGATATCCCCAGATACCGGGAAATCTATACCGCTATGGCCAATGCCGTGCTGGATGGCCGCAAAAAAGGAGCCGATGTACTGGTTGGTGGCGGCGATTCTAACTCCAACGCCTGGGACAAACTCTTTGCCGACGGCAAAATGACGTTCCTACCCATTTTTGATTTCTGCTCTATTCACTACCAGGGCATGGAAGCGCCCAGTATTTACCCGGAGTGGGTCAACCGTAAATCGCCCAAAGGACGGGTAAAAATCTGGGATACCGAAAGCTGGGTAGGCAACACAGATGATAGGATCGGCCTTACAGTGGCTACCAATCGCTCAGCTGGCTATGATCGTTCTATGGGTATTTACGCCGGTTATCTTTCTACAGGGGGCAGGGGTTCCGAGCATTTTAAGCAAAAAGTTTATACTGATCGTGGTGTGTTACAGAATGACCGGATTCCGGATGCATGGTCGCCCGCGGTAGGCGTTGGTGCGGTACAACACCTGGTTGGCGAGCGCGACTTTAACCGTTTGCTCTTTAAAAAAGGCTTACCCTGGGTGATGTTATTTGATGGTAACGACCATAACCCCGATGACGGTACAGCGGTAGTTTGCGGCGATATTGGCGAAGCCTTCGGAGCAGAGCGCGTGCTGTTCCGTAACGTACGGGGCTTGCAGGAGGTGGCCGACAAAGAAAAGATCCGCAGGGAATTGACTAACCCACAGTTGAATCCCCGCCAGAAAGACAGTTTAAATGCGCTGCTAAAAATCTATCAGCCGCTTAGCGGCGGAGTAATGGTGCTAAAGGCCAATGCCCACATCAAGCTATATGATTTTTACGGTAATGTGGTGCCTGCTACCGGTGGAGAGATCCGCGTGCCGCTCAATACCAAAGGTTATTACCTGCGGCCCGATGGTTCGAAAGGATCATTTCAAATGCTGGTGAATGCCCTGCAACAGGCCCGTATTGAAGGTTATGAGCCGGTAGAAATCATTGCTAAAGATATGACCGCTCGCATTGAGCAAAACCCGGTATTGAATCTTGAACTGACCAATATCCTTAACCGGCCGGTCAGCGGTCAGCTTAAGGCTACACTGGGCGATCTGAAATTGAGCTACCCCAACCAGATCACCATCGCGCCTCATCAAACCCTTACCGTTCCGTTGAAGATTGCGAACGGTAAAGCCAATGCAGCCAACATGTATCCATTGTCTGTTCATTTTGAAACAGGCAAGGATGGTATGGCAGTATTATATGAGGATATGCACGTCAATGTCATATCGCATTTGCAGGTAAAAATTGACGGTAATCTGGACGACTGGCGCACGGCCATCCCACAAACCGTCAGCAGTAAGGGTACAGAAAATGTAAGCCTGACGGAGGCTGCATGGTATCCGTTTAAAAACTTTGATAACAGGGCCGAAGGTTATGCCAATGGCTACTTTGCTTATGATGAGCATAACTTTTACTTTGCAGCCAAAGTCGCAGATAACACGCCGTCGCCGGGCACTTATCGGTTTGAGCACCGGCCCGATGATACTTTTTTCTATCCGGATACGGCTTATATGATGGATATGGATAAGACGCTCATCACTAAACACGATAGCGTGCCGGTAAAACCAACAGATACCTGGGCTTTACAAAGTTCAAAAGGAACAGAGCGGTCAGGCTATTTCTGGTCGAGCAGTGACGTGGCTTATGCTTTTGGGATTGATCTGGATCTGCCGGCAGACAAGTATTCACGGGTGTCCTTCTATATGCCCAATATCCGCGTGCCTAACGCTGCTGTAACGGTTTTTGATGCGCAAAGCGGCAAATTGCTGCTCAACAGAAAGGTAGATAACTTATGGAACGGTGCTTACGAAACCTTCGACCTGCGCGGAAAGGTGCGCGTTGTTTTCCGTACCTATAATTGGTGGACATCGGTCAAAGTGGCCGGTATTTTCTTTGATCCGTCTACAGCCTCCACACTGAAAGACAGGGCCGTTTTTGTGGCTGAAGATCTGGACAGCAGAGGTAACTGGAAAGACAAATATGGCAAAAGCGGCTACCACATCATTGGCGAAAGCGGGCATTTGCCAGCTGGGGTAACCATCAGCCAGCCTGATGTAAAAGTTAAACTACCGCTGGTCTGGCCTAAAGGTGTCAGGCATTACACGTATCGTAAAAATCCGGTAACGCCAGATAACTCTGGATTGGGTTACTCATATGATAACGTAAGCATTGCCTTTAACGTCATCCCTGAGGGTAAAGACGGTATGCTGGCCAGCCCGCCGGGCACCATGCCGCGTTATACCGGTTACAAAGACACCGACTATGAGTATGCCATGAACAGCGTAGCTGACGAATTTGGTGGTGGTACCGAAATATGGCGCTTGCTGACTCCGCGACTGAACCGCAAGCACTTTTTCCCGCGTCAACCTAAATCGGCGGGAGAGGGGCCGGTGAAAAAAGGACAACTCGTCATTAAACGTAACGGCAATACGCTGATCACCGAATGCGCTATCCCCTGGGAAGAAATTCCGGATGTAAAAGCGGCGCTTGATAAAGGACAAACCATCAAACTTTCGTTCAGAGTTAATGATAATGCTTCGCCATCAGCTACAATGGAACTGGCTAAAGACCGGAGCGTTTCCAAGCAAAATGCCCGCGCGTTTCATCCAGACTGGAAAACACATTGGGCCAACGAGGTAGCGTTTAGTTTTGAAAAGTAATAACAGCAATAGTTTATGCAAATCAAATTCAGGAGCCGGCTTTTTGCCGCGCTCCTTTGTTTCAGCCCCGTGCTGGCACTCGCCCAGCAGGTCAACTTAAAATGGACTGACATCCTTTCGCCGGACAATGTCAAGATTGAAGGTTATGCATCGGGCATGGGCACACATCCCTATGTCCGGTTATGGACTAACGCGAAGAGTTTATCCGTTCGCATTGTCGCTAAAAATCATTGGCGGGCAGCCACCGCCCAATGCCTGCTGTATCAGCTGGATGATGATGGTAAGTGGTTGGCCTACAATGGGGAGCAGCGGGAGCGGGGCGGAGATACAATTATGCAGTCTTTCTCCCAGATAACTCGGCAGGAGCGTACGCCGCTGCGGGAAATGGAATATCGGTTGTTTCTGCCGGCAGGTATCGGTTTGCAGCAAATCTCGTTCGGTGTTGATTCTCAAAGCTTATTTAAGCTGATGCCTTTACAGCCAGAGAAAAGGATTGTGGTTTACCAGGACAACGCGTCTGCAGCAGGCCACAACTGGGCTGATGAACTGGAGCGACGCCTGGACAGGTCAATGACCGTGCTATCAGATTTTCAGTTATTTACCAAAGCGGCCGCTCAACCCGGAACCCGGATAGCTTTGCTGGAAATCAAGGGACAGCCGCAGCGAATGGTTGTTGCAGCCGTAAAGAAGCTGCAGAAAGCAGGCATTAAAACCCTGATATTTTCATCATCTGCAACTAAAGACCGGGATGCCTTTGAGCAGCAGGTTCGCCAGGCGCTTAATGAATCAAAAGGGGCACTTTCTACGCTGAACCCTGTAGTACAAAGCCGCGACCGGAATTATAACTGGCGCCAGCGCCATGCAGACGAACTGGCACTCATTAAAACGCATCCGCCACGGAATGTAGTTCTTGCCAACTCTATTATTCACTACTGGGGCGGCCCGCCGCAATCCACCATTGTACGGGGGCAGGATTCATGGGAAACATATTTCAGTCTCCTGGGGCTGCAAAATATGGGTTTCGGTTGGGACCGGATCGAGAACGTACTCTGGCGCGTGCAGCATGATGAACTAGACGGCTTTAAGGCTGAACATGTATTGCTGATGATTGGTACCAATAACCTGCAATACAATACGGATCAGGAGATCATCGAGGGTTTGCGCCAGCTGATTTTTGCTGTAAAATCCCGCCAGCCTCAGACCCGAATACTCATCTCCGGCATTTTTCCGCGTCGCAAAATGGAAGAACGTGTGGCCGGTGTAAACCAACTGATAGAACAACTTGCCGGCGAGACGAAGATAACATTCATCAATCCAGGAAAGGTATTCCTGGATGACGCCGGTAAGATCAAAGAAGCATGTTTTGTTGGTGACGGATTACACCCTAACCAAACCGGTTACCGGATGCTGGCACCGCTGATTGCGCAGGCATTAAAAGATAACCGATGAAGAAAATACTGGCTTTGTTATTAATTGTAGCCACATTGCCTGCCGCCCGCGCGCAGCACCGGGAGCAATTGACAGACTATGTGAACCCCATGATTGGCACGGCGCCAGGCAGCACACCCTCCGCGCAGAAGCATGGCGAAGGTGGTGAGCAATACGGCAATGTGATTCCATCGGTCGGACTGCCATTTGCCATGACGCAGTGGACGCCGCAAACCCGCAGAGGCGAAACCAAGTGCGAACCGCCCTATCTTTATCGCGATACGATATTTAGCGGCATCCGGGCTACGCACTGGCTCAGCGGCTCCTGTGTGCCAGATTATGGGAGTTTTACGGTGATGCCGCTGGTTGGCAAGCTCCGCCTTAAAAATGCACAAGCACCACTCGTTCACACGCGTGAAATTGCCCGGCCAGGTTTTTACCAGCTAACTATTCCCGGCCTCACCATCAGGGTTACCGCAACGCTGCGTTGTGGCATCATGGAACTGACGATGGATCATGCGGATAGTCTTTATGTGCTCATTTCGTCCAATAGCGATAAAGGCAAGGGGGCAGTGAGCGTAGATCAAAAAGGAGGCAGTGTTTCGGTAACGAATCAGGCGTTTCGTATTTATCAGGGTGCTGGTCAGCCAGCCGGTTTCAGCGGGCACAGTTATACGCGTTTTAGCAAGCGGCCTGCGCGTACGGGTGTTTTTGCGGCTGGGAAACTTTTAGGCGGTGATCAGGTCAGCAATCAGCCGGGTATGGGGAGCTATGCCGGTTTTTATCTGAAGAAAGGCGAGCGGCTCATGCTACGCATCGGTGCATCATTCACCGGTGCGGCAGGAGCTAAAGAGAACTTACAGGCCGAGCTAGGCAACCAAACTTTTGAAAGTATCAGCACCAGGGCCCGGCAAACCTGGGAGCAAGCGCTTGGCAGCATCCAAATAACCGATCATGATCAGCAGAAGAAACGCATATTCTATACGGCGCTCTTCCATGCCCTCCAAATGCCACGTTTATACAGCGATGTCAGCGGGGCTTATCCTATGTTCTCCCATCAGTATCAGACGGCCCGAATGCCAGCCGGACAAGCCTATTATGATGATTTCTCCATGTGGGACATTTACCGCGCTCAGTTGCCCTTGCTAACTATACTTTATCCCAAGCTCACGGCCCAGTTGGTACAGTCGCTCATCATCAAAGGCACCCAAGGGGGCTGGATGCCCATCTTCCCTTGCTGGAACAGCTACACCAATGAGATGATTGGCGACCACGTGGCGGCATTTATGGCGTCAGCCTATAACAAAGGTATCCGCGGATTTAACGTGCAGCAAGGTTATGCGCTCTTACGGCAAAATGCTTTTGAACAGCCATCCAGAGAAAATTATCTGAATGGCAATGGCCGTCGGGCCCTGCCTTCCTATCTAAAATATGGCTATATCCCGCTGGAAGATTCGGTAAAAGATGCTTTTCATCAACAAGAGCAGGTATCCAGAACTTTAGAGTATGCTTATGATGATTATGCTTTAGGCACCCTGGCATTGGCTTTAGGCAAAAAAGCAGATGCGGCGGTTTTGCACGGACGCTCATTGAACTACCGGAAAGTAATTGACCCGCAAACTGGTTTTGCCCGCGGCCGCTATGCCGATGGGCGGTGGATCACTCCGTTCTATCCCGATAAAAAGGTGTGGTACATTACCGAGGGGACACCAAGGCAATACACCTTTTATGTACCGCAAGATATAGACGGCCTGAGTCAACTGCTGGGGGGAGGTAACCGGCTGGAGCAAGCGCTGGACAGCCTGTTTCAAAAAGGGGAGTACTGGCATGGTAATGAACCAGGTCACCAGATACCTTTTATGTACAATCACACCCGTTCGCCCTGGAAAACCCAGATGGTGGTAGATAGTCTGTTGAAGGCAGAATACAACGATCAGCCTGGGGGCCTGAGCGGTAATGACGATGCCGGACAAATGAGTGCATGGTACGTGCTGGCCTCATTAGGTTTTTATCCGTTAGATCCGGCAAGCACCAACTATGAATTATGTAGTCCGCAGTTTAGCAAAGCCGAAATCAGGCTGGCTAAGGGAAAAAAACTGGTGATCACCTGCAGGAAGACATCGCCCAGGGCGATATACATAAAATCGCTACGCATCAACGGTAAGCTGTTTACGGGGCATCAGATCACACATCAGCTATTTAAAGACGGCGGGACGATGGCGTTTTTGCTGGGAGACAAGCCTTAATTAAACTCATCACTATAAACCAACTTGTGTTCCGCATTGTAAACGCGCACAAAATCAAGCTGGCCTGAACCTTTGAAACGGCAGAATAAACCGCGGATATTACCGATAGGCGTATTGTAAGTGGTTTTAAACTTGTACTTATTGTCTATATAAACGGAGCTGGTTTTGTTTTGCGTTTGAATGCGCACCACCGTCCATTTAGACAGATCGACGCCTAAGGATGACAGGTTATGGAAATTGCCGGTCATCTGGGTGTCGCCAAACTCGGTATCGGCATACTGGGTGCAACCCGGCTTCACAAATTTAAACAAGCCTCTGCCGGTTTCGCCGGTAAACTCAAGGGTTGTATCATAACAATCAAAACCGCCCGTTTCCTGGCTGTTGCGCAGGCGAAACTCCACGGTCATGTGGTCGCCATCAATATTAAAATTCCGGATGTTACGGTAATCTACCCAAAACTCCTTTTTTGTATCAATATTAAGCGCGCTGATATTGGCCGGCGCAAAATAAAGCGAAGAACCATTGCTAAATTTAGTTTGATCTGTTACCACCTGCGCATTGGCATCATTGTTACCCACATAACAGGCCCAGCCCTTGGTTTGTACATCTACGGCTGTACGGTTTAATACTTTGCCATCAACCATTAGTCGCATTTTAAAATAGTTAGGCGTTTTGTACAGGTAAGCCATTTCGCCTTTCGGGCTAAGCAGCAACTTATATTCGCCGCCGCTGCCGTAATCAATAAAAGCATTTTTATAGTTTAGCGAAGACAGGTCATAACTCACGGCAACTGTTAACGGTGCTTGTCCGTTGGTGTTTTTTACCGTGAACGAGAAACGTCCGGGGCTGAGGAGTAAAAAAACTACGGAGGCAATAATGATAACCGCCGCGGCTCCCATCCAGTAGAATGTTTTTTTTGACCGCTTGTGCTTGATGACCGGGCCAGTTGGCTCTGTCGTTTCCGTTTTTGGTAGAACCACATCTTCGGGTTTCCGGTCAAAATTTTCTTTAACAAAGTGGATCCAGTCACGGTAGCCCAGGTATTGTGCCATGGCGTTTTTGGTGGCAATCTGCGGTTCATAATCATCGCCAGATTTAAAGATACGTTTCAGCGTGCGTACACTGATGGGGACTTTGGTAGCCTCGAAAATTTGATCATGAAGCGTAGCAAAATTGTAATCGATCCAATCGGCACTGGGGCCAGCTTGTAATCTTTCCTCAATCAGTTCAATACATTTTAGCAGATAATCGTGGTTCTTCATGCTCAATCGTGCAAATCACGCAGGGTTTACGGTAACAGGTTCATCAAATTAGCCGGGCAGCGGCTTGGTTAAACCGCTTTCAGATGTTAGCCAAATTTAAAGCAGAAATACACTTGCGACAATATGCCTGATACGTTTTGCGGCATAAAAATAACTCTGCCTGACAGCGCCCGAAAATGCACCATTAGAGCAGGTGTGGTCAGGTGGCCGAAATATGGTGTGTTTTCTGGTGAATCTTGCTCATCATCAGTCTGATGTATAGTTGCGCTTACTATGCTTGACTATGCCCGTGAATGCATTAACCGGCAATGCATCGCCTTCAATAATTTCGCTTTCACTGTAACGGCGTAGTCACGTCCGGCACAGTCAAACCAATTGTTTACCTGTTATCTCGATGAGGAAGTATTACTTATTACTGTTATCACTTTTTTTTGTGCACGCCATTTTTGCGCAGCAGACGGCCCTGCGTCAGGTGCTCAATTTTGATGAGGGCTGGCGTTTCCACTTGGGCGAAGTTGCTGGCGCAGAACAGCCGTACTATAACGACAAAGCCTGGCGGCAGCTCAACCTGCCGCATGACTGGAGCATTGAAGTGGCGTTTAAAAAAGAAAACCCTGCTGGTTATGATGGTGGCGCTTTACCCGGCGGCATTGGCTGGTATCGCAAAGCTTTCAAAGTTTCGCCGGCAGATCGTAACCGGCAAGTTTATATTGAATTTGACGGTGTTTATCAGCGTAGTGATGTCTGGATCAATGGCCATCATTTAGGGTTTCGTCCTAACGGCTATATTTCGTTCCGTTATGATCTGACGCCGTATCTGCATTTTGGCGGCATTAATGAAATTGCTGTAAAAGCAGATAATTCGCACCAGCCAAATTCCCGCTGGTATTCAGGTTCAGGTATTTACCGGCATGTGCGCCTGGTGAAAACCGCTAAGGTAGCGGTTGATCAGTGGGGGACCTTTGTCCGTACCCAAAATGTATCTGCCTCATCGGCTGATGTAATGGTGACCACAATCATCAGCAACCGCACACAGTCTGACCAGAAAGTTACGGTTGTTACCACCATTTTTGACCAGACAGGGAAGCAGGTTGCGCAAAACCGTTCAGCAGTTATCGATATAAAAGATACGATTTGTAAGACTGACGCAACGTTGCAGGTAACACAACCTGAACTTTGGTCTACAGACGCGCCTTATCTCTATAAAGTAACTACCACCGTTTATGCAGATGGCCAGTTAACCGACACTTACCACACGCCACTGGGTATTCGTTATTTTAATTTTGATGCCGATAAAGGTTTCTCGCTAAACGGGAAGCCGATGAAGATACTGGGTGTTTGCAATCACCATGATCTGGGCGCTTTAGGTGCCGCAGTAAATACCGCAGCCCAGCGCCGGCAACTGCAGCTTTTAAAAGCTATGGGGTGTAATGGCATCCGCACCTCACATAATCCACCCGATCCGGGATTGTTAGAGCTGTGCGATGAGCTGGGTTTTATAGTGATGGACGAAGCCTTTGACGTTTGGGAGAAAGGCAAGAAGCCGTTTGATTACCATTTATTCTTCCGACAATGGTCGGCCCGTGATCTGCGCGATCAGGTATTGCGAGACCGTAATCACCCCAGCGTTTTTATCTGGAGCATTGGTAACGAGATCCATGAGCAGAATGATACGGTAGCCCTGCGCATTGCGCCACAACTGGCTGCGGTTGTTCATGAGCTGGATACCACCAGACCCATTACCACTGCTAACAGTAGGCCAGATACCACCAACAAGATCATCAGTTCAGGAGCCGTGGATCTGATTGGTTATAATTATCATAACCGCGATCTGGCGAGTTTTCATCAGCGTTATCCCGGTAAAAAGTTCATCGGTTCAGAAACTACCTCGGCGCTTGAGACCCGCGGCTATTATGATATGCCATCAGACAGTATCCGCCGCTGGCCGCTGGATAGTACAACCAGGGGGCTGAATGCCGATTATACGGTATCAGCGTATGACAACGTGAGCGCCAACTGGGGCGGCACGCATGAGGAAACCTGGAAGTTGATTAAAAAATACCCATTCCTGTCGGGAATGTACATCTGGACGGGCTTTGACTATTTGGGCGAGCCAACGCCATATCCCTGGCCGGCGCGCAGCTCATATTTCGGCATACTGGATCTGGCCGGATTTCCCAAAGATATTTATTACATGTACCAAAGTGAGTGGACGCCCAAACCCGTGCTGCATCTGTTTCCGCATTGGAACTGGCAGCCCGGCAAAACGGTTGATGTTTGGGTGTTTTACAGTCAGGCTGATGAAGTGGAACTATACCTGAACGGCAAATCCCTTGGCGTGAGAAAGAAAACCGGCGAAGATCTGCACGTGATGTGGCGGGTAAAATTTGAGCCTGGTGAGTTGAAAGCCATTTCCCGCAAAAACGGTAAAGTTATATTGACCCATAAAATAGTAACCGCAGGCAAGCCGGCAAAACTGGTTTTACATACAGACAGGAGCCAGATAAAAGCCGATGGCAACGATCTGGCATTCATCACCGTTGAAGCACTGGACGTTAAGGGCAACCCTGTCCCCGAAGCCGATATGCAGGCTGATTTCCAGATTAGCGGCGCTGGTAAAATTGTTGGGGTGGATAATGGCGACCCAGTTAGTCATGCGCCGTTTAAGGCGCACTATCGTAAACTTTTTCATGGTAAGGCGCTGGTCATTGTGCAGGCTGGTAAGCAGCCATCAGCCATTAAACTTACAGCAACCTCGCCGGGGTTGCAGGCCGGTACGATAACGATTCAAAGCAAGTAAGGCCATGAAGAAATTGATCTTAATATTTTTTGTGGCCCTGTGTTGGTGCAGCACAGTTAATGCGGCCGATTATTTGATTACAGATTTTGGTGCCAAACGCGGCGCAAAGGAGTTGGCCACTGTGCCCATTCAAAAAGCCATTGACCAATGCACCGCCAACGGCGGAGGCAGAGTAATAGTGCCAGCCGGCGATTTTTTGACGGGTACCATTTTTCTTAAAAATCACGTAGAGCTTTACCTGGAAAGCGGCGCGAAGCTACTAGGGAGTACAGATAGGACAGATTACCCCAAATTGGATGGTGAGCGTGGATTGATTATTACCCATGATGCTGTTGATGTCAGCATCTCAGGTAAAGGCGAGATTGATGGAAACGGCGCTGCTTTTTTCAAGGGAGATAATGCGCCCGACAGGCCATTCCTCGTATTGTTTAAACACTGTAAACAGGTAAGTGTAACCGGTATCAAACTCAGCAATTCTGCCTTTTGGACGTTCCGGTTGCTGTATAATGACGGCGTACAGGTAGCTGGTATCCAGATCTGCTCGCACGTTAATTTTAATAATGACGGGATAGATATTGACAGCAGGAACGTTACCATCAGCAATTGCATTATTGATACCGACGATGATGCGCTTTGCTTTAAAAGCGATAGCAGCTTTATCTGCCAGCAGGTAACGGTAACCAACTGTGTGCTGGCCTCTAATTGCAATTTTATCAAGATGGGGACCGCCTCTGTGGGCGGGTTTAAAAATATCAGCATCAGCAATTGCGTGTTGCGGCGGGCGTCAGCATCGCATTTCAGGTTTTGGGAACGTACTGTGCCGGGTGTTACAGAACCCATTACGGGCCTAGCCGGTATTGCGCTGGAGATTGTTGATGGCGGCGCGATGGACGGCATTCAGATCAGCAACATTACCATGGATGGCGTACAAACGCCCATTTTTATCAGGTTGGGCAATCGCAGTCATGCAACAGGTTCGCTTAAAAATGTGATAATCAGCCATATCATTGCCAAAAGCGTGAGCCGTATAGCCAGTAGTATTACAGCTATCCCGGGCTTTAAGGTAGAAAATGTGGTGCTGCGCGATATCTATGTGGAAGCACCGGGCGGGGGCACGGCAAAAGACTATGCCACTGTGGTACCAGAGCAGGAGAAAGCCTATCCAGAAAACCGCATGTTTGAAACGGCGCTGCCGGCATACGGACTTTATCTGCGGCATGTGAGCAATATTTCGCTTGATCATATCCAGTTTAAAGCAGCCAGGGATGAAGCCCGGCCTGCTTTGTATGTAGACGATGCCCGGCATATCCATATCTCAGATCTCAGTGCAAGTGCACCCGTAGCCGGTGCTCCGCTGGTTGAACTAAATAATGTACTTGACTTTATGGCTGATGGCTGGGCTATTGATCAGGCCATTCCATTACTGTTTCGCATCCGCGGAGCGCAGTCAAAACAAATTGATCTTAATGGTTTGCGGGGCGTAAACAGCCCCCGATTGTACGAACTGAAAGACGGTGCAGCTAAAAACGCGCTGCTAAAAAAATAATTCCGGAGAAATTTAACGATGAAGACGATTCAACCTAAACGTAGTAATTGTTTTTTAAGCTGTTTGCACAAGATATTCTTGCTGTTGTGCTGCCTGTCGGCAATCCGGGCGCAGGCGCAGGAGTATCAGGCCGGCGGTTATCGCTTTATGATTCCTGATCAGCAAGGAGTAAGCGTGAGCGCTGATTCATCAGGGCTGGCGCCGGGCCTCATCCGCGTAAAATTCAGATTTGAAAAAAATCCCATCAGTGATATCTTGATTAAGTGGAGCATGCCACTACAGGACATTACGGGTTGCTGGACTACTGATGGAAACGTGCCACGTTTTATTCACATGGGGGCTAAGTTGGAGGCTAATCTGGCTAGCCAGGCCCCCGTATGGGCCTTTTTTAATGATGCCGGCCGGAGCCGTTTTACAGCGGCATTGTCTGATGCTTTTCACAAAACCACTTTTTCTTCTGGCATCAATGAAGTGGATGCGACGCTAGGCTGCACATTGAAAATAGAACTTTCTGCAGCCGAACGATCATCACCTTATGAAGTAAGTTTACTGCTCAATAAAAGCGATGAACGTTATGAGGATGCCTTAGGAAAAGTTACTAAATGGTGGGCAGATATGCCGCAATATCACCCTGCAGCTATTCCAGATGCGGCCCGGCAGCCACTATATTCAACCTGGTATAGCTATCATCAAAACTTTGATGCCAAATCACTTCTGGCTGAATGTGTGGCCGCGAAAAAACTGGGCTATACCGGCATCATTGTAGACGATGGCTGGCAAACGCTCCACCACGCTGGCGGCTACGCCTTTACGGGCGATTGGCAGCCCGAGCGTATTCCGGATATGGCGGGTTTTGTGCGTCAGGTGCATCAAACCGGTATGCGCTGCCTGTTGTGGTATTCGGTGCCTTTTGTGGGCTACAAGTCTGCCGCCTTTAAGCGCTTTGAAGGGAAATTGCTTTACCGCAGCGATAGGCAATCAGCCGCCATACTTGATCCGCGTTACCCCGATGTGCGCAGGTTTATTGTGGAGCGCTATGTCAATGCGTTAAAAGTCTGGGATCTGGATGGCTTTAAGTTAGATTTTATTGACAGTTTTACTAACCAGGCCAGTGAAGCTCCGGCAGTTGGCAGTACAGCAGACTATCAGTCTGTATATGCGGGTATTGATGCGCTGATGGTAGCGATTAGAAAGGCATTGACCGCTGTTAAGCCCGGGATACTGATAGAATTCAGACAATCTTATACTGGTCCGGCTATGCGTAAGTATGGCAATATGTTCAGGGCGGGCGATTGCCCGGCGGCGGCGCTCACTAACCGCATTCGTACTACCGACCTGCGGTTGCTGGCCGGTAATACAGCCGTACACTCAGATATGCTAACCTGGGATTATCACGGCAGTGCCCCTCAGGCAGCACTTCAGTTTTTGAATATCATTTTCGCGGTGCCACAATTGTCTGTAAGGCTTAATGATATTCCCGCATCGCAGCTCCATATGGTACGTTTCTATACCCGTTATTGGCTGGATAACAGGCAGGTATTGTTAAACGGAAAGTTCAGGGCTGCTGGTCCTGCGCAAAATTACCCCATTTTAAGCAGCGAGTTGGGCGATAAGTTGATTGCCAGTATCTACAGCAATCAAAGTAAACCGCTGCAACTGCATAAAAACCAGGTAGATCTTATTAACGCCAAAACCACAGCAGGTATACTGCTGCAGGTTGATGCGGAGGCGCACTATAAGGCGGAGGTGTATGATTGCGAGGGTCGCCGACTCAGGAAAACGCAATTGGCATTGAAACCAGGTATAGTTAAGGTGCAGGTGCCGCCTTCGGGTATGATTTGTCTTCGTAAATTTTAAAAGTGAACCCAATGGGAAAAACTATAGCTATTCTGGGTTTACTTTGGCTGGGCGGGCTGTTTGCCTTTTCGTGCCAGCATCATGAGTCTGATTACCTTGACCTGAATCATAGTGGGCAGATGGATCTTTATGAAGATCCGTCTCAACCCGCAACCATCCGGGCAAAAGACCTGGTAGCAAGACTGTCATTGCAGGAAAAAGCCGGTTTAATGGCCAGCAACGCCATTGCTGTGCTGCGGTTGGGCATCCCGGCTTTCGGGTGGGATAACGAGGGCAAGCATGCCATTGTTACCTGTTTCCCAACCAGTATTGGCATGGCCGCCTCCTGGGACACCACCGTTCTAGAGCAAGTAGGCAGCGCCCTTGGCGATGAAGCACGTATTATGAGCAAGCGCGAGGCCGATGCAGGCCGCCAACTCAAATGGCTGTCATTCTGGGCGCCCACTATTAACATGGCGCGCGATCCGCGTTGGGGCCGGACGATGGAAACTTTTAGCGAGGACCCATATCTCACTTCGCGTCTCGCCGTCAACTTTGTGAAGGGAATGCAGGGTGATCATCCGCGATACCTCAAAGCCGTCGCCGGTGTTAATCATTTTGCAGCTTATAGCCGGGAACTGGGCCGGCATGAGCTGAACGCTGACATTGCTGACGAAAAACAATTGCGTGAGTACTATCTGGAAAGTTTCCGTGTGGCTGTAAAAGAGGGGGGTAACGCAGGCATGGGCGCCGCTAACAATGCGTTAAATGGCGTGCCGTCTGCCGGCAATCGCTGGTTGCTGACGCATGTGCTGCGCGAGGAGTGGGGTTATAAAGGTTACGTTTTTTCAGATGCCGGGTCCATTAGTGATATTGCAGGGATCAGAAAGTATGTACCGACGCCGGAAAAGGGCGTAACCCTGGCTGTACGTGCCGGTACCGATATTGATTGCGGCAACAGCTATTCAGATTATCTGGCTCATGCTGTTCATCAGCATGAATTGGAAGAAGCCGTGATGGATTCCAGCCTGGTCCGCAGTTTTGCCGTTCGGTTTCGGCTGGGGATGTTTGATCCGAAGGAGAAGAATCCTTATAACCAAATTTCAGATAATTTACTGGACGGGCAGTTGCATCGCCGGTTAGCCTTGAAGGCGGCTCGTGAAAGCATGGTTTTGCTGAAGAATGCGCATCATCTATTACCCTTCAATGCTGAGATTAAGCATATTGTAGTTGCCGGTCCGCGGGCAGACCAGCCTGAGCTGGGCCGCAAACAGTCGGGCAGATCGGCCAAAAATGTTTCGGCCCTGGCAGGGATACAGCGTCGGTTTGACCAGGCCCAGGTATCATATTCAAAAAACATAACCGTATCGCTTAAACAGGCTGCCGCTGCCGATGTCATTGTTTACTGCACCAGTTTGATGGAAGGTGAAGTCTCGGATCGGTTGGATCTGCGCTTGTCTACCCGTCAGGAAGCAGATATTCTGAAACTCGCAGCCACCGGTAAACCTGTTGTGGTGGTGCTTTACAGTGGTGCCGCCGTGGATATGTCGCCATGGATTGGCAAGGTCTCCGGGGTGATAGCAGCCTGGTATCCCGGCGAAGAAGGCGGTAACGCGTTGGCGCAAATTTTGGCAGGCGATTATAATCCTTCGGGCAAGCTGCCGGTTACTTTCTATCACAATACCCATGAACTGCCGCCTTTTGATGATTTTGATATCCGTTCGGGGCGCACCTATCAATATCAAAAACATACACCGCTGTATCCGTTCGGGTATGGCTTAAGCTATACAACCTTTCACACCAAATTGCAGGCAATGAACCGGCAGGGTGCCGCTACCCACGTAAGGATCAACGTTCAGAATACGGGAACAAAAGACGGTACCGAAGTGGTGCAATTGTATATTGGTTTCCGTGGCGACCATAGCCGGTCATTTCCGCAAAAAAGATTAAAGGCTTTCCGGAAAATTTTTCTTGGAGCTGGCAAAGCCGGTTTTGTTGATTTTACGGTGAAAGATGAAGACCTCGCGCTCTACGACAATGCGATGAACTACCGGATATTCCCCGGCAATTATACTTTCTTCATCGGCAACTCCTCGGCAGATGAACATTTGCCGGTCCGCGTAAACATCCGGGGCAGGCTATTGCAATCCGGCCCAAAACTGAAGTACGAAGTGATGAGCGTGATCAATCCGAAGATTAAAGCCGGCGATAGCGTTCAGGTAATGGTGACATGCCGGAATGACGGAGACCTGACCGGCAGGGTAGCAGTAATGGCTGACGGGCAGCCTCATTATGCCCAGGATAGCTATGTTGGCCCGCATTGTATAGAAAAATTACTGTTTCAGATCCCGCTGGTGGGAGCTATTGATCATCAGCTGGCAGTGCCGGGTCTGTCACCCGTAGTTATAAAGCTGCGGGCAGTTGCTCAGCAACTTATTGTTCAGAGAAATGGCGGCGGGCAGTTAGTGGTGGCCGGTCAGAAAATAAAGCTGCACTACTGGTTGATTAATAATGGCTCAGAACGGCGAAGTTTCTCTCCAATACTCGATATCAATGGCGTAAAGCGCACCATCATCACACCGCAATTGCAACCGGGAAAGATTACGGACTTGTCTATCCCTGTTGAACTGAGAAAAGCAGGCGTTTATCAAATCAGTTTAAATGGCGCAGCTCAGCAAACCATGCTGGTCGGTCATACAGCTAAATCTCCATACCAGGTATTCGCTACCCAAAAAGGTCAATTTTTTCAGGTTGACAGCACTACATTCTGGGGTTATGCAAATGGGAGTGTAGGTGGTACGCCTGTGTCCAATAACTATGGCGAGCGTACTGCTAATGATTGTTATGGCGCTTTATATCTGCCTGACGGCATGGCCGGTAACAGCGTAGCTACGGTGCGGATTCATCAGCAGGAAAAGACCGGAAACTATGCCAAAGTGGGTTTGATGATCCGAAACAAGATCAACCAGCCGGGCAAATCTGCAGGGTATATGACTGCCGCCGTTACCTCTTACTATGGGGGCGGCGGACTATTTGAGTGGGATGCCCATCAAACCGGTTTCCTGGATTCAATGCGTCGGGTTTCGCTGGCCGCATTTCCTGATAAATGGTTACGTATAGAACGGCACCAGCAACACTATACGGTTTGGGCGAGCGCAGATGGTAACCGTTGGAAAAAATATGGCCAGTTTGAAGTTAAAGGTGGCAGCAGCAGGCAAGATGTCGGCGTATTCATTGCGTCCGATGATCCTGCGCGTGTCTGCAACGTCATCTTCTCTGATTTCAGCGTGAGGCCGCTAACAAAGCCTTTAACAGAAACCAATAATGGCAAGCCGAAAAAACAAGAACGCCAATTTACTACCGAACCGATATAAGATGTTTATTTCTAAGTTAAAACGCCTGCTGTCTGTGAGTGCACTGCTTTGTGCGCACCTGTCCCTCGCGCAGCAAAAAATTAATGTAACGCCGCTGGTTGATCCCTTTTTGGGCACCTATATCGGCAATACCTTGCCGGGGGCAAACACACCTTTTGGCATGGTGAAGGTGGGGCCAGACGTGGCTCCACCTAACAATACTACAGGTTACCGGGCAGACCGCTCTATCGTTGGCTTTTCGCATAACCATGTAAGCGGTACGGGCGGCGGGGCGCGTTACGGCAATGTGCTGGTCATTCCGCAGGTTGGGCCGGTAACTTTAGGCGATACCCTTGCTCATAAATATAACGAGTATGCAAAACCCGGTTACTATACGGTTAGCCTGGGTAAAACACACGGCGATGTACGTGCAGAGTTAACCAGTACAGACCACGCTGCCGTTCATCGTTATACTTTTTATGTGTTAGACAAGCCGAAGGTGCGTGAGGCTTATATCTACGGTAGCAAAACGGCGCAATCATTTCAGGCAAATCTGCTGGTTGATGCATCGGCCATTATCAATTCAAAAGATTATGAGGTAGGCAAATGTGATTCTGCGCGAATTGCTGTTACTTCTTCTTCTACGATGGAAGGAGTCAGTCATTTCAGCGGTGGTTGGGGCGGGGATAATCCGTATACCGTTTATTTTGCGATTGCCTTTAATCGGCCTTGCTTAAAATCAGGTACCTGGACTGCGTCAGCGCTTTCTGCCGGTAGCAAACAAGCGCAGGGTAAGGAGGTGGGTGCGTGGGCCACATTCAAGTTACAACAGGACGAGCAGGTAGAAATGCGCGTAGGCATTTCCTACCTGTCGACGGCTAATGCCCGAAAGAACCTGGATGAGGTTAGCGGACGTAGCTTTGAAGAAATCAGGTTACAGGCAGATCAGCTTTGGAATAATTACCTGAGTAAGATCAAAGTTGAAGGCGGCAGCGCAGAGCAAAGATCGGTATTCTATACCGCGCTGTATCACACGATGGTGATGCCTGTACGCCTGGAAGGTAATCCCTGGAAAAGCAATACCCCGCACTATTGGGATTTTTATACGCTGTGGGATACTTATCGTACCGTGATGCCTTTGCATACGCTCGTTTTGCCGCAGCGGCAGACAGAAATAGTGAACACGCTGATTGATATTTACAAACACCGGGGTTGGTTACCCGATGCCTGGACCGGGGGCGACTACGCTATGGTGCAGGGTGGTACCAGTGCCGATGTAGTTATTGCTGATGCCATACTGAAAGGCCTGCCCGGTATTGATGTTCAGACAGCTTATGAAGCGATCCATAAGGATGCGACTACACCGTCAGACAACCCATTTAAATACGGGCGTTATGAAGAGTACTTTAGACTGGGCTATTGTTCCAGTAATGTAAAGAACGGTTCGTCAAAAACGTTGGAGTATGCGTATGATGATTTTTGCGTAGCCCAGGCGGCACTGAAGCTGGGCAAAAAGGAGGATTATAAAAGATTTATGAAACAGTCTGAGAACTGCTTTAACCTGTTCAACTCAGCAACCGGATTTTTCTGGGCAAAAGATGATAAAGGCAAATGGATTGATGGTTTTTCTCCGTTGTTCAGAAAGCCTGATTACTGGAACGGTCCTTACTTTTATGAAGGCACACCGTTCAGCTATACCTTTTACGTAGCGCATCAGCTGAACAAGCTGATGGATGCGCATGGCGGCCGTGCCGGTTTTGTGAAGTTCCTTGATTCATTATTTGATGGACGGCATTTTGAATTGGGGAACGAGCCTGGTTTTTTGACACCATACCTTTATAACTACGCCGGCAGATCAGACAAAACAGCCGAGCGGGTACGATACGAGTTAGCTCAATTTATGCCCGGTAATATTGGTCTTCCCGGCCAGGATGATTCTGGTGCTATGTCTGGCTGGTATGTGTTCGGTGCGATGGGTTTTTATCCCTGCGCCGGGCAGGATCTGTACATGGTGGGCAGTCCGCTTTTTACACATACAACATTGGTATTAGCCAACGGAAAAACTTTTGAAGTGATTGCGCCCAAAACATCGGCTGCTAATAAATATGTTCAGAAAGTCTGGTTAAACGGCAAATTATTAACCAAACCGTGGTTCACGCACAGCGCTATCCGTAACGGAGGGAAGTTGGTGCTGGAAATGGGACCTCACCCGCCGAAGGGCTTGCCCATGCCCCGGTAGGCCACCAGTGCCAGCGCTGCACTTTATAATGGCACGCCTTTTCATGTAAATCCATTTTTACGGCTAATACCCATAATCGACGATTTGAAGGGTAAGGGGGATTCTATGAAGACGAAAACATTCTGCACAAAGATCTGTATGAGGATAATGTAGCAAACTTTGATTTGGATCGAAAATCTGGCGATCTGAGGTTTCTTTTGATTGAAAATCAGAGAAATATGACTAATAGACTGATCGTTTTGTAATGGATCAGGTATTTCATTAAGAAATTCATTTGGGATTTCATACCATCCTGACGACAGAAGTTGATGTTCCAATGCACCAATAAAGCAGTTACAGATTGAATTACAACTTACCCTGATAATAATCAAGCATCCTGCTATAGATCAAATAATCATACCGGGCGGTTATTAAATTTAAGTTTGCCGCGTCTACATTATTTTTTGAGATGATAAAGTCGACAGAAGTTAACACCCCCGCTTCAAAACGAATTTTTGAGATGCGGAAACTTTCTGTATATGCCTTAACAGCATCCTGCAAGGCTAAGTACCGGTTTTGTGCCGCAGTCATGTTGTAATAAGTTTGTTCTACATTTTGAAGTAAGACCGTTCTCGTATTCTCTTGCAGGTCTTTATAGCTATTCAGACTTATTTTGGCTATGGCTATGTTATTTTTTTGGGTATGACCTGTAAACAACGGAATGCTAAGATTTAAGCCAATATTAGTGGCGTAGTTATTTTTAAACTGATCAAAATAAGATGTATTCTGGCTTGCACTTGAATAGTTGGTATTTATACTGCCGCCCAGCGTTAGCGTAGGGAACAAACGGCTTTTTTGCATTTGCAGGCTTTTTTCGGCACTCTCCCTTTTTAATATGGCTGCTTTAATCTGGGGTAATTGTTGCAATGCAATTTCATAGATCTGCTGCGGATTAAGACTGTACCTGGCAGCAGGCTCTGCTGGGTTTAATGCCTGTAGCTCAGCGTCAGGCTGGTAAGCAATATTCATTAATTGGAACAAGCTTAGCTTTGCTGCATTTAATGCGTTTTTTGCGTTTACCACGTTAACCTTGTTGGTGGCATATATGCCTCGTTGATCATAAATGTCAGATGCTGCTTTATTATTTCCTTGTTGCTCCTGTATCTCCAGCCTCTCCAGCACCTCTTTTGAAACTGCCAGATTGCTTTGGGTTTGCAATAATGTTTCTTCGGCATTCAGTACGGCCATGTAATTTGTAATTACATTTATGGTAACCTGGTCTTTTGCAGCTTGCAGGTCCATTTTACCTGCTTTGTAGGCCAGCAGGGCCTGTTTAATATTATTTTGCAGCGCTAAGCCATTAAACAAGGTTACCCCAGTGTTTAATCCATAACTATCATTAGTGAACGACTGGTTTATATAAGTATTTGTAATGGAATTTACGCCACGGCCCTGATTTAATGACCGGCTGGCATTACCGGTTAACGAGGGCAGCAGGTTTTCTTTGCTCTGCTTATAGTTAATGCTGTCAACCAGCATCGTATTGTTTGTTTGCTTAACCTCCAGGTTGTTTTTTACGGCTATATCAATGCATTGCTGCAGCGTAATTACGTTATTTTGTTGTGCATGTGCTAAAACAGAGCATGTTAACAAAAACAACGTTAAAAGATGTTTTTTAAACGGCATCATATCTACGGGTTTATGGTCGGGCTTTTACAGATGATGCTATCCGGCCATCCAGCAGCTCAATGATTCTGGAACCATAGCCCGCATTTTTTTCGTTATGTGTTACCTGTATAATAGTAACACCATCTTCTTTATTCAGCTTTTTAAATAGTTCCATTATTTCTTCGCCTTGTTTTGAATTAAGATTACCGGTAGGCTCATCGGCCAGTAGCAATTTGGGTTTACTTATAAGCGCGCGGGCTACACCAACCAACTGTTGCTGCCCTCCTGATAGCTGAGATGGGAAAAGATCTTTTTTGCCTACAATCTGGAAACGGTCGAGCGCATCAGCAACCAGTGCTTTACGTTCGCTCGCTTTTATGTTTTGGTAAATGAGCGGTGTTTCTATATTTTCAAACACGGTCAGTTCGTCAATTAAATGATAGGCCTGAAAAACAAAACCAACATGCTGTTTATACAATGCCGAACGCTGTTTTTCTTTAAGCTGATGAACTGGTTGATCTGCAAAGTAGTAATAGCCATCGGTAGGCTCATCCAGCATGCCTATTATATGTAGCAATGTTGATTTTCCAGACCCGGAGGGGCCCATAACAGATACAAATTCGCCCTGCTCAATGTCAAGATTGATATTGTTTAGCACTGTTACTTTATTGCCGCCTGTGTGATAAGATTTTGAAATATTTTTTAGGGATAGCATACTTTTTAATCTATGTTTTATAAACCGATTTACTCGCTGCGTAAACTTTTTACCGGATTGGCTACTGCCGCTTTGATAGCCTGAAAACTAACGGTAATTAAAGCAATGGCCGAGGCCATAAAAGCAGTAAGCGCAAATACCCACCACTTAATTTCAATACGATAAGCGAAATTTTGCAGGTATTTGCTCATCATTAGCAATGCTATTGGGCCAGCTATTACTATGGCTATAAGTACCAGTTTGAGAAAATCCATCGAAAGCAAACCGGTTATATGGGTAACAGATGCCCCCAGCACTTTACGGATCCCAATTTCTTTGGTGCGTTGTATGGCCAGCAGTGATATAAGCCCCAGTAAACCCAGGCAACTGATAAAGATGGCAACCACGGCGCTGGAGCTGATCAGCTTGTTTAGCAGGTCTTCTTTTCTATAAAAATCGGCCACTTGCTCGTCCAGAAAACGGTATTCAAATACATGTTCCGGATACACCGATTGCCACTGTTTTTTTATGCGATCAATAACAGCCGAAGATTCATTGGTGTTGATCTTTACAGCAGCATATTGATACCGGTATCTGAACGTGGTGATATACTCTGGCCCGATAGGTGCGTAAAAAGATTTGGCATGAAAATCTTTAACCACGCCTACAATGGTTCCGGCATTGCCAGACAGATCGCCGGCAGTAAACTGTTTGCCAATTACCTGTTCAGGATCATTAAAACCTAGCATATGCATCAGCGTTTCGTTAATCAGGTATTCGCGGGGCTTGTCGCTTTCCCTGAAATTACGCCCGGCAACCAGTCGGATGCCGAAGGTTTTAACGTAATTGGCATCGGCTACAGTGGTAGCCCCGGCAAACTTTTCCCAGTCGCGGGTATCATATTTTATTGAACCGCCATTGGCATTATCCGAAGCCGGTGCATTGTGGCAAAAGGAAACGTTTGTTATTGCAGGATCGTTTAGCAGCTGATTGCGTAAATAGTCGGTTTGGCTTTGCCCGTTACCGGGTATAGGCAGCATAATTACTGCATCTTTGTTAAAGCCAAGATCAGCCGTTCTGAGGTATTTAACCTGCATGGCAATAATAATGGTGCTTATAATCAGCACCTGGGCAACTATATTTTGAACAATAATTAACCCCTTACGGCCCAAAACGGTGGTGCGTGTTTGCTTGCCAACCTGATTTTTTAAGGCATCAGCCGGTTTAAACCGGCTTAAAATAAGTGCGGGGTACGAGCCTGCCACCAATGTAACGATGATTAAGCCCGCTGCAATAAAACCGGCAAGGCGGTAATCTGTAAAAACATTAAAGCTTAGTTGCGTGTGTACCCAGCTATTTAAAATTGGCAAACTTACCGTTACAATAACAAATGATAGTAGCGCCGCAAAAGTTACTATGTAAGCTGTTTCGGCAATAAATTGCAGGAATATAGCCTGGGGCGTGCTTCCCAAAACCTTACGTGTACCAATTTCTTTGGCCCGCTTAAAACTTTGGGCCGTGGCCATATTAATGAAATTGACGCAGGCAATAATAAGCAGCAATAGCGCAATGGCGCCCAGGGTAGTTAGCAATGAGTGCTGAATAACACCGGTAAAGCGGCCATCGAAATGCATTTCGCTTAGGGGCAACAGTATAAAATGAAATGCTTTTGCCATATTGGCGCCTTGGGCTTTGATGTTTAGCTGAGCAATGTTTCGCTCAACATCCCGCGGATTAGCGCCCGGCCGTAAGCAGAAGTAAACAGAATTGGTAGAGTTGATAAAGCTCCATTGTTTTTTCAGGTCTTTAACAAAGTCGGGGTAGATGTTATCCAACGTTGCTAATGATAGAAAAAGATCTGATTTAATATCCGTATTAGCCGGATGATCTTTCACCACACCGGTAACTTTGAAGGTGTTTTTATTATCTACAACAATAGTTTTGCCCATTACATCCTGGCCGCCAAAATATTTTTCGGCAAGGCCATGACTCAGTACAACCGTATTGGGTTCGGCGAGTGCCGTGTTTTTGTTGCCTTGTTCCCACTCATAGTCAAACAGGTTAAAAAAATGCCCGTCGGTAATGCCGATGTTCTCATGCTCGGCAAACATTCTTTTGGTGGTCTGATTATTTTGCGGAATGGCCACATTGATATTATGCATTCTCAGCAGTATGCCAATTTCCTTTACCCGTGGATCGCTCGCCTTTACATCGCGGGCCAGTGCTAGCGGCGCACCCTGGTCATACATGGGTTTGCCATCGTCAAAGGTTAGCCAGTTTACTACCCTGTATACCTGTTTGGCATCATGATGATAAGTGTCAAAACTTAAATGATAGCTGATACAGGTATAATATAATACTGCAACCCATACTCAGCGCCAACCCGAATATATTTATAGCAGTATAAAACTGATGCTTCCACAGGTTGCGCCAGGCTATTTTCAGATAGTTCTTTAACATAGTTATTCGCTTCTTAAACTTTTTATGGGGTTGGCCAATGCGGCTTTAATAATTTGTATCCAGATCAATAGCATTGTTATTAACGTTAGGCCTATTATAGCTACAACAAACGGAGAGGGTGTAATAGCAACCCTGTAGGCATAATCATTAAGCCAGTGTTGCATAATAATATAGGCAAATGGACAGGCGATAATACATGCGATCAATACAATACTTAAAAACTCCTTCAAAAACAAAAACGAAATGCCCGACACCGAAGATCCTAATATTCTTCGTATACCTATTTCTTTGATACGTTTTTGAATACTTAATGATATCAGGCCAATTACCCCCAAAAGCACAATAACAATGGCCAACGTGGTAGCTATATAGGCTGTTTTTTTTAATTGGATTTCGGTTGCATATAATTTGGTTAGCGCATCATCCATAAAATGATATTCAAAAGGCGCCTGTGGCATTAATTCAGACCACCTCTTCTGCAAGGCGTCAATATTTTGCTGCAAATGGCCCGGTTTAAGTCTAAAAGAAAGATATCGGTATTGCTTAATAAAATAAACATTAGTATACAGTAATGGCTGTATGGGTTCATGCATTGACGCAAAGTGAAAATCAGCGGTGACGCCGCAAATTGTAAATACTTTGTCCAGATATATTATCTTTTGCTGTAAAGCATCGGCAGCACTATTCCAGCCTAATGCTTTCCGCTCCGTTTCATTAATCACCACGCTGCTAGAATCAGCCGCTATAAGGGGATTAAAGAATTGGCCTGCCTTTAGTGGAATATTGAAAGTATTGACAAATTGGTTATCTACAACCAGGTTCTGTGTGGTAATGCCTTGCAGTGCAGATGTACCTTGTTTATATACATTGTTCTTTCGCCATTCTACATCCATGCCATCAGGTATTTCCCATGAAAGCGTGGCACTGCTTACCTGTGGCAAAAGAGCAAGCTGAGACCGTATGGACTCTATTTTTTGGATACCCTTGAGCGACCAATTTCTCGGTGCTTGTGCATAAACCACGTAATCTTTATCGTAACCTAGATTTCCATTAAAAAATAAGCTGATCTGCTGAGAAATGATTATAGCACCTATCACCACAATGGCTGCCGTAACAAACTGAAATGCGATCAACATTTTGCGTAACCACACATGTTCTTTTACAAAACTGAGTTTGCCCTTAAGAGAGTCTATGGTTCCTAATGCTGATAACACCAAGGCAGGATAAATCCCGGCAAGTAGTCCCATTAGTAAAGAAAACGCGATGGGAATAAGGATAAAATATGCAGGAAAATCAAGAATTCTAAATATATCCCTGCCTAATGCACCGCTAAAATAAGGCCTTGCCAAAATGTAAATAATGAGCGCCAATACCGTTGAAAGCATAACCGTAAGTACCGATTCGGCCAGGAATTGAATAATCAGATGCTTGCGTAAACCGCCTATTACTTTACGTATGCCCATCTCCTGCATCCGGCCCGATGAGCGGCCGATGCAAATGTTCACGAAATTTATGGTTGCCATTAGCAAAATAAAAAACGCTACACAGCAAAGCGTCCCGGTCATCTTTTTTACCAAATTATTATTGGCTTGCAGATGGTAGTCTTTTATGGGTACAAGGTAGGGTGTAAGATTGCCTCTTATCTCATCATCGGTTTCATTCTTATTGATCAGATCAAGCATTGCTCTTTCAACATCTGTTGACTTTACACCTTTTTGCAGTTCGATATAACAAGTAATACCAGAATTATCCCATCCGTCCAGCGTACGAAGAGATTTATTTAAACTTCCATTTACAAAGAATTGAAACTTATTATCGCCGTCTAACCCGGTAATTGTGTTTGCCGGAATTTTATCCAGTACACCTGTAACTATATAATCATGATTACCGCCAGCAAAATCTTCAATATTGAGCGTTTGGCCTATTACATCTGTTTTGCCAAAGTATTTATTAGCAATTTCAGTCGTTATCACTACCGAAAACGGCCCGGTGAACGCAGATTTAGCATCGCCATACAATAACTTAAAGCCATACATATTTAATAATGTACTATCCCCCACTTGTAAGCGCTCACGGAAATGTTTATCATTCTTAGATACATTTGTAAAGGCCAATGCCGAATTATAGTAGTTGGCTATCAGACTGGGGTAATTTTCTTTTAAGGCTTTAGGTAATGCTGCAACAGAGGTAGCTTCAATGCCTATATTGGGGTTTTTCCATTTGCTCTGTATAACGTACTGATTATCGCAGTCTTTAATGCTGCGGTTCACCTGTAATTCACCCCAAACATAAGCGCCAATTAACATTGCAAAAGCGATACCAACCGCCAGGCCTAATAAATTTATAATAGAGAAAATCTTGTTTTTCCAAAGATTACGCCAGGCTATTTTCAGATAGTTTGTAAGCATGACACCCCTCCTAACCTCCCCAAAGGGGAGGGACTTTGTTTAATATTTTTAATATTCATTTTATAATTCTTGCCCATCTGCTTCCTCCTTTCGGGTAGGCCGGGTGGGCTTATATCATCATATTTTCCAGCACTGTTTGCCCATCCAACAGACGGATAATGCGATGGCTGTAGCGGGCATCGTGCTCGCTGTGGGTTACCATGATGATGGTTGTGCCCTGATCATTCAGGTCGGTTAGTAACTGCATTACCTCGTTGCCGTTATTACTGTCCAGGTTACCGGTAGGTTCATCGGCCAAAATGAGTTTAGGTTTATTTACTACGGCACGTGCAATGGCCACGCGCTGTTGCTGCCCGCCAGATAGCTGCTGCGGATAATGATTGCGGCGATGCATGATCTGCATCCTTTTTAAAACCTCCTCGGTTATTTTAACCCGCTCGGCAGATGGTACGCCTGTATAGATCAGCGGTAGCTCCACGTTCTCAAAAACAGTAAGCTCATCTATCAGATTAAAACTCTGAAATACAAAACCAATATTATGCTTGCGCAGATCTGCGCGTTTGCGTTCGTTAAAATGGGCTACTTCAATGTCGTTAAACAGATAGCTGCCTGAGTCCACATCGTCTAACATGCCCAGAATATTAAGCAGCGTTGATTTGCCGCAACCAGAGGGGCCCATAATGGCTACAAACTCACCCTTTTTTACTTCGATACTTAGTTTATTCAGCGCAATGGTTTCTACCTCTTCTGTTCGGTAAAATTTTTCAATAGCTGTTATCTTTATCATTTAGCCTCCTCGGTTACTCACCAAATAACCTGTTATTAAATAGTGTAATTATTATTTCTTTAATACCAACTCCTGTATGTCGCCATACGTTTCATAACTGGATGTGATTACCTTGTCGCCCGGTTTTAGTCCTTTTATTACTTCGTAATAATCGGGGCTTTGCCGGTTTAGCTGAATATCTGTTTTATAGGCGGTTTTGCCATCGTCGCTCACTTTAAATATCCAGTTACCACCAGTTTGCTGATAAAAGCCTCCCCTAGGCAACAATAATGCTGGCATTTCATCACTAAAAGTAAGTCTGATCTGCAAGGTTTGCCCTTTTCTTAGTGCTTTAGGTGATGCGCCGACAAATGCCATATCCACATCAAACTGCCCGTTGTTAACCTGTGTAAAAACTTTTTTTACGGTTAGCTTATAGGTTTGCTCATCTGTAGTGTAATAGGCTATCAGCCCCGTAAACACTCTGGAAATATAGTGCTCATCAACGCTTGCCCTTATTTTAAAGCCCGACAGTACATCCATTTGCCCCAGGTGCTCGCCTTTGTTTTTGTTCTGCCCAACCTCGGCATCCATGGCCGTTAATTGCCCGCTAATGGGCGCTCTCACAATCAGGTCGCCAACCTTTTTCTTCATCAGTTCAAGCGTGCTTTTCATATTGTCGTATGATTCTTTTGCTTGTGTAACCTGCTGCCGGGTAGCTGTCGAGTCCTGTTTTAAGATCTGTGTGGTTAACTTCTTTTTGCGCACTGCATAATCATAGGCGTTTACTGCGGCCTGGTATTCCTGCAATCCAATGGCTTTTTGAGCGTACAGATTTTTATCTAATTTATATATCCTGTCTGCTTCTTTTAAAGCATTATCCACATCGGCCATTGTTTGCAATTTACCTATAGTGTTTTGCTGCGCCTGATCGTGCGATATCTGCATTTGGGTTAAAACGTTAAATACGGCCGTTTGCTGGTTAGCCAGGCTCAATTCCAGATCTGTGTTAGCAAGCTTTAATATAGGGTCTCCCCTTTTTAACATGGCGCCGTCCTCAACATATTTCTCTTCTACACGTCCGCCTTCTATCGCATCAAGGTAGATAGTGGTAACAGGCATCACTATGCCGTTAACGGGTATAAATTCCTGAAACGGTCCTTTCTTTATTTCGCTAATTGTTATCCGTTCCGCATCAACATTGAGCTTGCTGGTGCCCGAAGTAAAAAAAATGCTGCCTGCAACCAGCAACAGTAAGGCCGTTAATCCTGCAACGCCCATTACCCTTTTATTCTTCCATTTGCTTTTTTCTAATTTTCTATCCACGCTGTTAACAAGTATACATAGCCGCTATTAATAGTTGTGCCAATAAGATAATGATCTCATTTACAAATAATTAAAATTTAAAATAAAAGCGATGCCGCACGCTTGCGTTACACTACTGTTCGATTATGATACAGTTTATAATCGTTCGTTTTTTGAATTGATTGTTTGCCAGTTAGTTAGCAAGCTGGCAAATTAATTGCGGCTTTTTATGCAAAGTAGCATAGTATAAAATTGGCTTTTAACATTGGCCTTATAGATATATTTTTAACGGTTTTTGTCTACCTTAACCCTGCAACGTAGCAATTTATGATATTAAAAAAGGCCACTGTATTGGTTGTTGACGACGATTCTGACGTACTTACTGCTGTAAGGCTACTGCTTAAACCAGAAGCCGGGGAAGTAATTATAGAAAGAAATCCAGAAAATATAAATCAATTACTACAACGTAATCAGGTTGATATTTTATTACTGGATATGAACTTTAACAGTGCCATTAACACTGGAAACGAAGGTCTTTACTGGTTGCGGAAGATAAAAGCATTGAAACCGGGTTTGCTGGTAATTATGATAACAGCTTACGGAGAAATTGACCTGGCCGTACGCTGTTTAAAAGAAGGGGCCGATGATTTTGTGGTGAAACCCTGGCATAACGAGAAGCTTATTGAAACAATTAAAGAACTACTTGATAAAAAAGGTGCGGCCAAATTAACTAAACAGCCTGTAACCATCGCGACAACAACGGCCATTTTAGGCGCATCAGACATGATGCAGGATGTCTTTTATAAGGTAAGTAAGATAGCCCCAACAGATGCTAATATTTTAATACTTGGCGAAAACGGCACCGGTAAAGATTTAATGGCTAAAGCAATTCATGAGCAATCATTGCGGGCTCATAAGCCTTTTGTTAAAGTTGATGTAGGTGCCCTAACAGATACCTTGTTTGAAAGTGAACTTTTTGGCCATAAAAAGGGAGCGTTTACTGATGCCCGCGAAGACCGGCAGGGCCGCTTGGAGGCCGCAGAAGGAGGGACACTCTTTCTCGATGAAATAGGCAATATTACGCTGCAACAACAGGCTAAGCTGTTAACCGTGCTGCAAAACAGGCAGGTTACCCGTTTAGGGACCAATAAGTCCGTTGATATTGATATCAGATTAATTTGTGCTACCAACGTGCCATTACAAGACCTGGCAAACGAGAGCAGATTTCGGAAGGATTTGATATATCGTATAAATACGGTTGAGATTACCATGCCGCCACTGCGTAAGCGCAATAATGATGTTGTGCTGCTGGCCAAACACTTTGCGGATGTATATGCTAAAAAGTATTTAAAACCGGCAATTGATTTTGAGCCTTCGGCACTGCAAAAATTAAAGGCATATCATTATCCGGGCAATATAAGAGAGCTACAATACAGTATTGAACGGGCAGTTATAATGGCCGATGCCAGTTTGTTAAGGGCCGACGATATTATATTTTCTGCGCTCGAAACAGCAGTTAAGGTTGATCTGGAAAATGAAGAAAACCTCCTCCTGAGCAAAGTGGAAAGAAGCGCTATTCTCCGCGTAATTGAAAAACATAACGGTAATATTACCCGGGCAGCAAAAGAACTGGGGCTTACCCGTACTGCGCTTTACAGAAGATTAAACAAGTATGAAATCTGATAGGTTTGAATGGCGGCTGGTGTTGCAGGTGCTGGCATTATTTGCTTCGCTCTTGTTTATATCCTTTACCGTGATTAAAGGGGTGTATGTCTGTCTGTTTTTGGGCATACCGGTTGTTATTTATCAACTTATAAAATTGATCAGCTTTCAGAAAAAGGTGCAGGATGAAGTAATGCAGTTTGTAGCAGCCGTTCATTATCGCGATTTCTCCAGGCACTACGATGTTAAAAAAGCCCCCGCCCGGTTAAAACTGATCAGGGAGGGTTTTAACGAAATAAATGACACCTTAAAGCTTATCAGCCGCGAACGGGAAGCCCAATATCAATACCTGCAAAAGATCTTAGAACTTGTTGATACCGGGATAATTTCTTACGAACAGGAAACCGGGGAAACAGCGTGGATCAACGAATCGTTTAAATTATTGCTCGGCATACCATACCTTAAAAAAATACAAGCGATTGAAAAGCGCGAACCATCGCTTTATAAAGACATCATCAATCTTAAATCAGGCGAAAGCAAGGTGGTTACCATCTCGCGCAATCAGCAGCATATTAGCATCCTGGTAAGTGTAAGTGTGTTTAAGAGCGATGAAAAATACTATAAGTTACTTGCCTTTCAGAATGTAAGCGACGCCCTCGATGAAACAGAATCAAAGGCATGGCAAAAGCTACTGAGTGTGATGACGCATGAAATTATGAACTCGGTAGCACCTATATCATCACTGGCCGAAACATTGAAAAATCGCCTCAAGAGTCCGGAGTTCATTACCGGCATATCAGAGAATGATCTGGATGACATAGAGTTAGGCATTGATACCATCAGGCGTCGTAGCGACGGGCTGCTAAGATTTACAGAAAACTATCGCAATCTGAATAGAATTAATGCGCTGGACCTCAACCCGATATTAATAACCGACTTATTCGAGAATATAAGCGGCTTAATGCTGCCTTCGCTAGAAAAAAAGGGAATAGAGCTTGAAGTGGTTATAAAAGATCTTACGCTTGCCATTGAGGTTGACGTTAATTTGATAGAACAGGTATTGATTAATATTTTGGTTAATGCCACCGAAGCGGTGAAAGATAGCCCAAAACCTATTATTACATTAACGGCCGAACCTTTAGATAACAAAAAGGTGGGTATAAAGGTGTCTGACAATGGCATTGGCATGCATGCAGAATTATTAGATAAAATATTCATCCCCTTTTTTAGCACACGTAAAACTGGTAGCGGTATAGGCCTAAGTTTATGCAAACAAATTATGCTCCTGCATCGTGGAAATATACAGGTACAATCGGTTGAAGGTAAAGGGTCTACTTTTTTGCTACAGTTTAATATGGGGCGAGTTTAACCGGACAGCATTTTACAGACGTGATACAAGATGTAGCGATCGGCGTTATCTTCCAATTGCAACATAAAAGAGCCTTTGAATGCTTTATGGGCGATTAATGATCGTTAGAGGCCTCTTTTTTAGTTGTTAAATGAATTAGTCTTTACTAACAGTGCTTTATCTTTATAGTTAGATATTGATTGGTAACAACCGAATATAATACCCCAGGGCACAGATTAGTATGAAAATAACCACCGAACACAGTTTATTATACGATTATCAAGCCGGAAGGCAGGCAGGCCCTACTGGCTCGAAGCTTTTATAGGATAAAACAAACTCACGATGTCCCAACGCTTCCGAACAAGTGGGTTCTCCGGCCATTGTGTCTCTTATTTTTCCAATGATATCGTCTGCCAGCTCATCCAGTGAAATGTTTTCTGTCAGTATCCGCCCTGCATTAATGTCCATGTCGTCTTTTAGCCGATCATAAGTTTCTGGGTTTGCGCATATTTTAATTACCGGCGATATGGCCGAACCTACTACAGAACCGCGACCTGTAGTAAACAATATGATGTGGCAACCACAGGCCATCAACTCAGATATCTCTGCACTGTCATTAATGTTCGGAAATCCAAAACGAGGCTCTCCATCTGGTACCACATCCAGCAGATAAAGACCCGGCTTGCGCGGAATATCCCCGGGCTTTAGCAGTCCGCTTATCGGGGATTGGCCGCTTTTAGAATAAGCACCCATCGATTTTTCTTCGATGGTAGACAGGCCGCCATCTGCGTTTCCGGGGGCAAAGCTGCCATGCCCCATAATGGTGTAATAACGCGCGGCTTTATTTACCGAGTTGCCAAGTTCAACAGCCAGTTCGGGGGTAGCTGCGCGCTGGGCCATATGGTTTTCAAGCCCAATCATTTCGCCTGTTTCTTCAAACATGGTAGTGGCACCGTATGTCACCAGCTTATCAAATGCCCTGCCTACGCCGGGATTTGCGGTGATACCGCTGGTGGCATCAGAGCCGCCGCAAATGGTACCAACAATAAGGTCCTTAAAATCTATAGGCACTTTTGGCGTCTGCTGTAGTACCGGCAAAACACTATTTACCCATTCACAACCCTGGGCGATGGAAGATCTGGTACCGCCTTCCTGTTGAATGATAATGGTATGCACCGATCGCCCGGAGTTCTCAATCTGCTTGGCAAGCCCCCGTTTATTAAAACTTTCGCAGCCCAGAGAAAGCAGGAGCACCGCGCCAACATTAGGGTGAACGCAGAGTGCGTTCATAACCCGATCTGCGTGTGTATTTGGGTAACAGCCACTAAACCCGATGACATGAACCGGCTGCCCCCTAAAATGAGAGGCAATCTCGTCAGCTACAAAGTGGGCACATTCAACCAGGTAAGCAATTACTAAAATGTTGCGTATGCCCTTGCGTCCGTCAGAGCGCAGATATCCGGTTATTTCCTGGTTCATTAGTCTATCAGATAAGTGGGGATGTAATTGCTTTCTATATTATGGGTATGCACATGGCTGCCGAAGGGGATATACTCGGTTGCTTTGCCGATAGGTACACCGTACTTAAAAATAATTTCCCCGCGGGCAATATCCTTACAGGCCAGTTTATGTCCAATCCCCACCGTTACCGCTATTACTACAGGTTTGTTCATAATCAATATAGTGCTGCCCTCCATCAAGGTTTTCTTACAGGCCACCACATTATCCGAAGCATGTAAATGAATGGTATTGCTGTCCTTCTCTGTCATTGCTGTTATAGCTTAAGCGTGTTCATCTAAAGTATTATCAAATTTAAGCATCCGGAAATAATATAGCATAGCGTAGTGCATTGGCAACTGGTTTAAATCGAAGCAGGATTTTCATCCTGCTAATAGATCAATTGTTCTGGTTGATTATCAGTAAGGAAAATCATTTCAGGGTGCCTTTTTTTACTGATTTGTTCAGAAAAAATAAAATTATTTCAAAAGTGTAGTATAGTGTAGTATAGTTAACTCGTCCTTCATATTTTTACGATGCCCGGTTGTAAAAGAAACCGGTTGCGCCTTTCAAGGTTGCTTTAAACCTAAGTAAAATAAGCGCGCCTAAAAGTCTGGGCAATGCTTATGCTCATATTAACGTATGTCACCTATCATATTAGATTCTTCATCCGGTAAACCGAAATATCAACAGATTATTAGTTCTGTAATGGATGCTATTGATAATGGCGAACTGAGGATTGGTGATAAAATTGCGTCTGTTAATGAAGTAGCTGAAAGTACGGGTGTTGCCAGGAAAACCGTAGTTCAGGCCTTTGAGCATCTCAAACAGGCTGGCCTCATTACCTCTGTACAGTACAAAGGCTATTTCGTAGCCAGTCATAAAACGGATCTGCGGCATAACATCTTTGTGCTGTTTAATAACCTAACCGCCTACAAAGAGGAGATCTACGAGAGTATTAAAGATGCACTTGCTGATAAAGGAGTAGTTGATATTTACTTCCATCATGACAATGCAGACGTTTTTAATACCCTTATTGAAAAGAGTGCGGGCAAATACACGGCTTATGTTATCATGCCGGTATCAGGCAAAGGCGCCAAAACATCGTTAGACATCTTACCTCAGGATAAAGTTTATATCCTTGACATTGGCTACGCTGATTGGGGGAAAAAATACCCCTCGGTTTGTCAGTATTTCGAAATGGATATCTATGATATGCTGACCGAAATACTCGTGAAAATCAGGAAGTACCAAAGGCTGGTACTGGTATCGGGTAACCCATCGCGCTATAACGCCATTTATACACAAAAAGGGTTTATGGCATTTTGTGCAGCATATGGTTTCGCCTTTGAAATTATAGAGCATGTGGCCACCCGCGTACCACAAAGTGACGAATTGTATATCGTGGTTGAAGACGCCGACCTGGTTCAATTGGTCAAAGCTGTGCGTGCGGCTAACCTTCGCCCGGGTAAAAACATGGGTATTATTTCTTATAACGAGTATCCGCTTAAAGAGCTGATTGGCGAGGGAATTGCTACAATTTCCACAAACTTCGGGGAGATGGGGCGCAATATTACAGACCTTATTCTTAATCGCTCAAAAGCACAGATCCGCAACCAATTCAGACTCATAGACCGTAAATCATTTTAAACAAGACAATGCAGGACCATATTATTAAAAAAGTAGAAACCTGGTTGGTAAAACGTAATCTCCCGCTGTTTGACAATGCCCGTCAGGGTCGTTCGCCAATGCCGTGGGATATTGTAATAGTTCGGCTTACTACTGATACCGGCCTGGTGAGCGAAGTCAGTGCGATGGCTCCACGCTCGGGCAATGTAACGCAGAGTTATATTACCGATAACATTATTCCCGTCATCATCGATCGTAGTATTTATGAGCGTGAGGCCATCTGGCAGGAGTTCTGGACGATAGACCGGCACATCACCTTCTTCCCGGTATACCTGCCTGGCCCTATTGATGTAGCGCTGTGGGATCTGGCTGCCAAAGCTGCTAACCTGCCATTGTACAAATATTTGGGTGCTTACCGCACCTCGCTTCCTGTTTACGCCAGCAGCCTGTTTCATCAAACAGTTGACGAATATGTGGTAGAGGCCAAACATTATGCCTCTAAAGGTATTAATGCCTACAAGCCGCATCCGCCAGGCGGCTGGAAAATGGATATGGATGTGCACCAGGCCCTGCGCGATGAACTAGGCCCTGATGCCGTGCTGATGACTGACCCTGTAGCCGAATATACTTTAGAGCAGGCTATTAAAGTGGGCCGCCATCTGGAAAAACTGGATTACTACTGGTTTGAAGAACCCTTCCGCGATTTTGAATTGCGCAAATATGCTCAGCTCGCTGCGGCGCTGGATATACCCATTGCCGGTACAGAAACTACCCGTGGCGCGCACTGGGGTGTGGCACAGGCTATCCAGCAACAGGCTGTAGATATTGTACGTGCCGATGTGTCATGGAAGCACGGCATCACCGGTACGCTCAAAATTGCGCACCTGGCCGAGGCTTTTGGTATGCAATGCGAAATCCATACTACTACTACAGGCCCGCTCGAAATGGCTAACCTGCATATAAGCTGCGCTATCCGTAATTGCGAATATTTTGAACTTTTTATACCCGAGGATGTGTTTCAGTTCCCGATGAAAACACCGCTGCCGATTGACGATAAAGGGATGATCCACGTACCCGAAACGCCGGGGATAGGGGCGGAGCTGGATTGGGATCAGATTGAAAACAATTGTACATCTTATAAAGTCACTACCGCCTGATGCAAATTGAAAACCCCATAGTTCATCCAGATTTTCTGTTGCAGAGCGACGTAGCGAGAGAGCTTTACCATGATTATGCAGCAAAAATTCCTATTATAGATTACCACTGCCATCTTCCACCGGCTGATATTGCGCTGGATCGCCGTTTTGAAAACCTCTCGCAGATTTGGCTGGAAGGCGATCATTACAAATGGCGTGCTATGCGCACCCACGGTATTGATGAGCATTATTGTACCGGAGCGGCCTCCGATAAGGAGAAGTTTAACAAATGGGCAGAAACCGTGCCTTACACATTGCGCAATCCGCTGTATCATTGGACGCACCTCGAACTTAAATATCCGTTTGGCATTACAGAGATACTCAATGCAGCCTCCGGCGATCGTATTTATCAGAAAGGAACCGAATTGCTGCAAAGCGAAGGCTTTAGCGTGCGTGGGTTGTTGCATAAATTTAATGTCAAAACCGTTTGCACTACCGAGGACCCGATTGATACGCTTGAGCATCATGCCGCTATTCAGGCTGATGGCTTTGGGGTAAAAGTATCCACCGCCTGGCGGCCCGATAATGCCATTGCCGTACAAAACGTACAGAAATTCAACGTTTATATAGATAAACTGGCGACTAGTTGTAATAAAAACATTGCCACGTTTGACGATTACCTGCAGGCCCTGCATCAGCGGCACGAGTTTTTCCATAGCATGGGCTGCCGGTTGTCAGACCACGGGTTGGACGGACCTTTCCCCGTTACGGCTTATACCGATGCAGAGATCAAATCAATCTTCGGGAAATTAAGAACCGGTCAGGCTGTTTCACCGATGGAAGAACAAATGTTTGCTGCCTGCATGTTGTATAACTTCGCTGTGATGGACTTTGAAAAAGGCTGGGTGCAGCAGTACCACGTGGGCGCAATCCGCAACGTAAACCTCAAAGCCATCAGAGAGATTGGGGAAGCCAAAGGGTTTGATTCTATTCATGATTTTAGTTATGCCGCATCTATGGGCGCGTTTTTTAATCGTCTGGAAGAAGAAAGCAAGCTGGCCAAAACCATTCTGTATAACCTCAACCCACGCGATAATGAGATGATTGCTACTATGATTGGCAATTTTCAGAACGGCAAGGTGGTGAGCCGTTTTCAGTACGGCTCCGGCTGGTGGTTTCTGGATCAGAAAGACGGGATGGAAAAACAGCTTAATGCCCTCTCTAATATGGGCCTGCTGTTCCATTTTGTAGGGATGGTAACTGATTCGCGCAGCTTTCTGTCGTACTCGCGCCACGAATATTTTCGCCGTATTCTGTGTAACCTGCTGGGGCGCGATGTGGTGAACGGCGAGATACCTAAAGACATGAAACTGCTGGCGCAGATGGTAGAAGCCATTTGCTACAATAACGCAAACGATTACTTTGACTTTTAATATCAAAAATGAAACTCTGGAATAACGACAACGAACTTTTTGAGATTGCCAAAAAGGAATTATTTACCGCCCTTGTAGGCGACGTGCTGGATAAACTGGGTTACTTGCACCAGTTTGTATCACCCGATATCAAGCCGCTGCGTGCCGATATGGTAGTTATTGGCCGCGCCATGCCTGTGCTGGAGGCTGACGTGTTTTGCGAAGTGGCGCCCGATGCTCACCTGCCGTTAATGAAACAACCGTTCGGACTGATGTTCGAGGCCCTGGATCAATTGCAGGAAAACGAGGTTTACATCTGTTCAGGCTCTTCTCCACGTTATGCCTTGTGGGGCGGCTTAATGAGCACCCGTGCGCTGAAACTGAAAGCGGCCGGCGCCGTAATGGATGGTTACTCGCGCGATACGCCGGAGATTCTCCGCCTTAATTTTCCTACTTTTTCCAAAGGCAGCTACGCGCAGGACCAGGGTCCACGCGGTAAGGTGCTTGACTATCGCGTGCCCATTGAGTTCAATGGGGTGTTAGTACGCCCCGGCGATATTGTATATGGCGATGTGGACGGCCTGCTCATCATTCCAAAAGAAGCGGAAGAGGCGGCCTTTGCCGGGGCGATTGAAAAAGCCCGCGGTGAAAAGCATGTGCAGAAAGCGCTGGAAGAAGGTATGAGCACCGTTGATGCTTTCAAAAAGTTTGGCATTATGTAATTGATAAAGTGATATGATAGATATTTTAAATATAAACGGGCGTGTAGCGTTAGTTACCGGCGGCGGTACCGGGATCGGGTTCGGCATCGCCCAGTCATTCGCGGCGGCTGGCGCAACGGTAGTTATTACGGGCCGTCGTGAGGATGTTTTACAGGAAGCAGTGGCGCAGATTGGCAACGGTGCACGTTATTACGTGCAGGATATATCGAAGCAAACCGAACTCCCGGCATTTGTAGAGCGTCTGGAAAAGGAAGTTGGCCCCATAGATATACTGGTAAACAATGCTGGGCAGCACCTCAAAAAGTTTATGAGAGATACCACCGACCAGGAGTTTTTAGCCTTGCTGCAGGTGCATCTGCTCAGCGTTTTCAGTCTGTCGCGCGAGGTAGCTAACCGCATGTCGGCACGCAAACGTGGTAGTATTTTACTCATCAGCTCCATGTCTGCCGTTATGGGGATGACACAGGTGGTTGCCTATACCACCGCCAAAACCGCCCTGATTGGCCTGATGCGCGCCATGATGGCCGAGTACAGTGCCGATAATGTGCGGGTAAATGCGATAGCGCCGGGCTGGATCGAGTCTGACATGATGTTCAAGGCTATCAATGCCGACGAGCAACGCAAGAACAAGATTATGAGCCGTATACCCTTCAACCGTTTCGGCAAACCTAAAGACATTGGCAACGCCGCACTGTTCCTTGCATCGGATGCCGCCGAATATATTACCGGCGTTTTTCTGCCGATAGATGGCGGTGCTGCCGGCGGGTTCTGATCCTGTAGCCAAACACAGCGCCGTACCCCTGGTACGGCGCTTAATACCCACCGGCAAGTGCCGGTACCAATTATAAAAAACCTTTAAGATGTCTTGCCGCCCTGGCAAGCCAATCTTTATAAACTGATAATACCCATGCTGACGATGACTGAACGTACAGGCCTGACAGATAATGGCCATAAGTATCGCTGGAAAATATGCGTACTGCTGTTTTTTGCCACCTCCATCAATTACCTTGACAGGCAGGTGCTGGGCATTTTGGCCCCAGAGTTAACGCGCATGTTCAAATGGTCGGAGGCCGATTATGGGATCATCATCTCTGCGTTTAAATGGGCTTATGCCATTGGCTTGTTGTGCGCCGGGGCTATACTGGATAAGATAGGCACTAAAAAAGGCTTCACCATCTTTATTAGTATCTGGAGCGTGGTATCTATGCTGCATGCGGCGGCACGCTCGCTTATGGGTTTTATCGTCGCGCGCTTTGCCCTGGGTATTGGCGAGGCCGGTAACTTTCCGGCTTGTATCAAAACGGTTGCGGGCTGGTTTCCGGTAAAAGAGCGTGCTTTTGCTACAGGCCTGTTTAACAGCGGTTCGAATATTGGTGCCATTATTGCACCGCTGCTCATTCCGTGGTTATTTATCAAGTGGGGGTGGCAATGGGCATTTTTAGTTACCGGTTTGCTAGGTCTCATTTGGCTGGCCTTTTGGCTGGCTGTTTATCGTAAGCCGGATGAGCACCCTGGCTTACACCCGGATGAACGCAGCTATATCCTTGCCGACAGACCCACTGCTACGCAAGAAAAGGTGCCCTTCCGCTTATTACTAAAAGACCGCCGCGTATGGATCATCTGTCTGTGTCGCTTTCTTACCGACCCGGTATGGTGGTTCTTTTTATACTGGCTGCCCAAGTTTCTCAGCGCACGTTTTCATATCGAACTGTTGGATGTGGCGGCGCCTATAATTGCCATTTATGTAATTTCAGATCTGGGCAGCATCGCCGGCGGGTGGTATTCATCATGGCAAATTAAACACGGGCATTCGGTGGATAGCGCACGTAAGCGCACCATACTAATTTGCGGTTTAATGGCATTGCCGGTCACTTTTGCGGCCGTCACCAATCATTTGTGGGTGGCCGTTGGCTTTATTTCATTGGCAACAGCCGCACATCAGGCCTGGGCGGCTAATATTTATACTATCGTGAGCGATATATTTCCACAAAATAAGGTAGGCACGCTTACCGGGCTGGCAGGTACTTTCGGTGCAGTAGGTGGTGCATTGGGGGCACTTATTGTGGGTATCATTCTGCAAGTCAGTCATTCTTATATTCCTATTTTTATTTCTTTTAGCAGTATGTACCTGGTCGCCTGGTTCCTGCTCAGAGTATTTGTTAAAATAGAAACCTAAACCATGCCGGTTTAATGGAGACTGTGGTTATTCATTAAACTGGTCGACTGAGGTTGCAGTGGAACCAGTCTCCGGGACTATCAGTATTTTGTGTTTTATGGGTTTTGTCGATTTTGAACCGGTTTGTGTTTTGTAACTAGTTGTTTTATAGTTTTTTATGCTTTAAGTGCTTCAAGCCTGACCTTGAGCTGGTATAAAAACAAATGCATTAACTAATTGAGAATCAATTTTTTTGTTTTATAGCGTTCTGCGCAATCGAAATGTCGAAATCCGGCTTTCAACGCATCTTTAGTGGCTGTAATGTTTAGCGTTGGGCCGGAAATCAGGGTACCGAACCCTAATCTTTTGCGGTTTGCAGGTCCAGGGGATTTTTTGCTATTTTGTTTTAAACTGAAAAGTATCCGAAGATGATGTATTGCCATTTGCATCCTTAGTAACAATACGCCAATAATATAAGGTACCGGTAGATAATGGGATGTTGTTAAGAAACACATCGGTTACGTTACTCTTAAAAAGCGGGGGAGAGGCGATTGTACCAAAGTAAACATCATATCCAACTATATTATTATCTGTACTGGTGCCTTTCCAAATCAAATTGGTTGTTTGGCCGGATACGGTTACCCCATATTCGGGCGATACAGCATCGGCAGGGAAAGGAGCATAATAAACAATCCCCAAACCAGCACTGTAAAACTTAAATACATCACTTTGGGCTGTTGTAGTAGTTTTTGATGATTTGGATACCACATACCAGGAGTAAGGAGCGTTCCTGTCAAGTGTTATTTGTACTTGTGGAGAAACGGTGGTTTGTTGCGCGGTGGTATTGGTAATCAGGTTTTTAATTACAATATCATAACTTTCGGCGTTAGTGGCTGCAGTCCAGCTAAATGCTATGCTGCTTTGTGTGGTTGATATTACAGTACCGGTAGTACACACAGAATTGGCAATAGGGAGCAGTAAATTACTTTTTTCCGGCGGTGGCGCTAAGGCAGCCACATTCTGTGTGTCATCTTTTTTGCTGCTACACGCGGCAAACAGCAACGTGGCGAGCATGCATATTAAAAGCTTTCTCATTTCCTTGCTATCTTAAAAAATTTTGTACCATTATCAGTGCTCATTTGCAATGAATATACCCCCGACATTGTTATTTTACTCAAATTAAGTTGAATCGTGCCGGCTGGCTCATTAAATTTCTTTTGATAAATCAACTGACCGTAAATAGTAAATATCTTCACCTCGGCTGTATGCGTTTTTTCAAATCCCATGTTAATGTTCAGTACTTCTGTAAAAGGATTGGGGTAGGGAAGTATTTGGTCGGCAATATCAATAACGCGTTCAAATAAGCCTTGGCAGGCTTTATCTGTAGTTACTATCAGTTTGTTAGCTCCTGCCGCCAGCGGCAGGGTAATCAGGCTGTCGGTTGATGTAGCAACAATGCCGTTTAATTGAACCTGATAAGTTGTTCCGCCCTTTAGTGCAAGGCTGATACTGTGCCTGTCTGGGTTTACCGTTGCATATACCGATAAATCTTTAGGTTCGGTAATTACCAGGGTATAACATTTCTGGTAATTGGGTTGCCCGGCTAGGGTAATGCACACATTATAACTGCCTGGCAATAAATTGTTAAAAGTTGTGGAGGTGGTAAATGGCAATTGAGTATTTACATTACTACCGGTTAGGGTTGCTGTGTAATTATAGGTGGCCTTGTTGGCTGTTATGGTGATGGAGCCATTGTTTGCTCCGCGGCAGGTAACACTGTTAGATGACACCAGGAAATTATTTACCGGTAAGGTAAACGGATTAACCTTAATGTTTACTGTAGCAGTGCTTGCTCCATTTTTCGTATAAGCTGTAACAAAAAAATCTGTTGCCGGGAAAACCTGGGTGGGCGTACCGCTAATGATGCCCGTGGTGGCTTCAAAAGTTAATCCGGCCGGCAAAGCAGGCGTAATGGCGTAACCACTAAGTGATACCTTTTTTATTTGTGGACCGGACTGCTCTACAATAAGCGCATTGCCTGCGTTGTCCAGGATAACGGATACTGGGAAGTTGAAGTTATTAGCAACCGTGCTTACCATTCCATCCTGGGTTATTTTACGCATTCGGTTGTTCAGTATATCCATCACATAAACGTTTCCTAAATCATCTACGGTTACGGCCCAGGGCGCATTAAATGCTGCTTCTGTTGCCTTGCCATCGGCAAAGCCTTGTTTGCCGCTACCCGCAAACGTAGATACTGTGCCGGCAGGGGTTATTTTACGTATAAGGTTATTTGCACCATCGGCAACATATACATTTCCAAAAATGTCCACACAAACCCCCATCGGCTGATGAAAGCTTGCCGCCATGCCGGTTCCATTGGCATTGCCATATACTGTATTGCCGGCCAGGGTGGTCACGGTACCATCTGGCGTGATTTTGCGAATCATGTGGTTGCTTACATCAGCTACATAAACAGCCCCATCCGGTCCAACGGCTAAGCCTCTTGGACCGTTAAAGCTGGCTAATTGACCCTTGCCGTCTGCAGAACCGGCTACGCCACTTCCGGCAAAGAGGCTTACAACGCCTTGCGGTGTTATCTTTTTTATTACATTATCATACCCTAACGCCACATAAAGATTGCCTGATGCATCGGCAGTAATACCTGTCAGCATAAAATAGCCGCTGGTATTAGAGGTGCCCAGCGCGCTATTGGCAACAAAAGTGCTTACAAGGCCACCAGGAGTAACTTTTCTGATAGATGAAGGGTTATTATTATCAGCTACATAAAAATTCCCGTCAGGAGTCATTGCAATGGCCAGCGGGTCGGTAAATGCTGCTGCGCTACCCTGCCCTTCAGCATATCCCGGAAAGCCGCTACCGGCCAATACTGATACATTTCCATAGGTTGCTAAGGGTACTTCACTTCCGGTATTTAGCGGGGTAAGCGGTGTAATTGGCGTGGCCACAGTGTAGGTTTGCGCATTGCCGTAACTAATATTTGCAGGCGGCGTAGTTACTTTAACAAATCCGTTTTGAGATGAGCTTGTGCCATTGGGCGTAGTAACTGAAATATAACCGGTTGAGCCAGCTCCAACAACGGCTGTAATGCTGGTAGACGAATTGATAACGAATGAGGTAGCGGGTGTACCGCCAAAACTAACCGAAGTGGCGTCGGTGAAGCCCTCGCCCGTAATGGTTACCGAACCACCGGTTGCTGCGCTGGCGGGCGAGAATGAATCAATTTTTGGTCCGGTAAAGGAAAAACCGGCCAGGGTTGCCGTGCCGCTTGGCGTGGTAACGGCTATATTGCCGGTTGTACCTGTGGCAACCGTGGCTAATATGCTGGTAGATGATTGTACGGTAAAATCTGTAGCTGCCATGCCGCCAAAGCTTACTGTGGTGGTGCCTGTAAAGTTTGTTCCAGTAATGGTAACCTTTGCGCCAATGCCTGCGCTGGTGGGCGTAAAGGAGGTGATTGTTGGCGGTGCCGATAATGATACCGCAATGTTAACTTTACAAGTGCTGCTGCCGCTGCCATTGTATGCTGTGATGGTGTAGTCGGTAGCTGTGGCTGCTGCGGTTGGTGTTCCGCTGATTGTGCCGTCTTCATTCAACACCATGCCATCAGGCAAGGCAGGACTAATGGCATAGCCTGTGATGATTATTTTGCGTATCTGCTGATTGCCATCGCACACATATAAGTTGCCCATAGCATCGGGGCAAAGGCCGCCCGTGTACGAAAAGCTGGAGGCGGTACCAATGCCGTCAGCATAACCATCTTTGCCATTTCCGGCTAAGGTAGTTACCATGCCATCGGGCGCCATTTTTCGGATAATAAATGACCAGGAGTCTGAAATATAAGCATTGCCCGCCTGGTCTAAAGCCATAGCGACCGGATCGGTAAACGTAGCATTTGTGCCTACGCCATCGCGACTGCCGTATGGGGCATTGCTGTTACCGGCCAGCGTAGACAAGGTTCCGTCTGGCATTATCTTCCTGATTAGCCTTGCATTATAGTCAGTTACCCAGATATTTCCATTGGCATCAGCAGCCAGGCCAGCGGGTGATAGACTATTGTTGGCTCCTGATGAACTTGGGGTGGCCAACACGTTGGTTGTTCCGTCAGGCATAATTTTTAAAACATCTTTATCCTGAGATTGGCTGGTGTACAGGTTGTTTTGCAGGTCGGTTGTAAAGGCATTAGATTGGTGTAGTATGTTATTGCCCTGGGCAAATGTTGTAACTCCTGAGTTGGGCGTGATTTTACGAATAGTGTTGCTGTTGTTGTCAAACACATACATATTACCTGTAACATCCATGGCTATAGTATATGGCGAACCAAAAGTGGCAGTAGCCCGGGGGCCGTCATCATGCCCGGCCTTTTTTGTGCCTGCATAGGTGGTAACGGTACCATCGGGTGTCACCTTCCTGATAGCATTGTTTCCCTGGTCTACCACAAACAAATTGCCGTCATAGTCAATTGTTAGATTTGCCGGGTTATTAAAACTGGCCAGGGTGCCCACCGCGTCAACGGCGCCGGGGCTGCGGCTGCCTGCCAGGGTGGTAACTTTACCATACAGGCCGTTAGGGATCACCCCGCCTTTGTTTATTGTTTTTATAGGTGTAATAGCCTTGCCTGTAATATACCCATAACTTTGATCGCCCGAGATGCTGATAGTGGGCAGCGGGTACTTAAATCCGCCCAGGGCGCCAGTACCACTCGCTGCGGTTACAGTAACAGTGCCGGTACCACCTGTGCCAATAACTGCCTGTATAGTGGTGGCAGACGTTACGGTAAATGATGCCGCAGGTACGCCTCCAAACCTCACTGCGGTAACTCCGTTAAAACCGGTGCCGGTAATCGTCACTTTCTCGCCTGTGGCTGCCGCAGATGGGCTGAAACTGGTAACTACAGGCGGTGGAATAAATGTGAAGCCTTTGGCTGTGTATTTACCGTCGGCAGTTATGATAACGATATCACCGGATGGGTTCCCCAATGAAACAACCGCTTGAATGGTATCTGCTGATACTACCTTGAAGCTGGTAACAGGTACCCCGCCAAAAGTAAGTGATTTGGTGCCGGTAAAATAGCTGCCAATCAGAGTTACTACTGCATCTGTAGCTGCTGATGCAGGCGTAAATGAGGAGATGACGGGTGGATTGTGCAAAGGGTCGCCAATATAGCCCATCAATGAAATACTGCTTTGGTCTGTGGCAATAATATCGGGTTTGCCATCGCCGTTCATATCGGCTATGTTGATGGAGTAGGGCGATGCTGTAACCGGCAGGTTTATCTTGGGCGAAAAAGAATCGGTACTGAAACTTCCGTTTACAGCCGTATTACGCATAATTCCAACTGTATTTTGGTCGCCAAAAACCAGATCGGGCTTGCCATCGCCGTCCATATCGGCTACATTAAGTACATAGCTACCATTAACGCTATAGGTAGCAGGCAGAACAACGGCATTATCAAAGCTTAAGCTTCCTTTTACAGACGTGTTGCGGACCAGTGTAATAACGCTGGTTGAGTACATTGATATCACATCGAGCTTGCCATCGCCGTCTATATCGGCTACCTTGGCCAAACCTCCTGTACCTGATATACGTGCCGGTATGGCAGTAAAATTAATGGCACCGGGGATAGAGGTATTAAGAAAGGCTGCCATGCCGCCGTTTTCAGTAAATACCATATCAAGTTTGCCATCACCGTCCATATCAGCCGCATTTAAGCTTGAGGGGCTGGCAACGCCTTTTAAGGTGATAGACTCTGCAAATGTCATTGTACCTATGTTACCTGTAGTTGGGGTGGTGTTGCGGTAAAAAACAATATCATTAGGGCGTATAAATGCAAAATCTGTTTTACCATCGTTATCAAAATCGCCGGTAACCATATCGGTCATAGATGAAAATGCTTCGTGGCTGTATGACTGTACAAATGATACCGAGCCTGGTTTAGACGTGTTGAGTAATAAGACTAATTTGCTGCTGGAGTTGCCTACGATGTATAGAATATCGGGCTTGCCATCATTGTTCATGTCGGCTATCCGCGTACAGAAGGGATGTTCTGAGGGCGCGTTGACATCAACTTTTGTTGCCAGGGATGTACTGGTTAAAGGTCCGCCTGTTGATTTATTAAGATATATTGATACGGCACCTGTGCCTGTATTGGCGTAAACAAGGTCAGGCTTGCCATCTCCGTCTATATCGGCCACCTGCTGGTTTGAAATGTAGTTGTTTGAAGGGATGTTTACCTGGGCCTGAAAATCTGACGGATAAATCTCTTTTTTTGTAGGATAAGTAGGCGTAAACCACTGTGAAGATATCGTTTGCAGGTGTGTAGCGGTGTTAACGACAGCAATAGGTTGAAAGGATGAGCCTGCCGGCACTTTAACAGTAAGCTGTGTTGCAGACGCTGCACTAACCGTTCCTTGTACGGGGCCAAAAAATACTACATTATTAGCGACAGTACCATTAAATCCGCTGCCGCTTATAGTAACTGTAGCGCCTACCTGACCGCTTAGCGGGCTGACCGATGTAACAACCGGCCCTGGCGGCGGGGGCGTTTGTGTATTGTTTCTGATAACGGCGAGTTGATTGATGCCATCGTTTACGAGAAAGTCGGTTTTGTTATCTCCGTCCAAATCGCATCCATTTAACACATTATAGCTTGCATTGCTTACACTCACCTTCATATCAAATATCAATGATGAGCCCGAGATATTGCGCCACAGGTTAATGCCGTTGCCACTAACCAGTATGTCGTTTTTGCCATCGCCATCAATATCTTGTATAAGTATCTGGCTTAGCAGGGGCGCTTCATTTGCAACAAACAAAGGTTGCTGGAAAGTTACGGGTTGGTTGGTAGCTGTATTGTTTTGATATACATATAGTTTGAAAGTTGTTTTATCTCCCGTTACCAGATCGGGTTTGCCATCGCCGTTAACATCGCCCAGATCAAACGCAGGCGCTCCTGTATACCGGGCGGCGCCGAGATTGAATGAGATATTACCTGGGGATGAATTATTGGTTAAAACAGCGATGGTTCCAATTTGGGTACCAGGGTCGGTATTGGTGGCAACAACGATATCTGGTTTGCCGTCGGCATTCAGATCGGCAATTCTCATAGTAACCGCTAATGCGATGGCGTCTGTGGTTACAGGTTTGTCAAAAGACAAAGTTGTGGAAGTACTGGTGTTGCGGAGTATGCTAATACTTTTATCACCTGTGTTTGCAATAATATCCGGCATGCCATCTCCATCAATATCAGCAACATCTATGGCATTACAATACTGTGCGCTTAAGGCGAAGTTTACCGGGTAGGCAAAACTAATTTTACCGCTAACAGATGTATTGATATGTACCTTAATTATATCGCTATATGTGGTCTTGATAATAATGTCCGGTTTGCCATCGCCATTTACGTCAGCAGCTCTCATTATTCCAAAATCATCATAATTATGGACGTATGAGGTGTCAAAAGTAAGCTTGCTTCCCTGTTGGGTACTGTTGTGTAGTAATAAAAGATTTTCATGCAGCTCGTCGGCTGTTACCACATCTGGTTTGCCATCGCTGTCAAAGTCAGCCATAACAATTGGGCTTACGTTTTTATAGGACAGCGTTTGAGACAGGTCAAAATCGCCCGAACTGACGTTACCATTGCCGGCAAATGTTATACTGAAAGGCAAAGAGGAATATGCAGTAAGATGCGTGACCGCATTAAGTACCGATATGGGTTTGTTGGTTGCGCTTTGCGGGACCGTTACGGTAAGCTGTGTTTTTGATGCCGATTTTACCACAGCTTTTACATAGCCGAAATAAACAATATTGTCTGTAGCGTTTGTGTTAAAATTGTCACCGTTGATAGTTATTTGTGAACCTATCCCAGCCGATAGGGGGCTAAACGATGAGATAATAGGTGTTTGAGCATCAACGGCGAAACAAAAAAATGGAAATATAAACAGCAGAAAGAGCTTGCGACACATTGTGAGTTAGGTTTTATTCAAATAGGTACTATTGAGAATTGTTATCAAATATAATTCATTCTCCAGCTGTTTTTACAACTAATACTTACTGCTAATTTAAAATTTAAGGTAACAATATGTTCAATAGCCATATTTCACTAAATCGTTGACGGAGAGCCATTATCGAAATAGCTTTCACAAGTAATGGTGATTTTAAGTGGACATCGAACCACAAAAAAGCTTGCCACACGTCCCTCTTCGCGCCTTATAGACTGATTCACAAAAAAGTCTAATCATTGTTTGTTAGATAGTAACTGACTGATGATGAGAGTTTTATTGTTATAAAAAAAGGAAACAACCACATGTGGTTGTTTCCTTCAGTATCGTTGGCCGGGAATACTTGCAACATTTGGAACCCTTTTTATGGCTAATAGAGCCCATAATTGACGATTTGAAGGGTAAGGGGTTTATCTAAAAAGACGAAATCTCTTGCAAAAAGGCCTCTATAAGTAACTATGTAACAAACTTTCCGGGTTTGATTTGAACCGGAAAGTTTGAGATTAAGAATATTTGTTGTAGAGCCATTTTTAACGGTAATAGAAATACATTAGATAAGTTCGCTGAATAACACAATACCGAACAAACACCGGCATTAAAGAGACACTGCCCGGCCTTGACATTTTTCCAACTCTCACTTTTAGTTGCTTACATATCGAAATAGGAGAGTACTGACATCATCACATCGCTGATAATTAGACAAGGTTGACGGTTCATTTTAGTATATGATATAGACAATTTGAGTGACTTTTTTTTCTCCTGTTTATAATAGCTTTAGCCGCCATTTATTATAAAATCAACTGTGAGAAAAATTAAAATCTTCTGCTTTGCTTTGCTGTGGCTTGCTCAAAACGCGCGTGCTCAGCAACAAACCCGCCTTACTACTAACTGGGAATTTTTAAAGCAAGATCTGGGAGGAATATGGGAAGCCGTTCGCCCGGTGACGGCCGGTAACCCGGAAAGCTTGCCGTTGTGGCAAAAAGTGCAGTTGCCACATTGCTTTAATGCGCGCGATGCCGTTGATCCTGATGTAAACTATTACCAGGGCCCCGGTTGGTACCGCACGCAGCTTGATATTAATAACCCGTATGCCAACGGGCGTACGCTGCTGCATTTTGAGGGCGCCGGGCAGAAAACAGACGTTTATATTTATACCACCAAGGTAGCATCACACCTGGGTGGATATGATGAATGGGTGGCAGACATTACCCAGGCCGTGGCTGATTTTAAAAAGACAGACGTTTTTAAAAAGCAGTTTAAAGGCAAAATTCCGCTATCTATCAGATGCGATAACTCCCGCGATCTGGAAAGTATCCCTTCGCAACTTTCAGACTTTAATGTATATGGCGGTTTGTACCGTTATGTTAATTTGGTTTATACACCGGTGCTGTCTTTTGATAAGGTTTTCGCCTCTGTAACATTAGAGGCGGGGAGACAGTCTGCTAAGCTGAATGTTAAAGCCCGCTTTTATAATCCAGTCAACATTCCATCAGCCGCAGGCGAAATCAAGGTGACGGATCCCGCAGGTAAAATTATTGCACAAACAAAGTATAGCTTAAATAACCTGGACGGAGACAGCCAGATTGGTAGCTTTAATATTAAAAAACCTCAATTATGGTCACCAGATGATCCGTCACTTTATACTGTTGAAGTAACGGTAAACAATAACGGACAAACTTGTACGCATACAGAAAAGACAGGTTTTCGTGACTTTAAGTTTGTAGATAACGGTCCGTTTATGCTCAACGGCAAGCGTTTGCTATTGCGTGGCACTCACCGGCATGAAGACCATGCCGGCGTTGCGGCAGCCATGACTGAAAAGATGATGCACACGGAGATGCAGCAAATGAAAGACATGGGCGTTAATTTTATACGACTGGGGCATTATCAGCAGTCGCGCATTATACTAAATCTGTGCGACAGTTTAGGCATACTGGTTTGGGAAGAAGAACCCTGGTGCCGCGGCGGACTTGGTGGCGAGAAATATAAGAACCAGGCGCGCACCATGCTCACCAATATGATTGAGCAGCATTATAACCACCCGGCTATTATTCTTTGGGGATTGGGTAATGAGAATGACTGGGCTGGCGACTTTCCTGAGTTTGACAAGGAAAAAATCCGTGCTTTTATGAAGGAGCAAAATGATCGGGCTCATCGTCTGGATCCGTCTCGCAAAACCACCATCCGGCGGTGTGACTTTTGTGCTGATATTACTGATGTGTACTCACCTTCCATTTGGGCCGGTTGGTACCGGGGTGTTTACACCGAGTATAAGCAAAGCACAGAGGAAGAATTTAAAAAAGTAAAACACTTTTTTCATGCCGAATGGGGAGGCGATAGCCATGCGCTGCGTCATTCTGAAAATCCTGATAAAGCTTTGGCCGAAATTAAATCAGGAAGCGGTACCGATGAGCGATTAGGTGACGCTTCGCTAATTGGTGGCGCGGCCCGTGTTTCTAAAGATGGAGATTGGAGCGAAAGTTACATCTGTAATTTGTTCGATTGGCATCTTAAAGAGCAAGAGACCATGCCCTGGTTAACTGGTTCGGCCTTTTGGGTGTATAAAGATTTTTCTACGCCTATTCGTCCAGATAACCCTATTCCATACATGAACCAGAAAGGTGTAGTGGAGCGTGATGGAACACCCAAAGAATCATACTACGTTTTTCAATCGTATTGGACCACCAGGCCTATGGCGCATATTTACGGTCATAGCTGGCCGGTACGCTGGGGTGATGCAGGTGAACAAAAAATGGTAAAAGTGTATTCAAACTGCGATAATGCCGAGCTGTTTGTAAACGGAAAAAGCTATGGCACGAGGAAACGCAACAGTCAGGATTTTCCTGCTGCGGGCTTGCATTGGCTGGTTACTTTTAATAAAGGCAATAATGACATAAAGGTTGTGGCGCATAAAGGAAAAACCACCGTGGCCGACCAGATTACTCAGGAATATCAAATCGATAAGTGGGGTAAACCAGCACAATTACAGCTCGAAAAAATTAACGATGCCGATGGAATACAGACCGTACAGGTAAAGTTGCTGGATAACAAAGGTGTACTCTGCCTCGATGCACAAAACTGGGTGACTTTCTCATTGGCCGGTGACGGCACACTTTTAGACGATCTTGGCACGTCCCGCGGTTCCCGCAAGGTGCAGGTATACAATGGGCGCGCCATCATCAGTCTCAAAACAAATGGAGGGAAAAGTGCAGTGGCGGTACAATCGCCCGCATTGCCATCTATAATATTAAATCTTTAATGGTTGCCTTATGAAATTTAAGTTATTCAGCATTTATGCTTTAAATAAAAGTTTTAAGCCGGTATTTATCATTGGTATGGTGGTGTTGCTTAGTCTTTCTTCATGGAATACAAATGCTCCCGGTGATGATATGTATCAGCAATTAGCCGCCACATTACGGAAGGATGTGCTTACAGAAGCGGCCTGGGCGCTGCAGCAAAAGCCAATAACGGTAACCGCAGAAGTTTGTCCGCGCAGTGCAGGAGGCAGGCACGATTTCTACTCTGAAGGTGATTACTGGTGGCCCGATGAGAAAAATCCTCAAGGCCCCTATATTCAAAAAGACGGCATGACTAATCCCGAAAATTTTGTGGCCCATCGCCATGCCATGATCCGTTTTAGCCGTATTATCGGCGCCCTGGCATCGGCCTATAAAATTACCCATGATGAGCGATACGTTCGTGCAGCTCTTAAACATGTACGGGCATGGTTTACGGATGCCGGAACCATGATGAACCCTGATCTGCAATATGCCCAGGCCATAAAAGGCGTGGCAACGGGCAGAGGCATTGGCATTATAGATACCATTCAACTGATGGAGGTAGTGCAGGGACTAGAAGCCATGGCGCATTCTAAAACATTAGATGCTAAGACCCAGGCCGGTGTGAAAGATTGGTTTGAAAAATATATCACCTGGCTTACCACCCATCCGTACGGCAAAGATGAGATGAATGCTAAGAACAACCACGGTACCTGCTGGACCATGCAAACTGCTTGCTTTGCCAAATTTACCGGCAACGTACAAGTAATGAAGTTTTGCGCCGATCGTTACAAAACGGTGTTGCTGCCCAGCCAGATGGCTGATGACGGTAGTTTTCCACTCGAACTGAAACGTACCAAACCTTACGGCTATTCTATTTTTAATCTGGATGCCATGACCACCTTGTGCCAGATACTGAGTACACCGCAAGATGATTTGTTTGAATATACCACGGCTGATGGCCATAACATTAAAAAAGGGATAGCTTTTTTGGCGCCCTACCTGGCTGATAAAAGCAAATGGCCTTACCCGCACGACGTAATGCACTGGGAAAGCTGGCCGGTAGCGCAGCCGGCGCTGGTATTTGGCGCGATGGCGTATCATCAACAGGATTGGCTAAACCTTTGGAAAAAGCTTGATCATAGCCCGCAGGATGAGGAAGTGATTCGTAACCTGCCGGTGCGCCATCCGCTTATTTGGTTCAATTAATTATCGTGATTAAAAAGCATCTGATTTTCAAAGTATAACAGCCTTTATAATCTAATAGATGAAAAAAACTCCATTAATAATTTTAAGTGCGCTTACCTTATTAGCAGGTAACGGCTTTGCGCAGACCAACGTCGTAAATAAAACATCAAGTCAAAAGAAAAAAACAACAGCGTTACCCGATGTAAAAAAGGGTTTTGAGTTTGCTGAAAAACAAACCGCCTTGTTGCTGAAAGAAACAGCCCTTGTTAAGGCCCAGTCTAAGAAAACAGCATTAATCTCACCACGCTCGTTAGATACAGCGGACAACCTGGAGTTGGTGCCCTCTAAAGACTGGTGCAGCGGCTTTTTTCCCGGCGAACTTTGGTATCTGTTGGAATATACAAAAGACCCGCAATGGGAGGCGGCAGCCAGAAATTACACTTCGGATGTGGAGGCCGAAAAAACGAACGGTACCACGCACGATATGGGCTTCAAAATATATTGTAGCGTAGGTAACGGCTATCGCCTCACGAAAAATGAGCATTATAAATCGGTCTTATTAGAAGCCGCTAAAACTTTGGCTACACGCTTTAACCCGAAGGTTGGCAGTATTAAATCATGGGATAATCGTAAAAATTGGAAATTCCCGGTGATTATTGATAATATGATGAACCTGGAGCTGTTGTTCGAAGCCACCAAAATATCGGGCGATTCCAGCTTTTATAAAATCGCCGTTGCTCATGCCAATACGGCCATGAAAAATCATTTTCGTAGTGATTATAGCTCATACCATGTTATTGATTACGACCCTGAAACCGGGGCGGTATTGCACAAGCAAACGCATCAGGGATATGCAGATGGCTCTGCCTGGGCGCGTGGGCAGGCCTGGGGACTTTACGGATATACCATGTGCTACCGCTATACTAAGAATAAAGCCTACCTGGAGCAAGCCGAGCACATCGCTCATTTCATCTTCAGTAATCCACATTTGCCTGCTGATTTGATTCCTTACTGGGATTATAATGATCCGGCCATTCCGCAAAGCCCGCGGGATGTATCTGCAGCTACTGTAACTGCATCTGCTTTGTATGAGCTCAGCACCTATAGTTCAAACGGCGCACAATACAAATTGTGGGCCGATAAAATTATACATCAGCTTAACGCCAATTATTTAGCTAAACCCGGTAGTAGCAGAGGCTTTATTTTGTTACACAGCACAGGTAACAAACCATCTAATGGCGAAATAGATGTGCCTATTATTTACGCCGATTATTACTATCTGGAGGCTCTGTTGCGTCAAAAGCATCTGGCAGATACAGGTAAAATCTTTTAGCCCCCTTGCATTATAATCGTAAAAGCCCTTAGATGACCTCTAAGGGCTTTTGGTATGAACTAGTAATTTGAATATTAAGGACAGGCTGTATGTTTTCTGCTCAATGCCCCCTGCTAAAACGCTTGAATATTTAGCTTGAAAAATAAAATAACGGCGTGGTAAATATCGGCTAATTGCATAATGGTTAACCCAGTCCATCCGTAACGGGGTTTGATCTTTGTCTCCAATTTAAACCGATACTAAAACCTTGATATGCAGCTACGCAAACTGTTTTTTATTCCGTTGGCCGCCTGGGGCTTTGCGGCCCAGGCACAAATTGCAGCTAACCATAAAACCGATGATCCAGATCTGAAATTGTGGTACACCAGGCCTGCTACGGCCTGGGAGGAAGCATTGCCGCTGGGCAATGCCACCACGGGCGCAATGGTATTTGGCCGCGTTAATGTAGAACGCTACCAGTTGAACGATCATAATTTATGGTCTGGCTATCCTGTGCCGGGTAATAGTGCAGATGCTTTTCCGCACCTGGCAGAAGTGCGGCACGCAGTTTTTGCCGGTAAGTATGACGAAGCGGCCGGAATCTGGAAAAAATACCTGCAAGGCCCTTACTCGGCACGCTACCTGCCACTGGCCGATCTGTTACTCAATTTTCATCTTAAAGACAGCACTACTACCAATTACCGACGCGATCTGGATTTAAACAATGCTGTTGCCGGGGTGCGATACCGTTTAAATGGGGTAAACTATCTGCGCGAAACCTTTATCAGTTACCCGGATAAAGCTATGGTGGTACAAATTAGTGCCGATAAAAAAGGGGCCATCAGCTTTACGGCCGGCCTCCAAAGTAAACTGCAGTTTGAGGTTGGCGCGGCAGGTAATGATCAATTAACGCTTAAAGGCAAGGCGCCCAGTTATGTGGCCAACCGCGCTACCGAGGCGCGACAGGTAATTTATGACGAACCGAAAGGCGAAGGCATGCGTTTTCAGGTCAATCTGAAAATAAAAAATACCGGTGGTAAGGTAACGGCGTCGGGCAATTCGCTGTCGGTAACGGGGGCTGATGAAGTGTTGCTGTATTTAACCGAAGCCACTAGCTTTAACGGGTTCGATAAATCGCCGGGTTTGCAGGGTAAAGATCCGGCCGTAGAGGCAGACCAAACACTCAGGCAGGTATCGCAACAATCGTATGCGCAACTTTTGCAACATCATACGGCAGATTATCGCAATCTTTTTAAACGGGTCAGCTTTGAGTTAGATACCGATCTGGCAATGACGAAGCTGCCCACAGATGAGCGACTAAAAACATTCAAGGCCGATCATCCTGATAAACAATTGCAAACGCTTTATTATCAATATGGGCGCTATCTGCTCATTGCCAGTTCAAGGCCGGGCAGTGCCCCGGCTAATCTGCAAGGGATCTGGAACGATGAGGTAATGCCGCCATGGGGCAGTAACTATACCACCAATATTAATACCGAGATGAATTATTGGCTGGCAGAGAACACAAATCTTGCAGAATGCCACCAACCATTATTCGATTTTTTAAAAGAACTGGCCATAAACGGCGCCATAACTGCCAAAACAAATTACGGCATCACCGAAGGCTGGCTGGAACACCATAACTCAGACATCTGGGCCAAAACATCAACCGCCGGTGGCTATGACCAGGACCCGAAAGGCATGCCGCGCTGGTCGGCCTGGCCAATGGGGGGGGCCTGGATGAGCCTGCATCTGTATGATCATTACCTTTTTACAGGCGACCGCACGTTTCTGGCCAACACCGCCTATCCTTTATTAAAAGGAGCCGCGCAGTTTATGCTGCAATGGTTGGTGAAAGATCCTAAAACCGGTCACCTGGTTACTAACCCCTCTACCTCGCCAGAAAATACGCTGAAGCTGGACGGCAAAGAATACCAGGTGAGTTTGGCTACTACAATGGATATGTCTATCATCCGCGAGTTGTTTCAAAGCTGCATCGCCTCGGCCAAAACCTTAAATATTGATGGTGAATTTGCCGGTAAACTTTCGGCAGCTTATCAGCAGTTATATCCATTGCACATTGGTAAATACGGTCAACTGCAGGAGTGGTATGGCGATTGGGACGATCCGAAAGATAATCATCGCCATATCTCGCATTTGTTCAGCCTGTTTCCGGGTAAACAAATTTCGGTGTTCAATACCCCCGAGTTGGCCGCCGCCGCCAAACAGTCTATGATCTTTCGCGGCGATGTAAGTACCGGCTGGTCTATGGCCTGGAAGGTAAACTGGTGGGCCCGCCTGCACGATGGCAATCATGCTTATAAAATATTAAGTGCCGCATTTCATTATATGGACCCTGCTAAAAGGGCAGAGGTAATGGGTGGCGGCGGCACGTTCCCTAATTTATTTGATGCGCATCCGCCGTTCCAAATTGATGGCAATTTTGGCGGCACCGCCGGCATGACCGAGATGTTGCTGCAAAGCCAGAACGGCGAAATTGAATTGCTGCCCGCCCTGCCCGACGCCTGGCCGAATGGAACTATCAAGGGTATTAAAGCGCGCGGCAATTTTGAAGTAAATGTCAGTTGGAATAACTACAAACTTAAAAGAGCGCTAATCACTTCAAATAATGGAGGCAACTGCCGTTTGCGCACCCCCATACCGGTAAAAGTGCTGGAGGAATCAGTCAAACCGGCTACTGGCAATAATACCAATACCTTAAATGCCCAACCGGTTACGCCGGTTTACCAAAAGGCAACCGTTAGTAAGCTACAGGAGATTGCATTTAACAAAGGCTACGTGATTGATTTTCAAACTCAAAAAGGTAAAACCTATACCGTAGTTCCTCAATAACCATCAACCTAAATAAATAGATGAAAGCTACTTTGAAAATTTGTCTCTCCCTATTAATACTGCTATCCGGTTTCAATAGCGGTCTGCAGGCGCAATCCATTACTTGGGCTGAGATAGAACCGGGTGTTTGGAAAGGCATAACCGGTAAGCTTGATGCGTTTGACCTGGTCAAAGCAGCAGGCATAAAACCCCTGCACAATGAATTACAGCAAATGCCCAAGGCTGGTTTTCCGCTGCCGCAGCAAGAGATAACCGCTAAACAAACTGATGGTAAAACCTACCTGCGGTTCCCGTTGGAACGAAGCGAACAACTCTTCGGTTTCGGTCTCAATTTTCAAACTATTTTTCAACGGGGAAAGGTGCTTACCTTGCATGTAGATAATTATGCCGGTAAAGATAATGGCCGCACGCATGCGCCTACGCCTTTCTATGTGTCATCAAAAGGGTACGGGGTGTTCATCAATTCGGCCAGATATTTAACGGTGTATGCTGGTACGGCCGTTAATCGCGATAGCAAAACACCTCCGGTTATTCAGGATAGAAATACCGACAAAAACTGGTCATCTCACCCTTACTCGGATGCTGTGGAGATTTTGGTACCCGCGCAGGGAGCAGAGATATACGTATTTGCCGGCCCAACTGCACTGGATGCCGTGAGTCGCTATAACCTCTGGAATGGCGGTGGTTGCCTGCCACCACGCTGGGGTTTGGGCTTTACACAGCGAGTACAAAGGCTTACAGATGCTAAAGGGGTTGAAGATGAAGCCCGCGCGTTTGAAGAAAAAGGCTATCCGCTGGATTTTATCGGTTTAGAGCCCGGCTGGCAAAGCAAATCATACCCCTGTACTTTCGAGTGGGATAAAACCCGTTTCCCAGACCCTGCCGGATTGGTGCAGAGGATGCTGAAGAAAAATATCCGCTTAAACTTATGGACCAATCCATACATCTCTCCGCAGGCACCAGTTTACCAGCATATTTTACCTTACACCGCATCGCATACTGTTTGGAACGGCGCAGTGCCTGATTTAACCATGGAGCAGGGGCGGAAAATATTCTTCGGCGAACTGGAGAAAGGTAAAATCGATATCGGTATCTGCGGCTATAAAATGGATGAGGTTGATGGCGGCGATACCTACCTGTGGCCCGATGTGGCTACTTTCCCGTCAGGTCACAGCGCTGAGCAGATGCGCCAAACCTACGGGCTGATGATGCAGCGCTACACGTATGAGATCTATCATCAGCGCAACCAGCGCACCTTTGGCCTGGTACGGGCGTCAAACGGTGGTGGTTCGTCATTCCCTTATGTAATCTATAACGATTATTATAATCACCAGGATTTTATTACTGCGCTGGTTAACAGTGGCTTTTCCGGTGTGTTATGGACGCCGGAGGTAAGAGCCTCCAAAACTGCCGAAGAGTGGTTGAGGCGCTTTCAATCTAACATCTTTTCGCCCATGGCCATGATCAACGCTTGGGCCAGCGGCACCAAACCGTGGACGTTCCCCGAGGTAGCAGGGCAGATAAAGACTTTGGCTGCATTGCGTATGCAGATGATGCCTTACTGGTACAGCGAGTTTGCCCGGTATCATTTTAAAGGGATCCCGCCGTTCAGGGCCATGTACCTGGAGGATGGATTTAGTGCATCCGGCGATAGCAAGCCTACCAAAAAAGGAGGACTGGAAGAGAACCCGTATGAAGAAGCTGTATCAAAGGAAGTAAAAGACCAGTATATGGCGGGCAGTTACCTGCTGGTGGCGCCCATGTTTACCGGCGAACAAAGCCGGAAAGTGATCTTACCCAAAGGCAAATGGTACGATTTCTACACCGGTAAATATGCCGGCGACGGCGAAGTGATCACCGTTACCCCGGGCCTGGATAAAATACCAGTTTATGTAAAAGATGGCGGTATCATCCCTATGATGCCTGCCATGCTGCACGCGCCAAAAAACGGGCAAAAAGTTGATCTGGAGATTCGCTACTATGGCGAAAAGCCCGGCGAGTATCAGCTATATGACGATGATGGTGAAACATTTAATTATGAGCATGGCGAATACAGTTTCAGAACCATCAAAATACTAAAACAGAATGGCGGCATTAAGGGCACACTCTCGCCGGCTGTAAAAGGCAAGCCTGATAACGTTGGTAAAGTCACTTTTAAAATGATGACGGAATAGATCTCTTGTTATTATTTGTCTAAACTCTTTGTCATTGCTTCGTTCCCTCGCAATGACAAAATTTATAACAGCACGCAATTGAGCTAAATAATACTCAACTATGAAATTACTCTATAAAAATTATCTAATTGTATTGCTATTGGCGGCAACCCTGCAAGCAGCAGCACAAACCGGCGATGAGGCGGCCATGCAAAATCAGGCAAAGGCTCGTGATAAAAAAGAGATTGACAAAGCGCTGAATGGCTGGTGGAAAGCTTCCATGCAAACGCATGATAGCCGCATCCAGTGGTGGCGCGATGCGCGGTTTGGCATGTTTATTCACTGGGGCGTTTACTCACTACCTGGTGGCGAGTGGAAAGGCAAAAAGGTGGATGGCTATGCCGAGCATCTGATGCGCAAGGAAAAGATCCCTCGGGCTGAATACCTGCAGCTGGCTCATCAGTTTAGCCCGGTAAAGTTTAATGCTGATGTCTGGGTGCAAACCGCAAAACGCGCGGGTATGCGCTACATCATCATTACCGCAAAGCATCATGATGGTTTCGCTATGTTTAACTCGCAGGTGACTGACTATAACGTGGTAAAACAAAGCGCCTGGAAGCACGACCCGATGGCCGATCTTTCTGCCGCCTGCAAAAAGTACGGCCTTAAATTTGGGTTTTATTATTCGCATGCCTTTGATTGGGAGCACCCCGATGCGCCGGGCAATGATTGGGATTATGATAACCCCGGCGGCGATAAATTGCTGCACGGCGGCGCTAACTGGTATGATGTGCATCCGGAGTTGCTACCTAAAGCCGTTAACTATGTTAATGAGAAAGCCATTCCTCAGATCAGGGAGTTGCTGCAAATGTATCACCCTGATATTCTTTGGTTTGATACGCCTTCGAAACTGCCACTTTCTGAAAATGTCAGGATACTGGAAGCTATCAGGCAGATTGATCCAAATGTGGTGGTTAATGGTCGGTTGGCCAGGGGCGCGGGCAATCTTAACCTGGGCGATTATAAGAACACAGCCGATCGCCCGGCCGAGTTTTACCCGGCTGATGGTGATTGGGAGGCCATCCCCACTACTAACGAGTCATACGGTTATTCCAAGTTTGATCATAGTCATAAACCGGCCAGCTTTTTCATTACCCTGCTGGCCAAAGCAGCATCAAGAGGAGGTAACCTGCTGATGAACATCGGCCCCAAAGGTGATGGTGAGTTTGACGCTAAAGATGTTTCTATATTAGACAGCATTGGTAGGTGGATGGATGTAAACGGTCAGAGTATTTATAAAACCCAGAAAACACCGCTGGCTATACAGTACTGGGGCGTTTCTACACTGAAAGATAACCGTTTGTATCTGCAGGTGTTCAATTGGCCGTCAGATCATAAGTTAGTTGTAGCTGGATTAAAAAACTCGGTAACCAAAGCTTATTTACTGGCCGATGCCGGACAAAAAGCATTGCCCGTAAAACGAATCAATCCGCTGGATCTGGAAATTGAATTGCCTGGCCAAGCACCAGATAAGGTGAGCAGTGTGATTGTGCTGCAAACCAATGTTAAGATAGAAACAGATACCGCACGCTTGCTGGCCAGCCATACCATTACCAACCGCTTACTGGCGTTTGATGCAGAACTGAAAGGTGGCGGTTTCCGCTTTGGCGATGGTAAAGCCGGTAAATATTATGTAGAAAATTGGAAGGCCCTGGGGCAGACGGTGAACTGGAATTTCAGACTGGCAGATCCGGGTAAATTTAAGGTACTGGTAAAGTATACCGCTGATAATGCTAACGGCGGAACTTATGAATTCAAACTGGATGATTTTAGAAACGAAGGCATTGCCGAATCATCAGCCAAAGGCGAGAGCGTTAAAGAAAACCAGCATGGCGTGATATCGCTCGGTTCGGGCTATCATCATCTGCAGATAGCACCCGTTAAATTATCCAAACAAGGATTAATGAAATTGTTGGAGGTACAATTGATACCTGTTGATGCCCAATAACATTCGCCGCCAAAATTCTTTAATGAATGGTTAATTAGATATAAAAATAGGACTTGAAATAGTGCTTATTTACAGCACCAATTACTTATAAAATAACGGCATTACTGCCGGTTTGATACAGCTTAAAACAATATGAAAAGAATTTTAATCTTCCTGCTGGGATTGTTAACCATCCCGGCTGCCTTGATGGCACAAAGCAAACAATTAAACCGCGATGAGCGGATGAAATGGTGGCGCGAGGCGCGTTTCGGCATGTTTATCCACTGGGGTGATTATGCGGCTTGGGGCGGTGTTTACCGGGGGCATGAAGTAGCGCACGGCGGCGAGTGGATTATGAACCGCGGCAAGATACCGGTTGCTGAGTATCAGGCCAAAGCCAAAACCTTTAACCCGGTAAAGTATGATCCGGATGCCTGGGTACGTATGGCTAAAGAGGCGGGGATGAAATACATTGTAATAACTGCCAAACACCATGACGGTTTTGCTATGTTTAAAAGCAGTGCCAGCAAATGGAATATTGCCGACGCCACCACGTATGGTAAAGACGTGCTGAAACCGCTTGCCGCAGCCTGCAAAAAGTATGGCATAAAACTGGGCTTTTACTATTCACAGGCGCAAGATTGGAATAACCCCGGTGGCGCCGTGGCACGCAAACCTGCTAATGACGGCTGGGCCAATCCGGATTCGGCACGCATAGATGCTTATACGGCTGAGCATGCCGGGCACTGGGACCCATACCAAACCACTTCTACCATGGGCCAATATATTGATCGCGTAGCAGTTCCGCAGGTAAAAGAGCTACTTACCAATTACGGCGATGTAGCTGTTTTATGGTGGGATACCCCAACCGGCATGACTGATGAGTATGCGCAAAAGCTACAGGATGTATTAAAACTGCAGCCAAATATTATTACCAACGACAGGCTGAAAAGACCCAACTTCGCCGGCGATTATAAAACGCCTGAGCAAAAAATCCCTAACCTGAGCGAACTGGATGGTAAAGATTGGGAAACCTGCATGACCATGAACGGCACCTGGGGCTACAAAAGCTATGATAATAAATGGAAATCGCCTGAAACATTGATTCACAACCTTATTGATATTGCTTCAAAGGGCGGCAATTATCTGCTTAACGTTGGGCCGGATGCAATGGGGCAATTTCCAGAAGGGAGTATCAAAGGTCTTAAAGCCATCGGCGATTGGATGAAAGTGAACAGCGAAGCCATTTATGCTACTCAGGCCAGTCCGCTGAAAGTGTTGGAGTGGGGCCGTTGTACCCGTAGAACTATTAATGGCAATACTACGCTTTACTTATCGGTATTTAACTGGCCTGCTGATGGTAAGCTGATAGTGCCTGATGTTAAGGCACAGATTAATTCGGTCAGCTTACTGCAAGGCGGTGCCAAACTTAGAACCGATGCTACTGCTGAAGGGCTGGTAATCAATGTGCCACAAAAAGCGCCTGACGCCATTGCCACCGTTATTAAAGTAGAAGTAAAAGGTGTGTTAAGCGGTAAAGACCAAAACGGAAAAATGAAAAGTGGTTCAATAGATTAATCAGCCCCTCTAAACACATTAAACTAAACATGAAAACCATTGCCAAAAGTTTTTGCCTGATTGTTGCCGCAGCCTCATTGAGCCTTACTGCAAATGCGCAGGGGGCAGACAGCTTGTCAAAATATATCCTCACGCCTAAAGAAAAACCGGCGCCGCAAATTAACGGTGCCCGGGTGTTCGGCGTGCGGCCGGGGCATCCTGTGGTGTTTACTGTTCCGGCAACCGGCACAAAGCCAATCTCCTTCAGCGCGGCAGGGTTGCCCGCTGGTATAAAGCTGGATGCACAAACCGGGCAATTGCAGGGAGCCGTAACAAAACCGGGCACTTACAACATCGTTCTGAAAGCCAAAAACGCAAAGGGAACTGCCACGCGAGATTTTAAGCTGATTGTAGGAGAGGAAATTGCCCTTACCCCGCCCATGGGCTGGAACAGTTGGAACATCTATGCCACTAAAGTTACCCAGCAATTGGTGCTTGATAATGCCAGGGCCATGGTAAAATCTGGCCTTATTAACCACGGGTGGACTTATATGAATGTTGACGATGTTTGGCAGGGCAAACGCGGCGGCGAGTTAAAATCCATCCTGCCAGATTCTGTCAATTTCCCCAGCATGCAGCAGCTTTGTGATGAAGTGCACGGTATGGGACTTAAAATCGGTATCTATTCAACGCCTTGGATAGAATCATATGGGCATCATGTGGGTGGTTCTGCCAATAACCCCGAAGGAGTATTTGCACCCACAAAAGAGAACGTGCCACGCAACAAAAAACTGTTTCCGTATACCATTGGCACTTACACTTTTTATGAAAATGATGCCAAACAGTTTGCCAAATGGGGTTTTGATTACCTGAAGTATGACTGGAGTCCAAACGAGCTTACCGAAACCAAAGCTATGTATGATGCTATGCGGGCCACCAGCAGGGATGTGGTTTACAGTCTTTCAAACAGCACGCCATTTGCCCATATTACCGATCTGTCTAAATACGCCAATTGCTGGCGTACCGGCGGCGACATTCGCGATAGCTGGAAAAGCCTAAAGCCACGTTTGCTTTCGCAGGATAAATGGGCGCCAATGGCCAGGCCAGGCCACTGGAATGATCCGGATATGATGATTGTGGGCTATGTTGGCTGGGGCAAAACGCCCAGACCATCAATGCTTACGGCAGATGAACAATATACCCACGTAAGTGCCTGGTGCCTGATGTCGGTACCGTTGTTGCTGGGGTGTGATTTAACAAAATTGGATGATTTTACCCTCAGCCTGTTAACTAATGATGAAGTACTGGCTGTTAACCAGGACCCGCTGGGTAAACAGGCAACGGTGGTAGCACAGCAGGGAGATACCGGCATACTGGCTAAAAATTTGTTTGATGGTACCAAAGCCGCCGGCCTGTTCAATACAGGTGATGAAGGCACCAAAGAGGTAGTGCTGAAGTGGAGCGATCTGGGCATCAAAGGGAAATATATAGTGCGCGATTTATGGCGCCAGAAAGACCTTGGTGCGTTTACCGATGAGTTTAAAGCTAATGTTAACCAGCACGGCGTGGTAATGGTGAGCCTGCGACCATCTAAATAATAACTGTTATAATGAAAATAAAATCCCCTGTTATTTTAACAACCTTGCTGGCCATAAATGGCCTGGCGCATGCGCAGGTATTATTAAAAGCCAATGGCAGTGCCGACGCTTATAAACATATATCGAGCGTTTTGGGTGGCGATGCCTGTGAGGTGCCTGATTGCGTGCACCCGGTAAAACACATCACCGAGCAGTTTGATGATCAGCTTCATGAAAATGTATTTGTTTTTCATGCCCATGCAACTATTGATAACGACCGCTGCCGGAATTTTGACCGTCAGCGTATCGAAATAAAAACCTATGGTCCATCGGCGCATAATTTAAAAGGCGAGCACGGCGAAACGGTGGTTTACACCTGGAAGTTTAAGCTCGATAGTAATTTTAGAGCACAACCCACCTTTACCCATATCCACCAGATCAAGGCGGGAGATGGCGATGCCGGTGCACCCATCATTACGTTGACACCGCGCTATGGTAAGCCAGATGAACTGGAAGTGATTCATACCGGTGCATCAAAAGCAAGTAGTCAGGGACGGCTTACCGGTGTGCCGCTGGCAGATTTTAGAGGCACATGGGTTGAGGTTAGCGAGAAGCTGCGTTATGATACCCAGGGCAGTTACCAGATTACCATAAAACGGGTAAGTGATGGTAAGGTACTGCTAGCCTACAGTAATGATCATATTGACCTGTGGCGTGATGGTACGAGTTTTTGTCGCCCTAAGTGGGGCATTTACCGCAGTCTGAAGAGTCCGTCGTACATCAGGGATGAGGATATCCGTTTTGCCGATATCGGGATTACCGAGTTAAAATAAACCTTTTCATATTTATCAGTTTATTTAAGTAAGGGCTGCCTCTTTATGAAGCAGCCCTTTTTATATGGAGTTTTGTTTAATGCTTAAAGTGATACCCCGCGTTTCCATGGAATGAAATCGTCTTGCCCTAACAATACTGATTTGGGCTTACTCAGACCACCGGCTACAGCTATAATCTCGTTCATAATGCGTTCGGCATTTTGTTCAATAGTTTCTGTACCTTCTACAATGGTGCCGCAGTTAATATCGATAATATCTGGCATGCGGTTAAAAATGTTGGTGTTGGTAGAGAGCTTGATAACCGGTGCCACAGGGTTACCGGTAGGTGTGCCTAATCCGGTAGTGAATAGTACAATGTTGGCGCCTGCGGCCACCTCTGCAGTGGTGCTTTCCACATCATTGCCGGGTGTGCACAAAAGGTTCAGTCCCGGTTTGGTTACTTTCTCCGGGTAGTCTAGCACATCGGTCACCGGCGAGTTGCCTCCTTTTTTGGCCGCCCCGGCCGATTTCATGGCGTCGGTAATTAACCCATCCCTGATATTGCCCGGTGACGGATTGGCATAGAACCCCGAGCCGCTTTCTTCAGCCCGTTTATTATAAATGCGCATCAGCTCCATGAAACGGTTGGCCGAGGCTTCGTGGGTACAGCGGTCACTCAACTCCTGCTCCACACCGCAAAGCTCAGGAAATTCAGCCAGTATTACTGAGCCGCCCAGGGCCACCAGCATGTCAGATACATGGCCTAATGCCGGATTAGCCGAGATGCCCGAAAAGCCATCAGATCCTCCGCATTCCAGCCCGATGCAAAGTTTAGACAGGGGCGCTGGCCTGCGCTCATTATTATTGGCCTCTATTAAGCCGGCAAATGTTTTTACAATGGCTTTTTGCAGTAGCTGCTGCTCTGTACCTTCTTTTTGCTGCTCCAGGATGATGAGCGGCTTACTAAACGCCGGGTCACGCTTCAATACTTCCTGTTTCAGGATGCTGGCCTGTGCATGCTGGCAACCCAGGCTTAATACCGTGGCCCCGGCAACATTTGGATGAGTGATATAACCTGCCAGTAACCCGCACAACGCGTCAGAATCCAATCGGGTGCCGCCACAACCCATATCGTGTGTTAAAAATTTAATACCATCAATGTTCGGGAATATCTTATTAGATACCTCTTCCGTCGATTCAACAGACGGCAGCGGCGTATTTAAAATATCATCTGCAGAAAGGCCCGATTGGTAAAGCTTTACCAATAAATCCACATCCGCTTCGTAATAACCAGGTTTTTTATAGCCAAGTTTATCCTGTAAGGCATCCTTCAATACATCCACGTTTCGGTTTTCGCAAAATACCAGTGGAATAACCACCCAGTAGTTAGCTGTACCTACCGAACCATCTGCCCGGTGATAGCCCATAAAAGAACGATTGGCCCATTGGCTCACATTGGGCCGTCGCCAAATAAGTTTGCGTTCGCCCATGCGATATTCATTGGCGGCATGTTGCATGTTTTGGGTGGTAATGGCACTGCCTTGAGTAATAGTTTGAGTGGCTTTACCAACCAGTACACCGTACATATAAATGCTATCGCCGGGTTGTAAAGCGTTGATGGTAAATTTATGTTTGGCCGATACTCCTGTGAGCAATTCAAAAGTGGTGCCGTTCAGTTGTATTTGCGCGCCTTTATGGAGGTTAATCAGCGCCACCAGCACGTTATCGTCAGGGTGTATTTGTAAATAGGATTTGGTAGAACGAGACATGTTTATAGTAGTTTATATTTAGTTTTTGCTGCGCAGATGGCGGGCTTTATACTGCGCCATGTAGAGTGATGAAGGCATCAGGCCGTCTTTGTTCTGGCCTTCCCACTCGCCGTTTTCCCTGCCTTTAAAGCTGCCTTCGGTTTGCCTGCCGTGGAAACCGATATTGTAATTGGTGCCACTTACCCATGGCTTTTGCACAGCGGCTGCTTTGGCGGTGCAGTTCCATAGAATCTGCGTAACGCCAGACCAGCCATGCCCGCTGCCCATGTATTGGCGATCCTGCACGTTTATTTCGCCGTCGCTTATAATATTGTCATATAGTGTGCCCGATGCCCAGCGGTGGTGTGGCCCTGCGTCAGCATGTACATTTTTAGCGGTGGAATTGTAAAATACATTCGGACCGCAAACCTTGGCGCCGGTTACGTAATCGTGCCGTCCATCTTTGGCATGGCAATTCATAAACAGGTTGAGTTGGCCGGTATTATTAAAAGAATAACGGCGCCCGCCTGTAATGACAGATTTAGCGTCGAGGCATTTGCAATCAATCACCGTAACGTTGCGCGATCCGTCTTCGGTACTCACGCAGGCATAACCAAAGTAGCGCGAGGTGACGTTTCTTACCCAGGCGTTCTCTACTTTTGACAGTCCCACGGCAATCCAGCCATGGTCTTCATCGGTATCACCGGCATATTCAGATTCAAAGCAAATGTTTTCTATACCAACCTCTTTAATTCTACCATCAAAAGTGTAGGGGTAAATGGCGCCGCCACCATATTTTGTTTCCATCTGCATCACCACGGGGTTGTCAATGGAAATTTGGTTACCCTCAATTTGGGTGATGGTTCTTTCATAGTGCAGATCATACTCGCCGGCCTGCCACTGTTTGGTGCCCTTGCGTTCCTGAATCTGGTCCATCCTCAAATCGTGGATCCAATTGGCGGTACTGGGGCGATATAGAATAATGCGTTCTCCTACCGTCAAACCGTTTACTGATGCCACATGAAATGACTTGGCGCCAACAGGCACAAAACCATCGGTTATATCAACCTTAGCTCCGGCAGGTTTTATGTTCCCTGCGCCTTCAATATTTAGTAAAGTGCGCTGGCCTTTGCCTGTGGCCACAATGCGGGTGCCGTTTTTATCATCGCCTTCGCCGCGTAGCACAATGCCGCTGGCTTTGATGTATAATTTACCGGCAATAGTATAAGTGCCCCGTTTAAGTAATATTGCTCCTCGTAGTCCGCTGGCATCTGCAGGCCTTTGGGCTACTTCATCTATAGCATCTTGTATAAGCTGTTGTGCATCCCCGCCGGCCGGGGCTTCAACTGTTTTTACCACGGGGAGGGTAGGCAGGGGGATGTCATTTTGATGATAGCCCACCAGACTAAAATCAGGCAGCGTATTGCCTTGCTCATCTGCATGGTAGGTGAGGCTGCCATCAGCATTAAGTGTTACAAATTTTGATTGCCACTCTGTGGGTTTCTTAAATGCCGGGGCCGATAGCATAACCAGACCGGCCAATGCCAATGTGATGCGCGAAATAATTTTCATAGAATAAGTTAATGATTGGTTGACAGCAATGCTGCAAGGCTAAAGTGAGTGATTTTATGATAGCGTTTATGCTTCGGATTGGCTTATTATTAAGCGCGATTGATAGGCAGATGCCATTTGTCCCGGCTTGCTAATCTCACAGAATAATTGGCAAATCCGCTTCATTAATGGGCAATGAAAATTGGTGTAATTGGGCTTACCAATTAAAACAGTAACCCTGCGGAATAATGTGTCAATCAATACATTATTACAGATAGGTTGCCATAAAACAATTAAGAAAATAACAAAAATGAATGCTGCAGAAAATCAACTATCACGCAGGGCATGGATTGATAAAGTAGCCGTTGCCGGTTTGGGTGCGGCGCTGGTTACCGGTTTGCCTCATCAGGCCTTGGCACTGGCAAATAATGCCGATGACAAGCCCGCATTAAACGGAACCGGTATTTACAATATTCGTGATTTTGGCGCCAAAGGCGACGGCAAAACGCTTGACACCGCCGCGTTGCAAGCCGCTATTGATGTCTGCAACAAGCATAACGGCGGCACGGTGCTGGTGCCGGCCGGCGTATTTGTAATAGGTACGGTAGAACTGAAGAGTAATGTTACGCTGCATCTGTCGGCCCAGGGAAAACTGCTGGGCACTGCCGATGGCAAGCAATACTACGCCGGCAAAACCATCCCGCTGGATACCGGCTGGACCATGAACGATGGCAATGTGGGCTTGCTGTTTGCCGTTAATGCCGAGAATATCACTATTGAAGGTAACGGTACTATTGACGGACAGGGCGCGCAATTTCGCAGCCCAACCAAAGGCGTGCCGCCGCCATCGGGACGTGGGGGCAATGACCGGCCTTATCACCTGTTATTTTATCAATGTAAAAATCTTACTGTGCGCGATGTTTTCTTGCTCAATAGCGCTTACCATTCTGTGCGGGTTTGCTTCTGCTCGTTTGTAAAGCTGGAAGGGTTGCATATCCGCGGGCGGGTGATACATAATAACGACGGTTTCCATTTTGTGGCCAGCGAATATGTGCACGTGAGTAATTGCGATGTACAGACGCAGGACGATGCCTGTGCGCTGTTTGGCAGTTGCAAGTTTGTAACCATCACCAATTGCTCGTTCAGTACGCGGTGGTCGGTCTTTAGGTTTGGGGGAGGCGAGGCAGAAAATATCACCATTTCCAATTGCCTGATCTATGAGACTTATGGCTGCCCGATAAAAATGAGATGCTCGCCGGGCGGCAGGTTTGAAAATATCTCGTTCTCTAATATCGTTATGCGCGATGTTACCGGGCCAATCTCTATTGGTATTAGTCCACCGAACGGCCAGGCGCAAGGTGCTGCCAGGGCGCCGGGGAAGGTGAAAAATATCTCATTCAGCAATATTCATGGCAATGTGGTAAAGCCGGTGCCGCTGCGTGATTCTGAGTTTAGCAGTAACTATAACCCCGGTGAGATGTTCTCCTGCATCACCCTCAACTCAATGGATGATGTTTATATGGAAAATATTTCGTTCAATAACATCCACCTCACTTACCCCGGCGGTGGCACCACAGAACAGGGCGCTGTGCGAGACATGCCTAAGCTAGCAGGAGAATATTACCAGATTGGAGTTCCTCCGGCTTACGGCTTATATGCACGCAACGTAAAAGCCTTAACCCTAACCGATATGCGCTTTGAAATGGAGCAACCAGACGAACGGCCGGCACTCATTTTAGACCATGTGCACGATGCCGCAATAAACGGTTTCAGTGCACCGGGCCAGCCGCGGGCAGAATCATTATTACGCTTTATCGGCTCAAGGGATGTTTATGCCAGTGCCGTGCGGGTGTTGAGCCCGGTAACTACCTTACTGGAAGTAGAGGGTGCCGCAAGCAGCAATATCAAAATAGACGGTGGCGATTTAAGCCGGGCTGCCAAAGTCCTCAAATTATCATCCGGCGCCGATGCTAAAGCCGTTAAAATACGCGATTAATTAATGCCGATAATATTTAACAAAAATGATCAATCATTACCTCACTCCTAAAAAAATAATCCTTAGTTTGATGTGTACAGCCATATTTATGGTGGCACAGAGCCCCGCCAGGGCGCAAACCAAACAAGTTTCTTCATTAAAAGAATTGCAGGCCGCTATAGATAAAGCCAGGCCCGGCGATGTAATCAGTGTGGCCGATGGTGTTTACCCGGCAACAGAGAACATCAACATTACTGCACATGGCAACGCTGCCCATCCCATTACCATAACTGCACAACATACCGGTGGTGCCGAGGTTTCCGGCAGCGGTGGGTTTAACATTACAGATAATGCCAGTTATATTATCGTTCGTGGGTTTAAGTTTACCCATGCCGCCTCAAAAACAAAAACGGGTCCTAATACCAGTTTCTGCCGTTTTACGCAAAATGTTTTTGAAAATACCGGAGATGGGGAAGACCTTACGGTAGCCGGCAGCGATCAGGAAATTGATCATAATACCTTCGATCATAAAAATGCCATGGGCCGGTTTATTGCCATCAGGGGCAAAGGATCACAAATTGCCGAGCGGCTGCATATCCATCATAATTATTTTAATGATTTTAAATCGCAGGGCGGTAAAAACGGTGCCGAAGCTTTCCAGTTCGGGTTGAGCGGATTCAGTCTTTCTACCAGTAACAGTGTGGTGGAGTATAATCTTTTTGAACACTGTGCCGGCGAGAATGAACTGATCTCTGTAAAAGCATCCGGCGTTACACTGCGTTATAATACCGTGCGCGACTGCCCGGCGCAGTTCACCCTGAGGCATGGCAATAAAAGCCGGGTTTATGGCAACTATTTCTTCAATACCCCTGGTCTGCGCATTTTTGGCGATGATCACCTGATCTACAGCAATTACTTTGAAAACTGCGAGACAGGCATTGTAATTGGCAATGGCGACGGCGAGGTGGCCGATGGCGCCCGGCTCACCGCGCATGACCGGCCAGACAGGGTACTTATTGCCTTTAATACCATGGTTAACAATAAGATCTCCATGGTACAGATGCAGCGCAAAAATGGTATGGGGGCAACAGCTATAACCGTAGCGTATAACCTGATACAAGGTGGCGATAATGCCGCCAGTATATCCGGACCAATGCGCGATGCAAAATGGGAAGGCAACCTGGTTTTCGGTACAAAAACTAATGGCGATTTGCCTGCCGGTACATTCACTGTTATCGACCCGAAACTTGAGAAAACAGCTTCAGGAGCTTATCATCTTACGGCGCAAAGCCCGGCCATCAACAAGGCGACAACAACTTTGGCGGGCATAACTACAGATATGGATGGCCAAAAACGGGTAGCCCCATTTGATATTGGTGCTGATGAATTTAGTACTGATGCGGTGGAGGCCAAGCCTTTATCGGCAAAAGACACCGGCGTGCAATCAGCTTTATAGGTTTCATACAATTGGTTTACTGGTTGGCAGGGCTTCCTCTTTCTGATAGAGGAGCCCTGCTTTTTTTTAACCAGTAATCGGCTTTAACATGCCGCTCCTACGGAGCTTAGATATTTTTTATACATTGATGCTATTAACATATCGTCCCAGTGGGACTAAAACAAGCTGCCTCAGCTCCAGAGGAGCGAAATGTTAATAGGAAACGTATATAATGTAATTTTCGGAGCTCCACAGGAGCGGCATGTTTTCCTTTTTTTACTTTTGCTCGTCCCGGCAATCAGTTTATTTGGATACCGCACTAATTTCTATAACCATACTGGTAAGCGGTACTATTTTCCCGGAGGACAGGTTGATGCCTTGGTTCATCAGGTAATCGCCGCTAAGGGTTTGGCCATTGCCGGCCAGGTTTGATTTAATGCCCGTAAAAGTGTTAATCTCTTCAATTTTATATTGTTTCTGCGGATCGAGGCCCCACAATTTTATCGCGCCAAATAGCTCTTTGTACCTCACATTGAGGTTGTAATGAAATAATACGGCTTTTGTTTTTTGCTGATCTACATACATCAGCGCTGCCCGGTTGCCCTCGTAAGGTGACGCCAGCCGATACAGATCACCATGCCAGATTACATCACTCAGTCTTTTATAATTATCAACGGCAGCTTTGCTGAAGGCCACTTCTTCAGCAGTCATTTTATCTACGTTAATATCATAGCCCAGTTTGCCCATCATGGCTACATCTGTACGGAATTTGAGCGATTGCTTACCCCATGAGGTAACATGAGCCGAGATGGTATTGGATGGAAAGAAATAACTGTATCCCCACTGGATATATACGCGCTCTAAGGGATCTGTGTCATCGCTTGGCCAAAACTCGGTGAAATATTTTAGTCCGCCATAATCGGTACGGCCACCACCGCCAGAGCACAGCATCATAGGCAAATGCGGGTATTTAGCGCGGATGCGGTCAAACACACGGTACAGGGCCAGCGTGTAATCTACATATAGATCAGATTGACGATCCTTTAAGTACGGTGACCACGCATTGCTCATGGTACGGTTGCAATCCCATTTAATATAAGCCAGATTAGGGTTCTCGGTCAGCAGATGATCTACTACCTGATAAACATAATCGGCCACTTTAGGATTGGCGAGATCAAGCACCAATTGGTTGCGCTGATAGTTCTCGGCACGGTTTGGCAGCTTTAAAAGCCAATCTGGATGTTGCTCATAAAGCTCGCTTTTGGGGTTCACCATTTCGGGCTCCAGCCAAATACCAAATTTGAGATTTTTGGCCGTAGCCTCTTTAACCAATTTGCTTACGCCGTTGGGTAGTTTGGTTTTGTTGGCATCCCAATCGCCTAGACCGGTCCTATCATCATTACGCGGGTACTTGTTACCAAACCAGCCGTCATCCAGCAGAAACAAGTCCAGGTCGAGTTTTTTGGCATCGTCAAACAAACCTACCAGCTTGGTTTCGTCAAAGTCGGTATGGGTGGCTTCCCAGTTGTTTAGCAGGGTAAGCCGGGGCTGATTGCCGTCCAGTACGCCGTAATTGCGCGCCCAGCTGTGCAGGTTTCTGCTGGCCTGTCCCTTGCCAGCCGTAGAATAGGTGAAGATGAATGCCGGTGTAACAAAAGTTTTTCCGCTGCCCAGATGATAGGCTGAAGCATAAGCATTGATACCTGATATCACCCGCAAGTTATCGCGCTCATCGGTTTCAAAGCGGAAGTTGAAATTGCCCGTCCAGGCCAGGGTACCGGCAATCAGTTCGCCGGTGGTTTCATCTGCAGGTTTGTTAAGAGAGAGGAAAAATACCGGTGTGCGGTACATGTCTGCCCTGGTGCCCAGTTTGCTGTCAATCTCCAGTGCGCTGTGGGTTAACCGGGTTTCTTCCTGTTTCATTTCTGAAGCCCAATCGCCATGAAAATGGGTAAGCCAGTATGCTTTTGCACTAAAATGTAACATGGACGACGCGTAGTTTTCAAGTATAATTTCACCTTTTTCCTTGTTGCTGATTTCTGTCCAGGTTTTAATAACGTCTTCTTTCTGGTAGGCATCATAATGCAGGGTAACGGTAGTTGGGTAGCGAGCGTCTTTCAGTTCAATTACGGTTTCAACCAGATCTTCTGTTTGGGTTACGTGTTGGGTTACATATTGTAGTTCGAGCGATGGGTTGCCATCAGCATGTGTAACTTTTACGGCAGGCTGAAATTGGTCTTCCATGCCGCCGGTGATATAAGCCTCATAGCGCCCTTGCGGAATCAGTGCGTAATCCTGTTTGTTAATCAATCTTTTGCCCAGGTAGTTTTGGTAAACACGTTGATTAGCGCCTATGCTTAAAACCAACGCGCTGTTATTGGTTGCAATAACGATGGGCTCTTTATTTTGCCCCACAACAGCGGTTGATGCCGATAGAATAAAAGTAAAAATGCACCCGATCTTTTTGAACGGATGCACTGTTTTGTATTGGCCGGCTGTGTTTGCGCCGGCCATTTTTGAGGTAGTATAAAACATGTATAATAAAGTATAGTACGGTTTTGAATTATAGTATAACGGTAGTTATCAGCTAACTCACCATTCGGTATTGCCGCCTTTTAACATCTGATGTATCGTGCCTTGGCGTCATAAACTCTTTCTGGTAAACCAGCGGACTTTTGCCTGTTATTTGTTTAAAGTTTTTATGGAAGCTGGCAAAATTGTTAAAGCCGCTCTCGTAACAAAGCTGCTTAATGCTCAATTTATTCTCTATCAGCAGGCGGCAGGCTTGGCCAACCTTTATCTCAATCAAAAACTGCGAGTAGGTTTTGCCCGTGTGCGATTTAAAATATCTGCAAAATGAGTTAGGGCTTACGTGCGCAATAGCTGCTATTTCTTCTAACTGGATCTTTTTCTTAAAGTTAACCATGGAGTATTGATGGATAGCATCAATGCGATCATTATCTATGCTTTGTGGCACTGGTTTAAAACTGATGGAAGAAAGAATAGATAATTTGGGGCTGCTGGCAATAATATTTAGCGCCTGCATCAGTAACACTATACGGGCGCTGCCTTCAACCGCCAGCATTTGGTCAAGCAATTCTGCAATCAGTTTCTTTGTTGCTCCATTAATAAGTACACCACGTTTTGATTCTGTCAGCAGGTTTTTGATGCCAACATTTTCTGGTAATTGAAGAAAGGGGGCGCCCCAAAAATTCTCGTTAAAATGCACTACCACTACGTTTGCTTCGTGTTTAGAGTCGCTGTCATTATAATAAGGTTCATCAAAACGCCAGTAGTGCGGCAGGTTAGAACCAATCAGTATCACATCGCCAGCACGGAAATGCCTGATGCTATCGCCGGTAAACTCAGTACCGCTGCCGCGTTTTATATAAAGCAGTTCAACTTCGGGATGATAATGCCACTTATTGTTGATAGGATGAACGTCCTGCCGCACGCTGAAAGACTGTGCCGGACCGGTAGATACCTTTAGCAGTTGTGGTTTCATAAGTAATTCTTTAATCAGTGGTTTATATTGGTTTTATTGATCGGGCGGTATTTGGTTAATAGCCCTGAGTTTGCTTAAAGGCGTTATTGCCTACGGCTTTGGCTATATCAATTTCTGCCTGTGGCACAGGCCATAAGGTGTCTCGCAGGGGGAAGGTGCGCTGCGCAGCGTTAGGATCTTTAATGGTTGGAATGATCACTCGGTCCAGCGCCCAGCGTTTCAGGTCAAAGTAGCGCTGTCCTTCCAGCGCCAGTTCTATACGGCGTTCATGCCTGATCCGGGTACGCATATCCGCCTGCGACAGGCCCGCTGGCAGCACAGGCATATTAACTCCCGGCCTGGTGCGCACATCGTTAACTGCTTTGTAAACACTGGCATCGGGACCCGATACCTCATTTTTTGCTTCGGCATACATCAGCAATACATCGGCATATCTTAGGTATACCCAGTCCTGATCGCTTTGCGTACCAATTACAGTAGCGCGGGTAGAATCAACCCCCTTTTTATTCAGAAAGCCCGCAGTGGCACCAATTTGTGATGGAACAAACGGGATGCCGCCTTTGTACAGCACGCCTGGTGTAAGAATGGTAGCCAATAAACGCGGGTCACGGTTAGCGTAGGGCGACGCAGAGTTATATAATGGCGATGTAGTGATAGGCTGGCCGTCTTTACACTCGTAATCATCTACCAGGTAGTTTAAAGGCTGAAAGCTGGAACTATAGGTGTACAAATAATCGGCCGGGCTATAAGCCGTTGGTACCTGGTAGCGACCAGACAGCATGATCTCGGGGTTGCCGTTTTGGCCTGGTTTTAAGAACAGGTTACGGTAGCCACCGTTATAGATACTAAATTTCCCTTCGCTGATAATGGTGTTGGCCATAGTGGCCGCCTGCTGGTATTGATGCTGGGCCATATAAACTTTAACCATATAGCCCAATGCGGTACCCCTCACTACGTGGCCGCTATAGGCGGTGTTAGGTAGATTGCCCGCTGCAAAATTCAGATCATTCAAGATGGTATCTATTACTACTGATTTTGGCGTCCGGGCTTGCATAGAGTTGGTCGGATCTATAGTAATCTGATGAGTAGTAAGTACCACATCGCCATATAATTGTGTGAGGAGGAAATACCAGTAGGCTCTCACAAATCTCACTTCGGCACGATATTGCGTAAGCGTTGTTGATGACATTCCAATCTTGCCTACATTGTCCAGAAATGTGTTGCACGCCTGTATGGCACGGTATGAGGTGGTATAGGCATCAGTTTGCAAACCGCCAACGGTTGGGGTGATGGCACCTTGCGCAATGTTTGAGTAAGCGCTGCTGTAAGCATTATCGGTTAGCGTTTCCCAATAGGGAGTACCTGCGCCGAAGCCTTGCCCGGTGTTGCCAGATGCAGTGTAGTTAAATCCTTGTATAAAGTAACTGTAAATACCAGCCAGGGCAAGGTCGGCGTCATTTTGGGTTTTCCAGAAGGCGCTGCTGCCAATATCAGATGTAGGATTTTGATCGAGCATGTTCTTTTTGCATCCGGCCATCATAATGGCAGCGATGAAGAACAGAAAGCTATAGTTGAGCAATTTTTTCATGATGATATTTCTAAAATGTAGCCCTAATGCCAAATGAGTAAACACGGTTTTGCGGGTGTACCGCGTAGCGGGTGTTTGATGTTGATGCCACCCGTTCCGGATCTAAGCCAGGGAAAGAGGTGAACGTATGCAGGTTATCACCTGCGAAATAAATGCGCAGGGCCGACATAAACAGGTGCCTGGTAATGCTTTTAGGCAGGTCATAACCCAGTTGCACGTTTTTGATCCGCATAAATGAAGCATCTCTCAGGTAATAAGTAGAGCCGGTATTGGCATTGCTGCTGATGTTACCCTGACCCAGAATATATACCATAGGCATTGTAGTGCTGGGGTTGGTGGGCGACCACGCGTTGAGCCATTCTTGTGGTGGTGGCGAGCCCTGGTTAAAGGGTTGTATACCCCAGCCGTTTACGTAAAGCTTTTGGCCTTGCGAGCCGTAAAAGAATATGGTAAGGTCAAAGTTTTTCCAATTGAAGGTGGTATTTAAAGAGTAATCAAATTTGGGGTATGCACCGGGTACAATTACGCGGTCATTATCGTCAACCTTACCGTCGCCGTTGGTGTCGGCATATTTTAGGTAGCCCGGTTGTGGGTTGTATTGCTGGGTTGGCGATGCGGCCACTTCTGCAGCGCTTTGAAAAATGCCCAGGTATTGCAGCATATAAAAGCTGCCATAAGGCTGGCCCTCCTGGTTAATGGTATTGGTGTTGGTGCTGATGGCCGGCGCGCCGTATGATACCAGTTTATTGCGATTGGCTTGCAAAGTACCGGTTAAAGAAAATTTTACCTCGCCAATATGATGGTTGTACGTAGCTGATACTTCAATGCCTCGGTTTCGCATTTTTCCATAGTTGACCGTTGGGGCGCTGAGTCCGTAGTAAAGCGGGGTTAGCGGAGAGGCGTTCTCCAGGATATCTGATGTTAGTTTATCATACCAGTCGAACGAGAGGCTGAGTTTGTTATTCAATAACCCAATATCGGTACCCAAATCAAACACACGGGTGGTTTCCCAGCGGATATCCGGATTGGCAAGGGCGTTGTTCACTACCCCACTGGTTACAGCGCTGCCGCTAAAAGGATAAGCATAGCTGGTGTTGGTGTTATAAACCGTTCTGAAATTATAGGTTTCCTGGTAAGGGTAGTTGCCAATATTCTGGTTGCCCAGGTTGCCTAATGATGCCCGGAGTTTAAGGTTGCTCAACCAATCGGCTTTGCTTAAAAAGCTTTCTTTAGAAAGCATCCATCCTAATGATACCGAAGGGAAAAATGCCCAGCGATTATTGGCCGGAAAGCGCGATGATGCATCATAACGGGCGTTGGCTTCCAGCAGGTATTTCTCGCGGAAATCATAATTGAAGCGACCATAATAAGAGTTCAGTGCGTAAATGTTGGTTGTACCACTATTCAGTTGTGATGCCACCGGCCCGGCGTTTAACTCCTGTAAATAATTAGTGGCAAAGGGCAGGTTGCGTGTGCCTTCCAACGTTTGCGATTTATTGTATTCTACCTGTGTACCGGCAAGCAGTTTAAAATTATGGTCATTGTTGATCGATGCAGAGTAAGTTAACTGAGTATAGGCAACCGGGTAAAAGCTGTTGTTGTCTGTAACTACCAGGCCCTGGCCATTAACATCCAGGGTGCGTTCTGGCGCATCGCCCGGTTGGGCAAACCAGTTGTATTGGTAAATTACCGGTTTGAAATCTGATGTTTTATTGTAATCAAAATTGAAGCCCGCGTTGGTGCGCCATTCCAATCCTTTTGCCAGGTTAATGTTTAAATACAGGCTGCTTTGCATGTAATAATCATTCTGCTTGTCAATCGCATTTTGCGCTATGGCAATGGGGTTTTTGTTAGGCGTTTGCACGTTAGGAAACACCGAGTTTACGTACCTGCCGCTACCGTCAGGCAGGATGGGGCCGTACATTGGCGACTGCGACAAGGCCGACAGAAATTGATCCTGACTGCCGCGTGAGGTAAAAGAACGCTCGCTGTAATTAAGGGTAACACTGGCGCCAAAGGTGGCCCATTTGGTAATTTTTGAATTGAGGTTTAGCTGCAGATTGTATTTTTTGTAACCATAACCCTGCATAATATCTGGCTGGCTAACATAACCCATGCCCACATTATAAGTAGTACCATTGCTGCCGCCGGTAACGCCCAGATGATGTGTTTGCACTTGAACGGTACGAAACACGGCATTAAGCCAGTTGTAATTTGGATACAGATCGGGGTTGCTGGGGTTGCGATACAGATCTATCTGTGCCTGGCTAAATTTGTTTGGGTAGTTAGAGTTGGTAGCCGCCTGGTTCCACAGCGTCATGTATTGAACGGAGTTGTAGATCAGGTTATCAGGCAAAGCAGTTGGACTGGTGATGCCTACGTTATAATCGTATGAAAGCTCGGTCCGGCCTTCTTTCCCTTTTTTTGTGGTAACGAGGATAACGCCATTGGCAGCGCGTGTGCCATAAATTGATGCCGAAGCCGCGTCTTTAAGCACGGTTACAGATTCGATATTCTGCGGATCGAGTGCGGTGAGGCTACCAGGTAATCCATCTATAATTATGAACGGAGAGTTGCCCGCACCACTGAAAGTGCCTGTTCCTCTGATGCGTAAGGTGGTGCCCTCGTTACCAGCCTCGCCAGAGCCTTGCACTACCGATAAACCGGGTAGCTTGCCTTGCAGCAACTGGGTAGGATCTGTAGCTACGCGTTTGTTGAGGTCTGCGCCGGTTACGGTTGCAACGGCGCCGGTAAGGTCTGCCTTGCGCTGGGTGCCGTAGCCTACTACCACTACCTCATTCAGGGCGTTGGTGCTTTCTTTAAGGGTGATATTGATGGTGGCGTTATTGCTTGCAATAACCTCTTGACTAACATAGCCTATGTAACTAAAAACCAGCACCGATTGGCCGTCGGGCGCTTTTAGTTTGTAGTTGCCGTTCGCATCTGTTACGGTACCGGTCGAGGTGCCTTTTACCTTGATATTGACACCGATAAGCGGCAGGTCTTTTTCATCCGATACCTTGCCCTGAATATCAACCGGTAGCTGTACATCAGATACAGCGTTGGTTTTTCTTTTTACAACGATGGTACCCTGGATGATAGAGTAGGTGAGCGGCTGAGCCTGCAGCGTTTTATCGAGCGCAACTTCTGTAGTAACCCGGTCAACATCAATGTTTACCGGAGTTGTTTCTTTAAGTGTTGCCTGTCCGTTAACAATGATGAGCGACAGACCGCTTTGCTTTTCAATAGCGGTTAATATTTTCCTTACCGGGGCATGCTTTTCATGCAAAGTGATACTTTGACTTAAGCTTGTGGCGGATACGTGGGTGAGCGCAAGAATAACGAGACCTATACTAAGTTTCATGGCCAATAAATATTTTCTGATACAGGTAAAATGCCCCTGCAGCGACATTGCCGAGAAATACATACTTTTGTACAGTTTGGTTTAACGATGATATAATAAAATCGATCCGAGAAAATTATATTAATAGCCAAGCAGGCCGGGCAATGGTGCGAACATTCCCGGTTTTTTTATGAGCTATAAAATACTGGTAATAAAGCGTTTGGCAGCAAGGCCAATACGTCTGTCTAAAAGAAAGTCGATGTTTGGTTCATAATAGGTTTTTTCTTAATTGGTTTGTTATTTATTTAAATAGCGGATATTTCTTCTCACGGTAATATCCTTATCGGTTTATTGTTATTGTATTGCCGTTAACTTTAATATGAAAACCGGCATATTTTAATATGGTTACCAGTCCGTTAAAGTCTACCTTTCTTGACATCTTTCCGTTAAAAAGAATATCAGGGGCCTTACCATCATATACCACCTTTAGGTCATACCAGCGGGCGGCTTTGCGCATAATATCTTCAATATCGGCATCCTTGAAAACAAACATTCCGTTTTTCCAGGCGGTCTCCTCGTCGGTATCCACATCATTTAGTATGGCCTGGCTGCCATCTTTCTTCACCACATCCTGCTGGCCAGGTTTAATGATGTTATTGCCTGCCGGAGTTGATACGCTTACAGATCCCTGCAATAAGGTGGTTTTGTAAGCATCCTCATCAGCATAAGCCATTACGTTAAAGTGTGTACCCAGTACCCGCACGTCTGCTTTGTCGGTTTTTACCGTAAACGGCTGTGCCGCGTTGTGAGCTACTTCAAAATAAGCTTCGCCAGTTAGATATACCTCCCTGGTTTTACCTGTAAAGCGGGTTGGGTATTTTAACGTTGATGCTGCATTCATCCACACTTTAGAGCCATCGGCCAAGGTTAACTGATACTCGGCGCCGCGGGGAACAATGATGGTGTTGTATACCACTTCTTCACTGGTGGCGCTGTTATTGACAGCCTGATAGCTTACAGTGTGGCTGTTGTTTGATATGGTGGTGCCGTTTTTCTCGTGCAGGGTAAGTTTGTTTTGGTTAAGGGTGATTTTTTGTCCGTTACCCAAAATAAGCATGGCATGCGGTGTACCAGCAGGCAATCCTGCTTTTGGCTGAATCCTTACCGCAACATTGTTAACTGATGCTTGCTGATGTGGATGATAAACAAACAAAGCCGCAACACCGGCAGCCAAAACCGCAGCCGCAACACGCAGCCATTTTTTATAGCCGATGCGTTTAACCGGGGTATCTAAATTAAGTGTTGCCTGTAATTGTTGCCAGGCAACATTTTGTTGCAGGGTTGGTTGATCAATTTCGGCCTGCAGATACTCAGGGTTAGTCAACTGTTCAAACAGCGCTTTATTTTGGTCGCTTTCGGCCACCCAGCTATCCAGCTTATCTTGCTCAGGTGCAGTAATGCTGCCTGTCATCAGCTTACTGATCAGTCCGGCAATGTAAATATGATGCTCTGTTTGGTTCATTTGGAGATACAAACACCTGTACCCGCCAACCGGGTGACAGCTATGTTAAATTTTTTTTAAAAAATGTTCTGAGGTAAAAATGGCCAGTCTACAGGCCTGAGTGAAACATTGCCGATAGGATGAGTAATCCTTCTGGAGAATGTTTAAGCACTTCGCGCAAAATTTTAAAGCCGCGCAGCTTTTGGGTTTTAACCGTATTGATGGAGATGTTGAGCATCTCGGCCGTTTCCTGATTGGTTTTGCCCTCAAAATAGCTTAGGTAAATTACTTTGCGGTAACCTTCGGGTAGCTGATCAACCGCGGCGCGTATTTCGCCAATCACCTCGTGCCTGATGATATTGAAAAGCAGGTTGTCTTCGCTGACTTCGGTTGCCTGAGTTTCGTGCAGCTTGATGATCTTATTATGGCGGGTAACATTAAGGCAGGCGTTTTTTGCGGTTAGATATAAGAATGCCTTAATAGAAGTAGTGTTATCAAAAGTATCTGCTCGCTCCCAAAGCTTCACAAAAGTTTCCTGCACAATGTCCTCAGCCTCCTCATCACCAACTATAGTGCGGGTAAAATAAGATAGCCGCTGATAATACTCTTCGAATATCAGTTTAAAGGCATTTACATCGCCATTTCTAAAGTTCGCTATATCAATGCATTGGGGCATGCAAGGCAATAATTGGTTTACAATAACTTCAAAGTTAGTATTTAATGTGGTTGTTGCCAATATATCAAAACAACAAATCAAATAAACTTCAAAACACTAAGGTGTCAGACGCCCGTATTTGAGCTTACCCCGGGGCTTTGTATGCCAAAATAGTTTAATAAGATGGTAATTGAGCTAAGCATCTGGCGGGGTAAATGGGTAAGAATAGCTTCAGAAGGCATTTTTGAGGAATGATACATACACTCATATGCCGTGTAAAATAAACTTATTAATACGTCAATCTGGTTTATTTAACGCTGTTATTGTCAACCTAATTTAGTATATCCAATTATTTAAAACTTAAAAGCACGCGCCTATGGTGAAATTTTATATCTAACCCTGAACCAAAAACGGAGGATGTTGACGCATCCCCCGTTATAAAAGGTTCTAACTATACGTCTTTCAAAACCAAACAGTTAAAGTAACCAATTACCAAATTATGGAAAAAAAAACTTGTCGTGCAGTATCTGCGCGGATAAGATGTTTTTTGAAAAAAAATCCTTCAAAAAATTACCTTGCCATCCTGCTGGTCCTATCTGTTTTTCAGGTATCGGCCAAAGAAAAAGTATCTTTTAAAAACACTAACTCAACTTACACTCACAACAGGTTGCTAAATAATAGTGGCAACAAAACAAAAGTTGCAGCACCAATAACTGTAACCGGCGTTGTAACAGACCAAAAAGGGGAGACGCTGCCCGGGGTAAGCGTAAAGCTTAAGGGCACAACTGCAGGTGTGCTAACCAGCCCAGATGGTAAATTCTCTATTAGCGTACCAGACCAGAATGCCGTGCTGGTTTTTTCATTTATTGGCTATGTAACGGCCGAAATGCCGGTTGGCGCCAATAAAACCCTTTCGGTAAAACTAAAAGATGCCACTACAGATCTGAATGAAGTGGTAGTAACCGGCTACGGACAGGCCGTTGCCAAGCGCGACCTTACCGGTTCCATTTCCACTGTTTCAGCGAAAGATATTGAAGAACGGCATCCGATTAACCTGATTGACGCTTTGCAATCGCAGGCGGCGGGTGTGCTGGTGGTCAATGATTCTGGCGAGCCTGGCGCATCCGGTAGCGTACAAATTCGTGGCGGGTCTACTTTTTCTACCGCGGGTAACTCTCCGTTGTATGTAATAGACGGTATTTTAAGCCAAAGTGCAGACAATGTAAATCCTAACGATATTCAATCTATCGAGGTATTAAAGGATGCGGCCTCAGCAGCTATCTATGGTTCTCAGGCAGCTAACGGCGTTATCTTGATCACCACTAAACGCGGGCAAGCAGGCAAGCCGATGGTAAATCTGCAATATGCGCGCATTATTGGTACCATGTCGCACAAGCTGGAGCAGCCAAACTCTAAAGACCTGCGTGTAGAGCGAAACCTGTATAACGGCGCCAGTCCTGATAAGCCCACTACTACCAATGATTCGCTCAACGTAGTTTTCAATTCTGATAACGATAACCAGGCGGTAATTACCCAAACAGCTAAAAAAGATATTATTGACTTTGGCGTGAGCGGCGGACAAAAAGACATTCTGTTCTACTCAAGCTTCAGATACATCAATGACCAGGGGTTGATTGTAAACAGCTACTCTAAAACTATACAAGCACGTTTTAACCTGGATTATCAGCTATCGCCGAAATTTAAATACAGTAACCGGTTATCGTTCGGTTACAATACCAATAATAATATTAATGAGGGTAACACCATTAATCAGGCGTTTCAGCGTCCCTCAAACCTGGCGTTGTATTATCCGGATGGTACGTTAACGGGTTATATCAGCGGCAGACGTAATCAGCTGACGGTTGCTTTACTGGAGATTAATAAAACCAATACTTACAACGGCGATGTATTCAATCAGTTAGATTATAGTATTACCAAAGATCTCCGTTTTACCAATAACTTCGATATCAACCTGGCTGTACCGCACAACGTTTTCTTTGATCCTAAGTTGCTAAGCAGCGCCTCAGTTAGGGTTAACGCAGGGAAAGAGAGTTTTGCGCTTAATACCAATTGGGCTTATCAGGGCTTTTTAAACTACAGCAAAACGTTTGGCAATCACACTATAACTGGCGTTGCCGGTGTAAGCGCAGAAAAATCGCAAAATAACAGCTTTAAAATAGCGGGTAGCGATTATGCCAACGAGAGTTTATATACCTCCAACGTAGCCGGAACGATAGATCTGGTTAATACCGGTACCGATGCCGGTTCATCAAGCCGCGAATCTTTTTACTCACGCTTGGGCTATAATTATAAAAGCCGCTACATTTTGAGCGCTGTTTATCGTAAAGATGGTTCATCAAAATTTGGTAAAGATCGCCAATATGGCGATTTCTATGGGGCTTCTGCAGCCTGGCGTTTTTCTGACGAAAAGTTTATGGGCTGGTCTAAAAACGTGCTGAACGACGGTAAATTAAGGTTTAGCTATGGCCAGGTAGGTAATGACCGTATCCCGGCTAACTCTAACTTGCTCATCTACACATTCGGCTCTTCATTCTACAATGCTATTAACGGCGTGGTGTTGAGCAACCAGTTTGGCAACAGTCAGCTGAAATGGGAAAGTAACATCCAGAAAGATCTTGGTCTGGATCTGCAACTGTTCAACTCTAAACTAAACGTAACGGTTGATTATTATCAGAAAACCACTAAAAACCTACTTTATCAGCGCAACATCCCAGTTGAAACCGGCTTTACCAACGTGTATGTTAACGTAGGCGATATCAGCAACAACGGTTTAGAGGTTCAGCTAAATGGCAGCCCGATAGTGAAAAAGGATTTTTCATGGAACATCAATGCCAGTTTGAGTGTGGAGCGTAACAGTATCAAGAGCCTTTATAATCACCAGCCCTTCCTGGCTACCAGTGGTGGTGCTACCTACCTGGTACAGGAGGGAGGCAAGATTGGCGATTTTTATGGATACAAAGGTTTGGGCGTGTATCAGTATGATGCTTCAAACGCCTATGATGACCAGTGGAACCGCCTTACGCCGGTTGGCGTATCTGCCGATGGTAAAACCGCCACCAGCTATACCATTAACGGTAAAACTTATACCGGTACTGTGCACCACATGTATGCCGGTGGCGCATTGTTGTTGGGTGGCGATATGATTTTTGATAACGTAAAAAGGGACAGCGTGATTGATGCTAACGACCGTCAGATAATAGGCAATGCGCAGCCAACATTTTATGCCGCAATTATCAACTCCTTCAGCTATAAACAATTCACTTTATCATTCACCTTTAACACTATTTGGGGCGGCGAAGCCTATAACAGTGCTCGCCAAACGCTGGACAATCTGGCTACTTCGGGCATCGTAGCGGATAATTATACTACATATAATTCGTGGAAAAAGCAGGGTGATATTACCGATATCCCTTACATGGGCCGCAAAAACTCGACTGCCAACTTCCCCGGTACGCAGACACGTTTTTTAGAGAATACCTCTTTTATCAGGCTTAGCTATGCCAAGTTTACCTACAACCTGCCTTCTGCATTGGCATCGAGGTTTAAACTGAAAAATCTGGGCGCTTATGTATACGGAGCCAACCTGCTTACGTGGACAAACTACTCATGGTTTGATCCGGAGTTTTCATCAAGCTCGGCACTTACTCCGGGTAATGACAATGGCCGTTATCCGCGCCGCAGAGAGTTTGGTGTTGGTATTAATATGAACTTTTAATAGACGATATTATGAAAAAAATATTTTGCAGCATTCTTGTAATGCTATCTGTATCACTGTTTAGCTGTAGAAAGCTGCTCAATCAGCCGCCACAAAGCCAGCTGGCAGCCAGTGAGTTCTGGAAAACATCTGATGATGCCGTAGCCGGTGTGGCCGGTATTTATGATGGCATTCAGGATATGTTCTCCAGCCAGTTTATCTATTGGGGCGATGGCCGTAGCGATAATCTTACCTATCATCCTACTTATAATGATGGCTTGCCGCTTGCGCTCAATGTGCTGACGCCAACCACCAACGGCGCCGACTGGACACTGATCTACGCTACCATCGGTCGTGCTAATTTTGCTATCAAGTATATACCCACTATTGAAGGTATTGACCCTGCGCTGGCTAAAGATTTGCAAGCACAGGCACTAGGTATCCGCGCTTATTGCTACTTCTGGCTTATCAGGCTGTGGGGCAATGTGCCGGTTTGGACGGTGCCTTATGAAGATCTGAGTACTGATCCGTACAAAGCAGTAACGCCTGCGGCAGATATTGTGAAAAATGTCATTCTGCCTGATCTTTTAAAAGCGTATGACCTGTCAGACCATACAGCCGCGGTGGTTTGGAACCTCAACTCAGGTGGTATTGCCGCCATGCTGATGGATGTTTATATGTATAACCATGATTATACCAATGCCTTGCTATGGTGTGATAATCTGCTTAAGCTGAACCGTTACAGCCTGGAAACTACTGCCAACTGGAAAAATATTTTCATTGCGCCAAATAACACCAAAGAAGACATCTGGAGCCTGAACTGGGATTTTACAGTTGACGGCGGTAACAAAACAGCCCAAGAGATAGGCGCTGGCGATACCAATAGCGATTTTGCTATAGACCCTGCATTGTGGACTTATTATACTACTACGCCTGCAGATATCAGGGGCGCACAAACCATAGATTTCAAGGTGAATAATCACGATAAGATTTTGAAATACTATGCGGTAAACCTTGATAAAAACGGCAACCAGATCTATCCAAACTCGCCGCAAGCTAATTTGATGTTTCCGCTGTATCGTTTGGCTGATATTTACCTGCTGCGTGCCGAGGCGCTGAACCGCACCGGCGACCAGGCCAACGCCCTGATTTACCTCAACATGGTAAGAACCCGTGCCGGCTTACCTGCTTACAAAAGCACAGATTTTGCCACTGCAGACGATATGCTCTTTGGCAACCCGATAAACAGCAATGGTATTTTACGTGAAAGACAATTGGAGTTTTTCTGCGAAGCCAAACGCTGGTTTGACTTACAGAGAAACGGTATCATCATCAGCACTATGGACCCGGTAATTAAAAGCAGGCAGCTGATACGCAATATTCCGCAAACCGGTTTCGGAGATGCGCGTAAGGTGTTCTGGCCAATCAATCAGAACGTGCTGAACGCCAATCCAATGATCTCGCAAAACGCTCCTTATTGATTCATTTTAAATTTTAAGACAAATGAAAACTATAAAATATTTAATTGTTGTAATGCTGCTGAGCGGTCTGGCTAGCTGTAATATTGCCGGCCTGAAATTGCAGGAAAGCGCCGATTATCATCCCTACGTGCTCGATCCGCGGATTGATGAAACTACCTGGCAGTATATAAAAGACCGCAGTTACAATTTTGCTAAGAAAGACACCATCTTTAAGCTGATGCGGCAGGCCATAGAGTATTCTGGTATTGATACCAACGTATACATCAAAACCAACAGCACTTTTATATTGCTGCATAACGATGCTATTTACCGTACCACCGTAGTAAACAAAGTAACTACCGTTACTGCCGACTGCTACTTTGGTAAATACCTGGTAAACGGAAAGCCGGCCACCAAGTGGAGTGATTACCCCAAAGACCAGGTGAAGAATTACCTGCTTTATCTTATTGTGCAGGGAGCCTATTCTTTTAACAATCTTACGCCAACAAATGTAATGGCTACCACGTTAGAGCCACTTAACACAGATCCGCTTAACCCTAATTCACTTATGGCACTAAGGGTAAATGACGATCAGAACTTTACCCTGCGATTGAATGATTTTTCAAACTCGGTAGGTTACGTGAGCGTGAGAACCAGTAACATACAACCAACAAATGGCATGATACATGTAATAGACCGTGTATTGTTTTACCAAACTAAGTAACGGAGCTATATAATTAAGACGTCATTGCTAAGAACGAAGCAATGACGTCTTTTTTTAATGATAGGGCGATCTATTAATATCAGCATCAAAAAAAATCCCCGGAGTAATTACTCCGGGGATTTTTTTTGATTGAAATTGTTGAAAAGCTAAGCTGCCTCCATTTTAGTCCGTAAGATTTTGAGTGCGTTGGTAAGCTGATTTTTAACCGTTTGCGGACTAATATTTAAGAGCGCTGAGATCTCATTTACAGAGAGGTACTGCTGGCGCGATAAAATAAATACCTGCTGCATTTTTTCAGGTAGCAAATGAATATGCTGGTCAAGAGTTATAGCGGTTTGCTTGGCAATCAGGCGGTCTTCAACCGGGTTTTCCGGTGTTGGTTTTTTACCGATCTCGGTAAGTACCTGTTCCAATGTTTTTCTTCTGGATGCATCTTTTTTAAAGAAGTTGGCAATAGCATTTTTTATAGCGATTGTGAGGTAGGAGGCATGATAGCGCTCCACGCTCAATGTTTCTCTGATGCCCCAGAAATTAATAAATACGGTTTGCACCAGGTCTTTGGCATCTGCGGATGACCGGGTGGCCTGGTAGGCCATGTGATAGAGCAATCTCCAGTTTCTGCGGTAAAATTCATCAAAGGCTTTAATGTCGCCACTTTTAATTTTTGCGATCAAATCCTGTTCGGTCTGCATGTCTTCGTCTAATAAGCATTTGTCAACCCCAGGCAGATTTGGGTTGATATAATTGGTTTCTGCAATTGACCAATTTTTAAAAAGCGATTTGGAAAGGCATTTGGCCAAGTATTAAAGCATTTTGGCATCACAGCCCGAGTGGCAATCCGGTATAAAATTTTTTGCTTCCCGGCTAGTACCTGTGCGGGGTAGCGGTGTATAAGCACATATAAACCGCTACAGTCTTTATTAATATGTTTAGAAGAACCGGGCCGAAACGCTATGATCTGGATAGTGATGCACATCTGCACAATGAGCAAGCTATGGAGGCTATTGAGCTGGAAATGCTCAACAATATTCATGAGCAGATAGGTTATCGCCCCAGGTTTTTCTCTGCCGCAAAAATCAGGTATGCTGTAGCGGCTTCGGTGTTACTGATATGTGTTGGGGCTTGGTTCTTCATCAATAGTTTATATAGTTCAGGCAAAGTGCTAACGGCTTCTGCGCAAAACGGGCATATGGCTACCATTAGTTTGCCAGATGGCTCAACCGTGTGGCTTAACTCGGGATCGACCATCAGCTATCCGTCTAAATTTTCAAAGCAAAGAGAAGTACAACTGCTTAACGGTGAGGCTTTTTTCCAGATTAAGCATGATGAGCAGCATCCTTTCATAGTACACTATGGCAACCTGCATACCCAGGTATTGGGTACCAGCTTTAACATTAAGTACTATAAAAAGTTGAATGATGTGCGGGTTACCGTGGTAACCGGTTTGGTAGCGGTTGGCGATAAGACCAAAAGCTTCGGCCTGCTGCAACCCAATAAAGAACTGATCTATCACCAGCAGCAAAAAAAATACGACACCAGAACGGTAAACGCTGCCAAGGTAGCCGCCTGGCGCAACCGCGAGGTAAACTTATATGATGTGCCTTTTGAAGACCTGGTGCTGAACATTGAAAATAGTTACAACGTCAGGCTCAATTACAACCGTCGGCAAATGAAGGATGTGGTGGTTACCATTCACTTTTCATCTGCCGATGATATGACGCAGGTGCTCGAAATTATCAAAGCCATCTACCGGCTCAATTATAGCATAAAAGGAAAGGAGGTGGTATTGCACTAATCATACCCTGAAAAAAAAAATACCCGGGCCGTTGCACGGGTATTAGTTAAATGACCATGCTGGTAATTGGAAGGGTCTCAAGCTAAACCAACTACCGGCATATTACCGATCAATTAAACCTAACAAATATGATAAAAAAACCAACTCGATCATTCGTTTTTTTTATGAGGTCATCAATCATAGTAATCGTTATCTCGTTCACTTTTACCGGGTTGCTTTTTGCTAAGACTGCTCATAGTCAGCTTGCTGCGTCGCATATCAGTATCAAGATAGAGAAAGAGAAACTGCAAGCCTCGCTGGAAAAGATAGAGAAACTATCGCAGGTAAAATTTGCCTACAATTCCGCCGAATTGCAAGGCTGCAGCACTACCGCCCGCCATTATAAAAACGCGGCAATTGGCGATATACTGGCCGATATACTTGCCGGAACGAAGCTTACGTATAAAGAGATCAACAACAACATCGTCATCTTTACCAATAAGGATAAGGCGACAGCACCTGCAACCACAACGCCTTCACCGGCAGAAAACAGTAGCGTGGTTGTCGCTAATATCAGCATAAAAGGCACAGTAATCGATGCCGCCGGACCAATACCTGGCGCCACTGTTACCGTGGCCGGGACCAAAAAAGTAACAGCGACGGATATAAATGGCAACTTCACCCTAACGGATGTTGACCCTAACGCCACGTTGGTCATCTCCTCTGTAGGTTATACTCCGCAAAGCATCAAACTAAACGGGCAAACCACTATTAGGATCACACTTTCACAAGAGCTAAAATCGCTGAATGAGATTGTGGTGGTAGGTTACGGTACGCAGAAAAGATCTGACATTACCGGTTCTATCGCTTCGGTTTCATCACAGGCTTTGAAGGATGTGCCCAGCGCAAACCTGGTTCAGGCTCTGCAGGGGCAGGCTGCCGGTGTAGACATCCAGAAAAGCGGGGGTAACAGTCACCCCGGAGCTGTGCCATCTATAACTATCCGTGGTACCCGTTCCAAGCAAGCTTCTAATGATCCGCTGGTGGTGGTTGACGGAATCCCTTTTACCGGTAGCCTTCAGGATATCAACGTTGATGACATTAACTCCGTAGAGGTATTGAAAGATGCTTCGTCAACTGCCATTTACGGTTCAAGGGGCGCCAACGGGGTGGTACTGGTAACCACCAAACGCGGCAAATCCGGCGATCCGGTGGTTACCTACAGCGGTTATGCCGGTTTTTCCAAAGTTTTGCGTCAATACAATGTTATGAATGCCGAGCAATACACCCAGTTAAAAAAATGGGCATTCTATAACGCAGCAGCAGCGAAGCCGCTCTACACCAGTCCGGATGATCCACGCATTATTACCGAAGGTGCTTTCGGTGCGCAGGAGCAAGCGTCATTAAAAATGGGCCGCAGCACCAATTGGCAGGATCTGATCTATAAAAATGGTTTTCAGACTGATCATCAGTTAGGCGTATCTGGCGGTACAGATAAAACGCAGTATGATATTGCCGCCGGTTATTATGATGAAACCGGTATTTACCCCGGTCAGTCATTTGCCCGCTATTCATTAAAACTTAGCGTAGATCAAAAGCTGGGTAAATACATCAAAATAGGTCTGAGTTCGTTAAATAACCTGTCTTACATCAACGGTGAGAATGCTAATCCGCTGGGGCAGGCATTGCGTGCCAGTCCGCTGGCGACGCCTTATGACGATGTAACCGGCGTCTTGGTAGGCTATGTAGACGGTAGTGCCAAACAGGTGTGGAACCCGCTGGCCAACTTCGTTCCCGGTGCATCGGTAGAAACGCGTAAACGTTTGGGCTCGTTCAACTCTGCTTACCTGGAGGCGAAATTAGCGCCAGGTTTAACCTATCGTTTTAACGGCGGCGCCGAGGTGCGTACCGAAACTTATGGTAACTTTTATGCGGCAGCCACTTATAACAACCAGGGCTCGCAATCTACTGCCAATAACAAAAACTCTTACCTGTATAACTACACGTTGGAAAATATCCTGAATTACGAGCACACTTTTGCGCGCGACCATCATATCAACTTTACCGGTTTGTATAGCTTGCAGGAGAACCAGAACCAGTCTACGTCGTTCAGTTATAATAACCTGTTGTCAGACGGGGTGCAGTATTTCAATCCGGCGGTAGGCTCAAACCTTACCGGTACAGGTTCTTATGCCAAATATGATCTGATCTCCTATATGGGCAGATTAAACTACGGTTACAAAGATAAATACCTGTTAACGCTGACTGCCCGCTCAGATGGTTCATCTAAACTTACACCTGGCCGTAACTATCATTTCTTCCCGTCCGCCGCTTTTGCCTGGAACGTGATGCAGGAAGAGTTTATGAAGAATAACAACATTCTTTCAAACCTGAAACTTCGCTTCAGCTTTGGCGATGTGGGTAATGCCGCTATCGATCCATACCAAACTCAGGGCGGCTTATCAACCGTTACTTATAACTACGGCGGTAAAAACACCATCGGCGCTTACCCTTCTAATGTGCCCAACAACGGGCTCGACTGGGAGTATACCCGCACGCTTAACGTAGGTGTGGATTTCGGCATCCTGCGCGATCGTATCACCGGTAGCATTGATGCTTATCATGAGTACACCCGTAACCTGCTGCTGCCCGAATCATTACCACCAACATCAGGTATCCCTAATACAGTGCTCACTAACGTAGGCCGGTCTGAAAACGTTGGTTTGGAGATTAATATCAACTCAAACAACATCACCCCGGGCAATAATCAGGGTTTTAGCTGGAGCACTAACCTCAATATCAACTTTAACCGTGGCAAGTTAACTGCCCTGGCCAATGGCACAACTGTAGATATCAATAATAACTTGTTTGTGGGCAGCCCCATCAGCGCTATTTATGATTATAAAAAGATGGGTATTTGGCAAAACACACCGGCAGATACCGCGTTGGCCAAAAAATATGGCCTGACGCTTACCGGTGGTCAGTCGGTTATTGGTACCATCCGTGTGGCCGATCTAAACGGTGATGGCAAGCTTGATGCTAACGACAGGATGATTGTTGGCTCAGAGCAACCATTGTTTTCTGGTGGCATTACCAACAGATTCGGTTACAAAGGCTTTGATTTAACCGTAGTAGCGGCTTATCGCGTAGGCGGAACGTTAACCTCAGCCATTTACCAGAGCGGGAGTTTCCTGAATACTTTACAAGGCAACTATAATAACCTGGCTATTGATTACTGGACGCCTTACAATCATCAGAATTACTGGCCTAAGCCTACTAACGCTTTTACCAATACGCCTTACTCTTCGTTGCTCAGTTATTTCAGTGGCACTTATTTAAAAATCAGAAGTATCAGTCTGGGTTACAATGTGCCTAAAAAGTGGCTTACCGGCATTGGCGGTCATAGCTTAAAGGTTTATGCTACAGTGCAGAATCCGTTTATCCTTTTCTCGCCTTACGTGAACAACTTTAATGGTATCGACCCAGAATCGTCAGGAAAGCTGGCTGAAGATACACCCGCCAAGTATTCCTTTTTGTTCGGTTTGAATTTAACACTCTAAAAAAGACAACGTAGATATGAAAAAGATAAATAGCTATACCATCATTGTCTGTGTGCTGCTGGCCGTTGTTTGGACCAGCTGTAATAAAAAATTAGAAGAGCATCCTATATCTAACCTAACTCCGGGTTTCTTTACCACCCAGCAGGGCATTCAGGCTGGTCTGGATGCGGCTTATGCCGGTTTTCGCACCATTTATGGCCCGGATACTTACTTTGAAATGTCGGTAGGAGGCACAGACGAATTTCAGGCCGGGGTAGATGGCACCGGCTCACTGGTACGTTATAGCAGCGGTTTCAATACGTCGGACGGTACGGTGGCCGGTATCTGGAAAAACTGTTACACTTTTATAAATACCTGTAACGGTTTGATTGATTACCTGCCTGCGCTAACAGGTATGGATGCCGCAACTAAGGCGGAGATGACAGCTGAGGCCAAATTTTTGCGCGCCAACTACTATTTTATTCTGGTGCAGAACTGGGCCGATGTAACCGTAAACAAACATTTCCAGAGCGCGCCAACCCTTTCGGCCACTCGCGATAAACTGGCTGATGCCTATGATCTCATCATCCAGGATCTGAATGATGCAATTGCAGGTTTACCGGCCAGTCCGCAAACCGCGAATGTGCTGGCCGGAAAGGCCACCAAAATTGCAGCTATGCACGTTTTGGCCAAGGTTTACCTAACCCGCGGCTATTCAAGCGTTAAGCAGTCCGACGATTTTAAAAACGCGGCCAGTACCGCAGCCAGCGTTATTAATACCGTTGCGCCAGCCAACGGTGTAAAACTGTTGCAGGATTTTGGCAAAGTATATGCCGAAGGCAATGAAGCCAATACCGAAGTGCTGTGGACGGTGCAGCATACCACTAGCTCGGCTTATAATGGCTCGCCTACACAGAACAACAGCGGGCCTGATAACCTGTACGTACACCTGTTTGTACCTCGCTACGAGGCACAACCGGGCATGCAGCGCGATATTTACTACGGTCGCCCGTATGCTCGTGTAATGCCTACCCGCTGGCTTACCGACACCGCTTTTAAGGACAAAACCAATGATACCCGTTATTTTAAAACCTTTCAATCCGTTTGGATAGCCAATAATCCGGCTAATCTGCCCCTGGATGCCAACAAGCAACCCAAATTTAAAGTGGGCGATACTGCCATTTATATGCCAGGTATTGAACTAACAGCAGCGCAAATTGCTAAATACCGTTACCAGGTTGTTCCGCCAAGCAAATACGTAAACACACTGTATCCAACCATGTTGAAGTATTATGATGATAAGCGTACCGACTTAAATGCGCCGTCTGTAAGACCCATCATCATTTACCGTCTGGCAGAAACTTATTTGATTGCGGCCGAGGCATTACTGCAAGATGGCAGGCCGAATGAAGCCGTTCCGTTCATCAATGCTATCCGTGAGCGGGCGGCCTATCCATCGGGCAACGTGGCGGCTATGGATATCACAGCAGCTGATGTAAACCTCGATTTTATTCTGGATGAACGCGCCCGCGAAATGTGCGGTGAGCTTTGCCGCTGGCAGGATTTGATGCGTACCGGCACACTGTTAGCCCGTGTAAAAAAGCACAACACAGATGCAGGCCCCAACATTAAGAATTTCCATGTGTTGAGGCCCATCCCGCAAACGCAAATTGATGGTACCATTACCGGGCCGAAGTATGACAACAGCCGCTATTTTCCTAACTGGAACTAATGTTTAAAGATTCTCTCAATTCCCGGAGTGGTTACCGGGTAGTTTGTAGCACAGCGCCCCGGGCCAGCCGGGGCCGCTGCAGGCTTAATAAACCAGTTTAATATAACCCTAGTAATATCTGTAAAGCTCATTTTAATGAACACAAAGCACTATCTGAAAACATTTTTATTAACGCTTAACCTGGCCGCCTTCGCAGCGCTGGGGCAAAGCAAAGGCAGCGCGGGCTATAATGTTACCGCCTACGGTGCTAAAGGTGATGGTAAAAGCATCGATACTAAAGCCATTAACCAGGCTATAGACGAGGCCGCAGCCCACGGAGGAGGCACCGTTAATTTTCCGGCAGGCAATTATTTGACTGGTTCCATTCGCCTTAAAAACAATATTTCGTTAAACCTGGAGCAAGGCGCTACTATTATTGCCGCACCACCAACTCCCGAAGCCGGTTATGACGAGCCCGAAAAACAATCTACCGATAACCCTTACCAGGATTATGGTCATCGCCATTGGCATAATAGTTTGATATGGGGCGAAAACCTGCATGATATCTCTATTACCGGCCAAGGCACCATTTGGGGTAAAGATCTAACCCGCAGCAATAAAGGGGATGACGATAAACGCCCTAACAAATCCATTAGCTTGCGCAATTGCCATAATGTAATCATTAAAGACATTTCTATTCTGCATGGCGGCTGGTTCGGCATCCTGGCTACGGGCATAGATAATTTCACCGTAAACAACGTGAAAATGGATACCAACCGCGATGGTATGGATATAGACTGTTGCCAGAACGTACGCATTTCCGATTGCAGCGTTAATTCACCTTATGATGATGGCATATGCCTAAAAAGCAGCTACGGTCTTGGCTATGCCCGCCCAACTGAAAACGTGACCATCACCAATTGCCAGGTAAGCGGTTTTGACGAGGGCAGTTTTCTGGATGGCACCTTTAAGCGTAATGAAAAGAAATATTCAGACGGTAACCCAACCGGCAGGATCAAATTTGGTACAGAGTCTAACGGCGGGTTCCGCAACATTACTATTTCTAATTGCGTGTTTACTTATTGCCGTGGCCTGGCCCTGGAAACGGTTGATGGTGCGCTGCTGGAGGATGTAACCATTAACAACATCACCATGCGCGATATTGTTAATGCGCCGATTTTTGTGCGCCTGGGTGCCCGTATGCGCGCACCGGCCGATATGAAAGTAGGTACATGTACCCGCGTTATCATCAGCAACGTGGTGGTTTATAATGCTGATTCCCGTCACGGTGCTATTATCAGCGGTGTGCCCGGAAATGATATTAATGATTTAACGCTGAATAATATCCGCATCTACTACAAAGGCGGCGGCACGGCAGAACAGGCCAAGCGCGAAGTACCTGCCCTGGAAAAAGGTTACCCGGAGCCGTATCAATTTGGCGTAATGCCATCCTACGGGTTCTTTATCCGCAATGTAACCGATCTGAAAATGAATGATGTACAGGTAAGCTATCTTACCGAAGACCAACGCCCACCATTTATTCTGGACAACGTTAACGGTGCCGATTTTCAACGCATCCGCGCGCAGAAGGCTAGTGGCGTGCCAACGTTCGTACTTAACAATGTAAAAGGCCTCAATATCTTCAATAGTGTCAATATTGCTAATACCAAGCTGGCCGGCGTAACCAGAAAGGAAATACAATAATGATCAAGCCATTTATTCGCTACGTTTTACCGGTGATGCTGATAGTGGGTATCCTGGCCTTTAACGGTTTGCCATCTGCAACAGACCCTGTACCAGATGCGGACGATGCAGGGTTAAAACTCCCAGAAGGTTTCGGTGCTCTAAAAGTGGCTACGCTGGATGCCAAAGCCCGGCACATTAGCGTAACACCTCAGGGAGAGGTCTATGTAAAACTGGCCAAACCCAAAAATGGCAAGGGCATTATGGTATTGCATGAAGGTGCCAACGGCAAAGCAACAGTAACCAGCGGCTTTGGCAATTATGGCGGTACCGGAATCTATATTAAAGATGGTTATCTGTATGCATCATCAAACACCGAAATCTTTCGCTACAAGCTGGATGCACAAAATAAGGTGATGGATACCTTACGGCCAGAGCGGCTGGTTACCGGCCTGAAAGCCGGCCGGCAGCACGAAACCAAATCGCTGGTGCTGGATAACGATGGCAATATCTACGTCAACATCGGCTCGCCACTCAGCGCCTGCCAGGTGGAAGATCGTGGGCTGCATTCGCCCGGCATCCCTGGTTGCCCGTTGCTGGATTCGGCGGGCGGAATCTGGCAGTTCAGGGCCGATAAGCAAAATCAAACTTACAAGGATGGTGTGTGCTATGCCACCGGTTTGCGTAACGTAGTGGGGTTGGATTGGAACCAGCAAGATAATCAGCTTTTTGTGATGCAGCACGGCCGGGATAACCTGAATAGCTCATGGCCTGAATTGTATGACGTGAAACGCTCGGCAGAATTACCCGCAGAGTGTATGTACGCATTAAAGAAAGGCGATAACGCGGGTTTCCCTTTCATGTATTATGATCAGTTGCAGCATAAAAAGATCCAGGCTCCGGAGTATGGTGGCGATGGCAAAAAAGAAGCCGATGCCAAATACATCGATCCGGCTGTTGCTTTTCCCGGCCACATGGCGCCTAATGGCCTGCTGTTCTACACCGGTAAAATGTTTCCGGAAAAATACCGCAATGGAGCATTCATTGCCTTTCATGGTTCCTGGAATCGCGCACCTGAGCCACAAAAGGGTTATTGCGTAGTGTTCCAGCCGTTTAAAGACGGTAAGCCTTACGGCGATTGGGAAATATTTGCCGATAATTTTTCAGGCTCGGCAGAAAATACGGCCAAAGGCGGCCGCAATGCACAGCATCGCCCAGTTGGACTGGCCATGGGTGCCGATGGCTCGCTTTATGTAACCGACGATGTTAAAGGCACCATCTATCGCATCATCTACACAAAAAAATAACCACATCAATGAAAAGAATATTTGTCCTGCTTTTATTAATGGCGCCCTTATTTGTTATGGCGCAAAAAAAAACTAAAACAGCTCCATCGCCAGCAGCTTCTATAGCACGCGGGCAACAAGTGTACACGCAATACTGTCTTTCCTGCCACCAGGCTGACGGGGGTGGGGTACCCAACATGAATCCGCCGCTGATCAAAACAACCTACGTACTGGGCGATAGCCGCAAGCTCATCAAAGTGGTATTGAACGGCTTTATGCAAAATGTGGATATAGATGGCGAGTCGTACTCCAACAACATGCCGCCACATAACTTTCTGACCGATCAGCAAATTGCTGATGTGCTCACCTATGTTCGCCGCAATTTTGGCAATAAGGCAGCGCCTGTTACCGTGGCTCAGGTAAAGACCGCACGTGCGGCAAACAAAAAATAGTAAGTCTTTTTGAACGATAACGATCAAGTCATTTTAAAATATTCAATAATGAAAAAAATATTCTCTTTACTGCTCATGGCCTGCTCTGTAACAGTATTTGCGCAATCGCCCGCTACTAATACTGAGGAGATGGTGCGCCGCCTTGCCGATCATGTTGTGGCCGGTACAACATTTAAATTTGTTAACACCACTACTAAAGAAACGGTGGCCACTACCAAAGGTCTGGCGTCATCGCCCGATGTTAAGGCTGATAGTCGCTATAATAAATGGATGTACCCCAACGGGGTGCTGGCCACCGGCATGATGCGTGCAGCACAGGTTTTGGGCGATAAAAAGTATTCTGATTACAGCAGGCACAACTATGCCTTTATTTTTGATAACCTGCCATATTTTGAGACCCTGTACAAAGCCAAAACACCCAAGGTAGAATATGGTGCGGTGTACAGTATGGGTAACCTGGATGCCTGCGGCGCCATGTCGGCCGGGTTAATGGATGTTTATGCTTTTGATAATCGTGCAGATTATCGCGCCTATCTTGATCGTGCAGCAAACTATATTCTTACTAAGCAATTGCGTTTGGCTGATGGTACGCTTTGCCGCCCGCAGCCACGCACCAACACCTTATGGGCTGATGATTTGTATATGAGCGTACCATTCCTGGCACGTATGGGTAAGCTTACCGGCGATAAAAAATATTTTGATGATGCCATTAAGCAGGTAGAAAATTTTAATCATTACCTATATGATGCACCGAGCGGCCTTTTCTGGCATAATTACTATACCGATGTAGATATGAATGGGGTAGGGCATTGGGGCCGCGCTAATGGTTGGTTGGCCGTTGCACAAACAGAGCTATTGGCCAACCTGCCTGCCAATCACCCTAAACGTGCGGAGCTGATTAAACTACTGCTGCGCCAGATTGTAGGTTTTGCCCGTTATCAGGATCAAACCGGTTTGTGGCACCAATTGCTGGATAAACCAGATTCATATTTAGAATCATCAGTGACAGCAATGTATACTTACGCGGTGGCCCGTGCCGTTAACGAAGGTTGGATACCTGCCAAATACATATCTATTGCCCGCGAAGGCTGGAAAGGCTTAGCCGCCAAACTAACCGCTGATGGCGAACTGCAGGACGTGTGCATTGGCACTAATATGGATGAGGCTATTGCGTTTTATTACACCCGTCCGAAGGAGTTGAATGATACCCATGGTCTCGGTCCGTTCCTGCTGGCCGGTAGCGAGATGTTGCGTTTTGAAAAGAGTGATAAAAATGCAAAGAAGTAACGAAAAGCGCGCCTGGCTGGCCCTGTGCCTGCTGGGCGTGCTGCTTTGTCCGGCATTGTGTCGGGCAAATGACACTGATATTGTAAAATTCGGTGCCGTTGGCGATGGCAAGACGCTCAACTCGGCAGCTATACAGAAGGCCATTGATCATTGCGCGGCGACGGGTGGTGGTAAGGTCATTTTTCCGGGTGGGCAATTCCTGTCGGGTACCATCGCTCTGAAAAATAACGTGACGCTGAGTTTGCAGAAGGGCGCAGTATTGTTGGGTAGTACGGATGTGAATGATTACCAGAATCTTGATCCGTTTACAGAAGGTTTGGGTATTCATGTGGGGTGGGCATTAGTGGTTGGCGTGGATGTTAAAAACATTGGTATAGAAGGCGAGGGGGTGATTGACGGCCGTGGATCAGAGCTGAAAGAGCGGCAAATACTCACAGATACCCGTCCGGAAGGCCAGCGCTGGGGGCGACGACCGTTTTTATTGCGCCTGGTACGTTGCGAGCAGGTGCAGGTAAGCGGTGTAACTTTAAAATATGCCGCTGCCTGGACATCGCACTATTTCCAGTGCCGGGATGTGAGCATTCATGATATCAAGATCCAAAGCCGGGGGGTGGCGCATAACGATGGGATTGATGTTGATGGGTGCCAACGGGTAATCATCAAAAACTGCGATGTGGAAAGCGGCGATGATGCGCTGTGTTTCAAAACCACATCCAGTAAAATGCCCTGCAGCAACATTACGGTTAGCAACTTGAAATTAAAAAGCGGACAAGGCGCCATCAAAATGGGGACCGAATCTATGGCTGCATTTCAGGATATCAGCATCAGTAATTGTTATATCTATGATACCAATAACGGGGGCATCAAACTTCTTTCTGTAGATGGTGCGCACTTGCAGCGGATAACGATATCGGATATTACGATGGTGAACGTAAAGACACCAATTTTGATCCGTTTAGGCTCGCGTCTAAGTGTTTTCCGCAAAGAAAAGGATACGCAGCAACCGACCGGAATGCTGCAAGATGTGATTATTCGTAACATAAAGGCACAGGCGGCAGATACCGCCCAATTAAAACCGCCGTCAGGGGTATTGATCACCGGTGTGCCTGGGCATCCTGTAAAGGGGCTTGTACTTCAGGATATTGAGATCCAGCTGGCGGGTGGCGGTACGTTGCCAGATGCAGCTGTTACCGTACCTGAGGCCATTGATAAATACCCGGAAGTAAAAACTTTCGGCCCAACTATACCGGCATATGGCTTGTGGGCGCGGCATGTAGAGGGAGTAACGTTGAAGAATGTCAACTTTAGTCTTAAAAATAATGATATGCGCCCCGCAATAATTTTTGAAGATGGTAAGAATCTCAGCATCAGTGCTTGTAATATACCTTCAACCAATGGCAGCCAGGCCATTATCAGCCTGAACAATGTAAACGGCGCCAATATCAGTAACAATAAGGCTGCGGGTAACGCCGGGGCTTTTGTGGGAGCAAATAACAGTAGCAACATTGTAACAGCCGGTAACCTCTTACCTGCTCATTTGAAAGAAAAACAATGAGAATACAATTCCTTATAAGGATACTTTGTGTTTTTGCTGCAGCAATGCCATATATCAGCAAGGCACAAAACGTAACACTGCCCGTGTAGAAAGACCGATTGGCTATTAAACCTGACTGTAGTATTGGTTTTAATTAATTGATTTACAGTTTTTTTGTGGTTATATGGTTCAAAATCACCTATGCTGAGATTTTTATGGCCATAAAAAAAGAAAACAACCACATGTGGTTGTTTCCTTCAGTACCCAGAGCCGGGGTCGAACCGGCACGGCCTTGCAGCCATTGGTGTTTGAGACCAACGCGTCTACCGATTCCGCCATCTGGGCAACTGGTTCGGTAGTGTTCCTTTCAGAACCGGGCTGCAAATGTATCTAAACTCTCTTTAATCCGCAACAAATATTTTTGTCTATAGTAAATTTCTGCAATTTTATTTAGCCGATCCTCTCGTGCGGTGTCGTCATCTAGCTGGTCAAAGTTGTGGGTAAGTACGGCTAATTGCTTGCTTAGGTCGTCTTCAACAGCCAGAGCCTCAGCACTTATGCTGGCCAGCGTTTCGGCATCATCCACTTCCATCAGTCGCTCATTAATGTCCATCATTTCCATTAAAAAATCTGCGGGCAATTGTGGTTTTGCGCCCTCATTTACCAGTCCGTGGGCACGTAAAATGTATTCCAGTCGCTTATTTGGATCGTTAAGGGTATGGTAAGCCTTGTTGTTGATGGTAGAAAGTTCCAGAATTTCCTGCTGGCGTTCGTCGCTTTCGGTAGCATAAAAGTCAGGATGATATTGTTTGCTCAGCGCATAGAATTTTTTTTTCAGGAGTGCTTCGTCGGGGTTAAATGATTCAGGTATATCGTAAAATTCAAAGTAGTTGATCATGAGAAACTATATTTAACAGCTGCAAATTTCGGCATTTTAATTCATTGGCGGCAATAATACCGTCTTGCACTGATTTTTTATAAAAAACAGACAATTGTATAAGTCGTGTTCTTCATATTAACAATCGGTCATTACATTTGTAAGGCGCAGGGAGACATAGAGTTGGTTGTTTTTGAGTCTTTTTTATAGATAACAAAAACATCATCAGGTATTTATGAAAAAATGGCTGATTGTCATCAGCCATAATTATAATAACCGGCCAGCCGGGGAAGTGATATGTTTTGTCAAAAATCTACTAAATGAAAGTTGTACTGCTTGCCGGTGGCCTTGGCACCAGGCTATCTGAAGAAACCGGGATCAAACCCAAACCGATGGTTGAAATTGGAGGTATGCCCATTTTGTGGCATATCATGAAAATCTATTCGGCCTACGGCTTTAATGATTTTGTGATTTGTCTCGGTTACAAAGGGTACATCATCAAGGAGTTTTTCTCCAATTATTTCCTCCACAAGTCTGATGTAACCATCGACTTAAAAAATAATTCAGTAGAGGTGCACGATTCACAAGCCGAGCCATGGAGGATTACCCTGGTTGATACAGGTAATGACTCTATGACCGGTGGCCGTATTAAGCGCATACAACCCCATATTGGCAATGAGCCTTTTATGCTTACTTATGGTGATGGCGTGGCAGATATCAATGTCAGTCAGTTGATGGAGTATCATCAGCAAAATAATAATCTGCTTACGGTTACGGCCATACAGCCCTCGGGTAAATTTGGTGCGTTGAACATGGGACCTGGCGATAAAGTAAACTCATTTATAGAAAAACCCAAGGGTGACGGCTCATGGATTAACGGCGGATTTTTTGTTTGCGAGCCACAGGTTTTTGATTTTATTAATCATGGAGATGCCACCATCTGGGAGCGGGAGCCATTAGAAAAGATTGCACAAACCGGCAGGATGAGTGCTTACAGGCATCATGGTTTTTGGCAGCCTATGGATACTCTGAAAGATAAGTATGATTTGAATGCAATGTGGGATAATGGCCGTGCACCCTGGAAAATCTGGTAATAATGATTAATGAACTAAAACGCGTATACGCCGGCAAAAAGGTTTTTCTTACGGGGCACACAGGTTTTAAAGGCGCTTGGCTCCTGAAAATATTGCACATGTTGGGAGCGGAAATAATGGGATATGCGCTTGAACCGCTACAACAACCCAACTTATATGAAGTATTGCAAGGCGATAGTTTATGTCATTCTGTAATTGCCGATCTGCGCGATAGTGCAGGCCTGAAAGCCGCGGTTTTAAATTTTCAGCCTGATTTTATTTTTCATCTGGCGGCACAACCTTTGGTGCGCTTGTCCTACCAAAAACCTGCCGAAACTTTTGAGGTTAATGCCATAGGTACCGCTAATCTGCTGGACGCGGTGGCACAACTCAACAAGCGTTGTGACTGTGTACTCATCACAACAGATAAAGTGTATCATAATTACGAATGGGAGCGACCCTATCATGAAGAGGATCGTTTAGGCGGATATGACCCTTACAGCGCCAGCAAAGCCTGTGCAGAGTTGGTTATAGATTCGTATCGTAACTCATTTTTCAATATCAATACCTATCAGCAGCATCAAAAGGCCATTGCGGTAGGGCGGGCAGGCAATGTAATAGGCGGGGGTGATTGGTCTAAAGACAGATTGATACCCGATATTGTCAGGGCGCTGATTGGTAATGAACGTATTGAGATACGTAACCCTGATGCGGTGCGGCCATGGCAGCATGTGATGGAACCGCTGGGAGGTTATCTGCTATTGGGCGCAAAATTAAATACTCATCCCCAACAGTTTGCACAGGCTTATAACTTTGGTCCCGTGGTAACGGATGCGTTGCCAGTGAGCAAGATGGTTGAAATGGCTATCCAGGCTTGGGGAAGCGGTGAGTATTTTATTAATCAAAGTCCCAATCAGCCGCATGAGGCAGGGTTGCTTAAATTAGATATTAATAGAGCCGCCGGGCAATTAAGCTGGTTGCCTCAATATAATGCTTTAGAGGCAGTAGAAAATACCATACAGTGGTATAAACAATTTTATGAGCATCGGCAACATATAATAAAATTTACAGAACAACAGATAGGTCAGTTTTTAGCCTGACAGATTAGTATGGAGAAGGTACACTACCCTAATCTTAATTTTTTACGAGGCCTTACTGCATTGATAGTTGTAATCCATCATACAGAACAACTTAAATCTACAAAGGGTTATCCTAATATCTGGCACCATGAGGCGGTGCAACTGATTGGTAAATTGGGTGTAGATGTTTTTTTTGTGTTAAGCGGCTTTTTGATAACATCTTTGCTGTTTATTGAACAAAAGCTAGTGAAAAAGATACCGGTAAAAAAATTTTTGATGCGCCGGGTTTTAAGAATATGGCCGGTGTATTTCCTTGTATTTTTAATCGCCTTTTTCATAACTCCATTTATTCATCAATTGCAGGTTGGGCCGCCTTTTGTTTCATCCCGCCCACAACTCATATTAAACATTATACTATATCTGCTGTTTTTGCCGCATATACAAGCCTATCTCATCGGCCCTGTGGTGTATTGTGCTCAATCATGGTCTATTGGTGTAGAAGAATATTTTTATTTATGCTGGCCATTTGTTGTTAATAAGTTTAAAACCAGAGGTATTGTCTATTTTATTGTAAGCTTTATGCTCATATATCTTGCAATATGCGGTGGGGCTGTGTATCTGCTTGATCATGGATACTGTACCCGGCCTCTATATCAAAAAATAGCCGTTTTTATTATTTATGGATTAAAATTTGATTGTTTATTAATAGGTGCCTTATTTGCAATCATTAATAACAATATTAAAAATCAACAATCGGTTTTTATTAGCTGGTGGTTTCAGTTGTTGCTTTATTTTACAGAAATAATTTTAATATATACAGCGGTGGAGCTAAAAGGCTTTTATTGGGAATTGCATGCCATCATTTATGGATTTATAATTCTCAACATGGTAAGAAAAGAAACCAGCATAGTCAATTTTGAGTATCCGATCTTTAATTTTTTAGGTAAAATATCGTATGGTATATATATGTACCATGTACTTATTGCCAATCTTTGTATAATCGCAGTTTATAAGTTTAAGGTACCTGTTTTACTTTATCCGTTAACTTTTGGCGTAACTATCTTAGTTTCAGTTTTATCTTATAAATACTTTGAAGGATTTTTCTTAAAGAAGAAGTTAAGTTACGCTATTATAAAAACAGGCTAAAAACTGATAGTGTTTTTACAATAAAGCCGCTTAGCTTATGGCTTAAATAGCTAAAACTTATACACAGTATATAATGAGCACCGTTTCTAATAAAATAATTGAGGCCGATTTACAGAAGATCATTCATGCTGATTTGGAATGGAGCAGGTTTGCCGGTAAAACAGTGCTGATAACCGGCGCTAACGGTTTTTTGCCCACGTATCTGGTTTATACTTTGTTGGCGCTGAATGATAATTTCAATACAAACGTAACTGTATTAGCCCTGGTTAGAAGTAAAGCCAAAGCCGAAGCAAAGTTTGGCCTTTTACTACAACGGCCAGATATCAAGCTAATAGTACAGGATGTTTGCGATGAATTAAACGTTAACGAGCATGTACATTTTGTTATCCATGCCGCCAGCCAGGCCAGTCCCAAATTTTACGGATCAGACCCCGTAGGTACTTTAAACGCAAACGTTCAGGGGACGCTTAACTTGCTAAAACTAGCTGAAAAACATCGGGTTGAGAAATTTTTATACTTCAGCTCGGGTGAGATTTATGGAGTTGTGCCGGCAGACGTGGGACGAATAAAGGAAACAGATAGTGGTTACCTGGATCCGGTAAATGTGCGGTCGTGTTATGCAGAAAGTAAGCGACTTGGCGAGACCATGTGCGTTTCGTGGATGCATCAGTTCCACGTACCGGTAAGCATGGTGCGCATTTTTCACTCTTATGGCCCGGGAATGGACTTAGAGGATGGACGTGTTTTTGCAGACTTTGTAGCTGATGTTATTAATAACCGCGATATTGTTATGAAGAGTGACGGTTCGGCCGTACGGGCTTACTGTTATTTGTCTGACGCTACCACGGCTTTCTTTACCATATTATTAAACGGAGAGAACGGCCATGCTTATAACATGGGCAATGCAGATGCTGAGTGTTCTGTAGTTGATTTAGCTGATAAATTATTGAAACTTTATCCATCAAAAAACCTACAGGTTATAAGAAAAGAGGTGAAAAAGGAGGGGTATCTAAAAAGTCCGGTACATAAAATAATACCCGACATTGATAAGATAAGAACTTTAGGTTGGGTGCCATTTATAGGTATTGAAGAAGGGTTTTGGCGTACAATAGAGAGTTATAATGATTGAATTAGGGCCGAAAGGCGATATAACTAAGTTGGATAATATTTTAACCATAGATGAACAGTAAAGAGTTTGCCCGCGAGATACGCATCAGGGTACTAAAGATGGTGCACCAGGCCGATGCTTCGCACATTGGCGGGGCTTATTCTATGGCAGATATCTTGGCGGTATTATACAACGAGATACTTCATGTTGATCCAGCCGATTATAAGAAGCCCACGCGAGATCGGTTTTTTCTTTCTAAAGGACATTCCTGCGCTGGTTTATATGCAGCGCTTGGCATAAAAGGTTTTTTCGATGTGAATGAATTGGATGGTTACGCGCAGAATGGCAGCCGCTTTATTTCACATGTCAGTCATTTTATACCCGGGGTGGAAGCATCTTCAGGGAGTTTAGGACATATTTTGCCAATAGCTTGCGGGGTAGCTTATGCTGCTAAACTGCAACAAAAAAAATTTAAGACCTATTGCCTGGTAAGCGATGGTGAATTGAATGAAGGTTCTAACTGGGAGCCTATTATGTTAGCACCGCAGCACAACTTGGGCAACCTGGTGCTTATTGTTGATTATAATAAAATACAAAGCCTGGGCAATGTTAAAGATGTGATAGACTTGGAGCCGCTTGTTGACAAGTTTAAGGCCTTCAGGTGGCAGACACACGAGGTTGACGGGCATGATTACCTTGCCTTAAGCAATCTGTTCCATAAAATAAATGCCGCTTCTACCAGCACACCACAAGTAATTATTGCCCATACAGTAAAAGGTAAGGGAGTTGATTTTATGGAGAACAAACTGTTATGGCATTATCGTTCGCCCAATAAAGAACTTTACGCCCAGGCGCTTGAACAATTAAAAAATAATTAATACGATATATGCGCACCGCTTTTATAAACCAGTTGATGGCTGAGGCTGAACAGAATGATCGTATTTTTTTACTGGTGGGCGATTTGGGTTTTAGCGTAGTAGAGCCTTTTGCCGAACGTTTTCCCAACCAATACCTGAATGTTGGTATTGCCGAGCAGAATATGGCCGGTATGGCTGCAGGCCTGGCAATGGAAGGCTACTGTGTATACATTTATTCTATAGGTAATTTTCCGACGTTGAGGTGTATGGAACAGATCAGGTATGATATCTGCTATCACAACCTCAATGTGAAAATTGTGGCTGTTGGTGGGGGGTACTCTTACGCCGCCTTAGGTGCGTCGCACCATGCTACTGAAGAATATGGTATGCTTAGAACCATCCCTAATTTAACAATATGCACCCCCGGCGATCCGGAAGAAACCCGACAAATTACCGCATTTAGCGCCCGGTATAATGGCCCCGTCTATTTGCGTTTGGGTAAAGCAGGCGAGCCTCTGGTACACGAAAAAGGCTCTATCTCCAATATCGAGAAAGGTCAAGTGCTCAATGTGGTTAAAGGTGGAAAAATAGCCGTGCTATCTACCGGTGGAGTGTTAAAATATGCCGCTGATTTTGTGCAAACCAATCAGCTCAATGCGTCGGTCTATAGTTTTCCTTTTATAAAGCCAGTAGATGAAAATCAATTGCTCAGCATCTTTCAAAAGTATGATAAGCTGATTACCATTGAAGAGCACCAGTTAATGGGTGGCTTCGGTTCGGTAATATTGGAGTATTTAAATGATCTATATGGACGGGGAAGTATACTTAAAATGCCCCGGGTAAAAAGAATTGGCATTAACGATAAATTTTACTCAATAGCCGGCACACAGGCCTACCTACGAGAGTTATCGGGGATTCAACTTCAGCTAACTGATTTCATTTAGGCAAAGGCTTAAAATTGTTATCATCTTCCTTAACTTTGCAGCTTAATTAATTTTAACCTATGTTATTTGACCAAATGCGGCAAAAGCCGTTCTTTATACTGGGGCCTTGTGTAATGGAAAACCAGGACCTTCTTTATACTGTAGCCGAAAAAGTGGCTCAGGCCGGGCAAAAATTTAATGTGCCGGTGGTGTTTAAATCATCATTTGATAAAGCTAACCGTACATCAATCCATTCTTATCGTGGTCCGGGTCTGGAAAAAGGACTTGAGATGTTGCAGAACGTAAAAGAGAAATTCGGGTTGCCTGTAACTACCGATATTCATGAGAGCTACCAGGCCGCACCGGTAGGAGAGGTGGCTGATATACTGCAGATACCTGCTTTTTTATGCCGCCAAACAGATTTACTAGTAGCAGCTGCGCAAACCGGTAAAATTGTGAACGTAAAAAAAGCACAGTTTCTTTCCGGGCAGGATATGTTCTATCCGGCGCAAAAAGTGATAGAGGCCGGCAATAACCAGGTGATCTTGACCGAGCGTGGAAATATGTATGGCTATAATAACCTGGCCGTAGATTTTAGAAATATTTATGATATGAAAGCCTTGGGTTATCCGGTTTGTATGGATTGCACCCATTCGGTACAGCGTCCGGGTGGAGCCGGCGGCAAAACCGGCGGCGACCGCACCTTTGTACCTATGATGGCCCTGGCCGCCAAGGCTTTCGGCGCAAACGGTTATTTTATGGAAGTGCATCCCGATCCTGATAATGCTTTAAGCGATGGGCCAAATCAACTCAAATTACAGGATCTGGAAACCGTTATGCAATCACTTATCGGATAAAAATTATACTATGGTGTAGCGATACACGTTTGTTGCACGTATTGACCTCTAACCGATGAAAGATATTGCCCAAAGGGTTTTTAATACCGAAATCCAATCGTTACAACATGTAGCTGGTCTGATTGATGATGATTTTACCCGAGCTGTAGATGCTATCTTAACTGCGGGTTCTGTTATTGTGGCCGGAGTGGGTAAATCAGGCATTATTGGTAAAAAGATTGCCGCTACCTTGAGTAGCACCGGCACTCCTGCATTTTTTTTGCATCCCGGCGAGGCTTTCCACGGCGATTTGGGGATGGTAGGCAAAGGGCAGCCCATTTTACTTATTTCCTATTCGGGCGAAACTGACGAAGTGTTGCAGATTATCCCTTTCCTAAAATGGAACCAGAATATCATCGTCGCATTAACGGGTAATCCGTCATCAACTTTGGCAAAAAATAGTCAATATCATCTTAACGTATCTGTTTTACATGAAGCCTGCCCGCTAAAACTTGCACCTACATCGTCAACAACAGCCACATTGGTAATGGGCGATGCTGTTGCGGTGGCGCTGATGGAAGCCCGGAATTTTCAGTCTGAGGATTTTGCCCGTTTTCACCCGGGCGGCACGTTGGGTCGGAAATTGCTGGTTAAGGTAAAAGATAAAATGCGTACAGACAATCTGCCGTTTATTAACGAAGACGCCTCATTTACAGAGCTGTTATTGCGGATGTCTGAAGGGCGTATAGGTATGGTAATAGTGGGTCATGAAGATCATGTGCAGGGTGTAATTACCGATGGCGATTTACGCCGGGCGCTTTTAAAGCAACAAGATCCTACCAAATTATTATTGGCAGATATGATGAGTAGAAATCCAATAATAGTTGACGTTGATGAGTTAGTAGGCGCGGCCGAGCAGTTAATGCTTGAACGTAGAATTGTAACATTGTTGGTAGGTAATAGCGTTTCTCGATCTGTAACGGGAATTTATCAGATATATAACGTTTGAGAATATTTATATGAAAGAGATAACGTAGTTAGATAGAATTTAAAATAATCATATCTTTGCTGCCTGATTTTACGTTTAAATAACACATAGTCTATGTGTTGTGAAAGATGTAAAAACAGATGTTAAAAAAAACGCAAAACCATATCACAAAAAAAGAGTTATAGCTCCATAATCTACCAGTGTGTCCCGCCTCATATGATTCGATTAAAGTACATTCTCGCCTTTTTAATAACATTTTCTTTTTTAGTTGCTTCTAAATTATCAGTTGCGCAATCTACTTCTCAAAATATATCAAATGTAAATGTTGATGAGGTATCTGATGATAAGCTTATGCAATTGTTGCAACAGGCGCAGGCTCAAGGTCTTTCTGATGATCAAGTTGTAGCCCGTGCGCAAGCACAAGGTCTGTCTGCATCTCAGGCAGATAAGCTACGTCAGCGTATTAGTGTGTTACGTGGTTCTGGAAATACTACTTCTGTAAATGGAAGAGATAGTCTAATATCATATTCAAGACAATTAAATTATAAGCCAGAAGTCGACTCGGGAAAGAGAGAAAAAAAAGATCTTTTTAATAGTATAACGCCTCGCGTATTCGGTGCCGATCTGTTTAATAACACACACATTACATTTCAGCCCAATTTACGTTTAGCTACCCCTCTTAACTATATTTTAGGGCCTGATGATCAGCTTAATATTAGCGTTTATGGCAACTCATTAGCCAATTGGAAGCTGGCCATATCGCCAGAAGGAAACATAAACATTCCGGGTGTTGGCATTCTGAATGTGGCAGGAAAGACCGTTGAACAGGCTACTGCTGCCATTAACAGTAAGCTTGCAGCAAATAACTATGCTATTGGTCGCGGCACCAATGTAAAGGTAACCCTTGGTGACATTCGTAGTATAAAGGTCATCATCAATGGTGAGGTAACTCAACCAGGTACTTATACTTTACCATCGTTAGCCACAGCTTTTGTAGCCTTAACAGCGGCCGGAGGGCCAAACGCAAACGGATCTTTTAGGCAAATTGAAATCATTCGTAACAACAGAATTATACGTCGTTTAGATGTATATGACTTTTTATTAAAAGGCGATCAGAAAGACAATATCAGTTTACAAGATCAGGATATCATTCGAGTGCCTACCTATAAAGTGCGTGTGGCATTGCTGGGAGAGGTGAAAAATCCGGCTTTGTTTGAGGTATTGCCAGGCGAGACTATAAACGATGTGATCCGTTTTAGTGGTGGTTTTACAGATCAGGCTTATACCGGTCGTATTAAGGTAACGCAAATTATTGACCAGCAGCTGCATATTGGCGATATTTTTGAAAGTGATTATAAAAATTACCTTCCACTGCGTGGTGATAAATATGTAGTAGAGCGCATCTTAGACCGCTATGAAAATCGTGTTGTAATTAAAGGCGCTGTTTTTAGACCAGGTGAATATGAACTTCATAAAGGGTTAACTCTGTCTCAGCTAATCAAGAATGCTGCGGGATTAAAGGAGGATGCTTTTACCGGCAGAGGTATCATTACAAGATTAAAGCCTGATAATACCTACGAGCAACTTTCATTTGATGTGCTGGGTGTAGTTAATAATACAACGCCAGACATCACTTTACAACGTGAAGATATGGTAGAAATATCTTCAATCTTTGATTTGCGCGATAAATATACAGTAAGCATAAAGGGCGAGGTACGTAGCCCCGGGCAATTTGCCTTTGCCGAAAACATGAGTGTTCAGGATCTGATTTTTAAAGCGGGCGGTTTTACCGAGGGTGCAAGTGCGAAAAGGATTGAAGTAGCCAGAAGAATAAACAACAGTGACCCACTATCAAAGAATAGCGCAGTGGCTACTGTTTTTAATGTCAATGTTGATCGTGAGCTGAAATCAAATGACGCGAAGTTCATTCTAAAGCCTTATGACATTGTGTCTATATATACACTGCCGGGTTATGAGGCTCAGAAGACGGTTAAAGTAGAAGGCGAGGTACTTTACCCAGGAAGCTATACCATCCAAAAGAAGAATGAAAAAATATCTGATATTATTCAAAGAGCAGGGGGCCTAACTGCATCAGCAGATGTAGATGGTGGAACGTTAAAACGTGATAATATAGCTATACTGGGTATAGATAAGAATAAAGTTGATACTACTGGCATTGAAAAAGAACGCATGGAACGCTTAGGCAGATTGCAGCGCGGATATAAAGACAGTGTTAAAAACACTGCTGTAAATGCCGCAACTGCTCAAATGCGTAATGACTATGTTGGCATTGATCTTAAGAAGATATTGAAATCGCCAGGTTCAAATAATGACTTGTTATTAGAAGATGGCGATATTATCCGCGTACCTAAGCAACAACAGATTGTACGTGTAAATGGTGAGGTTTTATATCCAAGCGCTGTGGTGTTTGAAAAAAGTAAATCGTTTTCATCTTATGTGTCAAATGCTGGTGGCTACTCGCCCAAAGCGTTAAGGCGGGGCGCTTACGTGGTTTATCCTAATGGTACCGTAAAGGCAACTCATAAGTTTTTGTTTTTTAATAGCCATCCCGGTGTTCGGCCAGGAAGTGAAATATTTGTGCCGGTTAAACCAGAAAGAAAAGGTTTAGGCACTACTGAGATTGTTGGTTTAACCACTGGATTGGCATCATTAGGCGCTATTATACTTGGAATACTAAGTCTGCACAAATAAGAAATTTAACTAAAGCGTTTTTGAGAAGAATAGGTTTCAGATATGAGCGATGAGCTAACATTAAAAGATATTGTGTTAAAAACGAAATCGTTCAATCGGTTTCTGTTTTCAAAGTGGAAGAATATTGCGTTAGGTAGTGTAATAGGGGGATTGTTGGTTTTAGCGATAGCTTTTATACAAAAACCAACCTATTCTGCTCAACTGACTTTTGCGCTAGCTGATGAAAAAGCTAGCATGGATGGGTTTGGAGCGGCCGCTGGTTTGGCTAGCCAGTTTGGTATTGATTTAGGCGGTGCAAACGGAGGCGGTGCATTTTCTGGAGATAATTTGTTAATACTCATGAAGTCTAGAAACATGCTGGAGAAGTCACTGTTAACAGCTGTTGATCTGAGGGGGAAAAAAGAAACTTTGGCTGATCTGTATATTGATTTTAATGATTTACGTGATAAATGGAAAAATAAGCCAGAATTAAAAGATATCCGATTTCCTGTTAATGCAGATAGAAACACATTTAGCTTAAAGCAAGATAGTTTACTATACACTTTTCAAGATGATATTATTAAGAAAAACCTGACGGTCAATAAAGTAGAAAAAAAATCAAGTATTATAGTTGTTGCCGTAGTTTCTAAAAATGAGTTATTTTCCAAATATTTTACAGAGACTTTAGTCAATATAGTTAGTGCTTTTTATATCGATACTAAAACCAAAAAGGCAAATCAAAACGTCAATATTTTACAACATCAAACGGATTCTGTAAGACATGAATTAAACCTGGCAATAAACGGAGTAGCGTCATCAACAGACCAAAACCCAAATGCTAACCCCATGTTTCAGATACTGCGGACGACAGCCCAACACAAACAGGTTGACGTGCAAGCAAATCAAGCTATATTATCAGAGCTAGTAAAAAATCTGGAGGTTTCAAAGGTATTATTAAGAAAAGAAACTCCATTAATACAAATTATAGACAAGCCAATTTTACCGTTAGAAAAAAATAAGCCAAGTAAATTTAAATATTTTCTAATCGGTCTTTTTGTTGGAGGATTGTTAATGATAGTAAACTTAGTTTTGCGCAGCGTTTATATGAAAATAATGCGGTAAATATTTGGTCAAGTAATTGACTTCTTTTCGTATCAAAAAATAGTAGAGTTTATACATTTCGTAATGTTCGATTATCTTATAGTAGGTGCTGGGTTTTCCGGAGCTGTTCTTGCAGAACGCATAGCCAATGAATTAAATAAAAAAGTAATTATAGTTGATAAAAGGAATCACATTGGTGGAAACGCTTATGATTATTATAATGAATATGGAATATTAGTTCATAAATACGGCCCTCATTGGTTTCATACCAACGAAAAAAAAGTGTTTGACTATTTATCCCAGTTTACTGAGTGGCGTTATCATTATCATATTGTAAAAACATATGTTGATGGTTCTTTATTGCCAATACCGATAAATATGGACACTATAAATGAGTTATATGGGATGAATTTGACCTCTCCTAAAGAGGTTCAGGCCTATTTTGACAGTGTCAAATTGGACATTAAAGTTCCACAAAATTCTGAAGAATCTGTTTTAAGTCAGGTTGGTGAAGATCTATATAATAAGTTCTTCAAAAACTATACTTTAAAACAATGGGAAATTCATCCCAAGGATTTAGCTGCGTCTGTTACGGCACGTATTCCTACGCGTGTAAATAGAGATAATAGATATTTTACCGATAAGTATCAATGTATGCCAAAACATGGCTACACAGCAATGTTTAACAATATATTGAATAATCCGAATATTTCAATTTTATTGAACACGGATTATAAGAACATAATCAATGAGATACCGTATAAAACAATGATTTATACGGGAGCAATTGATAGTTTTTTTGATTATAAATTTGGGAAGCTTCCGTATAGAACATTAAGATTTGAGCATGAGACTTTAGAAAAAACTTTCGTACAGCCTGTTCAACAGATAAATTACCCGAATGATTATGATTTTACACGGATTGTAGAGTGGAAGCACGCTACAGGTCAGCAAAGTAATATGACTACTATAACACGGGAGTTTTCTGAGTTAGCTACAGATTCCTCTGAAAAATATTATCCAATTCCTAGAGAAGATAACCAGCGCCTTTTTGAGAAATATAGAGATGAGGCGGATAAATTAGAATCGGTGATATTTTGCGGTCGTCTGGCTGATTACAAATATTATAACATGGATCAAGTAGTAGCCCGAGCTTTGATGATTTTTGATAAGAAAATTAAAGCATGAAAATAGCGGCAACTGTTGTAACGTTTAATCGTCTTGATAAATTGATGGAATGTATAACAGCAATCCGGTCACAGTCTGTCAGGCCAGACATGATCGTTGTTGTTAACAATTCAAGCACCGATAATACTCTTAATTGGCTTAACGAACAAAGAGATATACATACGTTTACTCAAGCTAATTTAGGAAGTGGAGGGGGGCAACATGCAGCTATGAAAATAGCTTGTGAGTTAGGGTGCGACTGGGTTTGGAGTATGGACGATGATGGTGCTCCGCATAAGCATGCGTTAAAATATCTTATAGAGGCAACTACTGTTAAACCAGATGCTAAGGTATTTAATTCTATTGTTTTAGATACTTGTGATAAAGATACAATTGCCTTTGCATATCGATGGAAAGGCAACATGTATAAAGGAGCTGCCGGAGAACTACATACAAGCTATAATCGCTTACTTTCAAAAGTGTCAGAAGACTGGATATTAGAGGGTAATCCTCAATTCTTTAATTCCACATTTATAAACAAAGAAGTTATTAGTCAAATAGGTTTGCCTTTAACAGAGTTGTTTATTAGAGGCGATGAGATAGAGTTTATATATAGGGTACAACAAGCCGGATTTGAAACATATACTGTTTTAAAGAGCATTATGTATCATCCTCATCCCCCTGAAAAGAATTTCATGTTTTTAGGAAGAAGTATAAACTATGAGGAGGTTAACAGTTTTAAAAGATATTATTCTGTTAGAAATGCTATCATAAGCACAAAATTCTACTTAAAAAAATCTACCCTTACTGTTTTTAAAATTTTTCTTCGTGAATTGGTAATTATTATTTGTACATCAAAGAAGAATCAACTCAGAGAAAATCTTACAGTTTTAATGAAAGCCACAAGAAACGCTGGCAGATTTGATATAAAAAGCGAAATTTTGAAATCACAGTTACGTATTGAAAAGGTTTAGGCTTTATTTTAGCGCTTAATATAATAATTTCAGATTTGGAGGATGGGCAATTTTAATAACAACGTATGTTAAAGAAGAATCTGTTTTTTAATATTTTGCTATCGGCAAGCCAGTTCTTATTTCCTCTAATTAGCTTTCCATACGTTTCTCGAATATTGGGACCTTCTGGTATTGGGACAGTAAATTTTATTGATAGTTTTACCCAATATTTTATACTTTTTGCTGCTCTGGGTATTCCATATTATGGTGTTAGAGAAATTGCGAAAGTCAAAGATGATCCCTCTGAACTTGATAAGATATTTAGTCAGATATTAATAATTCATGTCACGTCAACAATCCTTTTTAGTATTATTTACTTAGGGGCGGCGTTAATAATACCATCATTAAACGAGAAATTACATCTGGTTTTGATTGGTATTTTAATAATGTTTTTCAATATACTCTCGTTAGAATGGTTTTTTCAAGCCATAGGAAACTTTTCTTACATAACGATAAGGACAATAATCATTAAGTCAGTCTCCTTATTGTTGTTATTTTTATGTTTTAAGAAAGGGGCCAGTCCAACTCTTTATTATCTTCTCACAGCCAGTGTATTTGTTTTTAATGGCATATCAAACTTATTATTTATTAAAGGCAAGTTTAAGTTTATATTTAATACAAAGGACATAAAAAAACATTTTAAGCCACTTGTAATAATATTAAGCTCAACGTTAGCTATTAGCGTATATGTGCTGTTTGATAATGTGATTTTAGGATTTATGAAAGACACCACAACGGTGGGTATTTATTCAACTGCGGTTAGAATTGTCAAGATCCCTCTGGTATTTGTGGGCGCTATAAGTACTATAATTATACCACAAATAAGCAAAGCATATAATGAACAACAACAGGAAGTACTGAAAAGCTTAATCCAAAAATCATATACGTTTATTTGTGTAGTGAGTATTCCAATGTGTGTGGGCCTATACATCAGCTCTGAGTTTTTGATTTATACTTTTGCCGGGAAACAATTTATTGATTCGATAATGGTACTTAAGCTTTTATGTCCAATAGTGTTCATTATTGGGCTGAGCAATCTATTCGGGATACAATTATTGACCCCAGCAGGGAAAGAAAAGTATTTGCTTAAAGCTGTCATTATTGGTATGATTTGTAGCTTTGCTTTAAACCTGTTGCTGATTCCGTCGCTGTCTTTTATTGGCTCTTGTATTGCAAATATTGTAGCCGAAATAGCGGTAACTCTCTCCGCTTATATTTATGCCAAAAAGTTTTTTGATTTTTCAATGGATTTTAAGACACCGCTGCTTTCTTTAATAGTGGCCTTACTTTTCATTCCAATATCGTTTGTTATACGAGAGCTGCATTTACAATATATAACTAAAGAATGCTTAGTAATAGCGATAAATGCTATTTTCTATGTAATGACGCTAGCGATTGTGTCGAAGAACGTTTTTATAAAAAGCGTTGTTGGTCTCACTATGAAAAAACTGCGATTAGTAGCTGGAGAATAATTGTATACGTTAATCAGTAATGTTGTGGATTGAGATTTATAAAGATGATAACTGAAAATTCTAACAAATTTGTTGTCAACATAAAAAAGGAAAGTCTCTACAACATCATTCCATATATACTCTTTGTACTGGTTTTTCTTTTCATAATAGCCGTTTTTCCGAACTTCACGGCAACAAAGAATGGATTCCAATACACGTTGTTCGATTCTTCTATGTTTTATGATGTGGCCACAACATCATCAATAAGTGATTTATATAACGATGTTCAGTTTGAGTTTATAGCGTATAAAGCTTATCCTATATTTCTGATAAGTTTTGTGGACTTTTTGAAGTTATTTACTCCTTTGCCTGAATATAGCTGGTTGCTATGTAGTAACTTAATCCTGGTATTTATTGTTAATAAAATCTATACCCGGGTACTGAAGTTTGATAATCCAATTAAGATTCTCATCATCTTTATTTGCTTAATAGAGCCATCTTTTTTAGGCTTTTCTTTAACCATAGAACGGGAGATCTTTTGTTCTATGATTTTAGGGTTGGTATGTTTCGTTTTGTTAAAAGATAACAGTGTTTTTAAGTGGTTTCTTTTTCTAATACTGGCATTTGTTGTGCTCAATTTAAGACTTGAATTATTGTTGATTATCATATTGGCAATATCTTTATACTATACGGTAAAATGGCTTCAATCTATTAAGCCCAAATACAAGAGGTTTTTTTTCGCTATTTTGATAACCACCGTAATAGCATCAGTTTTAAGCTATTTGTTCATTGCTTTTAATACATATTATACAGAATTTATGGCCTTGCAATTGTCAGATTCTGACACTTCTGGCATGGGTGGGGTTATTCTTGGCTTGCCTTTACCTCTGCGCCTAACCATTTATTCGGTACTATATTGTTTTCTGCCTTTTCCAGCCTATGGGATTTTTTATACAGATGTGATATTTCCGTACGAGATTTTTATGTCGGTGTCAGGCATAACTTATCTGTTTTTTTGGATATACATATTTGTAAACAGAACTTACATAAAAGGGCGGCTTAAAATCATTCTGTACATTTGCCTTTTAGGGCACATTATATTGGGAGGAACTTTATTTAATTATAGGCATAGGATTGATTTAATTGTGCCATTGTTAGTATTGATACTAAGTATAGTAAGTTATAAAATAAATATTGAAAAGGTTTCACTTCGAACTATAGTGAAAGGCGTTTTAAAAGTTTTTTTGGTCGCATTTTCAATAATCGCTGCTATCAACTTAGTATTATTCATTATTGCAAAATAGTTATCAAATGTCTTGTATTACTAGTAACTCACGCCTGGTTTTTTTTACCTATCATGATTTTGAAAGTCACCATGTTACCGGGGGAACCAGACGGCTGCTTGAATTAATAAGATCTTTTAGTGATAAAGGAGCGCATGTAACGATATTTTGCCCAAAATCAAAAGTGATTGAGGAAATTCCGAATGTAAATCACATCCCTTTAAAATACAAGAAGAACGGATTTTTGCCAGCTGGGCTTGTAAACTTTATAATCAATTATTTTTTTGTAAAAAAACAATTGAAACAGCTTGATTATGATTGGTCTGTAGCGGTAGACGTTCCTTATGCAATTCAGCTAAAATATCTGGGATTTAGAAAAATCTGTTTTATAGTGTGGCAAGATTTTATTGGTTATCGCTCATTTGAAGGAGACTCACTCAAAAATGGATTTATAAATAATCTCAGATTGAAGACATTAACCAGAATTGAAAAGATTGTCCTGCAATCTGTTTCAAAAATTAATATTCAATGTCAGTATGATTTAGATGTTTTAAAGGGCAGGCATCCTATGCTTTCTAGTCAGATTATTAAAAAGGCATTTCTTATCCCTAATAATGTAAATACATCCTGGCTACAGAAAGAAACTCAAACAGAGAGCAGTATGACTAAGGATGCTCATTGCTCTGGTTTTACAATAATGTTTATTGGTAATGTTTCTGATACCAGAAAAGGCTTACATATATTGCTTGAGGCATATGCCGGTACCGAACTGTTAAACACCTGCAAACTGCATATTATTGGTGGAGGCGATTTGCTCCCATATTACAAGAAGAAATATAGCAAATTCAAAAATATAACGTTTGAGGGATCCAATCCATCGCCGTTGTCATTTTTAAAAGCTGCTAACTTACTCGTTGTGCCATCACTAGCTGATTCCTTTCCTAACACAATACTTGAAGCTTTATATCTAAATATACCTGTTATCGGCTCGAATAAAGGTGGTATTCCAGAGGCATTGAAATATGAGGAACTCATATTTGAATTAAATGCAGAGGCCTTGCAAAAGAAAATAGTATCGTTACTAGACAAAAAGAACTATTTGGAGATTGCGGAGATATGCAAAAAAAGAAAAGAAGAATTAACCTTTGATTGGGGGAAAGATATGCTTAACGGAATTATATGTTGAAAAAGAAAAAAGTGTTGTTCTTTTCATCTGTTAAAGATGTGCAGTTATTCAAAGTGACAGGTTTCTATGTAGAAGATATACAGGTCCTTAAAGATGGCGGATTTGAAGTTATTACTACCAATAAAATTAGTGACTTTTTGAAGTTCTGGACTTACGATGTTGCGTTTTTATACTTCTACAAAATCTCATTAATCCCTGCATTTTTGGCGCGTTTTGCTTTAAAAAAGGTGATTTTTACGGGGGGGATCGACGAGTTTGGTGAAATGGAAATCACTGTTAAGAAAAGAAATATTTTCAAGGCATTGTTTAAGTTGAATTACATGCTATCAAACGTTTGTAACGTTGTGTCAAAAAATGATTTGGAAAATGTGAGTCATATATTGGGGGAGTTCCCTAAGCAGGGTGTTAATAAATTGTCTTATTTTCCTCATAGTATAGATACCGATATTTACAACACAAGTGCCATTTTCAATAAAGAGGACTTTATAACGAGTATTTGTTGGATGGCCACGGTAGCTAACGTCAAAAGAAAGGGGTTGGACACTTCTGTCGAATTATTTAGTGAAATCAAAAAGAAATATCCAAACTTTAAATTAGTTCTGATAGGAGCCTGGGGCGACGGTAAAAGCTATATTGAAAAGCTTGTCGAAGAAAGAAACTTAAAAAATGATGTTATATTTACTGGGTCAATTAGTGAAAAAAAGAAAATAGAAATACTAGCCAATAGTAAATATTATTTTCAATTATCTACTTACGAAGGATTTGGTATAGCCGTGCTTGAAGCCATGGCTTTAAAGAATTATATATTTCACACAGGTAAGGGCGGATTAAAGGACACAGTAGAGAACAGAGGCTGTATAATAGAACCTAATGTGGGTCCTAGTGTTGCGGTTCAGCTTTTTGACAATTTAGAAAAAGATTACGATATAAATAACCCTCTTCTTGAAAGTAATAGACAACATATTTTAACACGATTTTCCCGAAAGTCGCGTTCGGATTACTTTAAAGAAATTATTTCCAACTTCTATGTTTAACAATAAAATTCTTTTGATTACTGGTGGAACCGGTTCGTTTGGTAACGCTGTTTTAAATCGGTTTCTGCAAACAGACCACTTTCGTGAAATTCGCATATTTAGCCGCGATGAAAAAAAGCAGGATGATATGCGTAATCGTCTCAAAAATGAGAAATTGAAGTTTTACATAGGGGATGTACGTGATTACGCGAGCATTGAAAAAGCAATGCGTGGAGTAGATTATGTTTTTCATGCTGCCGCCTTAAAGCAAGTTCCGTCTTGCGAGTTTTTTCCAATTGAAGCAACCAAAACCAATGTTCTTGGTACTCAAAATGTAATCGATGCTGCCGTTGCAAACAAAGTTGCAAAGGTAATTTGCTTAAGTACAGACAAAGCTGCTTATCCAATTAACGCAATGGGCATATCTAAGGCATTAATGGAAAAAGTAGCAATTGCAGCCTCAAGAAATGTAATTGATAATAATACCACAATTTGCCTTACAAGGTATGGCAATGTAATGGCATCAAGAGGGTCTGTGATTCCTTTGTTTTTAAGACAAATTAAAGAAAATGCGGCTATCACAATAACAGATCCTAAGATGACAAGATTTTTAATGTCGTTGGATGATGCGGTTGAGCTAGTGCTCTTTGCTTTTGAGCATGGTAAACAAGGCGACCTTTTTGTAAATAAAGCTCCCGCTGGTACCATAAATGATCTTGCCATGGCGTTAAAGAAGATCTGTAATGCAGATACTGAGATTAAAGTAATTGGTACCCGGCACGGAGAAAAACTTTACGAGACGCTTTGCACCAGAGAGGAAATGGCAAAAGCTGAAGATATGGGTGAGTTTTACAGGATACCTGCCGATAATAGAAACCTCAATTATAACCAATACTTTTCAGAAGGCGAAGTGGATGTATCCTCAGTACAAGATTATCATTCGCATAATACAACACAGCTTGGGGTTGAAGGAATGATTAACTTATTATCCAAGTTACCATTAATTAAAAAAGAGGTTTTTGGCGATACAAGTGCTGCGCACCATATCGAGTAATATTCATCAGTACTTAGCAAATTGTCGTGCTTTATGAAGATTACGGCAATTATACTATTTAGCTATTTATCTATTTATGAAAATTAAAGTTGGAATAACCGGGCAAGAAGGTTTTGTTGGGCAACATTTGTATAACAGCTTAGGGCTATTTCCCGATAAATTTGAACGCGTAGGCTACGATATTACCTATTTTTCTGACGAGCAATTGTTGAATGACTTTGTTGGAAAATGCGATGTAATTGTTCATTTAGCGGCGCTTAATAGGCATAATGATCCCCAGGTAATATATGACACCAATATACAGCTGGTTAAAAAATTAATAGACGCTCTAAAAAACACCCAGAGTAAAGCGCATGTGCTGTTTTCATCCTCATCTCAAGAAGAGCGAGATAATTTGTACGGAAAAAGCAAATTACATGGACGGGAACTATTAATAGATTGGGCCCGAGAGTCTGGCGGGAAATTTAGCGGTTTGGTGATTCCCAATGTATTTGGTCCATTTGGTAGCCCATATTATAACTCGTTTATAGCCACATTTTCACATCAGCTAACCCACAACGAGCAACCGAAGATAGATGTAGACGGAACGGTGAAATTGATATATGTGAGTGATCTTGTGAAGCTGATAATTGATGAAATAAGTCGTAATGAAGGTAATCATCAGCTCCAGATACCACACACTGATGAACAAAAGGTATCCGAAATATTGTCATTGCTGGAGGGTTTCAAGGACTTATATTTCAAAGATGGCATTATCCCAGAGCTTAAATCAAAGTTTGAACTGAATTTGTTTAACACCTTTAGGTGTTACATGGATATTGAGAATCACAATCCGGTCAAGTTGAAGAAAAACACTGATGCGAGAGGATCTTTTGTAGAAATTATAAAGCTAAACATTGGCGGGCAGGTGTCATTTTCCACAACAGTACCAGGTATTACAAGAGGCAACCATTTCCATACGCGGAAAATTGAAAGATTTGCGGTTATAAAGGGTAAAGCACTAATACAATTAAGAAGAGTAGGTACTGACGAAGTGTTTGACTTTTATCTTGACGGTGAAGAACCGGCTTACGTAGATATGCCTATATGGTACACGCATAACATAAAAAACATAGGCGACGATGTTTTATATACCAATTTCTGGATAAATGAATTCTTTGATCCAGAGGATGCAGATACATATATGGAAACTGTTTAATAACTTCTTTACACCAAATACTAAATGAAACAGAAATTAAAAGTAATGACGGTTGTGGGCACAAGACCGGAAATAATTCGCTTGGCCCGTGTTATGGCCGCGTTAGATAATTCTGAAGCAATAGATCATGTAATAGTTCACACTGGCCAAAATTATGATTATGAACTGAATCAGATATTTTTTGATGATATGAAGATTCGGAAGCCCGACTTTTTTCTAAACGCGGCAGGTAAAACGGGAACTGAAACAGTAGGTCAAATACTTATTAAAATAGATCCGTTGCTTGAAGAACATCAGCCGGATGCTTTTTTGGTATTAGGAGACACAAACTCATGTCTGTGCGCCATACCAGCAAAAAAAAGACACATTCCTATCTTTCATATGGAGGCAGGCAACAGATGTTTTGATCAGCGTGTTCCAGAAGAAACCAATCGTAAGATAGTTGATCATGTGTCTGACATCAATCTAACCTATAGCGATATTGCCCGTGAGTATTTATTGAAAGAAGGGTTACCTGCTGATCGTATTATAAAAACGGGTTCACCAATGTTTGAGGTTTTGAACCACTATTTGCCCGAAATAAAGGCATCAAACATTTTAAATAAACTCAATATAGAGGCCCGGAAATATTTCGTGGTGTCCTCCCACCGCGAAGAAAACATTAATAGTGAAAAGAATTTTAACGGACTTATTGATAGCCTGAATCTGATTGCTGAAAAATATGGTTTTCCAATTATCGTCAGTACACATCCGCGCACACGTAAAATGATTGACGCTAAAAACGTTAAAGTAAGGCCAGAAGTACAGTTTTTGAAACCATTAGGCTTTAATGATTATAACGCACTACAGAAAGATGCATTTGCGGTATTATCAGATAGCGGAACCATTTCTGAAGAATCGTCGATTTTAAATTTCCCGGCACTTAATATTCGTGATGCGCACGAAAGGCCGGAGGCCATGGAAGAAGCCTCGGTGATGATGGTAGGATTAAATCCGGAGCGTATTTTACAAGGATTGAACCAACTTCAATATCAACAGATTGGTGAGAATAGGAACTTTAGACAAGTTGCTGATTATTCTATGCCTAATGTTTCTGAAAAAATGGTTCGTATAATTATTAGTTATACAGATTATATAAAAAGAGTAGTTTGGAGCGAAAATAATTAATTAATGAATATACTGTTTTTGACGCTTGTAAAAATAAATGATGTTGCCGAAAGAAACATTTATACAGATCTGATTCGTGTATTTAGCAATAACGGACATCAGGTTTGTATAGTTAGCCCGGTTGAAAGAAGATATAAAAAACCTACGGCTGTTTTTACTTCGGGAAACGTTAGAATTTTAAATGTTAAAACTTTAAATATCCAGAAAACTAATTTTTTGGAGAAAGGGATTGGGACATTACTGGTTGAGAAACAATTTGAAAAAGCTATAAAAAAGCATTATAGCCAAATTAAATTCGACCTTGTCCTGTATTCTACTCCGCCAATTACTTTTACCAATGTGGTTAAGTTTATAAAAAACAGGGATAAGGCCGTTTCATATCTATTGCTTAAAGACATCTTTCCGCAAAATGCAGTTGATCTAGATATGATAAAAAAAGATGGCATCCTGCATCGTTTTTTTAAACAGAAAGAGAAGCAATTGTATGACATATCAGATTATATCGGTTGTATGTCGCCTGCAAATGTCCGGTTTATAACAGATCATAATGCCGTTGATCCAAAAAAGATTGAAGTTAACCCCAATAGCATAGAGCCGCTGGAGATTAATGTTTCGGACGAAGAAAAAAAACATATTAAGGCTGATTATAACATCCCTCTGGACGCAGTTACTTTTATATATGGCGGTAATTTAGGCAAACCTCAGGGCATAGATTTTTTAATAAACGTATTAAAGACAAATGCCGGACGTAAGGGGCTGTTTTTTGTAATAATAGGACAAGGTACCGAATATCCTAAACTTCATGCCTGGGTAACAAGCAATAAGGCTGATAATGTTTTGTTATTGCAGAGTCTTCCTAAAAAAGATTATGACGTATTGCTATCATCATGCGATGTTGGGCTAATTTTTCTTGATAAAAGATTTACGATACCTAATTTCCCCTCTCGCTTGTTGTCTTACCTTGAAAATAAAATGCCGGTGCTGGCCGCTACAGACAGTAATACAGACGTTGGAGAAGTCATAACAGAAAATAACATAGGTATTTGGTGTCTAAGTGGAAATATAGATGAGTTTAATGAAGCTCTGTTATATTTGCAGATAAATTCGGCAGCTAGGCACACCATGGGCACTAACGGTTATGATTTCATGCTGAAAAACTATTTGGTGGAGCAGTCTTATCAAACTATTATGAAGCATTTAAAAAATGTATAAAAAAATTTTTAAACGTTTTATTGATATAATATTGTCGTTAATTGGAATACTTATTTTGTCGCCTGTTATAGTAAGTGTTGCAGTGTTTTTATTTATCGCTAATAAAGGAAAGGTGTTTTTTATACAAGCCAGACCTGGGTTAAATTCGCGGATATTTAAAATAATCAAGTTTAAAACAATGAATGATAACCGGAATAAAAACGGCGAGTTGTTATCTGATGATGAGCGGTTAACCACTGTAGGGAAAATTGTCAGAAAGTTATCATTGGATGAAATATTACAGCTAATTAATGTTTTAAAAGGAGACATGAGTCTTATTGGTCCAAGGCCATTGCTGCCAAGTTACCTCCCTTTATACAATGAAGAGCAGAGTCGTCGTCACGATGTAAAGCCAGGCATAACAGGGTGGGCGCAAATTAATGGACGTAATGCTATTAGTTGGAGCGAAAAATTTAAGCTGGACGTTTGGTATGTAGAAAATCTTTCCTTTTGGCTTGATGTGAAAATCTTTTTCTTTACTATAAAAAAGGTGTTTATAAGCGAAGGTATATCTCAAGAGGGGCAGGCAACAATGGGTGTTTTTGAAGGAAATGGTCATGAGTAATATATTAATCACCTCGGCAGGTCAAAGGGTTTCTTTGGTGCGTGCATTTAAAAAAGAGTTAGCAAAAATTAACCCAAATGCAAAGGTATATACCGTTGATCTTAATCCCATTTTAGCCCCTGCATGTCATGTAGCAGACGGCTATAAGAATGTACCAAGAGTAACCGAGCCAGGTTACATAACTGAACTATTAAGAATTTGTATTGAATGGGGGGTTAAAATAATCATTCCAACAATTGATACAGAACTTGTTGTTTTGTCAGAAAATAGACACCGTTTCCTTGATGCGGGGATTTCCGTTGTAATTTCCGAAGCGGAGTTTGTGAGAAAGTGTAGGGATAAACGAATAACGAATGATTTTTTCCTGACAAATAATATAGAAGTTCCAAAGGCAATCGATAAGAACAAACCAAGCTTTCCGTTGTTTATAAAGCCTTACGATGGAAGTTTAAGTGCCGATACTTTTCTGATAAAGAGTAAGGATGAGTTAACAAGCTATCACTATTCAAATCCCAAGTTGATGTTTATGGAGTACATAGATCCTAATCAATTTGAAGAATTTACGGTGGACTGCTTTTACGATGACATTGGCTATCTGAAATGTAGCGTGCCCCGAAAACGAATATTTGTTCGTAGTGGAGAAGTAAGTAAGGGGGTTACCAGAAAGAATATTATAGTTGAGTATTTAAAAGAGAACCTATCATATATAGAAGGTGCTCGCGGATGTTTAACTATGCAGTTTTTCTATAATCCATCAACTCATAGATTAATTGGTATCGAAATAAATCCGCGTTTTGGGGGAGGGTATCCTTTAAGCTATTTGGCAGGTGCAAATTTTCCTAAATGGATTATAGAGGAGTATGTATTAGGTCTATCGCCCACCTATTTTGCAGAATGGGAAACAGATTTATTGATGCTAAGGTACGATGACGAGGTTATAGTGCATAGTTATGAAATATAACAAAGTAGTTGTATTTGATTTGGATGATACTTTGTACAACGAAGTTGATTATCTGAAGTCTGCATATTATGAAATAGCCCAATATGTAGATGCAAATGAATTTGGTCTTTCCGATGAAATGTTTCAAAACTATACGAATGGAAGTAATGTGTTTAAATTACTTATAGGGAAATATCCAGCTTTCGCAATGGACGATTTGCTGTATAAGTACAGAAATCATCTGCCATCGATTTTGCCCCGTGAAGGTGCCTTGGAGTTATTGCTTAAATTGAAACAAGAAAAAACCATCCTTGGACTAATTACCGATGGGCGGTCTGTAAGCCAGCGCAACAAGTTAAATGCCCTAAATATTACTCATTTTTTCGACGATATAATTATATCAGAAGAATTTGGATCAGAGAAACCGTGTATTGCTAATTACATGTTTTTTGAAAAATATAGCGCAGATGAGTACTATTATATAGCCGATAACGTAAAAAAAGATTTTATAGGACCTAACAATTTAAAATGGTCTACAATTTGCATAATGGATAACGGTAAGCATATCCATAAGCAACAATTTAATTTAGAACAAGTTTTTTTGCCAAAGCATCAGATAACAAAGCTATCTGATGCTTATAATATTATTAAATGAAGTCAAAAAAGATATGGCTATCAAGCCCGCATATGGGCGTTGCCGAGCAACAATTTGTTAATGAAGCGTTTGAAACTAATTGGATAGCGCCATTAGGGCCTCATGTTGATGGATTTGAAAAAGATCTATCTACATTCTTGGGAGGTGATGAACATGTAGCAGCTTTAAGTTCTGGCACCGGAGCATTGCATTTGGCGCTTGTTATGCTGAATGTTGGTCCAGGTGACGAGGTAATATGCCAAAGTATGACATTTTCGGCATCAGCAAATCCAATAAAATACATAGGCGCTACACCTGTTTTTGTTGATAGTGAAGCCGATACTTGGAATATGGATCCTAATTATTTAGAGGATGCCATTCTGCATCGAATTGCCGCAGGTAAAAAACCGAAGGCAATTATTGTAGTGCATTTGTATGGCATGCCTGCAAAGATGAAAGAAATAATTTCAATAGCCGAACGCTATGAAATACCTCTTATTGAAGATGCAGCGGAGGCGTTGGGATCGCATATTGATGGTAAAATGTGCGGCACTATGGGGGTAATGAGTATATTTTCATTTAACGGAAATAAGATCATTACTACCTCTGGCGGGGGCGCGTTGGTATCTCCAAACAAACAGTATATAACTAAATGCAAGTTTTTGGCCACCCAGGCCCGAGACGATGCCCCTCATTATCAGCATTCACATGTTGGTTATAATTACCGAATGAGCAATATTAGTGCCGGTATAGGTCGTGGTCAAATGCAAGTACTACCTGAACGTGTAAGTAAACGACGCGAAATATTTGATCATTATGTAAGTCTTTTTGGCGATTTGCCAGGGATTCATTTTTTGAAAGAACCAGAAGGCTTTTTTAGTAATCGCTGGCTATCTACCTTAACTATTGACCCCAGCAACGGTATTAATGTTACCCGTGAGATTCTGAGGCATGCATTTCTGGAAGATAATATTGAATCGCGCCCATTATGGAAGCCAATGCATATGCAACCTGTCTTTAAAAATTGTTTGTTTTTTGGAAACCATTTGTCGGATAAGTTGTTTGAAAACGGATTGTGTTTACCTTCTGGTTCTAATTTGACCGACGACGAATTAGAGCGAGTTTTCAAAATAATGAATTCAATATTGGTGTCATAATCGACATTTTTATTTAATGGCTAAAACCTTTTAGTTTAGGTCTAGTCTAAGATAGGCTACGCAGCCTTCATTTAACTTTATCTATGAAGTATTCTTTACATCATACTTTCCTATTCATTTGTCTGTTATTTTGTTCAGCTTTTGCAAAAGCACAGTCGCAACCTATTCCTCTAAGTAACGATATCAACAATCGCATAGAGAAAAGTATCTACTTTTCGGGTAATGAAAGGAGCCACACTAGTATGCGGCCGTTTATAGTAGGGGATTTAATTGATTCGGCTCAATACGATTCCTTATTATCACCTGTAAAGTCAAAAGATTGGCAAACAAGAAGTTGGCTTGGCCGGAAGATTTTTACAGAGCATCTGGTAGAGGTGCATAGAAGTGACTTTGAACTAGATGCTGATTTTCTTCCAACATTGACGGTAGGTAAAGAAGGAAGCCGATCATTATATCTTAATACTCGTGGATTTCAAGTTGAGGGTGTTGTCGGCACAAAGAAGCTTTTCTCATTTAGTACTTATTTGTACGAAAATCAGGCAAAATTTGCCAATTACATCACCGATTTTGTCAACCTGAACCAGGTTGCGCCTGGCCAGGCACCCCTGCATAATACTACAATTCATAACACATTTGACTACGCATATTCAGGAGGAACGCTATCATTTACACCATCTAAGTATTTAAATATACAGATGGGATATGATAAAAATTTTATTGGAGATGGTTACCGTTCTCTTTTGCTTTCTGACAACGCGGTCAGCTACCCATTTATTAAACTAACAGCAACAATCGGCCCACTTCGGTATATGGCCATGTATGCTCAATTTACCGATGACTATGGTCTTATAAATAACGATAACACGCCTTTCCCTAAAAAGAATGGTATATTTCATTATCTAAGTTGGAATATTAATAAAAATTTGAATTTAGGGCTATTTGAAAATGTAATGTGGGAGCCTGGGCAAATAAGTTTTAGCTATTTAAATCCCATTATATTTGCGCATACTGTTGATACTAACAACGGTTCGCCAGGTAAGTCATTAGTAGGATTTACTGGAAGTTATAAGTTCCTTAATCATTATGTATTATATGGCCAGTTGGCAATAAATGAATTTACCTTAAAAGAAGTGTTTGCTGGTACAGGTTATTGGGCAAATAAACAAGGTGGTCAATTAGGGTTGAAATACCTGGATGCATTTAACATAGTCGGGCTAAATTTGCAAACTGAATATAATGCTGTGCGTCCTTACACCTATTCTGCCGACAGAGAGATTAAAAATTACGGGCAGTTTAATCAATCTTTAGCGCATCCTTATGGAGCTAATTTTAGAGAGTATTTAATGATCGCCAATTATAATGTTAAAAGATTTTCTATACATGGGCAAGGCGGGGTTAGTGTGTATGGCCTGGATCCTGCTGGTTTAAACTACGGAAAGAATATTTACCTTTCTTATAAAGATAGGGTTGCCGATTATGGAAATTATATAGGGCAAGGTTTAAAGACACATTTGTATTATTTTAACTCAAGTGTGTCTTATTTATTGAATCCTAAAAATAATTTAAGTATTGAGTTAGGATATACTTACAGGCGCGAAAATGGTGCGACATCTACACCTTACAATGCATCAATTTTATCGTTCGGAATTAGAAGTTCGTTTAGAAATTTATACTATGATTTCTAGAAATATATTAAAAATGGCATTGTCTATTTATGATTAATTGCCAAATTTTAAAAATTTCATAGTACTTTTGTCGATGTCTACTTAAATCTAATGCTATGTTGAATAGAATGAATGTTGCGCCAAGGTGGATAATTTTTTTTCTCGATATAATTTTTTGTGCTGTTTCTCTAATATTGGCACACTTAATTAGTAATAATTTTGAGATTGTGCACCTAACCTATTCCGCGCAAAAAAACGTTCTTATTACTTTTCTTATTATAAATACTGTAGTTTTTGGGTTGCTTAAAACATATGCTGGTATTGTACGATTTACCAGCGGACAAGATTCTGTTAGAATATTATTTTCAGTACTGCTAGGTAACATCACTTTCTATCTGATAAGTAATACAGGCTTAATTTTAGATATACAGTTGAACCGCATGGTTCAGGTGTTGACTGTAAATGTGCTTTTCAGTTTTCTATTATTGATTAGCTATAGGCTCGCGGTAAAATACTTATTTGCTTATGTTAATAAGCTAAAACTTAATCAGAAAAAGGTTATCATATTTGGTGCAAACGAAACTGCAATAACCACCAAACGCATACTTGATGAGCAAAATACCGGCTTAAACATGAATGTGATTGCATTTGTCGATGAAGATTCCAAAAAGAGCGGTAAAAAAATTGATAATGTTACTATATACCCTTTAGCTGATATTGAAAAGTTGTTTTCGGGTGAGAAGATTGATGAGTTGATTATTGCAAAAAGTGATATAGACGTAAACATAAAAAATACCATCGTTGATGTTTGTTTGGCACATAATGTTCGGGTGCTTAATATCCCGCCAATAAGCAAATGGATTGGTGGTCACCTTAATCAAAGCCAGTTCCAGAATATTAAAATTGAAGATGTATTGGAGCGTGAACCAATACAGATTAATAATGAATTGATAGATCAGCAAATAAACGGTAAAAGTATTCTGGTAACAGGAGCTGCAGGCTCTATCGGTTCTGAACTGGTAAGACAGATCATTAAATATCAACCGGCGGTAATCATATTAAGTGACATTGCAGAAACCGCACTTCATGAACTGCAACTAGAACTGCAAGACGGTCCTTACGCTGAGGCTAATTTTATTCCCTTTATAGGAGATGTAAGAAACAAGGAGCGAATGACGCTGCTGTTTGAAACTTATAAGCCTAATTATGTTTATCATGCCGCCGCATATAAACACGTACCTATGATGGAAAATAATCCGTGCGAGGCCATTAATACCAATGTATTGGGTACTAAAACAGTTGCAGATTTGGCAATGCGTTATGGCGTTGAAAAATTTGTAATGGTTTCTACAGATAAGGCGGTTAACCCTACCAATGTAATGGGGGCGTCTAAGCGTATTGCAGAAATGTATGTACAATCGTTAATTGATTTCCGCTCAGATGATAATGTGATTATCAATGATGGAATGAGTATTGTTAACGATAAATCAAAAGGAAGAAACCGTACAAAATATATTACTACCCGTTTTGGTAATGTTTTAGGCTCTAACGGTTCTGTAATTCCACGTTTTAAAGATCAAATTAAAAGAGGCGGACCTATTACGGTTACCCACCCGGAAATTACCCGCTACTTTATGACTATTCCTGAAGCCTGCCGCCTGGTGTTAGAGGCCGGATCAATGGGTAGTGGTGGCGAAATTTATTTGTTTGATATGGGCAAATCGGTTAAGATAGTTGATTTGGCCAAAAAGATGATCCGCTTGTCTGGCTTCGTGGTAGATCAGGATATTAAGATCACTTTTACAGGGTTGCGCCCGGGTGAAAAGCTATACGAAGAGCTGTTGAATGATGCTGAGAACACAGTGCCTACCCATCATGAAAAAATCATGATCGCCAAAGTACGTAAACAGTCATACCTGCAAATAAACAAGCACATTAATGAACTGATAAAACTATCCAGTTCATTTAGCGATCATAACGTAGTGCGTAAAATGAAAGAAATTGTACCAGAGTATAAAAGCAATAACTCTATTTTTGAAGAGTTTGATGTTGAAGAGGTACCTGTTGCGTTATAAATCTTTTTAACCTTACTGCGTGTTTCATTCTGACCGGTACAATTTAAACGAAAGTGCGTCAGGAAAACACAGTTCAAATAACGATATTTGCCAAAACAAGTTAAGTGGTTGTAGGATTCTATAATCACTTTTCGTTTTATACTATTATTTAAATAATGCCGCATTATAGCTTCCCAGAAGGTAAGAAAGTAAATATTTGTGTAATTGGTGATATGATGCTTGATCATTATATCAAAGGTTCATGCGATAGAATTTCACCAGAAGCACCCGTTCAGGTTGTTGATGTTACAAATGAAATATACAGCCTTGGCGGTGCGGGCAATGTGGTTGAAAACCTGAAGTCGCTTGGCGCTAATGCCTCCATTATCAGTTTATGTGGTGATGATGAAGCGAGCCAGATTATGGCCACTGAGCTTAAGAATGCACAGCCGGCGTTTTACCACCTGGTAAAAGATTCATCTCGCCGCACAACTATCAAAACCAGGGTCATTGTAAGCAGGCATCAACTGATACGCCTGGATAAAGAAGACAAGCATTATTGTACTGATGAGATAGCTAACGGTATTCTGGATTTTTTTGAAAAGAAAATTTCAGAGATAGACGTATTGATCATCTCTGATTATTGCAAAGGGGTGTTAAGTCCGTATCTGGTAAAAAAGCTGCTAAGCTTGTGCAACCAGCATCAAATAATCAGCATAGTTGACTCAAAGCATAAAGACCTGTCAAAATACTACGGAGCAACTGTAATAAAGCCTAATAAAAAAGAAGCCAGCCTGGCTTCTGGTATAAATATTGTTAATAACGAGACGCTTGAACAAGCCTGCCAGAAGATAGCTGAAATTACCAATTGCCAATCTGTTGTTGTTACTTTGTCTGAAGACGGCATAGCCATCTATCATCATCATCAACTAGACAAAATACCAACCAAAGCAATAGAGGTATTTGATGTAACCGGTGCCGGCGATACCGTAATTGCCGCTCTGAGCTTTGCTTTAGCAAACGGGCTGTCCATTAATGAAGCCTGTAACTTTGCAAACCACGCTGCTGCTGTAGTAGTAGCTAAATTTGGCAGTGCGGTTGCCACGTTAGAAGAGATAAATCAATTAAAATAAGAGGGGATGGATATCCAGAATAGCATATTAACGCAGATGCAGGAACATCAGGAGGTTATAAAAACGGTAAGTTCGCCGGCTTTTGTTGACCAGATAACTGCAGTTTGCGAATTGGTTGCCGACACCTTAAAAAAAGGCAACAAGATATTGCTTTTTGGAAACGGCGGCAGTGCTGCAGACGCGCAGCATATTGCGGCAGAGTTTTCAGGCCGTTTTGTAAAAGAACGCAGAGCCTATCCGGCTATTGCTTTAACTACAGACACTTCTGCGCTTACCGCTATTGGCAATGATTACGGGTTTAATCGCGTATTTTCTCGTCAGGTAGAAGCCCTGGCCGTGCCGGGCGATTTGTTAATAGGTATCTCTACCAGCGGAAATAGCGAAAACGTAGTACGGGCTCTATTAGAAGGTAAGCAGATTGGCTGTAGTTCAGTTGGATTTACCGGGAACAATGGGGGTAAAATGAAAGAGATATGTGATATTGCCCTGGTTGTTGATAGCATGGTAACAGCCCGCATACAGGAAGCACACATTTTAATTGGGCATATTCTTTGTGCTCATGTAGACAGCATCAGCTAAATATTTTACAAATATATTCCTAAAAGGAGCAATGCTTATTTTTGTTCCGGTCTTTATATTGCCTGTCGGCATTATTACCAAATTTTATATTACTTTCGCGTAAAGATTTTAATACCTTACCTCTTTTAGCCTGAATGTTTAGATTGTAATGATTTATAGGTACGCTACTTTTATCAAGGCGATCAACCTTTCTATTGATTATGCTATACTAAATCTTAGCATGGTAATTGCATATCTGATAGTTGACAGATCTTACATCTTTTGGGCAAGTAATAAGAATTATTTGCCTGTAGTACTGGTGCTCAATTTGATATGGCTGTTGGCAGCCAATATTACGGGCTTGTATGAGAGGGTGTTGAATAAAGACTCTATCCGCACTTATCAGAGCGTATTTAAAACTTATTTGCTTTTTATATCGCTCATTTGTTTTACCATCATTATCATCGGCACCAAGAGTTACTTTATTACGCGCGAGTATTTATTCTATTCGCTAGCGTTATTTGGTTTTTTGGTAGGCGTCTGGAAGTTGATATTTCTAACAATCAGGAAAAACGATCGTACATTACTGGTTGATACACGTAATATCATCATTGTGGGCGCAGGTGCCGTTGGGACAGACCTTTATCAGTTTTTTGAAAATAACCCAGACAGGGGCTACACTGTGGCTGGTTTTTTTGATGATGATCCTTCGCGCGTAGCACCCGGTAGCACTTATCTAGGTAGTACAGATGATTGCATCGACTACGTGATTATAAACGAGGTTGATGAAATATATTGTGCGTTACCGGTAGCGCAATCTGAGAAAATAGAGCAATTGATGGTGGATGCCGACAAGCATCTTATCCGTTTTCGCATTATTCCTGAATATTATATTACGCCTAAAAAGGCCATGTTGGTGCAAAACTTTGAGCACATACCGGTAATATCTATCAGGCCAGAACCACTGGAGAGCATGTTTAACCGAATGATTAAGCGGTTATTCGATGTAGCATTTTCTCTTTTTGTTATCATTTTTATATTGAGCTGGCTGTACCCCATACTGGCTATTATTATTAAAATGCAATCTAAAGGCCCTGTATTATTTAAGCAGATGCGCTCAGGCCGGGATAATATGCCTTTTAAATGCCTTAAGTTTAGAAGCATGCGTGTTAATAACGATGCCGATAAAGTGCAGGCCACCCGTAATGATAAGCGTATTACCCGCATCGGTTCATTTATGCGCCGTACCAGTCTTGATGAATTACCCCAGTTTTTCAACGTATTGAGGGGAAACATGTCTATAGTTGGTCCGCGCCCTCACATGATTAGCCATACCGAAGAATACTCCAAACTGATTGACCAGTTTATGGTGCGCCATTTCTTGAAGCCAGGTATCACCGGCTGGGCGCAGGTAAAGGGCCACCGTGGCGAAACCAAGGTTACCGAAGATATGATGAATAGGGTAGAGGCCGACGTTTGGTATCTCGAAAACTGGTCGTTCCTATTAGATCTCAAGATCATCTTCCTTACTGTTTGGAACAGCATCCGTGGCGAAGAAAACGCATTCTGATATGCCGCTATTTGCCGATCAGTTGGGACGTAAATTAACCATGGACGCTCCACCTCAACGTATTATTTCGCTGGTACCCTCACAAACTGAATTGCTGTTTGATCTGGACTTAGGTCAGCAACTGGTTGGGCTAACTAAATTCTGTATTCACCCACAAGATAAGGTTGCCACTAAAACAAAGGTCGGTGGTACTAAACAACTGGACATTCCGCTGATTCGTTCGCTAGAGCCCGATCTCATCATTGCTAATAAGGAAGAGAACGAGCGCGGCCAGATAGAGCAATTGATGGCAGAGTTTCCGGTGTATGTAACAGATGTAGACGATTTAGAAGGTGCCCTCCAGATGATAAACGGGGTTGGAGCATTGACAGATCGGGTACAACAGGCGGCAATGCTCACCTCGCAAATTACCCGGGCCTTTGATAGATTGAAAGCTGAATCTTCTTCGCCATTAAACGTGGTTTACCTGATATGGCGCAAGCCCTGGATGGCAGCCGGAAAAAGTACTTTTATTGACGATATGCTTAGCCGCTGTGGCTGGCAAGATGCATTGACAGTTACACGTTACCCGCAGCTTACCGAAGATATGCTGCGCGGCGTAAAGCCTGATGTGGTGCTGCTTTCGTCAGAACCGTATCCGTTTAAAGAAAAACACATTCAGGAAATAGCGGAAATAATACCTCAAGCGAGGGTAGAATTGGTAGACGGGGAGATGTTTTCGTGGTATGGAAGCCGTCTTTTACAAGCCCCTGAATATTTTATACGGCTGATTAACAGGCTAAAATAACGTTCTGTTAAAAATGATTTGAGGTTTAGTTATAAAGTTATATCTTTGCCAACTCAATAAAAATCCTAACTGCGGAAGTGGCGTAATTGGTAGCCGCACCAGACTTAGGATCTGGCGCTTCACGGCGTGGGGGTTCGAGTCCCTTCTTCCGCACAGAACCGCATTTGCAAGCTGCAAATGCGGTTTTTTATTTTCGCGTCACTTTTTCATTAGTAATAAAGTATATCACCAGTTTCTGTTTGTTGGGGATTAACACTAATTTAAATTTCGTGCCAGAATGAATTTTAATCGGCTTAATATCTAAATTGCCGTCATAATTATTTGGTATGAAAAGGTATATTCTAATATTCTGTCTGTTTCTGTTTTCTTCAGCGTTTGCTCAAACATCTATCAATAATTACAAATATGTAATTGTGCCCGAAAGATTTAGTTTCCTCAAAGAGGCTGATCAATATTCTTTAAATAGCATGACCAAGCAGCTTTTAGAAAATAAGGGTTTCACAGTTTTTTTTGATAATAATGAATTGCCTGCCGAAATAGCCAACAATAAGTGCCAGGTATTAAGTGCTGATGTGGCAGAAAAAAGCAATATGTTTACCACCAAACTTACACTTACCTTAAAAGATTGCCGTGGGAATATTGTATTTACCAGTAAAGTAGGTACAAGCCGGGAGAAGGATTATAATACAGGTTATAATTTGGCCTTGAGAGATGCATTCTCATCACTAGATCAGGTTTCATATACTTATAATGGATCAAACGGAAATGTGAACCAGACAGCGGCTGCTACAACTGTTGTGCCAACACCATCGTCAGTAACGGTAAAACCAGCAGCTGCAACAGTGCCTCCGGTAACACCCGTAGTGCAACCAGCAACTAACCAGGAGGGCAAAACACTGTATGCCCAGGCGATTCCTAACGGATATCAACTGATTGATACAACTCCTAAAAAAGTATTAACCATCCTGAAGACTTCTTCAGAAAATTACTTTATAGCCAGCAATGATACCGTTAACGGCATTGTTCTGAAAGTAAATGACGAATGGTTTTTTGAGTACTATAACAACGGTAAACTGGTTTCAGAAAAACTGCTGGTTAAATTCTAAGCTTACTACTAGAGCGGTTAACGGATCTACTCAAAATCCCACCATACTTTTTGTTTAGGCGGATCGCCCAGAGTATAGGGCTCGCCAATGCGCGGTACGTTGACCTGTACGTTGAGTTTGGCCGCTGCGGGCATCAGTTTTTCTATAGGCTCGTTCCACGGATGGTCTGCCTCTACAAACTTGGCCCAGTGGACTGGTTGCAGTAAGTGAGCTTGCAGATCAACGGCTGCCTGAGCCGTTTGTCCGAGCCACAGGTGGGTCCACGGCCAGTTAGGACTGTATTGGCCGCATTCCAGCAGTGCCAGGTCAAACGGGCCATATTGTTGGCCTATTTGTTTGAAGTGCGGTCCGTAGCCACTATCGCCACTGTAAAACAACTTGTATTTGCCTGCTTGTATTACGTAAGATGCCCAAAGGGTTTTATTCTCTTTGCTATACGAGCGGTTGCTGCGATGCTGTGCAGGAGTGGCCGTTATTTGCAGCCCCCCGGGCAACGTAGTCGACTGACTCCAATTTAGTTCGATGATCTTTTTAGGATCAAAGCCCCAGTACACCAGATCAGATCCTACCCCCATAGGTACTACCGCCATTTTAATCCGGTCTTTTAGTTTGATCAGGGTACGGTAATCCAGGTGATCATAATGGTCATGCGAAATGATCAACACATCAATGGGCGGCATATCAGCAGCATGATAATGTTTGGTGCCTGGAAATGCCGTAATTAATCCGGGTACCGGTCCGGCATGGTTGCTAAAAATAGGATCGATGAGGATATTGCCTTCGCCGGTTTTGATGAGTAAGGATGAATGGCCAAACCAAACAATGGTAGGGGCGGGGTCTGGCAGCGCGTTCAGGTCGGTTTTAACCCAAGGTAACTCGTGTGAGGGTCTGATAGTTTTAGGGCGATGATGAAATATCAGATTATGTCTAATTGTTGAGTCAGACCGTTCGGCCAGATTCTCAAAAGAGCCATCTTTAAAATTTGGTAACGCCTCTAGCTTGGTAAGTTCTGCCCCGGAAGGATCTTTACCCATTGACCTCACCATGCCGCAGCCTGTAATTGCTGTTAGCAACAGCGCAGCTACCCCAATCCCCAAACAACTCCTCGTCATGCGCTAAATATTAAATTAAGCCTATAACGTTTAATTTGATTAAATATTTTAATCATTAAGAAATTGAAGCCTGCGTCATTCTACAAAGTTCAGTATTTTATTAAACGCATCAGTAAAGCTATCTTTGCAAAATGTTTAAGCTGCCACGTCTGCTTATTGGTCCGTTACTGATTTTCGCGCTCTGGTTTCCATTGCGTGGATCGGCCGCGGCTATCGGCAAGCAGCAGGATGCTGGCCAAGTTAGGTCGCAAGCCAGCAAGGAGTATGTTAAAGCGGCATCTTCATCTGGTTTACTGGTAGAAGAAACGCCAACTACCCATGTATTTGCCGGTCGGTTAACCACGGCGTTTATTCCATGGCTTAAAAGTAATGGTTTTGAACCTGCCAATCAGGTTGACGATTATGTGCTTCATAGCAGAACAAGTGCGTCAGCCGGTGTTATTCCCTCTTTTTACAGGTGTTTACTTTATCCGTTCCACGAGTTTTTATAACTCGGCAAACGGTAATCAAGTTAAGTTTTCTTATTCGCGGCAATTGCCGCATTCACCTGTAATTTTTATTCATATATGAATCATATGCTTGAAAATGCTGTTATAGCGGCATTATTCCTTCTCTGTTTTATTATCCCGGCGGTAATTGTGGCAAAACGTGCCGCCCGCAAGAAAAATAATTTACTACAGCAGGCGCTAGAAAGCGCCGCTGCCGAACATCAATTAAAAATCAGTCGTATTGAAGCCATTGGCAACCGGATGCTGGGTTGGGATGAGCAACAACAAACGTTGCTTTACCTCGATACGCTGCAAGAGCCAGTGATAGTATTGCCATTAAAACCAGCGTATAGTTGCGCACTTTCTGAAGAAAAACGTAATGGAGCTGTGTTTGAGGTAACACTACAGATAACAGATCAGCGTGGCCGTTTACTGGAGCAGTTACTGTTTTTTAAAAAATTCCAAGATAATGAAATGAAGCTGACAGTCATGACCGAACAGGTTAAAAGCTGGGTAGCTTTTATTAATCAGCAACAAGCAGCGCAGCAAGCAGCATAAGCTGTTTTATTCTAAAAGAAGCCGCATTTACAGATGTAGATGCGGCTTTTGTGTTTTTGCTTGCCTCGGTTTAAAGTAAAAAAGCCGGCAGCTGACCCTCAACTGCCGGGTATCGACGAAGGGGCTCCGTCGATCTTCTCAACCCAAGAGAATTTCTTTATATAAACATTAGTTGAGGCTTAACACACTCGGACCAAATTCTTCAAAATAGATCCGGTCTTTTTTAACGCCTGCAGCTACCAGGTCATGATATTGTTTTTGTATAAATACCGATGGACCGCAAATAAAGTAATGGCCTTCAGGGTTCAATGCGAGATCCGATACCTCTTTAATATCCAGATGTCCCTCTAAAATACCCGCCGCCTTATTTGCTTCAGATGGCTGGTTGTAGAACACGTGCTGTGTTAATTGCTGGTTCTGCTCGGCAATGGCAGCAATTTGCTCTTTAAATGCGTGTACAGATTCATTGCGACAGCCGTGCAGCCAGGTAATAGGGTGCGCATGTTTACGGTCAACCAGGGTATGCAGCATACTTACCAATGGTGTTAAACCAACGCCGCCGCTAATAAAGGTTACCGGCGCATCAACATCGCCGCCTAGAATAAAGTTGCCGGCAGGGGCGGTAAGATCTACGGTGTCACCTGCTTTTACAAAATCATGCAGGTAATTGCTGATGAGGCCGTTGGCGTCCAGATCTGGCCCTAGCTCTTTTTTTACAGATATACGGTAGTAATCGGCATTGGGTGCACTTGATATGCTGTACTGGCGCGCCTGTTTCAGGTTAAGCGCCGGTAAAAAAGTGCGTAAGCTGATGTATTGCCCGGGCTGGTGTGCAGGCACTTTGCCGCCATCGGCAGGGTAGAGGTAAAAAGAAGTGATCTCTGCAGATTCGGCTACTTTCTTTTTCACAAGGAACGGGCGCCAGCCTGTCCAGCCATTGTCTCGGTTGGTTTGCTGGGTATATAAGCTGGCCTCGTGGCCAATCATCAGTTGCGCCAATTGGTTATAGGCTACTGTCCAGGCGTCAATAATTTCTGGCGTTGCGGCATCACCCAGTACTTCCTGGATAGAAGCAATCAGCTGAGTGCCTACAATAATATAATGCTCCGGACGAATGTCAAGACTGGTGTGTTTGTGCCCAATATGGTCTACTGCGGGTAGCAGTACACTCGGATCGGCAATGTTTTCTGCATAAGCAAGCACGGCCAGGGCAAGCGCGGTTTGCTGGCGATCGCTTTTTTGGTTACCCATGTTGAACATGTTTTTCAGTTCAGGGTGATGGGTAAACATACGGTTATAGAAGTATTTGGTAAGTGCAACTCCGTTTTCTCTAAGTACTGGTACGGTGGCCGTTATAATGGCTTTTTGTTCGTTGGTCATGGCAATAAAATATAATAATACCTTTTAGTCTTTTATTTGGAAACAACAATCTGCGCGCTGATGATTGACAGGACAAAAGTAGACAAGAAATAATAAAAGACAAAAATATCTTTTATTATTTTCTTATCTTTGGTTCATCTTATGGCTTTGTTCTCAAAAACTTGCGAGTATGCTATCCGTGCAGTGTTCTTTGTAGCGCATAAAACCGCTAATGGACAGCGTGTGGGTATTAAAGAAATAGCCGAAGGCATTGACTCGCCCGAGCACTTCCTGGCCAAGATATTACAGGATCTAAGCCGGAAGGGACTCATTAGCTCAATAAAAGGGCCTAATGGTGGCTTTTATCTTGATGCCGACGCACTCAAGCAACCACTTATTGAGATAGTGGAAGCTATTGATGGCGATAAGCTATTCCGCGGCTGTGGGTTAGGGCTTAAGCAGTGCTCTGAAATTAATCCGTGCCCGCTGCATAACCAGTTTAAAGACATCCGAAACAGCATTAATGATATGCTGAATGATATTACTATTGGCGAGTTTAATGAAGAATTGATGAGTGGATTACTTTCGTTGAAAAAATAAAGGCAACAAGTAGCCCGTCATCTGCATAAAATAAAAACCTTCGCCCTAAATTTGTATTATCCTTAAAAGGAGTACCAGTAAACCAATTGATTATGTGGACCGAAGAAAACAACAAGCTATACCAAGCCTTTATTTTCAAGGATTTTGATGCCGCGTTTGCTTTTATGATGCGTGTGGCCAGTATTGCGCAAAAGGCAAACCATCATCCCACCTGGACAAATACCTATAATAAGGTTGAGATTTGGCTGAATACGCATGATGCCGGTGATATCGTTACTGATAAAGACCGGGAGATGGCCAAGGCTATTGACTGTGTTTTATAAACAGCAACGATGAAACGACAGGCCGAAATAACCTATTTTGATAAGTTGTGGCGAAAAATGCGACGCAACCTGGAAGCTTATTTGCAAAGCGGAGAGATGGAGGATCTGCATCGTTTCAGGGTGCAGGTAAAGAAAATTAGGGCTTTTATGATTTTGGCCGAAAGTGCGCAAAAAAAACTCGATTTGCAGTATCAGCTAAAACCCGTAAAAAAACTGTTCAAAAGGGCAGGGGAGATTCGTGCTGTAGATCTGCACCTGGTTATGGCCCGCAAACAACTCATCAAAGCCGGATTGTTGGACGAGCAGCTAAAACAACGCGACAAGGCTCTGGCTAAATTCAGGCCGCTGGCTACCCGGCGGCTACACAAATTAAGCCGCATCAAAAAAAAGATCCACAAGGAAATTAAGCCTATTGGCAAAGTGCACGTCAGCTTGTTTTATGCCAATAAATTGAAGAAGATTGATAAGAGCCTAGGCCGTATTTGTTTTGACAATCGTTTACACAATTGTCGTAAACAGCTCAAGGTGTTGCTTTATAATCAGCGCCTGGTTGGCCCTTCACTCAATATTGGCTTTAATAAAGAGTACGTTGACCGCCTTCAAATAACCATTGGCGACTGGCACGATAACCAGGTAGCTAAACAGCTATTTAAAAATGATAGGTCTGCACTCAATACGATTAATAGAAAAGACGCTCACCTCAAATCGCGCGTAAAGCAAACGGCCAAGGATATGTATAATAAGGCAACCACGGCTGGCAATTTATCTCTTCCTCAGTTAAGTTAAATAGCCTATTTAATGTTTATTTAAAAATTAAATATTGATATTCAGCTGTTTGTGAATATATACTATAAAGTCTATTGGTTTAGTAGTTTAAAAGATTTATGTTTGTATCAGTTAGTTAAAAATGTTCTTTTTCAAACTTATCCAGAAAGACTGAGGGAAAGGCCCTTTGATGTCTTAGCAACCTGTACCGTAAGGTAAAAGGTGCTAATTCCTGCTCTGCCGAAAGGTGGGGAAAGATAAGCAGAGTGATTACCGGTTTACCTGCGGGCGGCCCCGGTGTTTCATGGATAAAACGAAAAGGAAGTATATAAATATAGATAGCAAAATGAAACCACTTCAGCACAATGCCGCCCCACGCTTTCAGCACATAGCTGTTTTGCATCCTATCAGTTCAATGGCGTATTGTTGTTGACCCAATACGTTCCACCACCCGGTTTTCCTGTTTTATTCATTTAATTTTTAATGCTTTAGTATTTTATACCATGTCAACATATGCCCATTTCCCAAATTTTGAACTGATAGAAATTGTTAACGAACTTGAATTGCCTTTCAATAAACGTCGGCCGCTGCAACCACTTAAAACTGGTGCCGTGGTGCGCAACTTTGGTTTAGATAAAGCTTTTAATAACTGGCGTCACTTTTACAATGGCTCGGCCAGCTATGGGCATTTGCTTGTTCGCAAGCTGCTCAGCAAGCCGTTGGTTATCAGTTTTTGGTCGCCGCAGTGGGGTGAGTATGGCGTATCGCACCTGCGTCAGCTCAATAACCTCCAACAAGAGATCAGGGCGCTGGGCGGTAATCTGCTCATCATTACCAGCGATGCCACCCCGAAACAAATTGAAGATATTACCTGGGCCAACAGCCTTTCGCTCAGTTTTTATATTGATGCTGATAATACCCTGGGCAAAGCCTTTGGCATTTACTCAGAGCAAAATCCAGCCTGGAACCGCTATTCGGGCATTGATAATAACATATCACTTTTAGCTACTTACGTGCTTGATGCCGGTCAGCAAGTGATCTATGATCATATTGATACCGATGTGTATCAATCTGTAAATTCCAATTTTCTGCTGGCTGCTGTACGCGGTACCAGTTACAGGCAAACAGCGTAAAACCTCACCCCGGCCCTCTCCAAAGGAGAGGGAGATTAATAGTGAGTTCTTAAGTCCTCTCCTTCGGAGAGGATTTAGGAGAGGTCTTGCTCATCTTTTATATTTAGGTTTATAACAGCCGCAAGGGCGCAACGGGGCAGCATGAGCCATCATGCACTGCCCCTTTTGTTTTGGGTTAGAACAGAAAATCGGTATCAGATTTGCAGATGCAATCATCACAAAATTGATATACCTTTATTTAGTTCATATATGAAACCCAACATCCTCATCATCGACGACGAAACTAAGCTATCGGCACTACTCTCGCGCATCATCGAGTTAGAAGGCTACCGCACCTTTCAGGCGGCCAGCGCTAAAGAGGGCCTGAAGCTATTGGCACAGGAAACCATCCACGTGGTGCTTAGTGATGTAAAACTGCCAGATGGCAGCGGCGTTGAACTGGTGAAGCAGATTAAAGAAAAGAAGCCATATACCGAGGTGATTTGCCTGACAGCCTACGGCACTATTCATGATGGTGTGGCCGCTATAAAAAACGGCGCCTTTGATTACATTACCAAGGGCGACGACAATGATAAAATACTCCCCCTGCTAGCCAAAGCTACCGAAAAAGCCGAGCTTCAATATCGCCTTTATCAGATAGAAAACCGCATTATTGATCAGCATAGTTTTGATGGCATTATTGGTCAGTCTAAAGCTATACACGAGGCTATTGATCTGGCTCAAAAGGTAGCGGTGACTGATACAACGGTGTTGCTGCTGGGTGAAACAGGTACTGGTAAAGAGGTTTTTGCCCAGGCCATTCACTACAACAGCAACCGCAAGCAAAAAAACTTTGTGGCCGTAAACTGCAGTGCCTTTGCCCGAGATTTGTTAGAGAGCGAGCTATTTGGCTATAAAGCCGGCGCCTTTACCAATGCCTTAAAGGATAAAAAAGGACTTTTTGAGGAAGCCGACGGCGGTACGCTTTTTCTGGATGAGATAGGCGAGATGAGCATTGATCTGCAAGCAAAATTGCTGCGTGTGCTGGAGTCTGGCGAATATATCAAACTGGGCGATACCCGAACTTACAAAATTAGCGTGCGCATTATTGCTGCCACCAACCGCAACTTACAGGATGAGATACAGAAAGGCCATTTCAGGCAGGATTTGTATTATCGCTTGTCGGTTTTTCGTATCATGCTGCCATCGCTTAACGAGCGTAAAGAGGATATTCCGCTGTTGGCTAACTATTACCTGCAGGAGTATGCCGGCAAGATGAACCGCAAGATGGATGGCATCGATCCAACTATGATGCGCCAGTTAGAGCGCTATAACTGGCGTGGCAACATCCGCGAGTTGAAAAACCTGATAGAGCGTGCCGTAATTGTTGCCGATGGTAATACGCTTAAAGCCGATCTGCTGCCACTTGATTTTTATGAGGCGCAGGACGATGGTACTCCGGTTTTTGAAATGGCCGAGGTTGAAAAGAATCACATCCGCAAGATACTGGCCCACACCAAAGGCAACAAAACAGAAGCAGCCCGTTTAATGAATATAGGTCTTACTACGCTTTACCGCAAGCTGGAAGAGTATCAGTTAGGCTAATTAAGCCAGCGTTTTGATTCGCTTGTCAAGCAGGGAGTGGATGGTATTAGGCAGATCGCTAATATGGTGGAAAGGCTTACTCAGAAACGCATCAGCCTGCGATAGATCTGCATGGCCTTGCAACCCCGGCGAGGCCGAAATAAGAACCACGGGTACATGGCGTGTTTCGGGTTTGCTTTTAAGCATAATGCAGATAATGTGACCGCTTACATAAGGCAACTGCTCGTCCAGCACAAAGCAATCGGCATTGGCACTTAATAAATCTTCCAGAGAAGCAATGGCACGCAACGCCGTAATACGATATCCTTCAGCGGTTAATATATGGGTCATTACGTCGCGCAGGTCGGCGTCGTCTTCAATAATAACGATGTGTTGTTGCTCCATTCAGTCTCAATAACCCCCGCTGATAACGGGGCGTTGCGCAATAGTTACACCGATTTGATAAAGAACGATGTTGGGTTGCCTTGTTTTAACAGTTTTGAGTTACGGTTGTTTGTAATGCATTGTTGGTGCCATAAATTTAACAGGTGTTGATGTGTGTTGCAAAAATGACAACTTTTTAGAGTGTGATTTGTGAGTTTGTTAATAAAAGGCACCTTTTCATTTTGGTATACCTACCATGCCATTTTGGGGTGGTGTAAAATTTGGCCACAGACCAAAAGCGGCAAATAAGTAAATTTTTAAAGTTTTTTTTAATTGTGGTACGGCTATTGCCATTGGCGTGGCATGTTCACATTTCTACATTCATTCACCCCTAAAACCGGTGTTGCGCTAAATTTGGTGCTGATGCCGGTGGTACAAAACCCCCATTTAATTTAAATGAACCCGCATGTTAGAAAACTAACCGCGGGTGGGCTATTGATCACTCTCGGTATCATCTTCGGCGATATTGGTACATCGCCGCTGTACACATTTCAAACTCTGTTAAAGGAAGGCGGCCGCGCCGATGCGTTTATGGTGCTTGGCGCCGTATCCTGTATCTTCTGGACGCTCACCCTGCAAACTACCTTCAAATACATCTTCATTACCCTGCAGGCCGATAACCGCGGCGAGGGCGGTATTTTTTCCCTATACGCCCTGGTACGTCGCTATGGCAAGTGGCTGGCATTTCCGGCCATTATTGGTGCCGGTACGTTGCTGGCAGACGGTATCATTACGCCGCCTATCTCTGTAACTTCGGCTATTGAAGGCCTCGGCTTGGTACCTGCGCTTGCAAAGGATATGATACCGGGTAACAACATCATCCTGTTGATTGTAATTGCCATTATATTATTGCTCTTCTTCTTTCAGCAGTTTGGTACCAACGTGGTAGGAGCCGCTTTCGGGCCGGTGATGCTAATCTGGTTCCTGATGCTGGCTACATTGGGCGCTGTACAGGTTGCGCATTACCCGGTGGTGTTTAAAGCGCTTAACCCCCTTTATGGCCTTAGGTTATTGATTGAACACCCTAAAGGTTTCTGGTTGCTGGGCGCTGTGTTTTTGTGTACCACCGGTGCCGAAGCATTATACTCAGACCTTGGCCACTGCGGACGCAAAAACATCCAGGTGAGCTGGATGTTGGTAAAAACCTCGTTGGTGCTTAACTACCTGGGGCAAGCGGCCTGGGTGTTAACGCAAAAAACAGCCAGTGTTGAGGTGAATCCTTTCTTTGCCATTGTGCCGCACAGCTTTATTATTCCCGCTGTTTGTATTGCTACGCTGGCAACCATTATTGCCAGTCAGGCGTTAATCAGTGGCTCGTTTACGTTGATTAGCGAGGCGGTGAGTATGAACTTCTGGCCGCGCATCACCATTAAATATCCGTCTAACGTTCGCGGACAGATCTATATCCCAAGCGTCAATTGGATTCTGTGTTTCGGCTGTATCGCGGTTACCTTATACTTCCGTACTTCAGAGGCAATGACGGCGGCTTATGGCTTCTCCATCACCATTGCCATGCTGATGACCACTATATTGATGTACTACTTTATGCGCTACAAAAAGCATTGGCCGCTATGGTTGGTAGTAATCATTTTGTGTATGTTCTTAACTGTAGAGTTCTCGTTCTTTGTGGCTAACGCCGTGAAGATTGTGAAACGATTGTTCTTCCTGGTGTTTGAGGTTGGGTTGATCTTTACCATGTACATCTGGTATCGTGCCAGACAAATCAACAACCGCTTCCTCAATTTTGTGGATCTGAAAGAGAAGATTCCGATGCTGCGTGCTTTAAGTGCTGATGAAACGGTATCAAAATTTGCAACCCACCTCATCTATCTTACCAAAGCCAACAACAGCAAGCAGATTGAGCAGAAGATTATGCACTCCATTTTTAGCCGGAAACCCAAGCGGGCTGATATGTACTGGTTTGTGCACATTGAACGTACCGATGAGCCTTTTACCATGGAATACAGTGTGGAGGAACTGGCAGAGGAGAAAGCCATCCGTATTGAGTTTAAGCTGGGTTTCCGGATTCAGCCGCGTATTAATGTGTTGTTCAGGAAAGTAGTGCAGGATATGGTGGCTAATGATGAGTTGGATATTACCAGCCGTTACCCATCATTAAGGCAATACAACATGACGGCCGATTTCCAGTTTGTGATCATCGAGAAATTCCTCTCTTACGAGAACGAGTTTAGCGCCAAAGAAGGGTTTATTTTGAATAGCTATTTCGCTATCCGTCGCCTGGCGCAGTCAGATGCCAAGGCCTTCGGTTTGGATACCAGCGAAACAAAGATTGAGAAAATCCCACTGGTGGTAAGTCCAGTTAACTATTTCCAATTAAAGAAAGTAGAACCTGCCAGCTCGGTTTTAGTGCCAGCAGATTGATCATAAAGTGAGTAAAAAAAATAGGCGCAGGGGAGACCTTGCGCCTATTTTTTTTACTCACTACTCACTACTCACTACTCACTACTCACTACTCACTACTCACTACTCACCATTCTCATCTCCTAGATGGATTATTCTTTTCATATCGCAGCATTTCTGTGCCTGCAAGGATGAAAGCGCCTAACCCGTGTGTATCATTTAACTGCGCCGGACGGGTGTAGTAAAATTTAATATCTTCTTCAATACCGGTACCTACACATACGTCGGGCATCTGGCCATCGGCAGTAATTTTGGCGGCGAGGGCGTTCCAACCCTGGCGGGCCACGTTGATGTAGCCTTTATCAATCCAACCTTCGTTAACGGCGCGGGCAATGGCGTAAATGTACATGGCCGTTACCGATGTTTCAAGGTAAGAGTCTTGTTTGTCCAGCACCTGGTGCCACAGTCCGCTTTGATCCTGCCAGCGTGAGTAGCCTACAATATCGCGCAGCAAAAGGTTAATTAGCTCTTTGCGTTTAGGGTGATCTTTAGGCAGATAGTTCAGTAGCTCAGTTTGGGCCACGGCCACCCAGCCATTAGCCCGGCCCCAGTGGGCCACACCGTTCATGGCAATCTCGTTATAATAGCAGTGGAAGTACAGACCGGTGTTGGCATCGTACAGATACTTATTAAAATTTTCTACCTGTTTGGCGGCATCGTCAAAGTAAGCTTTGTTGCCGGTTATTTTACCCATGCGTGCCAGGAAGGGTACACTCATATACAGGTCATCCGCCCACATGGTGCCTGGTCTTGGGTCAGGGCGGCAAAGGGTGCCATCGGTTAAGCGCATTTGCTTGTGCAAAATGTAATCACCCGCGCGCTCCAGGTAAGCGCGATAATCTTTGCGGGCATCCAGCGCGTAAACATCGGATAATCCGGCCGACATAGCACCGCAATTATCCAGGTTGCCCATCAAAAACAAACTGGCATACTCTGTACGCGGATACATGCGGCGCGGCGAGTTGGCCGGCAGTTTGGCTACGGCATCTTTATAAATAGGCTCGAAGTAGGGCAGGGCATCAAATATAAAAGTGTAGTTGTGGCGACAGTAGTCGGCATATTTTTGCTCATTGAGTTCCTGGCTCATGTGCATCAGGGCGGTCATGAGCACGCCGTTGGGGTAGCCCCATTTGTTATAAGTGCTCTCGGCCCGCACATCGGCAGACGGCGCCAATCCTTTAGTAGATTCTACCAACTGACCGGTAGTTTCGTTCTTAAACTTAAACGACGTGTTTGCCAGCACACGGTCGGCTACCCGCCTGATCACTTCTTCTGTGTTAGTTTGCGGGGTAGCCGGTGCTTGCGCAAATGCAAGGTTGCAGCCCAGGGCCAGCAGCGGCAATAATAAAGCTGTTTTCATAAATGGGTTTGGTTTATCAGGTCTATATTTTGGCTTGTACCAATATAGACCTGTTTAAACGGAGATACCCCAGCCTGTCACAAAAAAGTTATGAGATATAATAGATGTTGCTGGTTTAGCATAATGTCATCCTGTGGGCAAACACAGGATGACAACTTTTTAGTTCGGTGCTCTCCTGGTTTTAATACCTATGCCAGCACCGCGCCACCATCAATCACCAAATTTTGGCCGGTAACAAAGCGTTGTTTCATCAGGTAAATAAAGCCCAGGGCTACGTCTTCTGCTCCGCCTACAAGTTTTACCAATGATGTTTCGCCTGCAGTCTGGAAAATTTGCGCACGCTCGGCCTCGGTAAAGCTGTTCCACATTTCGGTGCGGATCATGCCCGGTACCAGGCTGTTTACCCTGATGGGGGCCAGTTCAACAGCCAACGCTCTTACAAAGCCTTCCATGGCACCGCAAATAGCGCTGCCCAAACTCCAGCCTTTACCGGGGCGCATACTGGCGGTGCCGCTTACCAAATTGATAGAACCACCGGCATTGATGTAAGGTGACGCATATTTAGCGGCAGCTAAAGCACCCCAAAAACGCAAGTTGAAAAAGCCGCGGGCTTTCTCAATATCGGTATCGCTCAAATAGTTTAAAGTAAGGTTTTCGCCGGCGGTATACACCAGATGATCAAAATTTCCTGTTTGTTCAAAGAAAGCTTTAATATTATCTTCCTTGCTCAGGTCAACTGCTTGCCCTTGTACCGATGCGGGTAATTGTTGCAATGCTTTGTTGATACGTTCCTGATTGTTGGATACGATGATGACTTGTGCACCCTCTGCCGCTGCGGCATGCGCAGTTGCCAGTCCGAAGCCAGAGCTGCCGCCTAATAGTATTACTTTTTTGCCTGCCAGAGAGCTTGATGTGTTGGTTTGCTTTTCCATTATTTATATTGTTGTTATTAACAATACAAAGTTGGGCAAGCCAAAGCGCATGGCACTTCACATATGTTAAAAACGGGAAATGATTATTGCACCTGTTTGCGCAACCGGCTGAGCGATTGCGGTGCGATGCCCAGGTAGGAGGCTACATCCTGTAGCTTCACTTGTCGGGCCACTTCAGGTTGTAGTTGAGTAAAAAGCTGGTAACGCGCGGCGGCGTCTTTATGATGATAGGCATTTTGCAACTCTATTTTTTGCAGCAATTGTTGTTGCTGCAAGCTTTCAATAATGCTTTTGAGATAGGGGAGTTGGGCGTAAAGCTCAAACAATTGTGCGCGGGTGATGGCCATCACTTCGGCATCACAAGCAGCCTGGATGCCATTTGCTGCCGGCCGTTCGTTTAAAAAACTATCCAGATTGGTACAGAATTGATTTTCTTTCAGAAAGAAATAGGTTATATCGTTGCCTTTTTCATCAAACGATACCAATCGCAATACGCCCTTGCGGATGAAATACATTTCGCGGCAAATCTTACCACCTTCAAAAAGAAACTCGCCTTCCTTAAAGTTCATCGGTCTGAAAGCTCCAATTATCAAAGCTTTATCGGCCTCAGGTAGTGCCTTGAGCGCTTGCAAACTGGTAATTAATGCGGTTTCCACAATGGCAAAGTTAAGCGGTTACGGTATTTTTTGTATCGGGTTATTTCATTGCGGTATCCAGCAAGCTTTTCAATTGTTTGTACCGCTCGTTGCGGCCATCGTTTTTAATATAAACACACATCAGGAACCCTGCATAATGCCGCTGGTTATCTACCAACGGAAAACTGCCGAACAACCCCGGACTGGTAACTGCCCCGCCTTCCATCACCCATTCGCCATAACCATAGCCAAAGTTGCCCGCTTCAACCGGCGAGTAGCCTATTTTTACAGATGGGGAAAGCCGGTTAATCTGCATCTCGGCAATGCTTTTCTCACTCAGGATGCGTTTGCCTTTAAAAGTCCCTTTGTTCAGTATCATTTCCAGAAAATTCATATAGTCATTGGGCGTACTACCGGCTCCGCCAGCGGGCAAGGCTACGGGGCCTTTTCCAAAATCGGTGTCCTTCATTTCCAGTGGATGGGCAATGCGCTCAGTAAAAAGGGTCTCAAAGCTCTTACCGCTTATTTTTTCTATCACAGCACCGGCTATCTGCAGGCCATCATTACTATAGTGGAAAACCGTGCCGGGTGCGCCTTCTATAGGTTGCTGGGCAATTTGGTTAATGGCATCGTCCATACTGCGGGCGTTGCGCATATCGGCCATGCTTTCTCTTAGTTCTGGCGCTTTAATGCCTGTTAGGTGCGAGAGGCATTGGCCGATAGTGATCCTGCCCTTGCCATGTTGCGATAGCATTGGCAAGTATTTGCCCACGGTATCGGTGAGTTTTAGTTTGCCCTCGTCAATAAACGTCATCACCAGCGCAGCGCTGAACCATTTACTGCAGCTGGCCATTGGCTGGCGCGTTGATGCGGTATAGTCGTCAAAGCTTGGCGTTTGGCCCATGCGGCGGGCCATCATGCGTCCGGCCATTTTTTGTGCCATGGTCATGTTATTAGCCGAGCGCGAGTAGACAATTTGCCCATCTTTATAAACCATCAGCATCACACGGCCACCCATTTTGGCGGCGTTATCATCAAGCCACCGATCAACAGGCTGGAAGTTTTGGGCCTGTGCAGCAATAGAGAATGTTAAAGCTAAAATTGTGATAATGTGCTTTTTCATGTCAGAGTGTTGAAGGAATTATTAAGATACAGAATCTGTAATTTGGTTTAATGATGATCTTAATTTTAACCTGTACCAGAACCCATACTTGCAGGCGCCGCCTGTTTATCCTAAATTGACCGCATGCAAGCGCGCCCCTTAAATATCTATCCACTCAGCGAACAATCGGTAGTCCTGAGTTTTGGGGACGAGGTGAGCGAGGATATTTTAAAACAGATCAGCGCGTATCACCGCACGCTCCAACAAAATCCTTTTGCAGGCTACACGGATGCGGTGGCAGCCTACACTACGCTTACGGTGTTTTATGATGCTTTGCAGGTATTACTGTCTGACTTGCCGGGCGCCGATGCTTTTGAGAAAGTGAGCAATTATTTAATGGCCTTAGCGGTAAAGCCTGCCGTTGCGGTTAAGCCAGCCAATATTATCACTATCCCGGTTTTTTACGGCGATGATTTTGGTCCCGATCTGGAAGCATTGGCCACCTTTCATCAGTTAAGCGTAGAAGAGGTGATTAGCATCCACACTCGGCCCGAATACATTGTTTATATGATTGGCTTTGTGCCGGGTTTTGCCTATTTGGGTGGATTGGACGGACGTTTGGAAACCCCGAGACTGGCCACGCCGCGACCAGTTATCCCTGCAGGGAGTGTCGGCATTGCCGGTAAACAAACAGGTGTTTATCCGCTGGAGACACCGGGCGGCTGGCAGTTAATCGGTCGGACCCCCTTAAAAATGTTTGGTGCCGGCAGAGCGCAGCCATCGTTGTTGCAGGCGGGTGATAAAGTAAAGTTTGCCCCTATCAGCAAAGATGATTTTAACCAATTAAGCAAGGCCGATTGATGCAGATCGAGATCATAAAACCGGGGATGCTAAGCACCGTACAGGATCTGGGCCGAACCCAATCACGCGGCAATGCTGTGCCGGTTTCTGGCGCTATGGATACGCTCTCGGCCAGGGTAGCTAACCTGGCTTTAGGGAATGAACAGACTGCTGCGGTAATAGAGTTTACTTATGCCGATGCCATATTTAAGGCGCAAACCGATTTGCTGATAGCCTGGTCGGGAGACGGTGCCATACTGCAATCGGACGGACAAATGTTGCCTGCAGACCGCCCGCTGTTGATCCCGCAAGGGAAAACAATAAAACTGATTAATAACCCAACGGGCTGCCGCACTTACCTTGCTGTTGCCGGTGGCTGGAATGTGCCCGAAGTATTAGGCAGCAAGAGCACCTACATCACAGCCGGATTTGGCGGATTGGAAGGGCGAGCCTTTCGGAAAGGCGATGTGTTACAAACTTTTGGTAATCAGTCTGAAACAAATGTTAAATTCTGTGATACTTTAACTGGTGCGAAAATCAATTACCCGAGATGGAGTATTGCACGACCGTTGTTTTTGCCTGCTGATAGAAAGTTGATCCGCGTAATGCCCGGCCCCGAAGCTGATTGGTTTGATGCGGATGCAATAGCCAGCTTTTACTCGGCGCCATATCGGGTAGGCAGCCGTAGTAACCGCATGGGCATTGGGTTGGAAGGGGAAAAGGTGAAACGCAAAATTCAGACAGAGTTACTCTCCACAGCCGTAACGCCTGGCACCATTCAGGTAACCAATAACAACGATATGATTTTGCTGATGGCCGATTGCCAGACCACAGGGGGCTATCCGCGCATAGCACAGGTGGCCGCGGTTGATCTGCCGCTTTGCGCGCAACTGAAGCCGGGAGATGAGATCAGGTTTCAGCAGATTACCCGGCAAGAAGCAGAGCGGTTATTGGTGCAACGGGAGAGGGAGTTGAGACGTCTGAACCAGGATTTGTTGGATTTTTAGGATTAACAGGATACAAGTTAAACACGGCGGATACTGAGTTTTTCTTATTAGTATATCTCTGTGTTCTCCCTGAATCACTTTGTGGTTAAAATCCTGTTAATCCTAAAAATCCAACAAATCCAGGTTCAGACTATTTTAATAAATTAGCTCAATGCAAACCATCGATCTTAATTGCGATATGGGCGAGGCCTTTGGCAATTACCCCATGCCGAACGACGAAACCCTGATGAACTACATTACCTCGGCCAATATTGCTTGCGGCTATCACGCTGGCGATCCGGCGGTGATGCAGCAAACTGTGGCTATGGCTATCAAAAAGAATGTAGCTATCGGCGCGCATCCGGGTTTGCCTGATCTGCAGGGATTTGGTAGGCGGGAGATGAAGATATCTGCAAACGAGGCTTACCAGATCACTTTGTATCAGATTGGTGCGCTACATGCCTTTGTAAAAGCTGCCGGTGGTAAACTAAACCACGTAAAGGCCCACGGCGCCTTGTATAATATGGCTGCTAAAGATGCGGCATTGGCTAAAGCCATTGTACAGGCCGTACACGATTTTGATCCTTCGCTCATCCTTTACGCCCTGGCTGGCAGTCAGATGGTGGAGGCAGCACATAAGATCAGCATCAAAACCGCATCAGAAGTTTTTGCAGACCGCACTTATCAGGATGATGGCTCGCTCACTCCGCGCACGCAGAGCAACGCCATGATTACTAACGAGGCCGACTCTATTAAACAAGTATTGCTGATGGTGAAACAGCAGCAGGTGATATCAACCAGTGGCAAAACTATTAGCCTTAATGCAGATACCCTTTGCCTGCATGGCGATGGCGAGCACGCGGTTGATTTTGCGCGTACCATTAATGAACGGCTAAAAAAAGAGGGCATCGGCATCAAGACACCATCAGCATAAATAGACCGGTCATCATTACCCCAATTAGGGGTTTAAACAGCTAAGCGGCAAACACAATAGCCTTTTCTTGAGTTATGCTATTATTAACGCTATGTTATGAACCCCTTTCAACCCAAACAATTAATTGTTTTTTTGCTGCCTGCTGTGCTGATTTTGGTGAAACCGTGCACAGGTTTAGCTCAAACACCGCTGGATGGCCACGTTATAATGGCCGATACGGTCAGCCGGGGCTCCACCGACCCAAAAACGCGGGATCGAACCAAACACTTCGGGCGTGCTGCCTTTGAATGGGGACTGGCCGAAACCGTGCCCTGGGCGCTGGATCGCTATGTGCGTAAGGCTGATTACGCTTATATTTCAGGTAAAACCATTGCTCATAATTTAAAACCAAGCAGTTGGGAATGGGACAATGACGAGTTTCAGACTAATCAATTCGGTCACCCGTATCATGGCAGCCTGTTTTTTAGCGCCATGCGTACCAATGGATATAGCTTTTGGCAGTCGGCCCCTGCGGCATTTTTAGGAAGTTATGTTTGGGAAAGCTACGCTGAAAATCAAAACCCCGCACCTAATGATCTGATTAATACCACATTTGGCGGTATTGTGCTGGGGGAAATGACTTACCGCCTGTCTAACAAAATTGTAAATAACAGGCAAACAGGCTTCAAACGGCAGATTAGCGAGGTGGCCGGTTTCCTGATTAACCCCATGAACGGTCTTACCCGTATTATGGATGGCCGCTGGGGTAGGGTAAGTATCCGTAACCCGGTAGATCATGACTCATCAAAGGTGGTGGCCTGGTTTGATGGTGGTATCCGCCGGTTTGATGGCAATAATAGCAATGTGATTACGCACGGTAAGTTTGGCTGGTACGGCAGGGTGCGCCTGATTTATGGTACCCCGTATGATAATTACCGCACTCCATTTAGCAACCTGTATATCAACGCCGAGTTTGGCAGCGACGATAGTTCTAAGCTGAACAACGTAAGCGTATACGGCTCGCTGGCCGGATGGAAACTGCGGATGAATGACCGTGTGCGCGAGCTTGCAGTGCTTTCTGCCAATTATGATTACTTTCATAACGATGCCTTTTCTTACGGCGGGCAAAGTGTGCGTATCAATATCTTTTCGGAAATAAAGCTGCCTAAAAGCTTGCTGCTTAACTTAAATGTGGGCGGTGGTGGTATTTTACTTGCTGCGGTGCCAGATAGCTACCATTACCGCGGCCGTAGTTATGACTATGGCAGCGGTGCCGGATTGAATTTTGGCGGCGGCTTGAACTGGAAAGAGAAAGTTTATTGTGGCATCAACTATGCCGGCGCGTGGATTGTAACCATTAACGGCAATCAATCGCACTATTTTCTGCATACCGTTACCAGTGAGGTGCGCTACAGTTTCAGCAATATCCTTTCGGTAGCCGCAGAGCCTGGTTTCTTCTCGCTGAAAGGTTATTATAATAATTATCCGGATGTAGATAAACGGTATCCATTTCTACGGATCTCGGCACGATATACTATCAGTAATCAGTAATAAAAAAGAGCGGCCCGATCTGGCCACTCTTTTTTATTATATCGCCGACGTTAAATCTCATATCTTGTATCTCCAGAAAGATTACTTCATCTGATCATGAATTTTTTGGATAAGATTGAGGTGCATTTTAATGGTAGGCAGTGTTTTATCTACAAAGCCTTTCAAATCAGGATCTTTAAGGTTTTTGCTGGCATCTTCAAATGCATCTACAGCTTTTTTATGATCGTCAAGCATGGCATTTACATAAGCCTTGTCAAAATCGGCGCCCGATTTTCCGTTCAAATCACTCACTTTTTTCTGCGAGTCATTGTCAATGCCGGCAGGCAGGGTGATGTTTTTGGATTTGGCTAGGGACATTAGCTGGTTACCTGCCATGGTATGATCTTTCACCATCATGGCGGCAAATGTTTTTATTTGCGCGTTGGTGGCTTTGGTTTCGGCCAGTTTGCTTAGTTCAACTTCGGTCATGCCGCCGTTGGCAGCCATAGTGGCAAATTTGGCATCGTCGGCGCTAACGGTCATGGCTGGGCTGGCAGCTTTTGTGGTTGAAGTATCCACAGTGGCAGAGTCTTTGGCCATGTTGGCGCTGTCGGCAACTGCCTTGCTGTCCTTTTGCGAATTGCCGCCGCAACCCTGCAGCATCCATGCGGTAGCCGCAGTTAATAATAGCACATTTAGCTTTTTCATTTGATTTTTTAAGTTTATAAATAAGTGATATTTATTATTGGTTAAACAAAATTACCATAACGAAGTTTTTAGTGATTTTAGGAATAATCTGAGCCGATTGTTGCTCAACATTAAGCATCTACCAAAAACAATCATCATAAAAAAGGAGCTTTTATGTAGATAGCCATCGCTGCCACAGGCTTTATGAACTCATGTGCTGGCATCATTCCAGTCGCAACGGCAAAGGCGCCGTACAACATATCCTGTATATCCTAAAAATTCGTTCAATCCTGGTTCATAATCTTGTTAATCCTTTCTTACCTTTACCTAATGCTCGATTTTCGCCTGAAAGTATTTTACACCGTAGCCAAACGCCTCAACTTTACCCGGGCGGCGGCAGAGTTGTTTATTACACAGCCGGCGGTCACCAAGCACATCCGTGAGCTGGAAGCGCAATATGGCGCCTCGTTATTTGAGCGGAGCGGCAATAAAAAAATCACCCTTACGCCGGCAGGAGAGGCTATGTTACCTTATGCCGAGCAATTGCTTAAAACCTATCGAGAGCTGGAATACAGCATGAGTTTGCTTACCCAGCAGCATAAGGGACAGCTGCGTATTGGTGCCAGTACCACGGTGGCTCAATACATCATCCCGCCGGTATTAGCACAGTTTCATCAGAAATTTAAAGACATACAGGTACAACTGGTAACCGGTAATACCGAGGACATTGAGCAAGCCCTCATCAATAAAGAGATTGAGCTGGGTTTGATTGAGGGCATTTCGCGTAATCCACAAATCAGGTATGAGGAGTATTTGCAGGATGAGTTGGTGCTCACCTGCGCCGCCAGCAACCGGACGGTTAAGAAAGATACCATCAAACCTGAGGAGTTGCAAAACTACCCGTTGCTGATCCGTGAGCATGGCTCAGGTACGCTTGAAACCATCACCCATGCCCTCAAACCACATGGACTAACCTTGCAAAACCTGCAGATAGAAATGCAATTGGGCAGTACCGAAGCTATAAAGGCTTATCTGTTGCATAGTAATTGCCTGGCTTTCATATCTATCCACGCTATCCTAAAAGAATTGAAGAATAACGAGTGCCGGGTGATAGATGTTAAAGGCCTTACCATTGCCCGCCCTTTCAGCTTCATCCAGCTGCACGGACAGCCTACCGCACTTACCGAATTTTTTGTGCGCTTTGCACATGCCTATCAAACAAATCAATAATTAAAAGTTATTAATAATTGATTTTTATGATAAAAATCTGCTGATTTATTTATTGAATTTTGAGCTCATCAAACAAACAGAATAAAGATGAATGCTCAATCAACTACCGCTCCACAGCATAATGATGTATTGCTAAATCTTAGTCCGGCGGTGCGTAAAGCCCTGTTTTTGGTTTGCGCGTTGCTTTGCCTGACGCCGTGGATTGGCCCGCCAGAGGCTTTATTGCTCGGTTTGGCCGTGGCGCTTATTTCAGGACATCCGTGGCAGCAAGTTAACCACCGTGCAACCCAGTGGTTACTGCAGCTGTCTGTTGTTGGTTTAGGCTTTGGCATGAACGCACAAAGCGCCTGGAAAGCCGGCAGTGAGGGATTGGTTTTTGCCGCGTTCTCTATCACCGGTACATTAACGCTGGGTTATTTTGTGGCCAAATGGTTGGGCATAGAAAAAAAAGCAGCTCACCTGATTGCCTGCGGAACGGCCATTTGTGGCGGTAGCGCCATAGCCGCGGTATCACCGGTTATTAAGGCCGAAGAAAAACAGACTTCTGTTGCCTTGGGTTGTGTTTTTATACTGAACTCTGCCGCGTTGTTCATCTTCCCGGCAATTGGGCATGCCTTGCACCTCAATCAAACCCAATTTGGCCTTTGGTGCGCCATTGCCATACATGACACCAGCTCTGTGGTAGGTGCTGCCGGTAAATTTGGTACACAGGCACTGCAAATTGCCACAACCGTTAAACTGGCCCGTGCGCTGTGGATTGTGCCGGTGGCGTTGTTATCAGCCTTTAGCTTTAAAGTGAAGACAAAGAAGGTGCATATTCCATGGTTTATCCTGCTGTTTATAGGGGCCATGTTGGTTAACAGCTACATCCCGCAGTTTGCACCTATTGATGTATGTATTAATCTTGCTGCTAAAGCAGGACTCACCTTAACGCTCTTTTTAATAGGGGCAGGTCTGTCAAAACAAGTGCTGACATCTGTAGGCCTGAAGCCTTTTATGTTGAGCGTGATTTTGTGGTTAGCCATCTCAACGGTTACACTTTATGCAGTGATACATTTGTTATGAATATTTATTAATGATTTATTTAATTTCTTATTTATTACAAAATATATTGTGTTTTTTTAAAAAATATAGCGTAAAAATTAAATTGTATTGGGTTGACAAAAAACATTCTGACAGTTTCCGGGTTTATATAAGTACATTGGACACATTATGAAACTATTTAATGAAAATGATACTGTTGTATATACCGATGCCGAAGGCAGAAAGGTAGACACATTTGTGGTTTTTAACACAGACCGCCTTACTGGTCTTACACATATTAATCATCAGAACCTGAAAGTGCCGTCGGACAAACTGCAGTTGCATCCGCTAACCATCGAAAAGCATCACCTGCCTATGAGCGATGCCTTTAGCTTTGAGTTGTATAAAAAGCTAAAAGATAAGTACGCCGAAAAACAGGCTATAGAACGTATGCTGAAACCAAAACCAGCACTAAAGAAAGTTTTGGCACAAGCATCATAGATACGGTGACAGGTAGATATAGGAAGAAAGGCCGGGCAATTGTCCGGCCTTTTTTTGAACCAGGATTTACTGATTTTTAAGATTAACAGGATTCTTAACCTAATATGCTCTTCTAATCCCGAGAATCTTATAAATTCGTTTAATCCTGGTTCAATTTTGCCGCATGTCGTCACCCATCCACACCTTCGTTATTGCTGCTTATGGCGAGTCGGCTTTCCTGGACGAGTGTGTACGGAGTTTGCTGGCGCAGCGGGTGAGGAGCGATGTATTGATTGCCACATCAACTCCTAATGAGCATATCAAGAACATTGCGCAGAAATACGGATTAAAGCTGATTGTTAACCCCGGTAGTCAGCAGAGCATTGCGGCGGATTGGAATTTTGCCATTGCTTCGGCAAATACATCTTGGGTTACTATTGCGCATCAGGATGATGTTTATGCGGTAGATTATGTAGAGCAATTGATCTCGGCGATAGAAGCTTGCCCATCACAACCCTTGCTTTTCTTTACCAATTACAATGATATAGTAAATGGCGGCATTCGCCGTTTTTCGGCCAATGCGGTGGTTAAACGATTGTTGTTATATCCTTTTTGGTTTGGAAAATGTATCAGCAGCGCTAAGACTAAGCAACGTTTACTGCATTGGGGAAACCCCATTTGTTGTCCATCGGTTGCGTTTAATAAAGAGCTGTTGGGCAATTTCAAGTTCTCAGCAGATTACAGTTGCGCGTTAGACTGGCTGGCTTGGTATCAACTAGCCCAACAGCCGGGCGTATTTTTGTATGCTGATAAAAAGCTGGTTAGCCATCGCATTCATCCTGAAAATGAAACATCGGCCCAAATAAAGAGCGGTGTGCGGAGGCATGAAGAGCAGCAGATCTTTGAGTTGATGTGGGGCAAGCGTTTCGCGCGGATGATAGGAAAGGTCTACGCCATGGGGCATAGGGAGAACCTAAATGTCTAAAAGAAACGTCATTGCGAGGCACGAAGCAATCTCTGCGAAGGATAGTACGATATGCATAGTTGCCATGCAAGTACAGAGATTGCTTCGTGCCTCGCAATGACGTGATCATTATTATCGACTACTTCACAACTTTCAAATGCTCCTTTGCCCAGGCCAGATTGTTAATAGCCAGCTGATTTTTAGGATCGATTTTGAGCGAGTGATTAAGCGCCTCAATAGCCTTATCCCAACGTTGCAAACTGTTATAAGCCGCGCCAATATTGTTATAGGCAGGTGCATAATCAGGCCAGCGTAGTAACATCTGCTCGCAAACTGCAATGCAATCTTCATATCGGCCACCGTTATAATAACTCAGGCTCAGGTCAATCACTTTGTCGGTATTAACGGTGTTATAATCTTGTAATTGAGATAGATAAATATACTTACGCGTGGTCTCCATAACGCCAGTCGTCTCCTTGTCGCCGGGCAATAGTTGAAGTAGCTGCCTGCCTATTTGCAGCGCATGGCCCCAGCGGGCAGTGTGATTATCGGTATCCATCAAAACTCTTAAAGCCATGATAGATGAAGGATTAAGTTGCAATGCGCTCATAGCCATTTCCCGGGCATCGCCAACGCGATTATTTTGAGCAAGGTACCGCGCATAATAGCAATAAGACTCGTAGCTATCGGGCGCGTAGGCAATGCCTTTTCTAAAGTTTTCATCGGCTGCAACGTAATTGCCGGTTGCACCGTTGAGTACGCCGAGGTTGATATATAGTGTGCTGTAATAGGGCAGATAGGTACGTGCTTGTTCAAAGTATCGTGCAGCAATGGCATATCTGCCTGTACTCATTTGTGTTAGTCCGTAGTTCATCAACCCGCGACCGTTATGGGGGCTTTTCAACGTTACGTCATACCAAAGGCTTTCTTCGGTGTGCCAAACCTTGTTGCGTTGATAGACACCGAAAGCGTTTAGACTGAAGACCATCAATACCAGAGCAGGCATTATGAAACGCCAAACCGGCTGATTTTCAAATTGAATAATCAGCAATCGCGCTGCGCTAACCACAGCCAAAGCCAGGCCAATAAACGGAAAATACATCCTATGATCATTCATTACCTCGGCAAACGGCGCCAGCGAGGTGGGGAGCAATGCCGCACAAAACCAGCTAAGACCAAAGGCTATCGGCCGTGTTTTTTGTTGTGCAGATGTTTTGATAATAGTGATGATGAGCAGCAGTACAAACGCCAGTCCGCAAAGGATGCGGACATCAAGCGGGTTGGCAATCACACTCCAATCGGTATCTGCACTTAGATGTGCAGGGACGAAGAACGTGATAAAATAATGCAGCCACACATAGCTTTGGGTAAGCATATACGGTAACAACGGATTGGTCACCCCGTTGATGGAGGGTGCGCGGGTGAGCGTATAAATCTGCACTGCAATAATAACAACAGCAGCTGGCAGCAGATTGATGAATACTTTTAATATCGTTTTAAAGTTTTTTGGTCTGAATAGATCTGCAACGGATAGTTCCTTTTCAAATAGCAGTAAGTAAAAGAACAACAAGATTAGCAACACCAAAACCGTCTCTTTACTAAATACGCCCGCTATTGCCGGTAAAACAAAAATACCATACCTGCGCCACTGCGGCCGGGCGATAAATATGCCGAGTGACAGCACGATAAAAAACGTTGATAGTACATCGGAGCGAGAGATCACATAATTCAGCGTCTCCGCATTGGCGGTGTGCAGGGCGTACCATCCGGCGGCTATCAGGGCGGGCCATTCGGCTTTGGTGATGCCGGCCTTCTGCAACAATCTTCTGAAAATAAAAAATAACACGACGCACAGGGCGATGTGCCATAGAAAAGTAGAGAGCTGAAAATAAAACGGATTAAGCCCTCCACCCAGCCAGTAATCAATGGCCAGGGTGGTAGTCACCATAGGCCGCATTCCCCAGTGACCGGGATCGGCACTGAACATTCGGGCATCAGTAAAAAAGTGCGGGATATTTTTAAGCTGACGGATGTACACGTTGTTTACCACGGTGTGCATATCGTCAAAGTGAAATGCGTTGTTAAAATGATTGCTGTAGGCGGCAATCAGCAAGGCTAAAATGCCCAGGGTAGCTAGTAAAAGTTTGTTACAGTTACTCAGCCCCATGCTTGTCGTGGTTTGGTATTTGTTGTTTCAGCAGGGCAATGTCTTGCGCCAGTTGTTTGTTCTGTTGCTGTAGTTTGGATGCCACCACACTGAGGTGCAGCAGGTAAACCATAATGGCAAAAATGCAGCCGGTAAATATCAAATTGGCGGGCACTTCTACGCCGAAAAGGGCCGTTACCTTTTTTAATCCATCTTGCCAGAACGAGAAGACAACCAGCAGCACCGTGCATATCAGCCACACAATGGCATATTCCTCGCGTAGCCGGCCTTTTACAATCAGCCAGGCTATATAAGCCAGAAACAGGAGGGAGGTAATAAGGGTGATGATCTGTATGCGTGCCATGTTTAGTTTAATTTACGTATTGCTGTAAACAGCATTGCCAGCGTAACTTTTGCACAATAGTATAAAGATGTGAAATTTCTGATAGATGAGCGACCGCCTTGCCGCGCCTGCATGTTAACGGCTACTTCCCCAATTTCTAAACCCGAACGGGAGAAAAGGATAATAGATTCAGGTTCAGGATATTCATCAGGGTAACTGATTGCTCCAAGTTCTATAGCCTTTTCATCAAAAAGACGAAACCCGGAAGTGATATCGTAAATCCGTTGACTGGTCAACAGTTTAGCCAGCCAACTCAGATAACCAATGCCAGCGCGTCTGCCCGGTGTGGAGCGGAAACTATCAATGCCGCTAAAGCGCGAGCCGATTACTAAAGATGCGTTGGTTTGCTCATAATATCTTAATAACTGTTCAATCTCTGTTGGCGGATGCTGCCCATCGCCATCTAATTGAATAGCCAGGCTAAAATGGTTTTGTTGTGCATAGAGCAATCCGGTTTGCACCGCCGCGCCGATACCGAGATTGATGGGAAGGTTAAGTATGATGACGCCGGCCGCGGTGGCAATTTGAGCCGTAGCATCAACAGATCCATCATTTATAACCGCAAATTGAAAGGAATAACCGGTAGGCGGTGTTAGCTGCTTCAATTGTTGCAGCAGGGAAGGCAGGGCGGCTTCTTCATTATAACAAGGTATAATGATGAGTACACGTTGCAGCACCTCCGGTTGATGGTTCATCGGCGCAAATTAAACAATTGGCAACGATGTGAAAGCGCGGAATGAAATGATCACGCAGATTTGAGGCGGGCGTAATTGTTTACCTTCTGTAAAAAATGTTCCATTTCAAATGGCTTCCTGATGTAATCATCAGCACCTATCTCGGCGGTAATCTGCTCCAGCTCCTGATTGGCTGACACCAGTACCACGGGGATATTCTTCAAATCATCCTGTGCTTTAATGTAAGCACACATAGACTGTCCGTTTTCGCCCTTGAGGCCAAGATCCAGCATCACCATCGCCACTTCCTGCGCATGCAGCTTGAGTCGCGCCAGCCCGGTGTCGCCCAGACTGATCACTTCGTAGCCCTCCATTTCCAGTAAAATGCACATCATCTCGCCAATTACCGGCTCATCTTCTATCACCATGATCTTTTTTAGCATGTTTTGGTATATGCAATTTAAAGGCCAGTTGTAGGCGGTGGGAAATAAAAAGGAAAAATTAAAAGTTAAAACATGACAAATTGCCGTGGTAGCCTTACTCGTGAGATCCTGAAACAAGCACAGGAAGACTTGATGCGTATGTTTAGAAATAAAAAAGAGGCGCAATTTTGCGCCTCTTACATCAAATCACACTTAATCATCTACACAAGTTCTTATTTAAGTAACCTGGATTTTCAGGTCATTTATTCCATTTTGTCATTGCGAGCAGGGCTGTGAGTCTGGCTTGCGCGCGAAGCAATCTCGTCGCGTGTAATAGTCCTGCGACGAGATTGCTTCGTCGTTCCTCCTCGCAATGACAAAGTGTTTTTCACAACTCACTAATTTATCTCCAGCCACCACCCAATGAGCGGTACAGCTCCACCACAGCACCGGCTTGCTGGCGCTGGATAGAGGCCAGGTTCAGCTCGGCTTGCAAAGCGTTGGTTTGGGCGGTAATAACCTCCAGGTAGTTGGCCATATCGCTTTTAAACAGCAGCTGAGCATTTTTTACGGCTTTGTGCAGGGTATCAACCTGTGCGCTGGCAATTACGCGTTGCTGTTGCAGCTTTTCGTTTTGTACCAGTGCGTTTGATACTTCGCCCACGGCGTTCAGTACCGATTGACGGAACTGTAAACCAGCCTGATCACGCTGTAATTTGGCAGTCTCAAACTGTGTTTTCAGCGAGCGGTGATTCAGCAACGGCTGCAGTATAGAACCTGTTGCAATGCCGAACAACGATGCCGGGATATTAAACCAGGTGCTTGATTTCAAACTTTCCAAACCACCCTGTGCAGTAATACTCAGCGATGGATACATCTGGCCCTGAGCAGCACCCACTTGCGCGTTAGCCGCTTTCAAAGCCATTTCTTGCGACCGTACATCCGGACGACGACTCAACAAGCCTGCAGGCACACCAGTAGGCAGCGCGGTTGGCAGTTGCGAGTTATCAATGCCGGTATGGCGGGTTACGCTGGCCGGTAGCTGACCAGTCAGAATCTGCAGTGCATTCTCCTGAATGGTAATGCTTTGCTCCAGTTGCGGAATCAATAACGCGGTTGTATGGCGCTGTGCATCAGCCTGTTGAACGGCCAGTAAGTTTACTTCGCCAGCATTTTTAAGCAGTTGGGTTAGTTGTAGTGTGGTGTCGCTCAGGCGCAGGTTCTGCTTGGCAATGTTGAGCTGTTTATCCAGCATCAGCAGGTTGTAATAACCTTGTGCGATGTCAGATACCAGTCGGGTTTGCACCGCTTTGGTAGCCTCATAAGTTTGCAGATACTGGGCTAAAACGGCCTCTTTTTGGCGACGGATCTTGCCCCAGGTATCCAACTCCCAGGTTAAAGCCAGGTTGGCGTTGTAGTCTTCAATATGATTACTGCCCAGAAAGCCTGATGCACTTTTTCCGTTCAAACTATTGTCAGACGGGCGGTTATACTGACCGCTTACCTGTAAGTTAAGGTTAGGCAACAACAACAGTTTGGCCTGTTTTACCTGCTCGCCGGCAATGTCAATGCGTTTCAGTGCAATCTGCAGATCGTAGTTGTATTTAATGCCCCGGTCTATCAGATTTTGCAGGGTGGTATCGGCAAAAAACTGTTTGTACTCCAGGGTGGCAATGCTGCTGGTATCGGCAGTGGCAACAGCGTTGAATTGCTGCGGCAGATCTACCGCAGGGCGCTGGTAATTTTTGCCAACCTTGCAGGCGCTGATGGTCAGCGCCAACAAAGCGGCATATATATAGATTGAGTTAGTTTTCATGGTTTTAGGCGTTTAACAATTCTACTTGAGCGTCCTCTTTTACTTGGTCGTCATCATCATGCTCTTTTTTGCGACTGATTTTTTCATGCAGATACTGGAAGATCACAAATAGTACCGGTATCACAAACACACCGAATACAACCCCGGTCAACATACCGCCAACCGCGCCGGTACCGATAGAACGGTTACCCATTGCAGATGCACCGGTAGCACGCATCAGCGGAATCAAACCGGCGATGAACGCAAATGAGGTCATCAGGATTGGGCGCAGACGCAAACGTGATGCTTCCAATGCGGCTTCTACCAGTTGCATACCTGCACGGCGACGCTGCACGGCATATTCTATAATCAGGATGGCGTTCTTGGCTAGCAAGCCCATCAGCATAATTAAACATACCTGCACATAGATGTTGTTATCAATACCCATCAGGTTGATGAAACTTACCACACCGAAAATCCCCAGCGGGATGGTCAGGATAACCGCAAACGGCAGGATATAGCTTTCATATTGTGCTGATAACAGGAAGTAAACGAAGATCAAGCTCATGGCAAATATGATCAGGATCTGTGAGCCTGAGTTGATCTCCTCGCGGGTCATACCGGTCCATTCGGTAGCATAACCACGTGGCAGAGCTGTTTTGGCGGTCTCCTCAATCGCACGGATAGCGTCACCGGTACTGTAGCCAGGTTTTGGCACACCGTTAATAGTTACCGCGTTAAACAGGTTGTTGCGGGTCACGGTTTCTGGTCCGTACACACGGCGCAGTTTAACCAGGCCGCTGGCAGGTACCATTTGTCCCTGGTTGTTCTTCACAAAGATGCTGTTCAACGATTCAGGGTTGGTACGATACTGTGCATCAGCCTGAGCCATAACACGGTAGTATTTACCAAAGCGGTTAAAATCGCTCACAAAGCTTGAGCCGTAGTAGATCTGCATGGTTTTCAGCAGGTCGGCCACCGGAACACCCAGTTGACGGGCTTTCTCGTTGTCAATATCAATTTCATACTGCGGATTACCTGCCGCAAAAGTGGTAAAGGCGTAGGCAATCTCCTTACGCTGCATCAGTGCACCCAGGAAGGCCTTGGTGGTAGAATCCAGCTTGCCCATAGTACCGTTAGTACGGTCTTGCAGCATAAACTCAAAACCACTCACGTTACCAAAGCCCTGTACGGTAGGGAAGGTAAAGAAGAAGGCGTTAGCACCTTTTACCTGCTGAGCCACTTTTTGGGTCATCATAGCGGTAATGGTGTTCAGATCCTGCACGGCGCCGCGCTCTTTCTGCGGTTTCATACGGATGAAACCTGCGCCATAAGGCGATGCGTTGGCATTTGAGATAAAGTTCAGACCTTCAACTATATAGTGATTTTTGGTGATCGGGTCATTCTTAACAATATCATTGATCTGCTGCATGGCTTTATGCGTACGGTCCAGCGAGCTACCCGGAGGGGTGTTCACAGCATACAACAGGAAGCCCTGGTCTTCAGTAGGAATAAAGCCTGACGGCGTATTCTTCAGCATGAAGAAGGTGATAGCCGTAATCAGCGTCAAACCACCAACAGCTACCCATTTACGTTTGATGAGGAACTGTACAGATTTAATGTATTTAGTGGTCATCGCCGTAAAGCCAGCATTGAACGCGGTAAAGAAGCGTTTGCCAAAACCTTGCTTAGCATGCTCATCACCGTGACCTTCAGCATGGGTATTCTTCAGGAACAACGCACTCAGTGCCGGACTCAAAGTTAAGGCGTTGACCGCCGAGATCAAGATGGCGATGGCCAGCGTAAACGCAAACTGACGGTAAAATACCCCCGCCGGGCCCTGCATAAAGCCCACCGGTACGAATACCGCAGCCATTACCAGCGTAATAGAGATGATAGCGCCAGAAATTTCGCTCATGGACTGGATAGTTGCCTTGCGGGCTGATAGCTTGGTGCTCTCCATCTTCTCGTGCACGGCCTCAACCACCACAATGGCGTCATCCACCACAATACCAATGGCCAGTACCAGCGCAAACAGCGTTAAGAGGTTGATACTGAAACCAAACAGCTTCATGAAGAAGAACGTACCGATGATAGCCACCGGCACGGCAATAGCCGGGATCAACGTAGAGCGGAAATCTTGCAGGAAGATGAACACCACGATAAACACCAGGATAAATGCCTCAATCAGTGTATGTTTTACCTGATCGATAGACGCGTCCAGGAACTCTTTTGAGTTATACATTACCACCGGCTCAATACCTTTTGGCAAGGTTTTCTTAAACTCGTCCAGTTGGTGCTCGGCCTCGGTTAGGATATCGTTAGCGTTAGAGCCTGCAGTCTGGAAGATAGCCACACCAGATGTTGCTTGTCCGTTCAGCTGGCTGTTTGATGAGTAGGTGTAAGAGCCAAACTCTACACGGGCCACATCCTTCAAGCGTACCATCGAGCCATCGTTATTAGCTTTAATGATGATGTTTTCGTAATCTTTCGGTTTGTTCAGCTTGCCTTTGTATTTCAATACGTACTCAAAGGCCTCTTTGCTGCTCTCGCCTAAACGACCGGGAGCGGCTTCTAAACTCTGATCTTTAATGGCACCGGTTACATCGTCTGGCGATAAACCAAGGGCAGTCAGACGATCAGGTTTCAACCAGATACGCATCGAGTAATCGTGCGTACCGAAAGGTTGCGCCTGGCCCACACCGGGGATACGCTGTAACTGCGGAATCAGGTTAATTTTGATGTAGTTCTGCAGGAAAGTTTCGTTGTAGCTGGTGTCTTTACTAGTTAGCGCCACGAACATGATGATACTGTTCTGCACTTTTTGGGTAGATACACCTGCCTGAATTACCTCTTGTGGAATTTGGCTTTGCGCTTTTGATACACGGTTCTGCACGTTTACGGCAGCAATATCCGGGTCGGTACCCTGTTTAAAGTAAACAGTCAGGGTCATAGAACCGTCGTTGCTGGAGTTAGAGGTCATGTAGGTCATGTTCTCTACACCGTTCACGGCTTCTTCAATCGGGGTGGCTACAGAGCGGGCCACCACCTCGGCGTTTGCACCGGGATAAGACGCGGTTACCTGCACGGTAGGCGGCGCAATATCCGGAAACTGCGTGATAGGCAGTGTGGTGAGCGATACGATGCCCAGCAGCACCAGCAGTATCGATATCACCGTTGAAAGGACGGGCCTTTCTATAAATCGTTTAAGCATGATTGTGGTATTAAGTACCCCAGGAAACGTTTTCCCGGGATACAGTTAATGGGTTGTAGATGATGTAGGGTCGTTCTGTTTTACAGGGATGCGGTGCGCATTACGCTGTCGGCATTCATCAGTTTTGGTTTGATGATCACGCCATCGCGCAAGCGGTCAATCCCTTGATAAACAATTTTTTCGCCGGCTTTTAATCCGCCAGATACCAGGTAAAAATGTCCGCTGGTGCCAACTACGGTAAGCGGTTTGCCAACTACTTTATTGCTGTCGGTAAGTGCATAGGCAAACACTTTATCTTGTAGTTCAAATGTAGCTTCCTGTGGTACCAGTAATGAATTGCTTACCTGGTTAGCTAAACGGATCTTACCTGTATTACCAGAGCGCAGCAGGCCGTCTTTATTCTCAAAAGTGGCGCGGAAGCTGATGGTACCGTCGCTTTTGCTGAACTGTCCTTCGGCCAGTTCTACTTTACCTTTTACAGGGTAAACGGTGTTATCGGCCAATACCAGGTCAACAGCAGGCAGGTGTTTAATTTTCTCCTGCACCGAGTTGCCTGCAAAACGCGCTTTAAAGTTGATGAAGTCGGTTTCGCTCATGCTAAAGTAAGCATGCATCTCGTGGTTTTCTGAAAGGACAGTCAGCGGCGCAGCTTGTGCCTTAACAATCAGGCTACCGGTTTTAAACGGAATGCTACCGATGTAACCATCAGCCGGTGCGGTGATGTTGGTATAGCCCAGGTTAATTTTTGCAGCTTCTACTAATGATTGTGCCTGTGCAACATTTGCGGCAGCAGCATCATAGGCTGCTTTAGCGGTTTTCAACTGAACGTCTGATACTACGTTGGCCTGAACCAGTGGTGTTAACTTGGTAACGTTGATCTGCGCACTTTCTAAAGCAGCCTTGGCAGATAGCAGCTGTGCTTTGGCAGTATTATATTCCTGCGTATAAGTGCGGGCATCAATTTTGAATAAAGTTTGGCCTTTGTGTACAAATGCACCTTCGTCAACATAGATCGACTCGAGGTAGCCATCCACTTGCGGACGGATCTCGATATCGCGGCTGCCTTGCAGTGATGCGGTAAAATCGGTATATGTTGTAACCGGGCGACCAGACACGCTGATAACCGGCAGTTCTTGCGGCGGCGGAGCCGTAGCAGTAGCCTGCGATGAGTTGCAGGCGTGGAGCGTTAAGCCGATCACTACTGCACCCAGTAGGATCAATTGGTTTAATGCTCTTCGTGATAATCTGATGGTTTCCATAATTATGATGATGTTAATGATTTGCTAATACAGTGTTAATATTATTTTGATGTGTTATGTTTCCTAACGGTGTTAGGAGTTCGGGCAAAAAAATATAGCTAGCCCAGATTGCGTATATATCCGGTGATGGCATCCTCCCAGACCAGCTTATCTAATTCAGGGTCAACAGGTGAGTTGCCGTTGAGCTTGATAGAGATGAGCCCGTGCATAAATGACCACAGCGTATGAAACTTGAGGCAAGGTTGCACATCGGTTAGCCCGTTTTGCTGCATTAGCGTTTCAATAGGCTCAATCATAATGTCATAAACCCTGCTAAACTCTGCCGAACATTCTTCGCCCTCGCAGCGGGCAACCCCGGTACCAAATATCAGCTGGTAAAGCTCGGTGTAGGCACTGGCAAAATCCCAGTAGGCGTTGGCCATGGCCCTGATTTGTGCAGCCGGATCGGTGTGCTCGGCTTTGGCTGTTTCCAGTCGGGTATTTAGTTTGTTGAATCCTATCCTGCCAAACTCCAGCAAAATGGCTTCTTTATTTTCGAAATGGTCATAGATAACGGGGACGCTATACTCAATAGCATCGGCAATTTTGCGGATGGATAAGGATTGCCATCCGTCTTTTTTTACCATTTCCCAGGCTGCTTTGATGATTTCGTTTCTCACCTCTTCCTTCTGACGCTGCCTGCGTTCAACTATTCCCATTGTTATTTTCCCTAACGGTGTTAGCAAAGGTAATAGTGTTTTGATCTAAGTTGCAAGTGTTTTACTGAAAAGGTTTAAAAAAGTGATTGCAATTTAAATTAGCATGACAAATGAGAGTCCGGATGACAAAAGGATGAAACGCATTCTTAGGATTTACAGAATTAATTCTAACCAATTCAAAGGAGCAACGAGCAATCTCTGCGTAAGATGGTTTTTCAAACTTGTCATGCTGAGGGACGAAGCATCTCTAAGGACAAGCAAATAGGACAATCCTCAGAGATGCTTCGTCCCTCAGCATGACAAGTTTGTGATCACACGGTGAAAACGCTTTGCTCCCAATCTTTAATCTTTATTATCCCATCACAATTCCTTAACTTTAAAGATTAAACCGAATAACAGATGAGCAAGTTTAACGCGCCGCAGAAAGTTATTTTTATGTGCACCGGCAGCAAGTGCAGCAAGCGGGGAGGAAAAGATGCCTATAAAACGGCTTGTTCTTTTCTTAAACACTCACCTTTGCGCGGCGAGGTAGAGATTATACGCACCGAGTGTACAGACAGGTGTGATTATGCGCCGGTTTGCTCTGTACAGCCAGGTAACAAGTGGCTAAAAGAATATCGGGCTAAGGATGTGCTGCAAATTTTGGCGGAGATGGTAGAAGAGGGGATGAAGGTGAAGTAGTGGAAAGGTTAAAGCTGAAGATTAAAGTAGAAAACGGAATTATTTGATAACATCCTAAAATCCCCATGTCATTCCGAACGAACTTGGGGGGGCTGAACGAGAGCGTGAGGAGGAATCTTAGCCCCCATGCTTGGCAATCGTCTAAGATTTCTCCCGTTGGTCGAAATGACAGGATGGATAAAAAGAGAAAAGGAGAAACACACCGTGTTTCTCCTTTTCTCTTTTGTAATGTTATAATAATTAAGCTTCACCGTATTTAATATCGCCAACGTGCTTATCAATCTGCCAGCGACCGGTGCCTTCTTCGCCAATAACATCGAACAGTTCCAGTGCGCGGCGGGCTTTGTATTCTTCTTCGCGTTGCTCTTTCAGGAACCACAGCAAGAACTCCATGGTTACAAAATCCTGCGTTTTCATGCAGCGGCCATAGATGTTGTTGATAGACTGTGTAACGGCAATCTCCTGATCTAAAGCATCTTCAAACACCTCGCGGAAGGAGTTGTACTCCTGTTTAACGCCGGTAATATCAGGCGAAACGGCGTTGCCGCCCATATCCAGAATGTATTTAAAGAATTTCAATTGGTGCTGGCGCTCTTCTTCTGCCTGCTTAAAAAAGTAATCGGCTGAGTTATCATAACCGTTACGGTTTAACCATGACGCCATTGACAGATATATGGCCGATGAGTGGGCCTCCATTTTAACCTGTTGGTTCAAAAGGGCCTCAATTTCGGTGGAGATGAGCGATTTAACGCGAATAAGGTCTTTCATAATCTCTATGTTTTGTAAATGCAAAAAGCGGCCTGCGCGGTATCGGATTTAACAAACATAATGCGATAATGTTACAACCGCTTAAGAATTTCGTAATATGAAATGAGTCTAAATCACACTGCTACGCGGTACAGCGCATTGTGAATGATCTGGTTAAGTTCCAGCATCACAAAAGCACCTTCCAAAAGTTCGCGCAGGGCAATAATCTGGGTGAGGTTGAGCACGTAACAATGATCGCACGCACAGATAAAGATAATCTCCAGATCGGGGGTCTTGGTGTTGTCGAGCAGCATTTGCTCAATATCAATGCGGTAAACTGCGGTACGCAGCTTCATAAAGCAACGATAATCAAAACGGGCGCTTTTACCGGCAAAATCTACAATCCAGCAACGCTCAGCATCATTCTGGTAAATAGCACCATGCTTGGTGGTAAAAACTTCAGTTGTTGGGGTATCTTGTATGGTTACGCACATTTCGGATACAAAGATATTTTTATTTATAATTAATCCAAATAAGGTTATTGAAAAAATGAAAAATTTTACATTTAACTCACGCTGCGTTACAGGGGCCGGGGATAGGTTTAGCAAATTTTTAACATTAACAATATCATTACACTTGAATTTGTATTTTACGGCGGGATAGAACAGCATAAATGATTAAAGCTTGCATATTTGATCTGGATGGCGTTATTGTGGATACCGCCGTATATCACTACAAAGCCTGGAAGCGCCTGGCCGCCGAGCTGGGGTTTGACTTTACTGAGCATGATAATGAGCGCCTGAAAGGCGTAAGCCGCATGCGCTCACTGGAAATTATCCTCGAAATTGGCAACGTTATTAAATCCGAAGCCGAAAAAGAAGAGCTGGCCGACCGCAAAAACCGCTGGTATGTAGACATGATTAACCAGATGCAACCCAATGAGGTGCTGCCCGGCGCCTGCGAGTTTGTACAAGCTTGCCGTGACGCAGGTATTAAAACCGCCCTCGGCTCTGCCAGCAAAAACTCTATGACCATCCTCAACAAAATTGGCATGACCGATCTGTTTGATGCTATTATAGATGGCAACAAAGTGAGCAAAGCTAAACCGGATCCGGAAGTTTTTCTGAAGGGCGCAGCAGAACTGGGCGTGCAGCCTGCAGATTGCGTGGTGTTTGAAGACGCCATCGCCGGCATAGAAGCCGCTAAGAATGCAGATATGAAAGCTGTGGGGATAGGAGAGCAAGAGACCTTGAAAGAAGCTGATGTGGTGGTGAAGGGGCTAGGTGAGGTAAGTGTGAATGAGTTAAACAGATTTTGAATTAATAATTACGTCATTGCGAGGAACGAAGCAATCTCTGCAAATGCAAATCCATTAGGGTAAGTACAGAGATTGCTTCGTTCCTCGCAATGACGATGTGAACGTATAGGGCCTATGAAAAACTACATCAAAGCAGACGAGTGGAAAATTATCGAAGAAGGTTTCGATCCGCATCTGCACAAAATATCAGAAAGTATTTTCAGTCTGGGCAATGGTCGTATGGGCCAGCGCGCCAACTTTGAGGAGGCCTACAGCGGCGAAACTCTGCAAGGCAACTATGTGGCCGGCGTTTATTATCCCGATAAAACCCGCGTGGGCTGGTGGAAAAACGGTTATCCGCAATATTTTGCCAAAGTGCTTAACGCGGCCAACTGGGTGGGGATTGATGTGCTGTTGGATGGCGAGCAGCTTGACTTGGCTAAATGCAAGGTTGACGGCTTCTACCGCGAATTAAACATGCGCGAAGGCCATTTGAAACGTAATTTTACGGCAACTACCGCGTCGGGCAAACAAGTGCAGGTAGAAGCCATCCGCTTTTGCAGCATGGCCGATGACGAGGCTGGTGCGATTAGCTATACGCTTACGCCGCTTAATTTCAGTGGAGAAATCACGCTTACACCTTATATAGATGGCGATGTAAAAAATCAGGACGCCAATTACGATGAGAAATTCTGGGATGAGGTAAGTAAAGGTACCTGGGCCGATGGCGGCTATGTACAGATGCGTACCAAAAAGACCGGCTTTGAGGTAGCTACCGGGATGAAGGTATCGGTACAGATTAATGGACAGCCGGTTTCTATCAATGCAGATGCTGAAACTAAAGAGAAATTCATCAGTCTTACTTACAGCACACAAGTACAACAAGGGCAAAGTATTACGCTAATTAAATACGCTGCTAACCTGTCATCGCAAAACTATGCGGCAGACCAGTTGGTGCCGAATCTTCAATCAACTTTAAATCGCGTAGCAGCAAAAGGCTTCGATACCATGCTGGCCGAGCAAGCCGCCGCCTGGGCCCAAAAATGGGAGCATAACGATATTGTGATTGAGGGTGATGTAGCCGCACAGCAGGCTATCCGCTTTAATATATTTCAGCTTAACCAAACTTATACCGGCGAGGATGATCGCCTCAATATCGGTCCGAAGGGATTTACGGGCGAGAAATACGGCGGCTCCACCTATTGGGACACCGAGGCGTATTGTGTGCCGTTTTACCTGGCCACGGCAGATCAGCAGGTGACGCGCAATTTGCTACTCTATCGCTATAAACAGTTGGGAAAAGCTATCGAAAACGCCCAATTGTTAGGCTTTAAAAACGGGGCGGCACTGTACCCCATGGTGACCATGGACGGTACCGAGTGCCACAACGAGTGGGAGATTACTTTTGAAGAGATCCACCGTAACGGAGCCATCGCCTTTGCTATATTTAATTATGTGCGCTACACGGCAGACGAGGCCTATCTGGCCGATTACGGTCTGGAGGTTCTGATAGCCATTGCTCGTTTCTGGGCGCAGCGTGTTAATTGGTCAGAGGCGCGCCAGCAATATGTGATGCTGGGGGTAACCGGTCCGAACGAGTACGAGAATAACATCAACAACAACTGGTACACCAGCACTATGGCTACCTGGTGCATGCAATATGCGCTGGATGCGGCTGAAAAGGTGAGGACTGCCGAACCTGCCAAATATCAAGCGTTGATAGCAAAGATCAACTTTGAGGAAGCCAAAGAGATCGCACAGTTCAGCGATATTATAGAGAAAATGTATTTCCCTTATGATGAGCAACTAGGGGTGTTTCTACAGCAGGATGGCTACCTGGATAAAGAACAGATTCTGGTGAAAGATTTGCCCGCCAGTGAGCGCCCGATCAATCAGAAATGGAGCTGGGACAGAATCCTTCGTTCGTGTTTCATCAAACAGGCTGACGTGCTGCAGGGCATCTATTTTTTTGAAGACCGTTATGATATCGATACCATTCGCCGAAATTTCGATTTTTATGAACCGCGGACGGTGCATGAGTCTTCGCTCTCGCCATGCGTACATGCCATTTTAGCGGCCAAACTAGGGGATGAAAAACGTGCTTACGAGTTCTATCTCCGTACCTCACGCCTTGACCTGGACGATTATAATAACGATACCGAAGATGGCTGCCATATCACCTCTATGGCCGGTACCTGGATGTCTGTAGTAGAAGGTTTTGGGGGTATGCGCGTTAAGGATGGCAAGCTGTCGTTTAACCCATTCCTGCCTGAAAAATGGACGTCGTTTTCGTTCAATGTAGGTTTCAGGGGGACGTTGATAAAACTGACGGTGGCTAAAGATGGACATAGCGTAAAGCATTTATCTGGTCCGGATATGAATTTTTCAATAGGCGGCCAGGATGTGCATCTCAAAGCCGGGTCAGTAATTAAAATAGTAAAAGTAAAAATTCCGGCACCGCCGCCTTTTTAATAAGTATCTATGACAGATCGATTTCCAGATCATAAACTTGTCATCTACCAGCTTCTGCCGCGCTTGTTTGGTAACAATAATGCCACCAACAAGTATTACGGCTCTATTGAAGAAAATGGATCGGGCAAACTGAATGATATTACCGATAAAGCCCTGCAAGAGATCAGGCAAATGGGCTTTACCCACGTTTGGTATACCGGCGTTATTGAACACGCTACCATGACCGATTACACCGCTCACGGCATCCCGCATGATGATCCTGACGTTGTAAAAGGCCGTGCCGGTTCGCCTTATGCCATTAAAGATTATTACGATATCAATCCTGATCTGGCTATTGATGTACCCAATCGCATCGGGGAGTTTGAGGCTTTGATTAAACGCAGTCACGCTAATAATTTACGGGTGCTGATGGATTTTGTACCTAACCACGTAGCCCGATCATATCATTCAGATATGAAGCCGGATGGTGTGAGAGATCTGGGTGAAGATGACGATACGACAAAAGGGTTTAGCGCACAGAACGATTTTTACTATATCCCTGGTCAGCCGTTTGCGGTGCCTGGTGGCTATAACCCTGGTGGAGATGCCTATCATCATCCTTTAAAAGATGGCAAGTTTGACGAAAATCCCGCCAAAGCAACCGGTAACGATGTATTTAGCGCCACGCCGTCGGTTAATGATTGGTTTGAGACGGTGAAGTTGAATTATGGGGTTGATTACCTCGGTCATCGTCGCGGTCATTTTGATCCTATCCCGCCGCTGTGGCACAAGTTGTACGATATCCTTTACTATTGGGCAGCCAAAGGTATAGATGGTTTCCGTTGCGATATGGTGGAGATGGTGCCCATTGAGTTTTGGCAGTGGATCACAACCGAATTACGCAAAAAATTCCCGTTGCTGATCTTCATCGGCGAAGCCTATAACACCGGTTTGTATCATGATTACCTGTTCCGCGGTAATTTTGATTATCTGTATGATAAGGTGGGTTTGTATGATGCCATTTATCGCCTTACCCGCAATGAGTGGCATGCCACCATGTGGGATATTAATAAAGTATGGAATTATGATTGTCGTGGTTTTGACGAGCGAATGTTGCGCTTTATGGAAAACCATGATGAGTTACGCGTAGCTTCTCAATTTTTTGCGGGCGACGCCTGGCTGGCCGTGCCTGGAATGATCGTCACTGCCACACTATCAACCGGCCCGGTAATGATTTATCATGGCCAGGAGGTGGGCGAACCAGCCTGGGGAGCCCAGGGTTTCAGCGGCGATGATGGTCGGTCCACTATTTTTGATTACTGGACGATGCCGCAATTTCAAAAGTGGGTAAACAATGGCAATTATGATGGCGGCGCGCTGGAAGCTGGGGCACAAGCCTTACGTGAGTTCTATAAAAAGCTACTGATAGCCGTGCGCGAGAATGAAGCCTTGCGACTGGGGAAATTCTACGAGCTAGCGTTGGAAAATCAGCACAGCCCTGGCTTTAACGAAAAGATTTACACCTACGTGCGTTATACCGAAAATGCCCGCGTGCTGGTTGTAGTGAATTTTAACCGTAGCTCTGTTGAATTGAACTTGAAATTGCCCGAAGAACTGCGCCAACAGCTGCAAATTAGTGGGGAAATTGAGTTTGCCGATTTATTGAATGGGGGAAAATTTGCCACTGCCGACATCAATTTAGGGGTAAATATTACCTTAAAAGCATCTGCCGGTGTATTGCTTGTTTTTTAACTTGGCAAAAATGTTATATATTTTTTAAATTTAAGCCTCATTATCAGGCAGAATTCTAATTATGAAAGAGAATTATTGCCAGAGGTTGATAATGGAGCGTTTATTGAGACGTTACTTGTAAAGCAACAAAATTTCTCGTTCTTACTATTTACTGTTTGTTGCACATTTGTTTTGTATATATTGAATTGAACTAAAAAGGACTACCCCTTTATGGAAGAAAAAGTACTCAACCCGGATATAGAAGTCCCTTTGACGGAGGTTGAAGAAGAAGGCTTCAGGCATTTAAATAACCCTGCTGATGGCATTAAGCCTATTGTTAAAAAATATCTTGGTTCGCCAAGCGGGGTGGAGCAAAGTGGCAACAAGTTTTATTTTACTGATGGCGAGGCCAAAGTAGAGGTGGTGGTGGTAACGCCAGAGATTATTCGTGTGCGCGTGGCTCCGCATGGTGTGTTTCTGGAAGAATTCTCATACGCAGTACCTAAACTGGAGACCAAAAAAGTAAAATTTGATCTGCATGAAGATATCGCCGAGTTCCGGATTTCTACCGAGAGCATCAACTGCCACATCAGCAAAAAAGATTTCTTTATTTCTTTTTCAGATCAGGAACTACGTATCACCAGTATGGACGCCGTACCAATGCACTGGGAAGAAAATACTCAGTTTGGCGGCTACTACGTGTTCGGTACCAAAGTTTGTCATCCTCAGGAAACTTTCTTTGGTCTGGGCGATAAGGCTACCGAGCTGAACCTGCGCGGCAAACGCTTTAAAAACTGGAATACCGATGCTTACTCGTTCGCCTGGAACCAGGATCCACTTTACCGCACCATTCCGTTCTACATCAGCGTAAACGAAGGTGTGGCGCACGGTATCTTCTTTGATAATACCTTTAAATCGCAGTTTGATTTTGGCGCCGAAGATAAAACCAAAACCAGTTTCTGGGCCGATGGTGGCGAGCTGCAATACTATTATATTCACGGTCCGCACATGATGGACGTGGTAAAACGTTACCATATCCTGACCGGCACGCACCCAATGCCGCCGCTTTGGGCCTTGGGTTACCACCAGTGCCGCTGGAGTTACTATCCAGAGTCAAAAGTACGTGCGGTAACCAAAGGTTTCCGCGATAAAAAGATCCCTTGTGATGGTATCTACCTGGATATTGATTACATGGATGGCTACCGGTGCTTTACCTGGAACCGTAAATACTTCCCTGATCCGCGTAAAATGATTAAAGAACTGTCAGATCAGGGCTTTAAGACGGTGGTAATTATTGACCCGGGGATCCGTGTGGATGACAATTACGCCATCTTTAAAGAAGGTAAAGACAAGAAATACTTCTGCCGCCGCAGTGATGATTACTTTATGGAAGGCCACGTGTGGCCGGGCCGCTGCCAGTTCCCTGATTTTACCAATCCGGATGTGCGCGAGTGGTGGGGCGGTTTGTTTGATGAATTGGTAGACATTGGCGTAGCCGGGGTCTGGAACGATATGAACGAACCTGCCGTTTTTGGTGCAGGTACCTTCCCCGACGATGTTCGTCACCAGTACGATGGTCATCGTGGTTCGCACCGTAAAGCGCACAATGTTTACGGTATGCAGATGGTGCGTTCAACCTATGATGGTTTGCGCAAGCTGATGAAAAATAAGCGTCCGTTCACTATCACCCGCGCCGGTTACTCAGGTTTACAGCGCTATGCATCGGTGTGGACCGGTGATAACGTGGCCAGCTGGGAGCACATGAAACTGGGCAACATCCAGTGTCAGCGCCTGTCAATGTCGGGCGTGCCATTCTGCGGTACAGATATTGGCGGTTTTAGCGGCGAGCCTGACGGCGAACTGTTTACCCGCTGGATACAGTTAGGCACTTTTACGCCGTTCATGCGTTCGCACTCGGCTGGTGATACTAAAGAGCGTGAGCCATGGAGCTTTGGCGAGCCATATACCACTATCAATCGTAAGTTTATAGAGCTGCGTTATCGCTTGCTGCCATACTTGTACTCAACTTTCTGGGAGCATCACCGCTATGGTTTCCCAATTTTGCGCCCGGTAGTAATGCAGGAGCAGGATGTACAGTCAAACCACTTCCGCCAGGATGAGTTTACTTATGGCGATAAGATATTGATCTGTCCGGTGCTTGACCCAGGTATTGCCCGCCGTACTGTTTACCTGCCAAAAGGCGATTGGTATAACTTCTGGAACAGCGAGTTAGTTGAAGGCGGCAAAGAAGTAATGGTAGAAACTCCGCTGGATATCATCCCGATTTTTGTAAAAGCCGGTTCTGTTATTCCTGAATATCCTGTACAGCAATATGTTGGCGAAAAAGAGATAGAGGAAGTGAAGCTGAACGTTTACTACAGCGATTACGAGGTTAACTCTTTCTACTTTGAAGATTACGGCGAAACTTTTGCTTACGAGCAGGATATTTATCTGGAGAAGAAGTTTATTGTAAATGGCGATGCCGGTCAGATGACCATTAGCCAGAGCTTGGAGGGGTTATATACGCCTCGTTATGAGAACTATCATTTCTCGGTAACAGGCTTGCCGTTCAAGCCGTCAAACATCCTGGTAGATAATAAGTGGTTCACCAACTTTACCTATCGTAATGATAAGCTGGAGTTTAGGTTCACCAAAAACTTTAAGCATATCAAAATCATGAAATAATACAGAGGCCCCGCTAAATGGGGCCTTTTTTATGCTCAAAACATTTTTGTGCTGCGTAGCTTTACAGTTGATATGAAGAAGTTGCTGTCAGCTTTATTAAGAACTCCGGTTGCTGAACAGCATCAGGGCCAACCTGTTCCCTACGGCGATAACGCCGCGGTAGGGAAGTATTATGAGGTGCACGGCATTAAAATGTATGTGGAAATTTATGGAGAGGGTACGCCATTGTTGCTGCTGCATGGTAACAACGGCAGTATAGCCTCATTTAGCGAGAATATTCCGTATTTCTCCCAAAAATATCAGGTCATAGCGGTTGACAGCCGTGCGCAGGGCAAAACTATAGATCATGGCGATGAGCTTTCGTTTAAAATGATGGCAGATGATTTTGCCGAGCTGCTTGACCTGATGCACATTGAACAATGTCATGTACTGGGGTGGAGCGATGGCGGCATTTGCGCTTTGTTGATGGCCATGCGCCATCCCCGTAAAGTGATCAGCCTGGCAGCTACCGGCGCCAACCTTACAACCGGCGAAGAAGCCTTTGCGCCAGGTTTTTACGATATGGTGAAGCGTCATCATCACCTGCACCGGCTTATCCCTCGACTTACCAGAAAGCAGCGTAATGATTGGAAGCTGTTTATGTTGGATTACGAGCAGCCTCAAATTAGTTTCGATGAGTTGAATGTGATCCAATGCCCGGCGTTCATCATCTGTGGCGATCATGATGTGATTAGTGTGGAGCATACGGCGCAAATTGCTCGTCATATTTCTAATTCACACCTGTGGGTGATACCTGATTCTGAGCATGCAACGCTAATTCAGCATCGGGATGAATTTAATAGGCGGGTTGATGGATTCTTTTTGCTATCTTTTGAAAAACAAAACGGCGAACGTTAAACACGGCCAGTTCCGTTGTTTGCCTTGTATTAAATTACTATCAATAAAAAAACACAAACTGCCCGTTTGTGTTCAATATTGATATATTTGACAACAACAACCAGTAAATATCCCGCTCGCGGGCGACCCCTTTCTTATGGCAAAACAAACTCCTAAAACCGGCTCCGAGCCGAAGCCCGAAACAAAACGGACAAAGAAAGCTGATGCAGCAGAGACCCCGATAGCCAACGCCGAAGAAACCAAGGCCCCTGCAAAAAAAGCGCCGGCCAAAAAAACGGTTAATGCACCGGCTGAAACGGCTCCTGCACCAGAAGCAAAAGCTCCTGCTAAAAAGGCTCCTGCAAAAAAAGCAGTTGAAGCTAAAGTAGAAACAACTCCTGCTGAGTCACCAGCTGCACCTGCTAAAAAGCCGGCTGCTAAGAAGGCAGGTGCCACTAAAGTTAAAGAGGCTGTTGCATCTGTTGAAGTTGTTGCTGAACCAGTTGCTGCGCCGGCTAAAAAGCCAGCTGCAAAAAAGGCAAGCACTACTGAAGCTAAAACAGAGCCGATACCGGCCAAACAACCAGCCACATCACCATCACACATGAAACCCGTTGAAGTTTACTCGCGCTTTACCAGTTATGATGTTGATCTGTTCCGATCAGGTAAACATTTCAAGTTGTACGAGAAATTTGGATCGCATGTGGTGGAGTTGAACGGTGTGGTAGGTACTTACTTTGCGGTTTGGGCACCAAATGCACAGTGCGTATCTGTAATTGGCGATTTTAACGGCTGGAACCGCGGTGCACACAACCTGTATGTGCGTTGGGATGGATCTGGTATTTGGGAAGGCTACATCCCTAATGTGGGGAATGGCCATGTGTACAAATACTTCATCAAATCTACCAGCGGTGAAGAGCTGGAGAAAAGCGATCCGTTTGCACTGCGTTGGGAAGAACCACCCCGCACGGCGTCAATAGTGGCCGATACCTATTATGAATGGAACGACGGCAATTGGATGACCAACCGTCATAAAAATAACTCGCTCAACGCCCCGTACTCGGTTTACGAGGTACACCTGGGCTCATGGGCGCGTAACCTGGAAAGCCCGGATGATTTTTATACTTATGAGCAACTGGCCGATAAGCTGGTGCCTTATGTAAAAGATATGGGCTTTACCCACGTAGAGTTTATGCCGATTATGGAGCACCCGTATTATCCAAGCTGGGGCTACCAGGTAAGCGGCTACTTTGCGGCCAGCTCGCGCTACGGCACGCCACAACAGCTGATGAAGCTGATTGAGCGTTTCCACCAGGAAGGCATTGGCGTGATACTGGATTGGGTGCCTTCGCACTTCCCGGGCGACATTCACGCGCTGTACCGCTTTGACGGCACGCACCTGTATGAGCATGCTGATACCCGCAAAGGTTTCCACCCGGATTGGAAATCATACATCTTTAACTATGGTCGTAATGAGGTTCGCGCTTTCCTGATTAGCAATGCGCTGTTCTGGCTGGAGCGTTACCATGCTGACGGTTTGCGTGTTGACGCCGTGGCTAGTATGCTTTACCTCGATTACTCGCGCAACCACGGCGAGTGGGAGCCAAACGTATTTGGTGGCAACGAAAACCTGGAGGCAATTTCTTTCCTGAAAGAGTTTAACCAGACCGTTTACGCTCACTTCCCTGATGTGCAGACCATTGCCGAGGAGTCAACTTCATTTACCGGTGTGAGCCGTCCGCTGTATAACGGAGGCCTGGGCTTTGGTATGAAGTGGATGATGGGCTGGATGCACGACACGCTGAAGTATTTTAGCGAAGACTCGATCCACCGTAAATATCACCATAACAAGATCACTTTTAGTATGATCTATGCCTTTACCGAGAACTTTATGCTGCCTTTCTCGCACGATGAGGTGGTGTATGGTAAGGGCTCTATGTTGCGCAAAATGCCGGGTGATGAGTGGCGCCAGTTTGCCAACCTGAGGCTGATGTATGGCTATATGTTTAGTCACCCGGGTACTAAGTTGTTGTTTATGGGTGCCGAGTTTGGTCAGGGTGATGAGTGGAATTTCCAACACTCACTGCAATGGCACGTATTAGAGTATCCAAACCACATAGGCATCAAAGAAACGGTAAAAGAATTGAACCACCTGTACCGCAGCGAACCAGCCCTGTACGAGCGTGCATTTGACGCCAGCGGCTTTGAATGGCTTGACGGTGGCAACGCTAACGACTCTGTACTGGTGTATCTGCGCAAAGGCAACAACCCTGCTGATGATATTGTAGTGGTGCTGAATATGACGCCGGTAATTCGTCATCAGCGTATTGGTGTACCTGCTGCCGGTAACTGGCAACAGATCCTCAATACGGACGAGAAGAAGTACTGGGGCAGTGGTGTAGGCAATGCACACGCCATTAAATCAGATAACGAGAAATGGCACGGTAAAGCCCAATCTATCCAGGTAACATTGCCGCCGCTGGCTGCTTTGTATTTTAAGAGGGTAGGGTAATAAGCATTAAAGCTCATGTCATTTCGATGGAGCAGGAGAGGTGGTGCGTTGGCGCGACTGAGAAATCTTTTCGGAGCTGCCAAACAGGATGCATGACCGAAAAGATTTCTCCCTACGGTCGAAATGACATGTTGGTATAAACGAAGAAAGCCCGGCAATTTGCCGGGCTTTCTTCGTTTATATTGTTAGCTTTTACAAATTAGCTTTATACTCACAGTTGCCAATCGCTCTTTTATAATCCTCAATTGTATCAAAGTTGAGGCATAGTTTAATGGCTTTTTTGTAATAGTCTACAGCGCTTTCAAAGTTTTGTAAATACTCTTCCATAATGCCCAGGCGGTAGTAGATCAGCGATTTATCTACCAGCGGCCGGTGCATGGCACGCTCGGCTACGCCTTTTAGTTTTTCCCACTGCTCCTGATAGGTGTACAGGATGATGAGGTTTACATAGGCGTGCGGATAGTTAGGATTGCTTTTTATAGCGGCCTTGTAATGATTTTCGGCACGCTCATAGTCATCAAACTGGGTGCGGTAAAGCCAGCCCAGCGAGTTATGTGCCTGAGCGGTTGATGGCTCATCTAAAATAATGTTTTCCAGCAGTTGCTTTGCATGCAGGTAGTTGGTGTTGCGTATCGCCTCTTCTGCTTCTAAGTATGAATCTTCCCAGTTATGCATGGCTTTAAAGTTTAATCTGCAATATAAGATATCGTCCTGAAAAATCAGTGCCAACACATAAAACTTTAACTAAATATTCAGGTTAACCTATAATAGTAGATAACTAGTAAAATGAGCCGAAAGTTTTTTTATTTATACCTGGTAGCCGGCCTGCTTGCGTTGATAACGCCTTTCGTTCATATGGCCATGCCCAATGCAGAGCCGCTAGGTGGTTGGAATGTGTTGGGTTACTTTTTACTTTCAGGATTGATGCTTTACCTGGCCTACAAAACTTATCATGAAAATAAAGATCATGAGTTAATGTAGGCCGGTGGCAAAATGATGGAAGATTATTTTCCCGACTTACGGGCACGACGTTGTTCGTTAGTATCCACTTTGCTATCCAACAAGCTAAGTGCCTTGGCGTAGCTTTCAGGCAATCCTTCTTCACGGCAAATTCTTACAATCTTTTCCAGATACCAGTCATACGGTAATAAAAACTCGTTCACCGCATGTGGCTTGGCTATAAAAGCTTCGGCCTTGTGCATGTTACCATGCTGGTCAATACAGTTAACTGTTATCAGGTGCAAATTACCGTCGGGATAATAAAAATTATCTTTTTCATGATCGGCATATTCTATCAGCACTCCCCAAACCTCAGAGAGTGTATCAGATGAAGGGGTGATGTTTGCTTTGGCAGACTGGTCTTCGGCAGTTAAGGTAAAGGTGAACACGTAGTTTGGCAGCCGTGCAACCCCCAGTTTTCTGGCTGATGGCACTTTAGCAACAAATTTATCAACCCTCATGTTCGACGCATAAGCAAATAAAAGCATAGTTTTTAGTGTGTATATAAAATTAAACCACTGGGTTTGCGGATGGTTTTTTGTTTGTTGTGAAAATGTAGGTGGGTGGTGATCACGCCTAATTTATTTTGTCATTCCGAACGAACTCGGGGTGGGGTAGTGAAATGGGGTGAGGAGGAATCTTAGACGAATGATGTGCGAATGGGCTGTTTTCCACCCGTCGAAGATTTTTCACTTCGCTCAAAAGAGTAGTTCTCCCGTTGGCTGAAATGACATGGAGGGGCATAAAATAACAAAGCCCCGCATTTGCGGGGCTTCATCTATCAATTTAAAGTTTGATTACAGTTTACCAAGTTCCTGAACCAGGTCAATCAGTTTGTTTGAGTAACCCCACTCGTTATCGTACCAAGAAACAACTTTAACAAAGTTATCATTCAGAGCGATACCAGCTTTAGCATCAAAGATTGAAGTACGGGCGTCGCCTTTGAAATCTTCAGAAACAACTTCGTCTTCGGTGTAACCCAGGATACCTTTCAGGTCGCCTTCAGAAGCTTCTTTCATAGCCGCTTTAACTTGCTCATAAGTAGCTGGAGTTTTTAAGCGGGCGGTTAAGTCAACTACAGAAACGTCAGCAACAGGTACGCGGAATGACATACCAGTCAGTTTACCTTTCAGTTCAGGCAATACTAAACCTACTGCTTTAGCAGCACCGGTTGATGAAGGGATGATGTTTTGGTAAGCACCACGGCCACCTCTCCAGTCTTTAGCTGAAGGACCGTCAACGGTTTTCTGAGTAGCAGTTACCGCGTGGATAGTGCTCATCAGGCCTTCTTCGATGCCAAATTTGTCATTCAGTACTTTAGCAATAGGGGCCAGGCAGTTAGTGGTACAAGATGCGTTTGAAACGATGTGCTGATCTGCTTTCAGCTGTTTATGGTTAACACCCATTACAAAAGTTGGGGTATCATCTTTTGCAGGAGCGCTCATTACTACTTTTTTAGCACCAGCGTCAATATGTTTTTGAGCTGTTTCCTGAGTAAGGAATAAACCGGTAGACTCGATAATTACTTCGGCGCCTACTTCGTTCCATTTTAAATTTGCCGGATCTTTTTCTGCTGTTACACGGATGGTTTTGCCGTTAACAACCAGGTGACCGCCTTCAACAGCAATAGTGCCTTTGAACTGACCATGAGTAGAGTCGTATTTCAGCATATATGCCATATAGTCAGGCTCAACAAGGTCGTTGATACCAACAACTTCAACATCAGGTCTTTCAATTGCAGCTCTGAAAGCTAAGCGGCCAATACGGCCGAATCCGTTAATTCCTATTTTCATTTTTACTTAATTTTTATTGGTATAGTAGCTTAATAAATTATTAATGGGTTCTTTAATGATGTGTTCAATAGTAATGCCATTTTCTTCGCCAGCTTCTCGCATCAGGTCTTCAAAACCGGCCACAACAGATCCTGCAAAGTGCACCGGCATGTCCGGATGCTCCTGTGTAAGCGGCAGTACGTAAGTTTTAATCAACTTGTCAAAGCCTGCTTTTACCGTGTGCTTTACATAAGCATCAGTAGAGTTAGTGTAAAAGAAATCGGTAAATGAGCTTAAAAACAGCGCTGGGTGCTTTTGGCGGTAAACCTTATCAAGGATGATTTTACGGTCTAATTCAAATTGTTTTACAAACTTTTTGCGGGTGGCTTCGGGTAGCGTCTCGCTTACAAAGTGTTTCAAGATTTGGCGGCCCAGCCAGTTGCCAGAGCCTTCGTCGCCCAGCACATAGCCTAATCCGTAATTATTTGGAACAACCTTTTTGCCGTTGTACCAGGCCGCGTTACTGCCGCTACCGCAGATAGAAACAATGCCAGGATTATTTTTACAACATGCAATGGCAGCTGCCTCTATGTCATGTTGTACAGTAATCCGGGCAAATTTGAAGAAACCTGCCAGTGCATTTTTTATCACATCACGCAGTTGTGGGGTAGAGCCGCCTGCACCAAAAAAGTGGATACGTTTTACCTCTTCGGCATGATGGATAAGATTGATGTTTTTATTGAGAATTTGTAGTATACCTTTTTCATCACTGAAATAAGGATTGATGCCGCCGGTTTTAAAAGAGGCAATGGTGCGCCCTTTGTCTGACAAGCGCCAGTCGGCATAATTAGATCCGCTATATACTACTGCGATCATTCTTTGTGTTTAGATAGAAAGTACTTCGGCCATTTGCAGCAGGTCGGGTTCAAGGTTAAACTCATGCTGGTTAAGTGCTTCTTCCAGATCGGTTAAAACAACCACGTTGGCCTGCAAACCAACCATTTTCTGCGACTGTCCGGCGGTCAGCGCATTCACCGCGGCAAAGCCTAAACGGCTGCCTAAAACACGGTCAAACGCGGATGGACTGCCTCCTCTTTGCAAGTGGCCTAATATAGTCACTTTTATGTCGTAATGACTTACTTCTTTTTTAACAGCTTCAGATACATTGTATACACCGCCATTCTTATCTCCCTCAGCCACAATAACAATGCTCGATGATTTGGAGTTGTAATGGCCTGCTTTAATACCTGCAATCAACTCTTCAATAGCCGTTTCTTTTTCTGGCAATAAAATAGCCTCTGCTCCGCAGGATATACCGGCACGCAGGGCAATAGCCCCAGAGTCGCGGCCCATTACTTCGATGAAGAAAAGGCGGTCATGCGCGTCGGCTGTATCACGTATTTTGTCTATTGCTTCAATTACCGTGTTGGTGGCGGTGTCAAAACCCAGTGTATAGGTAGAGCCGTAAAGGTCATTATCAATAGTGCCGGGTACACCAATTACTTTTATGTCTGGATATTTCTTTGAGAAACGCAGCGCTCCGGTAAATGTGCCATCGCCGCCAATCACTACAATGCCTTCAATACCTTTGGCTTTCAGGTTTTGGTAGGCTTTCTCCATACCTTCATCCTTATGAAAATCAAGGCAACGGGCCGTTTTTAATATGGTGCCGCCCAGGTTAAGAATATTGCTTACCGAGCGAGCCTGCATTTGCTCCATATCATTATTTATCATGCCCTGGTAGCCCTGGCGTATGCCATAAACCTCTAAACCATGATGAATTGCAGTGCGTACTACTGCACGGATGCAGGCATTCATGCCCGGTGCATCACCACCTGAAGTAAGTACAGCTATCTTAGAAATCTTAGGCATAATGAGATGTAATTGATGATGCGAAGATAGTGTGTAAAAATTACACTATAATAATTTTGTTTATTTTTTTACATTTCTCATTTTAGCGTATATTTAACACCTATACTAAATCTTTAAAGGCTTTGGAATTACAACTACCTAAATTTGAATCGGTATTTTCAATCGACTGTGTGATATTTGGCTTTGAAGGCGGCGAACTTAAGATTTTGTTGATTGAGCGTAATGAAGATCCGTTTAAAGATTGGAAGGCGCTGCCTGGCTATATCGTTAAACAAGACGAAAGCCTTGACGATGCTGCCGAACGTATTCTTTATGAGTTAACCGGCTTGCGCGATCTGCATATGGAGCAGTTTCATACCTTTGGTGATGTTGACCGTCACCCGCAAGGTCGCGTAATTACCGTTGCGTACTACGCATTGCTGCGGCTTAACGGACAAAAAGAATTGCGCCCCGTATCGCAAATTGCTAAAAAAGCTTTCTGGCACCCGGTGAATGATCTGCCTAAACTGGGCTTTGACCATACCGAGATCTTCAAGACCGGCTTCAATAAAATCCGTCGCCGCTTGAGTTATCAGCCTATCGCTTTTGAACTGTTGCCCGAGAAGTTTACCCTTACTCAGCTGCAGCAGCTTTACGAGGCTATTTTGAATAAGAAACTGGATAAGCGAAACTTCCGCAAAAAAATGCTGAGCTATGGTTTTCTGAAAGAGCTGGACGAGAAGCAAAAAGGGGTATCATATCGCGCTGCCAAGCTTTACAAGTTTGACAGGAGGAAGTATGCCAAAATATTCCAGAATGATCTGAGTCCGGATAAGTAGAGGGCCTTTGGTCGGAGATTGGTTGATTGGTGATTAGGTTCTTATTTGTCATTGCGAGGAACGAAGCAATCTCCTCGAAGGACATTTGTATATGCATGGCCAATTTGCACGCGACGAGATTGCTTCGTTCCTCGCAATGACAAGTCTTTATTGATCGAACATCCAGTGAATCCTAAAAATCCGTTAGATCCTGGTTCAAATCCTAGTTTACAATCTTTATCTGATGCCTGGTTAACAACCCTGCAATCTCGGATGATGAGAAACTAGCATGCTTGATATCATTCAGCTCTGGATCGATAATGAAGTTTACTGCTGATGACAGATCGGCTTTTGATAAAAGCGTTTCATGAAAGATGGCGCCGGCCAGATCACTGCCGCTGAAGTTGGCCTGGGTAAGGTTGGTTTGTGTAAAGTTGGCTTCTTTCAGGCTACATTTAATGAAGTTGGTTTTGATCATCTTTTTGCCGAAGAACGAGCAGTAATCTAGTATACAGCTATCAAAGCCGGTGCTAAATAACCCATCGCGTGCATCGCTGAAGATGATGCCCAGCATCTTGCAGTTTTTAAAACGAACATCGTTAAACGTAGCGCTGTTGGTTTGCATCATGGATAGATTGCAGTTCTCAAACCGGCAGTCGACCAGTGTTTTGCCCGAAAAGTTGGCCCCGTTCAGATCGCAGTTTTTAAAAACACAATCCTGAAACTCATTGCAGAAAATATGGGGTGAGGGGAGGGTGATGCCTTCAATCACCTGATCATACAATTCTCTTTCTGTTTGCAATTCATTTAAGCCAACCATAGGGCGAAGATAGGATTATCGGCAACAAAAAAGCGATGCCTTTTACAAGACATCGCCATGATTGTATGTATAAAAATGGGTTGAGCTTAAGCTTTGGCCGCTGCGGCTTCCAGGTGATATTTCACCAGGTTATCTATCGGCGAGCGGATGATGTTGCCTAATTGCATGCCGTTTTCTTCAACTACCTCTGCCAGGATATTTCTAAAGTTGTAACCTACCGAGCCAATACAGTTGAAAGTGTATTTCTGATAATCAGGGTAGTGGGTCACCAGGTTTTTAAAGAAATCCTGGAACGCTGAGCGTACCAGGTTGCGCGAGTACTCCAGGTGCACGTTGTTATCATAAACAAACTTGGCAAAGCTGGCGCAAAAACGGTTTGCCAGCGGTTTGGTGTAAACCTCTTCATTTACATCATCTGGAGTAAGATGATAGGTTTCCCAGAACAATTCGCGCACAACCTCAGGCATGTAACCACGCAGATAATCAACCAGTAGTTTTTTACCGATATGGCAACCGCTGCCTTCGTCGCCCAGGATATAAGCGCCTGAATCTATATTTTGAAGAATGTCTTTGCCGTCATATAAACAGGTGTTAGTGCCGGTACCTAAAATTGCCGCAAACCCTGGATTGGTGCCCAGTACCGCTCTGGCTGCTGCCAGTAAATCGTGTCCAACATTAACCTGTGCTTTAGAGAAAACTACCTGCATAGCATCAGCCACTTGTTGACGTTTCTCATCGGTAGAGCAGCCAGCGCCGTAGTAGTTCACTTCTGTAATCTGATCCAACGGCAAATCGGCCGGCAGGTGCTCGCGCAGCGAGTTGATGATGTATTCTTTACTTACAAAGTACGGGTTATAACCTTCTGTATTGAAGTTCTCTTTCTTTCCCTCGTTGTTAACCAGGCACCAATTGGTTTTGGTTGAGCCGCCGTCTGCAATAATGATCATTGATTAGCTTTTTAATAAAGTCTAAAAGTATGATTTTACTTATTGTAAAAGAAACACTTTGAAACTTTTTAAAATATTTCTTTTCTTGTCAAAATGACGTTTAAAGGCGGTTTTGGGGATAGGGTACGATGTAATTAGCGTGCAATATTTAGCCTGATTTTATCCTCTGGTGTTTTGCACCGCCCCCTGGAAATGATATTGGCGGTTGTCTCTAAGCAAGATTGCCTTCATTAAGATTTATTATTTCATTCTTCCGTTTCATGCGTTTTAAGATAAGTTCTGTAAATAGCTCCTTTAGCCCGATCAATGTAATTACTAATATTACATTGTCCAGTCTGCTGCTGTTAACCCATCCTATATTATTGTACTGATAGTTGAAGAAGATGACTAATAAAATGTTTGAGAAGAATAGCAACGATAAATCTATGGCCAGTAAGTAGATCAGACTGATTCGTTTCAGGTTAAATAGTTTGATTGTATGGAGGTCTGATTTATAACAAAGGATCGAAAATATCAGCAATTCAATAAACATGCCTTGTGAATGTTCTATTGATTCGATGTATTTAATCTTCGCTAGTTTACTTATGATAAAACTCTGGAAGTTTAAGTAAGACAGTTGCGTAGCTATAAAGAACACAGCAAAAGTGATTACGTAGAAAAGGTTTTTCATAGGTTGGATGTGCCAAAGTTTCGTTTATAAAGATATAGGTTTCTGCGTCGTCAACGTAAATGTCTTTCCAATATCCAATGTATAAAAACCCCGCAGGCTTGCCGGGCAAGACACTGCGGGGAGGCAACCGCTACGTTACAGCTCTTTATCCTCAAACATTTTTGCGTCGCGGGTATTTTTTTGTACAGCAATGGCCGAGAATAAGCTTAAGCAGAAGGCCATAGCATAAAAACCCTTCTCGCTTCGGGCCAGGCCTGCATTCCATAGGCCAATCGTCAATAGAATCATGGCTGCAATAGTGGCAAACCAGCTTAAGCCGTAGTAAAGGTCTGTAACCGGGAGTCCTTCGGCTCTGTCTCTAACGCTTTTTTGTACCGAGATTACTGCAAACAAGCCAAATAATAGAATGGTGAAGTAATAGCCTTTTTCATTCAACGCGATGCTGGCGTTCCACAAGCCGATGCAATAACCAACCATGCCTGTTAATAAGGCAAGCCATGAGGCGCCAATAAATGCGGCAGTTGGTTTAAAGGGATTTCTAGCCTTGTCACCATATTTTACGGTGGTTGAATTTTCTTCAGTTCTGTGTTGTAGCGATTCCATATTGATTTTGTTTTTGTGATTAATATGGAAGCAAATGTCTGATTGAAAACAGACCTGTGAAAGTTAGATTATCAAAATTACTGACGATATAATTGGTGATTATTATATCTTTATATGTACTAATTTAGGTGATATGGATTCGCTTTATGAGTTGTTAAATTTGCTTAATGATGCTGATAAAAAGCTTTTTAAGCAATTTTTACAACAGAAAAACAAAAGACTGGATGTTAAAAATCTACAGCTGCTTGATTTAATAAAAACTGACGATATAGATGGTTTAAATAAGCTCTACAAACCTGAGAAAAATAAAGATGCTTATCATGCCTTACGTAAAAGACTGCAGGATAATCTGCTGCTGTTTTTATCTCAGAAAACCTTTGAAAGCACGCACTCCGATACCTATGACGCGTTGCGCCTTGTTGTGGTGGGGCGCTTTTTGTTAGAGAATGACTCGGCCAAAATAGCATTCAAATGTTTGGATAAAGCTGAGCGTATGGCCGAGCATTTAGAGCAGTTTAATTTGCTGAACGAGCTCTTGTTGTTGAAGCTGCAGTACGCCCATCTGCCCGGAGCAGAAGACCTCGAAGCTTTGACCGCGCGCTTCTTGCAGAATCAATCGCACATGCAGCGCGAGGCTAAGCTCAATCTGGCTTATGCCTTTCTACGGCAGGAGTTACAGGAAATACAACTTAAAGGGAAGGTGGTTAATTTGACGGGTTTGATGCTGACCACGATCCGGAAATACAGAATTTCTGAACAAGATCTGATGACCTATAAGTCTATTTATCAAATTCTTTTCATAGCGAATGAGTATGCAGCCATACAGCAGAATTACAGTTTAATAGAGCGCTACATCAGCCGGACAGATCAATTTATGCAAGATCAGGCGAAGAAATCATCATATCTTTTCTATCATATTTCCATTTTGTATTATCTGGCAAACTTTTATCTGAGGCAAAAGGATTTCGCAAAAAGCACATCTTATTTGAAGGAGATGATGGATTTGATGTTGACCGATAATCGTTATTATACGCTGTTTTTCTTGCGACATCAGTTACTTGCCGCCCTTAACCTGTTCTTTACAGATTTTGCCGACGATGCGATTGTGCTATTGCAGGCATCACTCTCCAATACAAAACACAAGTCTAAACCGGAGGATATCGAAGACGTAAGAATATGCCTGGCCATGTTTTTAGCCTTGTGTAATGACCGGGGATGTTTAAAACAGTTAGCCTTACTTACACGCGCTGATGCCTGGTATGAGAAAAAAATGGGCATGTTATGGGCCATTAGGAAGCACCTAATGGAAATTTTGATCCAGGCGCAGTTCTCTAATGTCGAGCTGGCCATGTCACGGCTAACCAGCTTCCGCCGAAGATATAAGAAATATCTGCTGAAAACATCAGAAGAGCGTGTGTTGATATTTCTGCGGCTGGTTGAAAAATACCTGCTAAAGCCCGATGTAGTTTTTGAGGCCTCGTATAAAACGGCTGTGTTAAACATGCTCAGCAAGGCTGAAAATAACGATATCTTTACCTTAAGCTTTATTGCCTGGCTAATAGCACGCTGGGAGAAAAAAACGGCTTATAGAGTGGCTTTAATGCTTGTTCAGAATGAGAGCCATGCTGGGTAAGATGTATTCGCGTTGAAGCGACCGTCTGCTCAAGCTATAAATATGATTTAGCGCCTACTCCGGCAACAGAAGAATATAGATATCAAAAAGCCTCTCAGGTCATCTCTAGGAGGCTTTATTTGTGATCCCATCAGGATTGCGTTGCGATAGTTTTTTTGAAAATAGGAGTTTATAACTCCTAGTTAACGAAGTGTCGCAAAAGGGATTGATTGGGAGAGATGGTGGTTTTACGTTTTTCCTGACTTTTTATAGGGAGATAAGGACAATGAAACGAGCAGATCATAGGTTGGTCTGAAAATAGAAAAGCCCAGTTTGTGGCTGGGCTTAATGTGCAGCTATAAGCTGTTGTCATGATTACTCCGCGAGCTAATAAGTTCGCGAGAGTGGGTTATACTTGCTTAGATAAAAGCAGTAATAATTCATTTTCTACTGCTGGCAATAACGTTAGGCTCTTCTCGTCTGCTAATTTCTTTATTCCCGATTTTGTTAATGCTGCATTTAACAATGGATTAATAGAATAAAAAAAGATATTTAATTGATCCAGCCTTTCGGTATCTGTCATTGAATTATCTAAATTAAATACTTCACTGTTCCCCCGCTCTCTAAAAAAAACATCACCTATATTCTTCTTTACCAGGTCTTTACTTTTTGCGTAATTATTGCCAAACATTTTCTGTATATAGATTTTTATATTAAGATAATACAGATTATTATAATTGGATTTCTGAAGATCAAGCACAATTATGCATTCTGTACTTTCTTTAAACCACCCGCCAAATTCCTTTTCGAAACCAAAAGATTTTGCGACGATATTGAATGATTTTTTAAAATCCTCTTTTTTCATTTTAATAAGTATCTAAACTGTTTCCCAAGCTTTGCCACTAAATCTAGGCATAGCTTGTAATTCCATCATATAATTTATCAGTTGATTCAGGCCCTGTTGAACCGCTTTTGGGTTAAAAGGCTTCAATTCATAAATAATATTGGTGATATGATTTAGAGATATGGCCGAATATACAGAATGGAATACAAGGGGACGAGTCTTTAACATTGACGGACTCTCTCCCATTGTTTGTCGTTGACGAATACTCCTGTATTGGAGGTAATGCTTTGACGATTGCTAGTGATACGGATTTGAATAGGGTAGGTGCCATCAGCTTTGGCTCTTCTCGTGTCGAGTAAGATTTTGTAAGTAACCATAATTTGTGTGTTATGGTTATTCTGTTTGTGCAAACTTTGTGCAAACTATGTGCAAACAACAAGCGCTAAATAGAGCACTTTCATGATGTGTAGAAAACTACTGACATCAAAAAAGCCTCTCAGATCATCTCTAAGAGGCTTTTTCGTGATCCCATCAGGATTCGAACCTGAGACCTACTGCTTAGAAGGCAGTTGCTCTATCCAGCTGAGCTATGGGACCATCGCGAAACTTTTTCGCGGTGCAAATATGGTAATTTAGCGCGATAAACACAAATAGCAGTGTAAAGTACTTGTGTCTATTTAAATAAGAGACGTTTCTATTTGATAGCTAACTATTTACCAAAAGCAAAATAAACCGTACTACGAAATACCAGGATATGATCGTTGCCAACGTAACCGGCTGTGGTTGCATATTTCTGATCTTTAAAGCCCAAATACCATATGTTAGGCATAAAGTGAATGTTTCCTGCCGTGGTAAAATCTAAACCTGCGGTAATGAACTTTTCTTTATAATTTGGATTATATGAGCCATAATTGGTGTTCATGGTATAAGTATCGGTACGTATATAGTTGGTGAATGGGTTATATCCGTCCCAACGGGCAAAATAACCCAATCGGCCTTTAATAATTGAACCACGCACCCATACCGACAGGCCGTTTACAGTAGCGTTGGTCACTCTTTTTGTGGTGGTATCTGTTACACCGTTGGTGAGTCTTTGCGTATAAGCTTCAACTCCACCAGAAAACACCGGACTAACGTATGCAACAAATAGCTTGAACATGTTATGCGACTGCTCTGGAATGGTGGCTGTACTGCCGGCAGTTTTCAGGTAGTCGGCATAGAAATCAATAAGCAGATGTTTATTAAAAAATTTGCCCCAAAGATCACCGTAAACTATTTTATAAAACCCTGTGTTGTCATTGGTTGCCGAAAGTAAGTTAGCCTGGCTGCTATTTCCAACCATGACCACGTAGCCAAGCGTCTTCGTAGCGGGGTTAAATGAGCCTTGCAGGGCCAAGCCCAAATCAAATGAGTTGTTTTTATGGAAATCTGTAATGGTTTTTTCAATAGAACGGTATCCCCAGGTAGCTTCTGAAAGAGTGGTTGGTGCGTTTGTGGCGCTGCCCGGTAAATCTTTTACAGCGGGTTCATTAAGCGTAAAGCTTGGAGTGCCCATTTCCCCAATAACCAGGTCGGTACCGGTCCAAAGGTCACGAACGCGCAGGTTAAAGTTCTTGATCCAGAAAGCCATTTTGTTGTCTACCAGGTTATCTCCGTTCTGTATAGCTGTAGTGCCATTGGTACCGGTGTTTGCAGATGGCTCTGACGCTAATAACACTTCGGCTCTGTACTTTGGGGTAATATCATAATCATACCCCAGGTATAAGCGACGAAACTGGAACGCATTACGATAGGCTGGAACACCATTGTAGTTGTTCTCTGGACCGCGATTGGTTTTATCGGCATGTGCGTCATAATATAAATCGCCAAAGCCGTAGCCCCAAAGTCGTCTTAGTGGCTTCCAGGTAGTGTCGGCACTTGCTTGGGGTTCAGTTTTTTTAGTTTCTGCAACTCTAACAATAACAGAGTCTTTTTTTAAAGTGGCTTTTGGGGAGCCTGCAGATGCCGGTACGGTTTGGGCGCTGGCCGAAACAATCATTAGGCACACAGGGGCAAATGCGCTAAATAGTTTGGTAAACATTATCCGAAATTTCAGGCAATGTTAACACAATGTTAATTAAATGATAAATAAAATTTAAAATAGGTGTTTTCTTAACAAACTTATTACACGTGTTTATGAGTTATAGTCAGGGTTTTTAGGTTCAGTATGATGATTTGAATTTTAACGGAGCGTTCTTTTGTTGAATCGCAATGAATCTATTGAAAATTGCGTCCCTTATAAAAAACTTCCGTAACCGGGTGTTCGCGCTTTTGCGGAGAAGTAACAGTCTCATTTCCGGGCGACTGTTGTACTGCCGGAAACTCATGCTGCCGTGCGGTGAGCTGACTGAGCATATTGTTCATATTGTAGCATTTGTGCACCACCACATGTATCACATCGCCTTCTTTTTGCAGTTTGCCTTCTACCATCAGTAGTTTGGCCTGTAGTATTTCGCGTTTATATTGATCAAACACTTTTTGCCATACCACCAGGTTGGCAAAGCTGGTTTCATCTTTTATGGTAATGAACAGCACGCCTTTGGCTGTTCCTGGTCGTTGCCTAACGGTAATCATGCCTGCCAGTTTTACCGGGGTGCCGTCCTGCATTTCGGCAATGTGCCCGGTAGGGGTAACCTTGAGTTGATTTAGCTCGTAACGTAAAAAGCTAACCGGGTGGGCTTTGAGCGAGAGACTGGTTGAGGCAATATCTTCTACCACATGTTCAGATGGCGCCATAAACGGCAAACTGATTTGCCCCTCTAACTGCGTTTCTGAAGGCTGATCTTTAAATATAGCGATGGGAACATCGGCCAGTGCTGCAATTTCCCACAATGCCTGCCGGCGATCGAGCCCGATGGAGCGGAAGGCATCGGCATCGGCCAGTTTTTGCAGGGCCGGTTGAGGGATGCCTGTGGCAGTCATCTGTGCAATGGTTTGATAGGGTGCGTTGGCAATCAGTAGTTCCATGTCATCAGGTCGCAAGCCTTTTACCAGCCGGAAACCTAATCGCAATGAACAATAGTTTTTTAGCGCCATATCAGGCGCTTGTCCGTTAAGCGGAGCTTCCAGCGTGTGGTTCCATTGCGAGTGATTGATATCCACCGGTAAAACATTAACGCCATGGTTACGGGCATCATCCACAATCTCTGCAGGCTGATAAAACCCCATAGGCTGACTGTTTAGCAGGGATGCCGCAAACACATCCGGACAAAAACATTTTAACCACGATGATATGTATACCAAATGCGCAAATGCGGCTGCATGACTTTCCGGAAAACCATAGCTGCCAAACCCTTCCAGTTGCTTGAAAATGCGCTGGGCAAAATCTTCTTCATACCCTTTCTTCATCATGCCGCTCACCAGTTTTTCCCTAAACTTGGTAACCATACCATGCGATTTAAATGATGCCATGCTCCGTCTTAACTGATCGGCCTCAGCATGGGTAAAATCGGCGGCGGTAATGGCAATTTGCATAGCCTGCTCCTGGAAGAGGGGTACACCCTTGGTTCTGCTTAAAATAGGGCGAAGTTCTTCTTTTGGGTACTCTTCTTTTTCTTTGCCTTCGCGCCTGCGCAGGTATGGATGCACCATATCTCCCTGAATGGGGCCGGGGCGTACGATGGCTACCTCTATAACCAGATCATAAAATACTCTTGGTTTGAGGCGTGGCAGCATAGACATTTGCGCACGGCTCTCTATCTGGAAAACCCCCAATGTATCTGCCTTGCAGATCATATCATACACTCTGGCATCATCCTGTGGCACATTCTCTAATGTAAGTTCGGCACCGTAATGTTGCTTTATCATATCGAAACCCTTACGGATGCAGGTAAGCATGCCCAGCGCCAGTACATCTACTTTTAATATTTTCAGATCTTCCAGGTCATCTTTGTTCCATTCCAGTTGGGTGCGGCCCTCCATGCGGGCGTTCATCACGGGGCAAATGTCTGCCAGCTTGCAGCGCGTAATTACAAAACCACCCGAGTGTTGCCCTAACTGCCGTGGGAAGCCGCGCAATTGCTCGGTCAATTGCAGGGTTTTATGCAACAAAGGTTCTTTAGGGTTAAGACCTTGCTCTGTAATGCGTTCTTCATCAAAGGCGTCTTCACTAAAATCACGAATCGCGCCCGATAGTCGTTTAATGGTATCGATTGAGAGGCCCATGGCCTTGCCCACATCCCGAATAGCTCCTTTGTGGCGCAACTCGGTTACTGTGGCCACAATGGCGGCATGTTCGCGACCGTATTCCTCAAAGATCCATTGAATGATCTCTTCGCGGCGCTCGTGCTCAAAATCTACGTCCACGTCGGGCCATTCATCCCGTGCGTCTGACATGAAGCGCGAAAACAGCAGCGTGGTTTTATCAGGATTAACCGGCGTAATACCCAGACAAAAACAAACGGTAGAGTTTGCCGCTGACCCTCGCCCCTGAAACAGTATTTTCAGTTCCTCTGCTTTTTTAGTGTACTCATAAATGCGCAGAAAGTAAGGTGCCAGCTTACGTTTGGCAAAAAATGCCAGCTCATACGCAATCTGGTCTCTTATTTTTTGTGGGACGTTGCCTTTAAACAGGCGCTCTGCACCGGCCCACGTGTAGGCAGCCAGGTGCTCGTCGGCAGAACGCCCGTCGCGACTGATAAATTCGGGCTCTAAGTATTGCAGCGTATCTAATGAGAAGGTGCAGGCATCGGCAATCTCCCGTGTACGTTCAATAGCTTCGGGGTAGTGGGCAAACAAGCGTTGTAGTTCCTCAACGGGTTTTAGGTAGCGCTCGGCGTTGGCATGGAGTTTAAAGCCCGCGGTGTTGATGGTGCATTTCTCTTTTACACAGGTTTCAACGTCCTGCAATTCGCGGCGTTCAGCATTGTGGTAGTGTACATCGTTGGTGGCCACCATGGGGATGCCGGTAGCATTAAGCCTATATAAACGTTTGGCATCATCGCCGTTGTAGGTCCTGCTGGCGGCAATGTACAGGGGTTGGTGAATGTTGGCTTGATATACTTTTAATGCTCGTTTAAAATCATCATCAAAATCAAAATCCTCATTCAGTTCTCCCGGTGGAATAATAACGAAGATGATGCCCTGCTGATGTTCAAAAACATCGGCTTGGTAAAGCTGGCATTTGCCTTTCTCTGTGCGCAGGTTGCCTTTGCTGAGTAGCGCACACAAACGCCCCCAGGCGGTAATATCTGTAGGATAGGCCAGGAGCGAAGGGCCGTCGGCCAGGTCTAAACGGCAAGCGGGGATGGTGGTAAAAGCTATCTCAGGCTCATCCCGTTCCCTTAATTGCTTGTTTAGGTTTGCTACAGCCATGTGTGCGCGCACTACACCGGCTACGGTGTTACGGTCGGTAATGGCTATTTTATGGTAACCTAATTCTATGGCATGCTCTACCAGCTCTTCCGGGTGTGATGCGCCCAGTAGAAACGAAAAGTTGCTTGTTATCTGTAATTCGCTGTAGCTCATGCAAAATAACCGTGTAAATACCAATCATTGGGCTCGCTGCCATTGTAATGCCCCTCGCGGAACAGCCAATAACGGCAGCCTTGTGTGTCTTCAACTATAAAATAATCGCGGTGCTCGCCGCCTTCCAGCCACCACTCGCGTTCTATGCGTTCGGGGCCGTCGGCCTTTTTAATGTCGTGCCGTTGCCCCTTGTGAACGAACAGGATGGGTGGGTAGTCAGGCACTGGGGCCGTCACCATAATTTTTTCAGGCTGATTTAAAAGCAGGGTGGGGCGGCGCTTATCGGTACGCCAACTGGTAGGTGGTTGCTCGCCCAGGGTTTGTGCCGGTCGGATGGATCTTTCCGGCCAGTGATGCTCTTGCGGCAGATAGCGTTTGATGACGTCTGCGCCCAGTTTGCCGGTAATCCTATCCAGTAATTCGGCCAGGGTGTTGGCTTCCAGGTTGGTGCCTTCGGGTGTCCAGAGGACTTCCTGTTCGTCGGTCGCGTCATCTACCCGGGGCGCTTCCAGAATAAATAGTTCGATACCTAAACCGGGTTCGATATGCTGAATGTGCAATTCAAATAGTTTAAACAAGTGACGGATATTGCCCGATGCCCTGTTAGTGCCAATCTGTAACTGCTGCATTTTGCCATCAACGCGATAGATTTTTAAGATGCCAGTACGAAGTCCCTTGCCTTCCTTGTTAAGTCGGACGCATAGCATCTCCAATAATTTCTGAATAGCAATCTCTATACCCGTGGCTGTTCTGATAGGCTCCAGGCAAGGTAGTCGTACCTGAAAAGGATCGGGTTGTTTGATGGGGCGTAGTGGCTCATCCACCTGGCCGACGGCCTGATCTATCCGCAACAGTAATTCATCCTTAAAACGACGACGCAGCACCGGGCGCTGCATCCCAATAAACTCCCCAATGGTGCGGAAGCCTAGTTTTTGCATCAGCTCAATATTTTCAATGCTTAGGCGCAGGGCAGATGGTGGCAATTGTAACAAAGCCGATCGCTGCTGCCCTGACGCAATGATAGGGGTGACCCGGCCATACCTTGCCACGGCCCAGGCCGCACCAACGGTATCTGCTACGGCGCCGCGGGCATCATAGCCTTTGCTGCGCAGTTTGTTGATGATCTCTTTGAAATAATCGCGCTCATTACCCCACAGGTGCGCGCAACCGGCAATGTCCAGTATTAATCCATCGGGCAAGTCAATAGCCACAATAGGGGTGTAGCGCAGGCACCACAGGCCCAGTGCTTTAAGTAGTTTTTGATTTTGATTGGGGATGTGATCCAGTACTTCCAGTCCAGGTATCATGGCCCGGGCATCGGCAGCTACGTAGCCGGGTTTAATGCCGTACTTGGTGGCCTGTGGGTTAACGGCAGTTACTACCAGTCGACCATGATCTTTAGTCGTCAGCACAAAAGGTTGATCTGCCAACTCCGGTTGCTGCAAAGTGCGCCGGTCAGTCAGCAGGTGACGGAACCAGATAGATAAATAACGCCCGGCCATATCATCCTGCTTTTAATGTGGTTAACGGATGCTGATCTGTGGCGTTGGCAACAATTGCGGTGGCTACAGGTTTAAAACCGCCCTTTTTCCACTCCAGCAGCCAATTGCCCGTGTGCCCATTTTTTACCTTAAGTAACGACACATTGAAACAGGTATGGCCCACGCCCGGCAAGTCCATTTGCTTGCTGGGCGCCGCACTTATCTGCCAGCGGGCAATACAGGCGGTGGTGCTCATTTTGCGTTGGTTACTACGCAAAATAAACCCCGTTACCCGGCTTTGCTCAATCGCCAGCTGCAACCGGCGCGATTGCATAAAAGTCAGTTCGCTAACCTCGGCAATTACGGCGGCAAGGCCTTCACATTTCAGGGCTTCTTCTGCAGCCCACAGTACATCGCGGTCGCGCTGCAGGCAGGCAAAAACGAGGCGGTGCGGCTGGATGCCAAAAGCGCTGAGTGCGGCAGGAAAAACCTGGTTGCTTTTGCTGATCCAGATGCAAGCGCCATCATTTCGCATTAGCGTAGCCAGCAGACCGGAGATAAAGCCGTTGGTAGCCGCCATTTGTGCGGCATCAAAAGCCAGAAACTCGTGCAGGTTACCACATGGAAACGCCCCATCAGGAAAAGCATCTTCCACCGGCCCCAGACCAATGCGCCCGGCTCCCGCCGTTTTTTGCGGGGCATAACCTTCCTGCCGCAGGATATCCTGACGCAGGCGGGCGATGATGTCTTTTCTGGCGGTGTTCATGATACCTTACCCCAACCCCTCTCCAAAGGAGAGGGGGCTTTTTATGGGCATATTTATATAGGTAGTTAATTACATTGGAGGTGGAGTGATCCACCTGGAGTCAATAGGCTTATAGAGTACTCCTTTTATTAAATAACTCAAGTTGTTAATAACGCCGAAATCCGCCGCTACAACAACTACAACGTCATTGCGAGGGACGAAGCAATCTCTGAGAAGGATATTCGGATATGCAAATCTGCTTAGCACATGCAGAGATTGCTTCGTTCCTCGCAATGACGTGATGTTTATATCCCAATCAGTTTAGATGCGCCCGATGCGGAAACGGGTAGTAAAGCTGTTGCAGATGGCGGACAAGCTTATCTGAAACAATCTTTTCAATCCCCGAGCCAAGGCGACTGATCTCGGTATTGGTAAACGCCGTTCGGCAAGTTTCTATGATGCCGTTAATGGTCATGCTACCTGGTGATTGTGACTGTGTAATGTGCCAGCCGTTGGGGTGTCGTATCAGGATAAAATTCTTTTGCCCTGCATCGGCAGTAAAACTTACCTGGAAGGCCAGATCGTCTATAAACTGCTGGCAGTCTGGAAAAACATCGGTTACGTGCACGCTAACCTCCCGGTCGCCGAGCACTACTGGCATATCAAAGCAGATCATAATACAAGCGTTTGTTAATGCAAATATAATGCTAAAATATTTAGTAAAACAAAATAAATTAGCACATAATTTTAGTTGAAGGCAGGTGGGGTTATATATGCTCCGCAAGGCTCCTTAAACTCGTAACTTATTTATCACATAACTTAAAGACCGTATATGAGTAGATTTTGCCTCTTTAGGATTGATAAATATTACTGATATTTACAGCATCCATCCCACTTATTAAAATCTGAAGACACGAAGATGCCCTTAAAGCGAGTTATTGCCTGCGCCTTGTTTATGCTTTGTTTAAGCATGGCCGCATTGCCCGTTGTAATGGCTCAGCCCAGGTATAGTTTAAAACATTATACTACCAGCGAGGGCTTGTTGCATGACCGTATATCGTGTATCCTGAAAGATAAAGAAGGTTTTATATGGCTGGGCACCTGGGATGGCCTGAACCGTTTTGACGGGCACACTTTTGTGGCCTATAAAGGTATGCCGGGCGATAGTTCGAGCCTGGAAAACAACAAGATCAGGATTATTGCCGAAGACTCCATCGGCTACCTGTGGGTAAAGGCTTATGATAACAGGATCTATCGGTTTAATAAAAAAAACGAACGTTTTTTGCCCATACAGGGTGCCAATGTAGCCAAAAACATAAGAAAGACGCTGATAGAAAGCATTTCGCCGCTTACCAATGGCGATACCTGGCTGCTCTCGCTCAAACAGGGGGCGCTTTGTGCTTCGGGGAGCCGTACAGAGAATGGCATGCCTGTCATCACCGTTTTTAATAAAAAACAAAAAGGCGCACAGCATCTGTCAGACGATCATATCAATTGCCTGTACGAGGATCAAGCCAGGCAAGTGTGGTTGGGTACGGCGGCTGGAGTTTGCTGCTTGAAAAAGGCATCCAACGGCGAGTATACGTCTGTAAACCTGCCGTCGAGTTATAGCAGCCTGTCGTTCACTACTATTAAACAGTATGGCGATGTGGTTTACATGGGTACCCAACAAGGCAAGGTAATTACCTACAACCTGAAAAACAGGCACATGGATGCCGTTGATCTGGTGCCGGGAACACTTATTAACGCGTTGTTGTATGACGGTAAGGGTTTGCTTTATGCCGCCACATCTGGCAAAGGTTTGGTAGAGTATAATGTTCATACACATGCTATTGCGTTCAGATCGCCAGGGGAAGAGATCGTATTAAAGATCTACCGGGATAGTTACGGCTTACTATGGCTGCAGCCACGAAAAGGGATTCTGAAATATGATCCGGCTACTAAAACTGCTAAGCTTTTTACCCAGAAAAAAGATGCCGAGGCGCTTACCATTCACACCACTTACCAGGTTTTTGAGGATACCTACAACACGCTGTGGGTGTGTATGGTAGAAGGTGGTTTTGGTTATTACAACCGTGCGGCCGATAAGGTAGAGTATTTTCACGATGAGCCAGGATCGCCAGATCAGAAATTCTCAAACGTGGTGACGGTTATTTATCATGATCCTGCCGGGGTACTTTGGTTTAGCGGGTATGACAGGGGGATTAATAAGGTAGTACTATTGCCCGATGTATTTAAACAGCAACTGATTAGCAGCACGGCTTATACCAAAACAGACAACGAGGTACGAGCGTTGTGCGAGGATCACGCCGGTAGATTGTGGATGGGCAATAAATCGGGTGATATCTATATTTATAAAAATGATGTTAAGCTGGGCGAACCGCTGGCTGCTTATGCACAGAAAAATATAAAAGCCTATTGTATTTATGAAACCCGCGATCATACCATCTGGATAGGTACCAAAGGGCAGGGACTTATCAGGGCGGTGCCTTTGGCAGATGATGGTTTGCATTACCGTATTACCCAATATACGCATAACCCTAATGATGCCAATTCTGTAAGTAATAACAGCATTTACACCATTCTGGAAGACCATAAGGGCCGCATGTGGCTGGGCACTTTCGGCGGTGGATTGAATCTGGTGCAGCGCGATGGTGATAAACTGACCTTCACCAATCCACGCAATGCTTTTGCCGGGTATGAGGCGGCCCGGGCCAACGGCATCAGGCATTTGCAGGAAGACCCCAAAGGCAATATCTGGATTGCCAGCACCAACGGACTGCTGGTTTTTAATCCGGCTGATGGGGTTAAACAATTCAAATACAAGCGCTACACCAAACAGCCGGGAGATAGTACCTCTTTGGGTAATAATGATGTGCAATACATCTGTCGCGATGCGCATAACAATATGTGGCTGGGCACCTTTGGCGGCGGCTTGCAAAAGGCCAATACTACTTTTAATGTAAAGGATAAGATTACTTTTAAAGTGTATACCACGGCTAATGGTCTGCCCAATGATATTATTCTGAGCATTGTGAACGACAGGCACGATCATCTGTGGCTCACTACAGAAAATGGCTTGTCTGAGTTTAACACATCCACTCAGGTATTTAAGAATTATAATACCGATGACGGGCTGCCACCAACGGCGTTTTCAGAGTCGGCAGCTATCCGGTCGGCTTCGGGGCGGCTTTATTTGGGGTGTATTGATGGTTTCCTGTCGTTTGATCCTGAGCATACCGCCAGCAGAAAGTACACGGCCAACATGGCACTCACCAATTTCCAGGTGGCTAATAAAATAGTAGTGCCTGCGGCAGAGGGCTCGCCCCTGAAATATGGCATAAATGATGCGCACGAAATTAATCTCAAGTACGATCAAAATCTTTTCACCATAGATTATACTGTGCTTGATTATAAGATAGCGCACAAAATATGGTATGCCTACAAACTGGAAGGCTTTGATAGCCAGTGGAACATGGTGCGCAACCAGCGACAGGCATTTTATACCAACGTACCGCCGGGGAAATACACCTTTAGGGTAAAAACGGTGAGCAATTACCTGTTTAAAAATGTGCCCGAGAAAAGCGTGGTTGTTATTATCTCGCCGCCGTTCTGGAAAACCGGCTGGGCCTATCTTGTTTATTTTATACTGGCCGTAGTGGCTATAGAAATAGCACGGCGCATCATCGTTACCATGATTACACTGCGTAACCGGGTGACGGTAGAGCAAAAGCTGGCCGAGCTGAAGCTGCAGTTCTTTACCAATATCTCACATGAGCTGCGCACGCCACTCACGCTGATTGTTAATCCGTTGGAACAAGTGCTCAATAACGAGCAGCAGCTCACCCAGAAGGGGAGGGAGCATCTGAGTTTAGCCAATAAAAATGCCAACCGCATGGTGCGTTTTATTAACCAGCTGCTTGATTTCCGAAAGTTGCAAAGCGGTAGCGTGCGCCTGCAGATTGCCGAGGTTGATTTGGTTGCTCTGCTTAAACAAACCGTTAATTACTTTACCGAGTTAGCGGTAGAAAAGCAGATCAGTCTCACCTTTAAAAGTGAAGCCGACCAGGTGATGGCCTGGGTTGATGCCGAGAAGATTGATATTGTAATTTACAACCTGCTGGCCAACGCCTTCAAGTTTACACCGCAGGGACGGCGCATTAGCATTACATTAGTTCAGGCTGACGATATTTATATCAGGATAAGTGATGAAGGCCCGGGTGTGCCCGAAGATAAGCTGGAGCAGATTTTTAAACTCTATTACGAAGGCGCCAACGATAAAACTAATCAGCCTAAAGGCACCGGCATTGGTTTGGCTTTCTCGCGTGAGCTGATTACTAATCACGGCGGACAGGTGTCTGCCCAAAATAACCCCGGCGCGGGCATGACGTTTACTATCGCCTTAAAAGCTGGTAAAGCTCATTTCGAGGGTGCCAATGTGGATCTGGTCGACGCACCTACACCTGTGCCGGTAAATCATCAGTTTATGCCGGCTACTGCTACAGATGCGGAGCCCGTTGCTGCCGAAGCCGCCGAAACGGAGAAGCCGTTGGTGTTGATTGTTGAAGACAATCCCGAGCTGCGCAAGTTCTTAAGCGGTCAGCTGAGTACGCTTTACCGGGTAGAGCTGGCTGAAGATGGTGCTATCGGTCTGCAAAAGGCTGAACAGTTGATCCCCGATCTGATTATCAGCGATGTGATGATGCCGAACATGGACGGTATTGCTATGCTGGATGCGTTGAAAAACCAGGTGAACACCAGTCATATCCCGGTAGTATTGCTTACGGCGCGTTCATCGGTTGAGCACCAGATAGAGGGCTTGAAATTCGGGGCCGATTTTTATGTTACCAAGCCCTTCAATACCGGCCATGTAATTGCCCTGGTTGAAAACCTGATTAAGCAGCGCAGGCAGTTGTTTAATGGCTACCTGTCGGGTAAAAGTTTAGTGCAGTTAGCGCCAGGTGAGATTTTGATTACTCCCAAAGATGAACAGCTGCTTAAACAAGCCATTGAAATTGTAGAGCAAAAACTCACCGATGCCGATTTTAATATTGATGACGTTGCATCGGCAGTGGGCCTGGGGCGTACTACTTTTTACAAGAAACTAAAAAGTCTGACCGGCATGGCCCCGGTAGAATTTGTAAAAGAGATGCGCCTTAAACGCGCCGTACAATTAATGGAAACGGCCGAATACAATATTTCTGAAATTTCTTACCTGGTGGGCTTTGGCAGTTTGGCCTATTTTAGCACCTGCTTTAAAGAAAAATACGGCAGCACTCCATCGCAGTATTTAAAGCAGCTGAAGCAAAAACAAGTGTAGTTTATACAGTATATTTTTGTTTGCTATCAATCCTCTAAAAAAGTTCTAAAACCTTGTTTTAGCTTTGAAAAGCTGCATTTTCGCCAATTTTCTAAAACTTTTCACCAATTTTTAAAACCGCCGAGGCTGCTTTGCTGGCTAGGTTTGCTGTACAATTATAAACGGCACATCCGGCAAAATTTTTCAGAACAAGGGTTTTAATAAAGTTTCCTATACCGGCTTTATCAAAGTCTGCACGCTGCAAGATCCATCTGCCCGGTTGCTGCCACCAAGTAAAATATAAACCAATAATAACGGCTAGCCGCAAGGCATCCGCATGAACCTTTGTGCTTATTTATGAAGAGAACTTTACAAAGTGCATCATCGTTTTTGTTATTGATTTTGGTACTGGCCGGCTGTACCAAAAAAGAATTTCATGAACGTTATGACCGTCCAGACAACCTGGCACCCGCAATTTACCTGCAGCTGCAGGCCCGGGGTAATTTTACCAACCTGCTTACTTGTATTGACAAGGCCGGCTACAAAGACATCCTGAGCCAGTCTGGCTATTGGACGCTTTTTGCACCCAATGACGCGGCCTTTGCCATCTACCTGAAAGCAAAAAACCTGAGCAGCGCTAAAGACCTTGACGCAGCTACCGCCACCGGTATAGTGCGGTATTGCCTGGTGTATAACGCGTTTAAAACAGACCGATTGCCAGATTATCAGTCGGCCACGGGTTGGCTGCCATCTATGGCTTTTAAACGCCGAACTACTTATTATGATGCGGTGCAGACAACCACCTACAACGGTAAGAAGATTCTGTACTTTAACTCAAATCGCAACAACACCGGCGGTACCAACTACTACACTTCGGCAGATAATAACAACAAGTACATCCCTTATGTACTTGATAACTATTTGAACAGCCACGCCCTTACTGCTGCTGATTACAATTATTTCTTTCCTGATAACCCGTACACCGGCTTTAACGTAGTTGGAGCACAGGTTGTAACCAAAGACATTGTTGCAGAGAACGGCGTAATCCATGAAATTAACCGCGTAATTGAACCACTGCCAAGCATTGACCAGTACCTGGCGTCAAACCCGCAGTATAGCGTGTTTAAATCGCTGTTTGATAAATACATGGTATCGTACATTATTAGTGCCGATGCTACTGCAAAAAACAAAGCCAACACCGGCGTTACAGACGATGTATATATCAAAGTATATGATGCAGGCTTAACCTACTCGCCCAATAACGAGAACTACCTGAAACTTGACGATAACGACGGCCAGATGGAAGGCTATTCAATGTTTGCACCAACCAACGATGCGCTGAACGCCTATATCAACAATGTTCTGCTGAAATATTATCCATCGTTGGACGCGCTGCCAAAGCAGGTTATGTATGATTTCCTGAACGCGCATATGTTTAACCTTACCGTGTGGCCAAGCAAGTTTGCAATTACCGTGAACAGCCAGGGCCAGGGCGCTTTATTTAATAAAGATGCCGATGTGGTTGACAAAAAGATGCTGAGCAACGGCGTGTTCTATGGCACCAGCAAGGTGCAGAATGCCAATGTGTTCAGCAGTGTGTTTGGCAGGGCCTATCTTGATCCGGCCTACTCGCTGATGACCCGCGCGTTGAGTGCATCGCTTAAAACCAATATTATTAACACCAGCCTGAAGTATACACTGTTTCTTACTTCGGATGCTACGCTGAAAACGCTGGGCTGGTCTTATGACCTGGATGCGCAAACCTGGCGCTACACACCACCGGGCGGCGGTACGGCACTGTCTGGCTCATCAGCCTTAGATAAACTGAACCGTATTATTAATATGCAGGTTATCAAGGCCGATTATCCAAGCTTGCAGGGCACCGGCATTGTAGAAACCTATGATGGCGAATACATTAAGTACGAAAACAACAAAGTATACTCTACCGGTAACCAGGATGCAGGTATCAAGCTAAACGTAACCAACACATACACTACCAGCAACGGTACCGTGTATTTAATTGATGGATTGCTTACCGAGCCTACTATGGCGGTAGGTAAATACCTGGAAGCGCTGGCCGCACCGGCTAACTCGCCTTACAAAAAATTTGTGAGCTACCTTACTGCGTCAAACCTGTATACGCCTGCTACGGGCGATATTCTGGGTATTACCGCAGGCTCCGATTATACGGTATTTGCGCCAACCAACACGGCTATTGATGCGGCTGTGGCTGCGGGTTATCTGCCGGCATCGCCAACGGCGTCTGACGCGGCCAGTAAAGATATGGTGGCCAACTTTATCAGGTACCACATCATCCAGAAAGAAACGATAGTAACCGATGGCAAGAAAGATGGCGGCTATGTAACCCTGCTGCAAAAAACCAACGGCGATCCAACCACGCTTACTGTGATGAACACCGTACCTAACAACATGTCTGTTAAAGATATGCTGGGTAACACGGCCAACGTGGTAACAGCATCAAGCAATAACCTGTCTAGCCGTACGGTAATTCATCTGCTGGATAACTACCTGAAATTCAACGTAAACTAAACTAAGACAATTATATAAAGTAGTTGCCGCTAACCACGGCAGCTACTTAAACCCGAATTAAAACCTTTGTAATGAGAGTACTATTTACCCGTTTTCTATTATTAGGCGTGGTGGCGGTTACCGCTGTGCACGTTAATACGGTAAAAGCTCAGACCGCTCCGGCCGCTGCCCAGGCTACTACGGTTACTATACGTGGTAAGGTGATCGACAAGAAAGATAAGCAGTCGCTCATTGGCGCTACTGTGGTGGAGATTGATAAAGACAAGCGTACTGTAGGCGGTGTGGCGACGGACCTTAACGGTAACTTCGCACTGAAGCTAAAAAATCCTAAAAACAAGATCTCTTTCTCGCTCATTGGCTATAAAACCCAGGTGGTAGATGTGCTTAACCGCACCACCATCAACATAGAGCTAGAGCAAACATCAAATACGCTGAGCGACGTAGTGGTTACCGCCAACAAAACCACCAGCAATGGTTTGCTCACAATAGATCGCCGTAACTCTACCACTGCGGTAGCTACTTTGAATGCTAAAGACATTGAGGAGATGTCGTCCGCAACTATTGACCAGGCTTTACAGGGCCGTTTACCGGGTGTGGATATTGCCGCCAACTCTGGCGACCCGGGCGCAGGCATGCAGATCAGGATTCGTGGTACGTCTACCATCAACGGCTCAACCAATCCGCTGATTGTGCTGGACGGTATGCCTTATGAAACTGAAGTCCCGTCAGACTTTAACTTCGGTACTGCCGACGAGCAGGGCTACGCAGCATTGTTGAACATTGCCCCGGCTGATATTGCCGACATTTCTGTACTGAAAGATGCGGCTGCCACTGCGGTATGGGGCTCACGCGCGGCCAATGGCGTATTGGTGATCAATACCAAACGTGGTAAGGTGGGTGCGCCGCAGGTAACTTATACGCTGCGGGTAACCGGCTCAAAACAGCCTGACGCTATTCCGATGCTGACCGGTAACCAATACTCTCAGCTGATACCTGAAGAGGTGATGAACCGCACCGGTACGCCGCTGAATACCCAAACCGTAAAAGAGTTTTTGTATGACCCAAGCGACCGCTACTACTATTACAACTATAGCAACAACACTAACTGGGTTGATGCCATTACCCGTACCGGCGTTACGCACGATCATAACCTCTCGCTATCAGGCGGTGGCGAAAAGGCGCGCTACTTTGCTTCGGTAAGTTACCTGAACCAAACCGGTACTACCATGGGTACTGCCCTGGGCCGTATTACCACCCGTATCAACCTTGATTATGATGTGTCAAACCGCATAAAGTTCCGTACGGATATCTCTTACGCGCACTCTAATACAGACAAGGCTTATGAAGACGATGCCCGCAGCATTGCCTATCAAAAAATGCCTAACATGTCTATCTATGAGTTTAATACCAATGGCATAAATACGGGCAATTACCTGTCGCCGGTATCAAACATTCAGGGCACTTATCCAGGCACTTTTAACCCGGTTGCCATGCTGGCGGCTGGTAAGAACAACGCCATCAGCGAGCGTATTGTTCCGCATTTTAACTTGCAGTATGATATCGTTCCTAGCTTGTTCCGTGCTACTTTTGATATTCAGTTTGATATCAACAACCTCAAAAACAAAACCTTTTTACCGCAGATTGCTACCGGTCAGCCCATCAGCAACACTAACGTAAACAACGCTTTTGATGGCGATGCCGATCAGTTCAGCATTGAAACCAAAACCAACTTTATCTTCACCCCGCATCTGGGCGAGAATCATGAGTTTATTGGTTTACTGTCGTTCATGAGTAACGATAATAAATCAACCACGTTGCAAGAGCAATCGTCAAACTCTGCTTCGGTACAGTTACAGGATCCATCGATTGACTCACGCGTGCAGGGTTTGTCGTCAAGCTTTTCGCAAACCCGTAGTGTGGCTGCCCTGATAAACGGTCAGTACAGCTTTATGGATCGTTACATCATCAACGCCGGTTTGCGTTTAGATGGTAACTCCAAATTCGGTCCGGATAAACGCTGGGGCCTGTTCCCATCAATTTCCGGTCGTTGGAGAATCTCGGGCGAGAAGTTCATGAAAGGCGTTGATTTCATCAGCGATCTGAGCTTACGCGGTAGCTACGGCCAGAGCGGTAATGACCCAAAAAACAATTACTCATTCTATAACCAGTACGGCAACTACGCCTGGGATTATCTGGGCTCACCAGCGGTTTACTCGCAGAACATCCAGCTGAATAACCTGCGCTATGAAACTGTTACCGGTCAGGATGTTGGTTTAACCTTTGCCCTTTGGAAAAACCGCATCAATGTGGATGTGGATTTGTACCGCAACCGCACCACCGATTTGTTTTTTAACGGTCTGCAGTTGCCAAGTATATCCGGCTTCAGCACTATTAATATGAACGTGGGTACTATGGACAACCAGGGCTGGGAGATTAACCTGAATGCTACTGCCATCAAAACCAAGGATTATGCAATTGATTTCAATTTCAACATTGCAAACAATACCAACATCATCCGCCAGATCTCTCCGTTTTATCCAAGCACCCAGGGTGATATCACCACCAACGGTCAATATAAAACCTTATTGCAAATTAACAATCCGTTCGGCTCTTTCTACGGCTTTAAATACCAGGGCGTTTACAAAGACCAGGCCGCAACCGTGGCTACTGATGCCAACGGCAAACCAATTGTAGGTCTTGACGGTGTACCGCTGCAAATGCGCTTTAACTACCCGGCAAACAATTATGTGTTTAAACCCGGCGACGCCAAATACGCAGACATTAACCACGATGGTAACATTGATTATAAAGACGTGGTTTACCTGGGCAATGGCAACCCTAAGTTTACCGGCGGTTTCGGGCCTACAGTTACCTACAAAGGCGCACTTAAGCTGACATTCTTCTTTAGTTATCGTTTTGGTTACCAAATTGTTAACGGTACCCGTATGGTTACCAGCAACATGTACGGCTTTAACAACCAAAGCACAGAAGTATTGCAAAGATGGCGTAACCCCGGCGATATCACCAATGTGCCACGAGCGCTGTGGAACGATGGTTATAACTGGTTAGGCTCAGATCGTTACGTTGAGGATGGCTCGTTCATTCGCTTGCGTTCAATTACTGCCCGTTACACCTTTACCAAAAGAATGGTGGCTAAACTGGGCATCAAGAGCGCCAGCGCCTACATCACAGCAGAGAACCTGTTCACCTTTACTAAATACACCGGACAAGACCCTGAGGTATCTGTTCGTGGCAGCGATCCGTTCCGCGTAGCCACAGATAACTCAATGACGCCACCTACACGCAACCTTGCACTGGGTTTGGTAATAGGATTTTAATTGACTGATAAAGATTTACTGAGATGAATATAAAAGTAAAATCGATGATTGCCCTGATGGCGCTAGTGTTGTTCAGCGCTACATCGTGCAACAAGTATTTAACCTTGAAGCCGCAAGACGGCATCATTCGCCAGGATTTCTGGCAAACTAAAGAGCAACTGGCTGCGGCAGTTAACGGTTGCTATGCCTCGCTGCTGGCAGACCCACTGGTAGAAAAGCTGTTTTTGTGGGGCGAGCTGCGCGGCGATATGCTGGGTGCCGGTTCTGGTATCAAAGGTGACGATGTGAATGTGATCAATGTTAACATCAACTCATCTAACGGCATTACAGATTGGTCTGTCATTTACAAAACCATCAATAATTGTAACACCATTCTTGATTTTGGTCCGGGGGTATTAAAGTCTGATAATACGCTTACCCAGCCCGTGCTGAACGGCTACCTGGGCGAGGCTTATGCTCTGCGTGCCCTGATGTATTTTTACCTGGCCCGCACATTTGGCGATGTGCCGCTGAAACTGAAATCGACCACGAGTGATGCCGATAACCTGCAGATTGCCAAAAGTCCCCAGGCCGATGTATTTAACCAGGTGCTATCTGATTTGAAACAAGCCGAAGGCATGGTGGCCAAAAACTATGGCAATAACGATCTGAACAAAGGCCGGATTACCTATTACGCGGTAGAAGCCACGCTGGCCGATCTGTACCTGTGGCTTAACCAGTATGACAACGCCAGCAAAGCTTGCGATAACATTATCAACTCTGGCCAGTTTACACTTGTTCCTGGCGATGCCAACTGGTTTACTACGGTTTATTTCCAGGGCAACTCTGCCGAAAGCATTTTTGAAATTCAATTTAATGTAAATAAACTCAATCCGTTCTACAACATGTTTGCCGTATCCAGCAAACGCTTTAAAGCAGGTTTGTTGGTGGGCTCTGATATTTATACGATTGATAATGTAAACATTGATAATAAAGATATCCGGGGCGATGGCGCCGCACTGAAATTCAGCGATGCCAGCATTTACAAATACCAGGGCATCAACGCCAGCTCAACCCGTGCTTCTTCAGCGTCTTATGCACACTGGTTTGTTTACCGTTACTCTGATATATTGCTGATGAAGGCTGAGGCCCAGAATCAGTTGGGTAATGGCCAGGCCGCGCTGGATGCCATCAATGTCATCCGCACACGTGCCAACGCATTGCCATCATCAGCCATGGTGGTACAGCCTACAGACAAAGACGGCATTACCGATTACCTGCTGGCCGAGCGTGCCCGCGAGTTTGCTTTTGAAGGCAAACGCTGGTTTGACCTGCTGCGCAATGCCCGCCGCAACAACTATGCCCGTTTGGACCTGCTGCTGAACATTCCAAGCACCACGACCGATCCGCAGTATCAGCAGGCGGCGATTGTGAAGTTCCGCGATCAGCGTAGTCATTACCTGCCTATCTTCTTGTCTGAATTACAGACCAACAAGGCACTTGTACAGAATCCTTTTTACCAATAAATAAACCATAACCAGAATTATGAAAACTTTAATTTCAAAAAAATGGCTAGCGCTGATCACCGTGATCATCGCGCTTACAGCCGTTCTGGCCGGCTGCAAAAGAGAACAGTTTCAGTTAGAAACCACATCAGATGTAAACATCCTCGGTTATCTGCAAAAAGATCCGGGTAGTTACTCCATGTTTATCTCGATACTTGAAAAAGCAGGCAGCGCCGGAACGCTTAATGGTTATGGTACCTACACACTTTTTGTACCTACCAATGATGCCGTTAAACTGTATCTGAAAGATATTAACAAGTCATCGGTAACTGATATTAGCGAGGCTGATGCCAAGGATATCGTAAAGATTCACCTCATTCGCGATACCATCACCTCAGATCAGTTTAATGATGGTAAACTGCGCACGCCAACCATGTATGGCCAGTCGTTGCTAACCGGCGCGCAAAACATTGGCGGATTGACCACGCTGACCATCAACCGTCAGGCTACAGTTTTAAAAGCTGATATCCGTACCGGTAATGGCATTATCCACGTCATCGATCACGTGCTGAAACCGGCTAAGCTAACCGGTGCGCAAATGATTGAGCAAAATCCAAGCTATTCCATCTTTACGCAGGCGCTCAAAGCCACTACGCTATATGATACGCTGAATGTATTGCCGGCCAATGCGCCAGACTCGCTGCATATGTTCTACACGGTAATGGCAGAGTCGGATGCGGTATTTAAGGCAGCGGGCATTAACTCTTTTGCAGATCTGAAAGCCAAGTATAGCAACACCGGTAACCCGGCATCAATACAAGACAGCCTGCACCTGTATATGGATTACCACATTCTACCAGGATTGAAATATCTACCAGATATCTTCAAAGCATCATCGCACACCACACTGTCGCCACTGGATGTAATTACCACCAAGCTGGTTGGCTCTGATATTTTAATTAACGATGACGACTTTGACGGCAAACACGAGCCTGGTTCTGCAGTAGACCGTGCCAATAGCGATAACACTACCGCCAACGGCGTACTGCATGCCATGGCACAGGATTACTTTATTAAAGTGCGTTTCCCGGTACCGGTTTACTGGGAGGTGACCGATCAGCCTGAGTTCCAGAAGCTGAATGGTATTTACCGGGTAACCAACAAGAGCAGCGCCAAATTTGCCGATGGCGATATTCAGGATATCCGTTGGCAAACCGGTTCTGTACAGTACATGTGCGCACCAGAGGCCCGTCAGTTCTATGTATACCATAATGACTACCTGTACATTGCTGCCTTGCGTACTGCTGCAACCGCCAATAGCTGGATTGAACTGAAAACGCCGCTGCTGGTAAAAGGCCGCTACAAAGTGTGGATCTGCTTTATCCGTCGCGGTGGTGGTAAAGGGGTATCGGTACTGTTTGATGGTACATTGTTGCCACGCGTGCTTAACCTGACCGAAAGCTTACCATCGCAAGTGTTGGTGGGTAGTAACTGGACGTATCCGTCTGGCAGTACGCCGGCATCATTAGAGGCCTTGGGTAAAAAGATCACTTTTGGTGGCGGTAAGGTGCCTTTCTATAACAATCCTGCCCAAACTATTGATTACTATAAAGATAACTACGGTTTGCTGGCCGGTACCATTACCGTTACCAAAACAGATCGTCACATCATCAGGCTGCAGGCTACTGCCGATGCATCTGGCGACGTTGACATCGATATGATCCACTTTATTCCGGAAACTATGGATCAGCAGTATCCTAAGTTCAACCCGGATGGCACCGTAATTCAGAAACCTTAATTATAATCCTGTAAAGTATGTTGATCAAACACATCAAACACTTACTGTTGCTGCTGGTAGTACCGGCGGCAATAGTAAGCTGTAATAAATATAACAAGCAAATAGAGCCAAATCAGCCAGAGCTGGGTGAGAACCTGGAGCAGCTGATACAGCAAAATCCGCAGCTGAGCAAGTTTAACGAGTACCTGGTAAAAACCGGGTATGATAAGGTACTGTCGTCATCAAAAATGTTCACCGTTTGGGCGCCTGATAACCAAACCCTGGCAGGCCTTGACGCCGGTATTGTAAGCGATACCGCCAAGCTGAAACAGTTTGTGGGCAACCACCTGGTAAACCTGGCTTATACTACAGATATGCCAAACCCATCGCTGCGTATTCAATCGCTGAACGGTAAATACATCAACTTCAGCAAAACGCAGTTTGAGGATGCTACCATTGTATCGGCCAATAAATATGTCAGCAATGGCGTGCTGCACACCATCAACAAAGTGGTGCTGCCTAAGCCAAACGTATGGGAGTATGTAAATACAACCACTTATGCTGAGAAAGCCGCTATTTCTAGTCTGGATTATACGGCTATCGACTCTACCAAAGCTGTACAAATAGGTATCGACCCCGTTACCGGTAAGCCGGTTTATCAGGCGGGTACAGGGCTCATCACCAAAAATCAGTTGTATGACCGTGTAGGTGATCTGCGTAACGAGGCCCAGCTTTACACCTTCATTCTGTTGACTGATAACGCCCTGGCATCAGAGCGCGCCAAAATTAAACCTTATGTAGTAGGCGCAACGCCTGCGCAAACAGAGTTGACCGCATCGCTGCATGTTATTAAAGATCTGGTTATTAAAGGCCAATACAATGTGGCTGATCTGCCGGCCACGCTAACATCTGCCGATGGGGTAGTGGTGCCTATTGATAAAACCGCCATCCTTGAAACACATGTGGTAAGTAACGGTGTGGTATATGTTATGAGCAAGGCCGATGTAAAACTGTCTGATAAGATACGCACCTACAAACGCGAAGGCGAACTGCCTGACGGCTTTAGTCAGAACGATAAAAGCGGCAACATCCTGTATCGTACCAGGATCAACCCAAATACTAACCAGATTTATAATGACATCTTTATTTATAACCACAAGGTGCCGCTGTTTAACGTGCGCTACCGCATCCCTGAATTATACGCGGTGAAATACCAGGTGTATTGGGTTGCCCCGGCCGACGCTACCACACAAACGGTGACGTTTAAGCAACGCTTTGAGATTAACGACCCGGCATCAACGCTTTTCCCGGAGATCCCGATCACGCTGAAAAACTTTAACGAAGTGTACATAGGCGATTACACCGCCGCCACCTTTGGTAGCGCCATTGCCTACGTAATTGCCGCCAACAACGGGGTAGATGGTACCAACACCATCAACCTTGATTATTTCAAACTTGTACCGGTATTGCCATAACCATTATTAATCACAACAGAACCTGAATATGTGTGTATTTACCCGAATAAAAGTGTTTGCAACATGCGGGGCCATGTGCCTGCTCTCTGTCGCCTATGCGCAGCAGGATGCCCCTGTGGGAAAACAAAAGGAAATTAAAATTATAAACGGCTATACCGTTACCGGCCAGGTAACCGATGCGGCCACACGCAAGCCGCTCTCAGGCGTCAACGTGTCGGTGCAGGATGTTGCTGCCGTTATTACCGATGATAAAGGAAATTTCAAGATCACCGTGCCTTCAAAAACCAGCTTGCTGCAGGTTTCAATACAGGGCTATCAGTATAAAGAGCTAGCCGTTAACGGTCGCGCAAGTATTAACGTGGCTTTGTATGAGGATGGTTTCAACTCGGTATATGATATGGTAACGCTGCCTTTTAGCCAGCAAACCAAAACACGGTTAAACTATGCCGCAACCTCTGTAACTACTACCGAGAGCAGCTGGAGCCACTCGCACGAAACCATTGATAACTCTTTACAGGGGCAGGTGAGCGGTCTGAACGTAATCCGTCGCTCTGGTACGCCGGGCGAAGGGGCCAACTTGTTTTTGCGTGGTTTTAACTCTATCAACGCAACAAACCAGCCTTTGTATGTAATTGACGGGGTGATTTATGATGCGACAAGCTATGGTAACTCTATCATCGGCGGCCATATCAATAACCCGCTGGCAACTATCGATGTAAAGGATATTGACAACATTACCGTTATTAAAGATGGTGCGTCTTATTACGGTAGCCGCGGCGCTAACGGCGTGGTGCTCATTACCACCGCGCACGCCCGCGAACTGACTACCCGCATTGACTTTGCGGCTTACGGCGGCTACAACTTTACACCGAAAAACATCCCGGTGCTGAACAGCAGCGATTACCGCCTGTACCTGTCGGACGTATTGCGCAGCGCCGGACAGACCGACGCCCAGATTCAGGCGCTGCCGTATATGAATGATAATCCGTCAAACCCGACCTATTATCAGTACCATAATAATACCGATTGGCAGAAACGCACTTTTAACAATAGCTTCAACCAAAACTATTACCTGAAAGTTACCGGCGGCGATAATATTGCCAAATACGCCCTCTCGGTAGGTTATCTGCGCAACGGCGGTGTAATTGACAGCACCAACCTGCAGCGCTACAGCACCCGTTTCAATGCCGATCTGAATTTGACACCGAAACTGACCGCTAACACCAACCTGTCGTTCTCATCATCAGAACAAAACCTGAAAGACCAAGGCCTGGTTTCTACCAACCCTATGTTGGTGAGCTTAATTAAGGCACCGTTCTTATCAGAACACCAGGTGGCCGCCAATGGCACACAATCGCCCAACCTGGCCGATGTGGATGTGTTTGGCGTGAGCAACCCACGTTCGCTTATTAAAACCGGTCAGGAGGTAAGCAAATACTATCGTTTTACAGGTTCGGTTAGGTTCAACTATCAGTTTAACAAACACAACAGTTTAACCACTATTACTGGTTTGACGTATGACAAGGTGCGCGAGAATACCTTCATCCCGCGCCTGGGTGTAGCACCGGATACGTTGAGAAACGCTGTGGCTTACAGTCGGCTGGGCGCTTCGATCCAACGCTATAATTCAATTTATAACGATACCTGGTACAGCTTCAAAACCAACTTTCGCCATGAGCAAGACCTGATGGTGAACGTAGGTTTCCGCTACCACAACAGCGAGGCCGAGCAAGACTATGCTCAGGGCTACAACTCATCAACCGATGATTTTGTGAGCATAGGCAACGGTGTTACCAGCCTGCGCAACCTGAGCGGCGATTATGGCAAGTGGATCTGGCTAAATACCTATGCAGCTGCTAACTATAGCCTGCAGCACAAATATTTCCTGTCGGCTAACCTGTCGGTGGATGGTTCATCACGTTTTGGTAACCAGATCTCAGATGCGTTGACCATCGGCGGAGCCAAGTACGCGGTGCTGCCGTCGGTAGGAGCAGGCTGGTTGCTATCGTCAGAAGAGTTTTTGGCTAACTCAAACGTGGTGGAATTACTGAAACTACGCGCCAGCTACGGACTGACCGGTAACGATGATATTGGCAACTTCAACACCAAATCATACTACACCTCACAAAACCTGCTGGGTGCCGAAGGTTTGATATTAAACAATATTGCCAACCCGCAATTGCAATGGGAGCTGAGCAAGAAAACCAACCTGGGCTTAGATGCGGCTTTGTTTCATGAGCGCTTAACCTTCAGCATTGATGCTTACCATAATGCCACCTCAAAAATGGTGATGTTTGAGCCATTGGCCAGTGCCAGCGGTATGCAATACGTGCCATCAAACAGCGGAGCCATGCATACAGATGGTTTAGATTTCAGCCTGAACACCCGTTTGGTTAACACCAGCGATATTAAGGTTGATGCCGGCATCAACATCTCTACTTATCGTAACCGCATTAACACACTGCCAACCAACAATATGCTCACCAGCTATGGTGGTGCCACCATGATTACCAGCGTGGGCCAACCATTGGCTATGTTCTACGGGTTTAAAACCAATGGCGTTTACTCCACATCAGCCCAGGCCAGTGCCGGTGGTTTAAATGTACGCGGTACCGATGGCAGCCTGATTCCGTTCAGAGCTGGTGATGTACGTTTTGTGGATATGAACAATGACCACGTAATTGATGATAAAGACCGCACCATCATTGGCAACCCTAATCCTGATTTCATCGGTAGCTTTACCGGTCGCTTCACCTGGAAAAATATCTCAGTAAGTGCGCTGTTCACTTTCAGCAGTGGTAACGATGTTTACAATGCACCAAGGGCTATCCTGCAGTCGTTGTCATCGCCAGCTAACCAGTTTGGCAACGTGGTGAACCGTTGGAGATTTGAAGGTCAGGTGACGGATGTACCGCGTGCATCATACAATGATCCGATGGGTAACGCCCGTTTCTCAGATCGTTTTATTGAGGATGGTTCATACATCCGCCTGCGCTCGCTGGCTGTAAACTATAACCTGCCGGTAAAACCTAAGTTTTTGAAATACGCCACTATTTATGCCACTGCCGATAACCTGTTTACCGCCACCCATTACCTGGGCTATGATCCGGAGTTTGGTGCAACGGCTAGTCCGCTAACACAAGGTATTGACACCGGTCTGGAGCCGCAGTTCCGTACCATACAGTTAGGCTTGCGCATTGGTTTATAACAATTAGAAATAGCAACAATGAAAGTGAAAATATATCCTATTGTAAGAACAGCCGCAGTTGCGGTGTTGCTGTCGGGGGTAAGCGCGTGCAGTAAAATGTACGATGTGAAGCCGCAAAACGTGGTAGAAGCAAAAAACACCTACCAAAATATTTATGATGCTGATGCTGCAGTAACCGGTGTTTACGGCAAATTTTTGGGCTTGGCCGGTCAGTATGAAGTGCTGAACGAGCTGCGTGCCGACCTGATGGACGTAACCCCCAACGCTGGTGCCGATCTGCAGCAGATCAACACTCACAATGTGCTGCCGGGTAACGCCTATGCCGACCCAACCCCGTTCTACTCGGTAATTCTGAACTGTAACGATGTGATGAAGAACCTGACCATTATGCACAACACCCAAAAGCTAACTGACGCCGATTATAACCAGCGTTGGAGCGATATTGGTGCCCTGCGCTGCTGGTTATACTTTCAACTGGGTTTGCAGTATGGCAATATCCCGTATGTAACGGAGAGCTTTAGCGATGTGAACACCGTTAAAGACCAAAGCAAATATCCGCGCATAGCGTTGGCTGATCTGGTGAAAACGCTGATTGCCTTTATGGAAGCTTTACCTTATAAAGATCCATATCCTGCGGCTAATTCGTTGATCACTACCATTGATACCTATCCGTCTAAAATGTTCTACGTCAATAAAAACTGCCTGCTGGGCGATTTGTACCTGTGGAACAACGATTATCACAAAGCGGCCATTGCCTACAAAAATGTAATGGAAACATCAACGCCAAATGGTCCTGGCGATAGCTATAACTACTACAATACTTACACGCTGAACAGCGGTAGCGATAACGATGCGGTAACGCAAAGCGCCTGGTTAACCTTCTTCTCCCGCTCTATGCAGGACAGGGAGTACCAGACCGAGTGGATCTGGTCTATGGTGTTTGATAAAGCCTTTGCGCCTGAGAATCCTTTCATCAACCTGTTTGCTAACTCAGGCGGCAAGTATCTGGTAAAGCCATCGCAAACTGCTATTGATAACTGGAGCGCTCAGCGTCAGACCGACGGTACGCCTTATGACTATCGCGGTATCAACACTACTTACAAAATGGTTAACGGTCAGCCGGTGATCATGAAGTTTCTATATAACTACGTGAACGCTTCAACCGGTATCCCGTCAGATCCGCTGGCTAAAAATGGTCGTTGGTATATTTATCGCACACCAACGCTGCACCTGCGCTTTGCCGAGGCTGCTAACCGCGATGGACAGACCAAAATTGCCTGGGCGCTGGTAAATGCAGGTATCAAAGGTGCGTATGATGATACGACTATCCCTGACCCAACGCAGCGCCGCATTACCAATCTGCCTTTCCCTTATGATTTTGATGCCCGTAAGTTGGATGCGCCAACCATCCGCGGTAAATACCACCGTAACCTGGGCGTGCGTGCCAGGGTAAACGTTACCAATCTGGATGTGAGCCTGCAGCAGAATGCCAACTTTTTGGCTATGGAAGATAATATCATAAATGAAGACGCACTGGAACTGGCTTACGAAGGTAATCGCTGGCAAGACCTGATGCGTGTTGCCCTGCGCCGTAACGATCCGTCGTTCCTGGCCGATAAAGTGTACAACAAATTGCTGAAAGACGGCAATCCGGCGGCTGCCACTGTGCGTGCCAAACTAATGGACCCTAAAAACTGGTTCCTGCCATTTAACTAATGATTTAAATTAAAATTAAACAATAATTAAAATAACCGTAGCCAATACAAACAAAGTGAAGAAAAATCTATTAATGAATAAGAGCTGGAGCAAAATGGGGCTTGCCTTCAGCGCAGCCATGTTGGGCCTCACGGGGTTTGCCGGGGCCCAGCAACTGGCGTTTCCAGGAGCAGAGGGATTTGGTCGTTTTGCCACGGGAGGCCGTAGCGGAGCAGTGTACCACGTAACCAATTTAAACGACAGGGGCGAAGGCTCTTTCCGCGATGCCGTAAGTAAACCTAACCGCACTGTGGTGTTTGATGTATCGGGCGTAATCAAGATTACCGATAAAATTGCCGCAGCGCCCAAAATCACTGTTGCCGGGCAAACCGCTCCCGGAGAGGGTGTTGTGGTTTACGGCAATGGCGTATCATTTGCCGATAGCAGCATAATCCGTTACATGCGTTTCAGGGGCAGCATCACCATGCCGCGCGGTGCCTGCACGGTAGTGGCCGATAATTGCCATGATGTAATTTTTGATCACGTAAGTGTATCATGGGGGCGTTGGGATAATTTCCACATCAAGGGTACAACCAACATCACCCTGCAATACTGTTTAATTGGCGAGCCTATTGATCCGCAGCGTTTTGGTGCGCTGTTTGAAGACCCGCATAATGTAACTATCAGTCATTGTTTGTGGATTGATAACCAGAGCCGTAATCCTAAAGCAAAAGCCAGTATAGAGTACATTAATAATGTGGTTTATAACTGGGGCGGCAATGGTTTGGTAGGCGGTCACTCTGGTGCTAATCATTTCCAGGACGTAATTGGTAATTATTTCATCGGCGGGCCAAATTCAAGTAAATCATTCATCAGCCTGTTTACCGCTACAGACCATGTTTACCAGCGCGATAATATGGTAGACATCAACAAAGACGGCAAACTGAACGGCAGATTAGCTACCGATTCTGATTTTATCCATACCACCGCTACCGTAGTAAAGCAGCGTAATTTCCAGACTAATACTACCATTGATAAGCCCGAAGAAGCTTTCCGCAAGGTGCTGGCAGGGGTAGGCGCTTCGCAACGCCGTGACGCGGTAGATAAACGCATCATCGGTTACCTTCAAAGTCTGGGCAAAGAAGGCAAGATCTTTAAAACAGAAGCCGATGCCGGCGGTCAGCCAAATATGGAGGCCGTTACTCAACATGCCGATGGTAACAACAACGGTATTCCTGATGCAGTAGAAGGTAAATACCTTGCTGCCGGTAAGGCCGATGCTACAAAGGTGAATAAAGATGGCTACACCAGTTTGGAAGCCTATCTGAATGACCTGGTAAAAGCTAAATAATCATCACTATAATTAGGTTATCATAATTGGAGATGGGGCGCCGCAAGGGCGCCCTTTCTGTTTTGAGCTGGTAGTGAGTACAATAAGTTGTAGGCTGCTAAAACATAAGAGCATAACAGAGTAGTGGCATGTAACTTGCAACACTCAAAGCAAATCTATTATATGGAAACCACATCAAAAACAAGCGTATTGAATGATCTGATCCAGATCAACAATGACCGTGTAGCTGGCTTTGAGAAAGCCATTGCTGACATTAAAGATGAAAATATTGATCTAAAAGAGCTGTTTCAAAGTTACTCCGCACAGAGCCGCAAGAACAGCCAGGAATTATCTGCGCTGGTAGGTGCCGAGGGGGGCGATGTAGAAACCGGTACCAGTATGTCGGGTGGTTTGCACCGTGCCTGGATCGATGTAAAATCACTGTTTGGTGGTAATGATCGACAGAGTATCCTATCTGAAGCAGAGCGTGGCGAAGACGCCATTAAAAAAGCTTACCGCGATGCTCTGACTGACGAAGACCTGACAGGTAACGCTCACGAAGTAGTAAGTCGCCAGGCTCAGGCCATTAATGCCGCTCATGATCAGATCAAAGCGCTGCGCGATGCTGCTCAGTAATAATTAATCTGAATACGATTTGAAGGCCGCCCAGTTGGACGGCCTTTTTATATTAGGAAATATTTGGGGCGATTGTAATAAAGTTGATCCTTTAATCGATCACCGCATCGGTAGCGCCCTTGGCTACGTCCTTATCAACGCCGGTTTTGCAGCTCAGGCAGCCCGCTATCATGTTCTTAGCTTTTTCTTCCATCCATTCTTTCCAGCGTTCGCGTTTCTCGTTGCCGTCTTCGGTTAGCAGCAGCCAGGTGAGGCCTCCGGCTAAGGCAGCGCCTGCAGCAATGGCGCCTATCAATATGGCCTTGTCTTGTTTTTCAAATGGGTTTTTCATAAATGTTGATGTTGGTATGGAGAGAACGCCGGTGCACCGGAGATTGTTTGTGCGCATGTGTTAAGCCGCTGATAATTAATCCACTCAAGTTATGGGTTGTGGATTTTATTAGATGAATGAAAAACTGGGGGCCGCAAATAACAAACTCTGTCACCCAAATATCAATATTATACAAAGTCTATGGTTTTTGTAGAATTATTTTGATTTGACTGATTTTTGCTTTACGTTTGTGCCATAAAATGTCAAATCAGACTATCAATAATCGTTTTTTAATGTCGATGCCGCAGCGCAACTGCAGCGTCATGTGTTGCTGTTGCTGCTAATACCTGCGGCGCCCGCCGCTCAAACAACACATCCATTAAAAACTTTTTTTTGATACTATCCATGTCCTTTCTAATTATACGTTCTGTTTTCCGTAGACCATCATTCGCACTTTTAATCAGCATTGCTGCATTTGCGCTGTTGTTTATTTCATGGGGAAGTGCAGATCGCCGTCATGCTTATTCGGCCGGAAGCGTGTTGCTTAACGGTCGCGTTTTAAACTATCAGGCTGATGCCGGTTATATCACTGTTAACCCAGAGCAAAACGCCGCGGCCAATATTTTTTATACCGCTTATACCGCCGGCTATGATAATACTAATCGCCCGTTGACTTTCATTTTTAATGGCGGTCCCGGTTCGGCCTCTATCTGGTTACACATGGGGGCCGGTAGTCCGGTGCGTACCGTACCCGGAAAAGCTGGCTACGGCGCTAACCCAGATACCTGGCTGGGTTTTACCGATCTGGTTTTTATAGATCCGGTAGGCACAGGTTTTAGTCGCCCGGTTAATGGTGTAGATGCCCGGCATTTTTATGGTTATCAGGCAGATATTCGCACCATCGGCACTTTTATTCAATTCTATTTACATCGGCATCACCGTCAAAACAGCCGCGTGTTTCTGGCTGGCGAGAGCTATGGTGCTGCCCGTGCTGTAGGATTGGCCGCCTACCTGCAAGATAGCCTGCAAACTAAAATTTCAGGTTTAACGCTTATCTCGCCAGCGCTAGATTATAAGTTGATCAGTTTTCGCAAGGGTAACAATGAACCATATCCATATTACCTGTCTGCCTATGCAATAGCCGCACAGTATCATCATCAACTTGCGCCAGAATTAGCTGCATTAAGCGCAGATGAATTATCGGCCAAAGTATCAGCCTTTGCTTTTGGTACCTATCGTCAGGCGTTAAGTCGAGATGGTGCTATTGCGCAACAGGTTATTGATACGCTGAGCTATTTTACCGGATTGAGCAAAGAACAGCTAAAAGCTAACAATGGCCGTATTACAGATGTAGAATTTACTTCATCATTGTTAAAACAGAGCGATGAAAAATTAGGGACATTTGATAGCCGCTCAGCCGGAGCCAGTAATGCAGGCGATCCGAGCGCTGCGGCTTTAAGCGCTACTTTTGAGCAAGCATTTCAGCAATACGTACATAAAGACTTACATTTTAACGCTACATCAACCTATCTGGCCACCATCCCAACACCGGTTTGGAATTACGGACAGCACACCAAAAACGGCTATTTTAACGTAACTGGCGTACTGAAAAATCTGCTCAGCGAAAATCCTGACTTGAGAGTGCAAATCGTCTCCGGCTCGTATGATCTGGCTACGCCTCCGGCAACTGTTAGTGCGGCACTGGCGGAGGCAGGGATAAACGGCAACAATACACAGGTGTCTGTAAATCATTATGCAGCCGGGCACATGGTTTATACTGATACGCAGGTAAATCATCAGTTTAAACAGGATAGCGAAAACTTCTATCGTTAGCACCTTACATGGTATTGAAAATAAATTGAAGTAATTTTGTCCCCATTGCCAAGGCCCAGTCGTCATAGGGGTATAAATCTTAAAATTTACAACCATGAAAGAGTTTTTATTAGTTTTCAGAGCAGACTACAAGGCTATGCCTCAATTATCACCAGAAGAAATGCAGGCCAACACCCAAAAATGGATGAACTGGGTGGCAGGTATCGCCGCAAAGGGTAATCTGGCCGACAGGGGCAACCGCCTGGTGCCAGAGGGCAAGGTAATCAGCGGTAATGGCGTGGTGTCAGACGGGCCTTACACCGAAATTAAAGAAGCCATACTGGGTTATACCATGGTTAAAGCCGAAACCTTAGACGAAGCCGTAGCTTTAGCCGATGGATGCCCAATATTATTTATTGGCGGCACCGTAGAAGTAAGAGAAATAAACCCGATGTAAAACTTATAAAAGCCTTTGCCATTAACGGCAAAGGCTTTCTTTTTATGTATCAGCCAGAAATTACACCGCATTTGTTCAGAACTGAGTACAGCAAAATAGTTGCTGTGCTTTGCAAAACCTTCAACCTGAAACATATCGAAACGGCTGAAGACATTGCTGCCGATACTTTCCTGAAAGCATCAGAAACATGGGCATTGAAGGGTGTGCCTGAAAATCCTACGGCTTGGCTCTACACCGTTGCTAAAAATAAGGTAAGGGATCATTTTAAGCACCTGGCGGTTTTTGATGATAAGGTTAGGGGGGAGATTGATTTTGACGAGCAGGTTATCAATCCTGAATTTGAGTTTAGCAATGAGGTGATAGCTGATAGTCAGTTGGCTATGATTTTTGCGGTGTGTAACCCGGTCAATGCGGCCGAGGCACAAATATGCATGGCCCTGCAAATACTTTGCGGTTTTAGCGTGAAGGAGATTGCCGGTGCATTTCTGGCGAAGTCTGAAACTATTAAGAAACGCCTGCAGAGGGCTCGCGAAGTGTTGCGTAACGATCATTTCCAGATCAAGGCGCCCACACAAACAGAGGTAACGTTGCGCTTGGACAATGTGTTGACCACCCTCTACCTGCTTTTTAACGAAGGCTATTTTTCAAAAACGGCAGATGAACTGATCCGTAAAGACCTATGCGCCGAAGCCATGCGGTTATTACTGGTGCTGGTTGAAAATCCACTCACCAATACATCGCAAACGCAGGCTTTGATGGCGCTGATGTGTTTCCAAAGTTCGCGGATGGATGCCCGCATCAATTCTGAAAATGAAGCCGTGCTGCTGGATGAGCAAGATCAAAATGCCTGGGATGAGCAATTGATGGCACGCGGCAACTACCATCTCATCAACGCCTTTGAAAGTAATGATATCTCCAGATATCATCTCGAGGCAGCCATTGCTTACTGGCATACCAACCCAACTGCCAAAAACCGGTGGGAAAACATTTTGCAGTTGTATGATCATTTGCTGCTGATTGCTTTTTCGCCCGCCGCTGCCCTGAATCGCCTTTACGCATTTGCTAAGGTGCACGGGAATGAGATGGCCATTGTTGAGTCCGGGCAGTTAGACCTGCCGTACGATCAGCACTATCATTCTTTAATGGGCTATTTGTGCGGGCCAGTAGCAATTGAGCAAGCCATCAGTCATTACCAGCAGGCGATGGAGCTATCAGCCTCAATAACAGAGAAAAACGTACTGGCCAAAACCATAGCCGAGTTAAGAACTGCCCATTTTTAAATTCCTTTTGCTACCTTTGTGCCATGCATTGCCGTAGTTCTATATCGCCTCCACTATCCTAATCTTTTAGGATCAGATTCCTTTTTGGGCTAACCTGCCGGTACAGGTGGTTAGCATAGCTATTCATTTTTAGTTTAATCTTAAAGTATTTATCTCTGAGTGGGGGGATGACCATTGTTGTTTATGAAAAAGAAGTATTTGCTGCTGCAATTTGCTGTTGTTATAGCCGGTTTTACCGGTGTTTTTGGCAAGCTGATATCGCTTGATGCAGTTTTGCTGGTTTGGTACAGGGTTGCTTTCTCTGCCCTGGGTGGGCTGGCGGTTTTAACAGTTGTTAAACCAAAGGTAAGGTTGAGGATGAAAGACCGCCTCAAAATTGGCCGGGTGGGTCTGTTGCTCACCGCGCACTGGCTGTTCTTTTATGCGAGTATCCGTTATGCCAATATTTCTGTAGGGGTGGTGTGTTTCTGTTTAACGAGTTTCTTTACGGCGTTTCTCTCACCGTTAATCAATCGCAAAAAGTTTGTGTATACTGAGGTGTTTTTCAGTATGCTGACGCTGGCAGGCATCAGCCTGATTTTTGGTTTCGATAGTTCGTTTCGTACAGGGATTATCTTGGGCGTGATATCTTCTTGCTTTTCTGCGCTTTACACCATTTTTAACGAACGGTTGGTGAAACATTACGATAGCCGGCAGATTAACTTTTACCAGATGCTGAGCGGTACAATTGGGTTAGGCGTATTATTGCCGTTGTACCTTCATTTTGTCCCGGTTAAGGTACTGATCCCTGGGTTAAGAGATACCGTTTACCTGATTTTCCTGGCATTGATCTGCACCGTTGGCCTGTACATTATGTTTGCCGAATCATTGAAACGGATCCCTGCTTTTACCGTCAACATGAGTTTTAACCTGGAGCCTGTTTACTCTATTATCCTGGCTTTTATCATTTTTGGCGAGAGCAAGGAGCTTAATATTGGGTTCTATTTAGGGTTGGCTGTGGTAATTGCCTCGGTGTTTATACAGCCTTTTGTGGCGCCGGTTAAAAAAGAAAATACGCTTTAAAATAAGAAAGCCGCTCTGCAAAGAGCGGCTTTCTTGTTTTAACTTAACATTTCAAATTCGCCTTGCGCTGAGCGTAGATTGGTAAATGAAAGATAGCGTAACCGCTACTTTACCATCCATGTCAACCAGCGTTCCTTTAACGCCGGATATTGGTGAAGAGATGGCATAGAGCCTTGTTTGGCTTTCGTACCCGTTTGGCCCATCAAACCAGTACGATTCATCTACATGAAATTCTTCCGGCTCAAACCGCATATCAAATTCGCCGCTATATAGACAGTGAATTTCGGTTTCCGTGGTAAAATCGGCATTGTAGCCCTTTTGCCTTAGCGCAGCCAAAGCATCTTCGAGTGATTGATAGTTGGTCATGGCGTAAGTTTTAATTGGTTAGCAATATGATTGATGGCTGATGGTTAGTCAGCCTTAAAATACAATCAGTAATTAGCCATATCCGTAGCAATGTTTTACCAAAATCAGTAACTCATCTTCCAAACGGATGGCTTCATCTAAAAACTCGCCGCCTGCATCGTTATCACATTAAATTGTTTTATTCATCGTTTCCATCTTTGACCAAAGATGGGCAGTATTGATGCGATTTAATGCATGACGGGCAGATTCCATCAAAAACTATAACTATAATATATAAAGATAACTTAATTTTTGCTAAATGCTACCAAAATAATATCTATCTCTCATCATTTTACTGCCTAATAAGGCCGTAAAGACTAATACACACTATAATATTTTTAACGTACTGCCAGACTAATGGTTTTGCTTTCGCCGAAAATAACTTTCTGTGTTGCATCATTAGGTTTGGTGTTCCACAAACATTCGCGCACGGTTAGGTTTTGGCTGGCAGGGTCAAGACTGATTAGTTGGAAAGAGAGTTTGGTCTCATCTTTTGCAGAATATTTGCCTTTCATAGGCGAGTCTACACGGAATACCGGCAGGTTAACATCCTTATCCGGGCCATGGTAGGTATAAAACTGGTTCCAGTTGCTGTTGCCGTGGAAATAAGCTTTGATGTTAGGATGTTGCTTCAAAAATTTAACCCATTCGCGCTGCTCAATGTTGGTTGCGGCGTCTTCTTTGCTCACTTCTTTTCCGTCTTTGTACACTTCTGAAACAAGGTTTTCAAACTTGCTGCCTGCGGGGAAAGTGCCCGGCGCAGCAGGATTGCTAAAGTGTTTGGCCTCGCATTCAGGCTGATCATGCGTAAAAATTACCACCGGGGTTTGAGGTGATACTGTTTGCAGGTCTTTCGCCATCCAAACGCGCTCGGCAGAATCGGGCCACAACGTAATGAACATAAAATGTATGCCGCCAATATTATGCGAGTAGTTTACCTTATCTTTTTTATAATCAAACTGAGCATTGGTAAGCGGCTGGGCTGGATGCAGCATCAGGTTGTAGATCTGCACCATAGCCGTTGGATCTGTTGCCGGTACCATTTTTTTGGTGAAGCCGATAGCGTTAGAAATATCATGATTACCCGGTACCATTAACAGGGTAGCAGGCTGATCCTGATGGCCTTTTAATTTAACACTGTTGCCATAAACACTGATGAACTGCTGCCATGATGCGGTTGCGCTTTGGTAAGGCGGTTCCTCGCGGTTGGCAATATCGCCGGTTTGTATCAGGTAGTCAACGGCCTCAACGGGTTGTCCGGCATTGATGCCTTTATCTTGAGGCAGGCGCTGGGTAACCAGATGATTCATTTGATCAATCATGGCTGCGTTAACTTTAACGCCTGCAACTGCGGTATCGCCACGAAATTTCTCGCGGAAGATGCCGAAGTGTGCGTCAGAACTAAATAGAATGTTAATAGTTGTGTTTTTTTGCGCGAATAATGCCAGGGGAAGTGCCGAGAACAGAAGGCAGAGGCTGAGTAGTTTCTTCATTTATAAACGTTTGCGCAAAGATCAGCTTAAATTCTGTACACAATCTGCAAAATGCGGCCTAAAACAAGCTGTGGTGTTATGCTTGTGTTAAGTGTGTGTTATTAAATTTAATTAACGGCATTTTTAAGCGCCGGAGCGATAATATTAGCTGTTGGTGTTTCTTACCGGCCAATATTCATAAGCGTTTAGTGAAGGATTAAAATTCCGGTCGGCAAACCCAAGATCAAGCAATAATTTAAGGGTATTATAAACGGTTTCGCGGCTCATAGATACGCCTTTGGCGCGTATTTGCAACCATAGGCTTTCGCCGTCTGCAGGAGTGGTAAGCCCGTTAAAATAGTTGTAAAATGCGTCTCGTTGCGTGGTCCATACCTTGCCGGATGCGCGCAGTTTACCTATTATAAAAGCCAGATCTGCATCTCTTAGGGGAAAAGGTTCTGCCATTTGACTGGCTATTATAAGACTCAATTCTGTAGAAAAACTGAATTTTTATAGAAAAAGCCCGTTATGAACGGGCTTCTCTAAAAACTGAACAATTTGCTGATTAGGTATGGTTAGTCGTTTTCTTTGCTTGCTTGCATAAAATTGCCTTTGTCGTCAAACACCACCTCCAGCTTTTTGATCTCGGCCTCATAAGTGGTTTTGCCTGTGGCATGGGTTACCTTGCCCGCTTCGCTCACCTTCTTACCGGCGTAGTGTGCTTTGATATAGGCCTGGGCGGGTGCAGGCAGGGCAGTGGGTTCAATGGCTTCAACCTGTTCTACAAATTCGCCTGTTGGTGTAAACGTAGCTGCCATGTCTTCGCCTGATTTGCCTCCCCAATTGGCCTCAAAATTTCCTTTTTCTTTTTCCCAGGTTATTTTGGTTGCCTGCGGATATTTAGCTTTTAAAGCCGAGGCTACCGCTGCAGGTACCATTTTGGTTTTTTGCGCCATTGCTGATACGCCCATCAGTACAGCAGCCATTGTTAACATTGCTGATCTTCTTTTCATAATATCTGTTTTTCACAAGGTTAACTACCGATCCTGTTGGCATTTGGTAAATTTTCTGTACAAAAATTGAATTATGGAATTTTCTTTTCAAGCCAGTGCTGCAGCTTAAAAGTCAAGAAGGCCGAACCCGCACCAATTACCGCCCCTGCCAATACATCGCTTGGATAGTGCACGCCCAGGTACATGCGCGAATAACCTACGGCACCTGCATAAGCAAAAGACGGCGCAATAACATACCATTTTGGAAATGCCAGGCTGAGCGATGTGGCCGTGGCAAACGCGGCAGAAGTGTGTCCGGACGGAAAGGATGAATCGGTTGAATTCATTTTTCCGGTGATGATATTCGGGTAAGCCAGGTAAGGGCGTTGGCGGTGTATCACATCCTTTAATAAAACAGTTGCGCCCTGAGATAACAGTACCGCGCCGCCGGTTTCAAAAGCTTCTGCCTTTAAAGTCTGATTATGTTGTGCAATGCCGGTGATGAGCATGGTGGCAGGAGTGGCCATCACAAAAACATAATCGCTGTTAGAAACACCGCGCCACAAGCCATCGGCAGAACCAGTCGGGCCGTTAATGTGTTGTAGCAGGCGCAGGTCAATATTTTGGGCAATTACGGGTTTTGCAGTTAGTAAAGTAAGGCAGATAAGTAGAGATCCAAAAATTCGCATTTGCGAATGAACGGCCAAAATCTGTAGAAAATCTGGTGAAAAACGTGTTTTGAGGTTTGTGCCGTACTTTGTATGTTTAGCCCTATATTATTATTCCAAAATTTATACAGAATCAATGGCGAGCTTTGAAACCGTTGTGAAAATACTGGTAGTAGAAGACGAGGCCGGACTGCGAGACAGCATCCGGGATTATTTTGCAGAAGGTGGTAACGTTTGCGAAACCGTAGGCGATTACGCATCTGCGCTGCAAAAAATTAACATGTACCGGTATGATTGTATCCTGCTGGATATTACCTTGCCCAACGGTAGCGGTCTGGATATTTTAGAAGCGCTGAAAGCTAACCATCATCCGGATGGCGTGCTCATCATCTCAGCTAAAAACTCCTTAGATGATCGCCTGCAAGGGCTTGACCTCGGCGCCGATGATTACCTCACCAAACCTTTCCATCTTTCTGAACTGAAGGCCCGTGTAATGGCCATTGTTCGCCGCAAATCTTTTAACGGTAACCGGGAGATTGTTTTTAACGAGATTACGGTTGATCTGCTGGCTAAACAGGTGCTGGTTTCGGGCATGCCGGTTAAGCTCACCAAAAAAGAATATGCGCTGCTGCTATATTTTATAGCCAACAAAAGCAAGGTGATTTCTAAAAATGCCATTGCCGAGCACCTTTGGGGTGATGAAATAGATATTTCTGACAACTTCGATTTCATCTACTCTCACATTAAAAATCTGCGCAAAAAACTGATTGATGCCGGCAGCGGCGATTACATTCAATCTGCCTATGGTATGGGTTATAAGTTTACAGACCATTGAAACTGCTGGATCGATACAACCGCGTAAGCCTGTTGGCCACTATTTCTATGATAGTGATTGCCGGGATTGTCTATTACTTCACCATCAGTCTTATCCTTACCAACCAGGTTGATAAAGATTTGCTGGTTGAAGAAAACGAGATCTTTGATTATGTTGGCCTAAATCATCGCCTGCCGCAGGTATTTAAGTCTGATGATCTGAAAATTCGTTTTACCGCTATTCCGGATAGTACAATTGTAAGACGGATAGCCGATAGCCATTTCTATGACGACCAGGAGCATGAAGACGAAGCTGCCCGTATGCTCACCAGCTCTGTCAGAGTAGGGGCGCAGCTTTATCGTATTAATATTACCGAATCAAAGGTTGAAACGGATGACTTGATCAGGATGATCTTCCTGATTACGTTGGGGCTCATTTTTGTTTTATTAGTGGTGCTGTTACTTATCAACCGCACCCTGATGCGCAAATTATGGGAACCATTTTATGAAACACTTAAGCAGATTAAACTATTTAACGTGGCCGATCGTAATGGCATCTGCCAGGTTGATACCCGTATAGATGAGTTTCAGGACCTGAACCGGGAGGTAACCGCCATGTCGCAACGTGTGCTTCATGATTATCAGTCGCTTAAAAGTTTTACCGAAAACGCATCGCATGAGTTGATGACCCCGCTGGCGGTGATCATCTCCAAACTGGAAACCCTGATGCAGGATAATGATATAACCGAAAGGCAGGGTGCCCTGATTGGCGAAGCTTACCAAACGGTAGATCGTTTGAAAAAATTAAACCGCTCAATGCTATTGCTCTCGCGCATTGAAAATAAATTGATGCACGATGCAGAAGATATTGATCTGCAAGACACTGTTCGTAAAAAGATCATCGAGTTTCAGGAACTGCTGGCTGACAAACATATTGTCATCCGTGAAGAGCTGGAGCCGCACCACATCAAACTTAATCGTGATCTGCTGAATATTATGCTTAACAATCTGTTGGGCAACGCCATTCAGCACAATCGCCCGGGCGGACGTATAGTAGTACAATTAACCGGCCAGCAGCTAAGCTTTTGTAATACCGGTACGGCAGTATCGCTCAATCAACAAACCATTTTTCAACGCTTCCATAAATCGCCAGAATCTGAGGGTACAGGCCTCGGGCTGACCCTGGTAAAACAGATTTGTGATAACTACGGTTTTGCCCTCAGCTACGCGTTTAATGACCAGTTACACTGCTTTACGGTTGTATTTGTAAATTAGTTATCGCATCCAGATTTTATTCAGATTTGTCAGCTAAATTAGGGGCATGAAGCGATACTTTCTATGCCTGCTGTTTTTGCTTACAGCGTTTTACAGTAAGGCACAAAACCGCAGTCTAGACGATTTTATCCAGTCGGCAGTTACCAGCAGTCCACTTATTCGGGATCTTAACAATCAGATACTTTCGGCTCAGATAGACAGTATTCGCCTCAAAGCCGGTTTTAAGCCGCAGGTTACCGGCAATGCGTTGGGTTTGTACGCCCCTGTGCTAAATGGTTACGGTTACTCAACCGCCATTACCAATGGCCAGCAATTAACCGGTTTGGTTACGGTTGATAAGCAATTTATCGGCAAAAGTTATCTAAATGCGCAGGTGCAGAGTATTCTTAACCAGAAAGATTCGCTGCGCAATTCTATCCGCCTCTCTGAACAGGATTTACGCAAAACCATAGCTGCACAATATATTACTGCCTACGGCAGCCAGGAGCAACAGCGCTTTACCCAAGATGTTGTTGACCTGCTGAGTAAAGAGGAGCAGGTGCTACTAAAACTAACCCGCACCAATGTTTATAAGCAGAGCGATTACCTGGCTTTTTTGGTAACCCTGAAGCAAGCGCAACTACAGCTTAGCCAAGCCCGATTGCAATATAAAGCCGATTACTCGACCCTTAAATATTTAGCCGGCATCCGCGATACTACTTTAGACTCGCTGAACAGGCCCGATATCCGCCCGGCTTTTCTGGCAGATAAAACGCAAAGCATCTTCTTTAAGCAGTTTCAGTTAGATAGCGTCCGTTTGCGCAACTCGCACCAACTGGTAGATTATAATTATAAACCCAAACTGCATGCTTTTGTAGATGGCGGTTACAATTCTGATCTTACCGAGGAGTATTATAAAAACTGGGGCGCCAGCGTGGGCTTTGGTTTAAGCATCCCTATTTATGATGGCGGTCAGCGTAAACTGGCGCATCGTAAAATTCAACTGGAAGAGGATACCCGTCAGCAATACAAACAGTTTTTTGATCAGCAATACACCCAACAGATCCACCAACTGCGTGAGCAGATTACCGGATATGATAGCCTGCTGGCCGATATCCGCAATCAGTTCAGGTACTCAGAGTCATTAATTAAGGTAGATACCAAACTGCTGCAAACCGGCGACCTGAAAATTGCCGACCTCATCCTGGCGGTAAACAATTACCTGTCTGTTAAAAACTTGCTCAGCACCAATACCATTGCCCAACTGCAACTCATCAACCAATTGAATTACTGGAATAAATAGCCATAAACATGTACAAACACAAATATATTTTACCACTATTGGCGTTTTGCGCCGCATCTGTTTTGAGCGCCTGTAGCGGCGGCAAAGATGCCGGCGACGATGAAGGCAGCACTGCAAACGCTATTACTCCTGTTACCATCACCCATATTGAAACCGGTGCCGTATCAGACACTATTTTGCTTAACGCCACATCAACCTTTTTACAGCGCAGCTATGTAAAGGCCAATGCCATAGGCTACGTGGAAAAAGTGAATGTTAAGCCAGGGCAGTTTGTGCAAAAAGGGCAGTTGTTGTTTGTTATCAAAACTAAAGAGTCGCAAAGTATAGGCAACGCTATTAACGTGCTGGATACTACTTTTAGGTTTTCTGGTATGAACCGCATCCGTGCGGCATCAAGTGGCTATATCACACAGCTAACCCACCAACTGGGCGATTACGTGCAGGATGGCGAGCAAATGGCCGTAATTAGTGATCATAACAGCTTTGCCTTTTTATTGCATGTGCCTTATGAAATGCACCAGCTAATGGCGCATAACCAAACTATGCAACTTACTTTGCCTGATGGCGCTAAGCTAACCGGACAAGTAGCATCGGTAATGCCTAATGTAGATACTCTATCTCAAACCCAGGGATTGGTAATTAAAGTAAACAGCGCACAACCGCTGCCAGAGAATTTGATAGCCAAGGCCCGCATTATCAAAGCGGCAAAAGATAACGCGGTGATGTTGCCAAAATCAGCCGTGTTATCAAACGAAACCTTGTCTGAGTTTTGGGTAATGAAGCTGATTAACGATAGTACCGCGGTAAAAATACCAGTAACTAAAGGAATCGAAACCAATTCAAGAATAGAGATCACCTCGCCGGCATTTCAGGCATCAGACCGTATTGTGGAGACCGGTAACTACGGACTGGCAGATACAGCTAAGATCAAAATCACCCGACCATGAAAATGCATCCTGATTTCTTTGTCCGCTATAAAAAGCCGGTCAGCCTGCTGCTGTTAATCATGCTGTTGGGGGGCGCGTTTGCATACTCGCGTTTACAAACATCTCTTTTCCCGGATATAACCTTTCCTAAGATCAAGATCATTGCCGATGCTGGCTTGCAGCCGGTTGATAAAATGATGGTGACGGTTACCAAACCGCTGGAAAATGCGGTTAAACAGGTGCCAGACTTGCAATACGTTCGCAGTACAACCAGCAGAGGTAGTTGTGAGATCTCGGCCTTTATGAACTGGGATGCCGATATAGATCTTAGTCAGCAGCGTATAGAGTCGAGTATCAATCAGATCAAAAGTTCGCTCCCTCCGGATGTAAATGTAACGGTAGAGAAGATGAACCCATCTATCTTGCCCATAAGCGGTTATACACTGGAAAGCCACAACAAATCGCCGATAGAACTAAAGCAGATTGCCAACTATGTGGTTAAGCCGTTCCTCTCGCAGGTAACCGGTGTGTCTGAAATTCGTGTTATTGGTGGTAAAAATAAAGAGTACTGGCTGGTACTGGATATCCAGAAAATGAGCAGCCTGGGCATTACACCAGATATGGTGACTAATGCGCTCAATCAAACCAACTTCATCAAATCAGAAGGGTATATCTCGTCCTACAAAATGCTTTACCTCACGGTAATGAATGCCACCGTCAACGCCCGCGATCAGCTGGCCGAAATGGTGATCAGCAACGACCGTAAACGCGTAGTGCAGCTAAAAGATATTGCCGATGTGCAGATCAATCCGGGCATTGAGTACACCAAGATCAACGCCAATGGGCATGACGGAGTGCTGATTGCGGTAGTTAAACAGCCCAACGCTAACCTGGTAAGCGTATCGACAGATATGGGCCAAAAGGTTGCCGAACTGCAAAAGATCCTGCCGGCAGGTGTAACCATTAAGCCTTACTACATACAGGCTGATTTTGTGAACACCGCCATCCGCAGCGTGAGCGATTCATTGTGGGTGGGTTTGTTGCTGGCTATCATTGTGGCCATCCTTTTTTTGCGTTCTGTAAAGGCCAGTGCAACTATTTTGATCACTATCCCGGTTACCCTGGGGCTAACGCTGTTGATCCTATACATATTGGGCTATACCTTCAACATCATGACGCTGGGTGCCGTAGCTGCGGCCATCGGTTTGATTATCGATGATGCCATTGTGGTGGTAGAGCAAATTCACCGTACGCATGAGGAACATCCTGATGAACCGACAACGTCTTTACTGCATAAGGCTATCAACTATTTGTTCCCGGCTATGTTGGGGTCGTCTATCAGTACCATTGTAATTTTTGTGCCGTTTATTTTGATGAGCGGTGTGGCGGGGGCCTACTTTAAGGTGATGACCAGCACCATGATTATTACGCTGGCAGCATCATTCTTTGTTACCTGGATTGGGCTGCCTATGGTGTATCTACTGCTGTCTAAAGACAAGCCACGGTCCGGAGTAAAAGAAGAAGAACATCACGTAAAGAAACAGCGCTGGGTATCATTCTTTATTCATAAGCCTATTATCAGCATTGTTTTTTGTTTGGGACTGATAGCTGTGGTGGTATTTATTCCGGGCAGATTGGAGAGCGGTTTCTTACCGGATATTGACGAAGGAAGTATTGTGATGGACTACAGCTCGCCGCCGGGCACCTCGCTGGATGAAACCGACCGTATGCTGCGTGAGATTGAAAAGATGATCATTAAACATCCGGAGGTGGAGGCATACTCGCGCCGTACGGGTACGCAGATGGGTTTCTTTATTACCGAGCCCAATACCGGCGATTACCTCATCCAACTGAAAAAGAATCACAAGGAAACTACCGATGAAGTAATTAGCGATCTGCGCAGCAAGATTGAAGCCACCCAACCTGCCCTCCGTGTAGATTTTGGCCAGGTAATAGGCGATATGCTGGGCGACTTAATGACATCAACCCAACCCATCGAGATCAAAGTTTTTGGCGATAACCAGCAAACGCTGCAAAAAATATCTAAGCAAATTGCCGATGTGGTAAGCAGCGTAAAAGGTACCGCCGATGTTTTTGACGGCGTGGTAATTGCCGGTCCGTCGGTAGAACTCGATCCAAACTTTGCCAAGCTGGCGCAGTATGGCCTAACGCCAAACACCCTTCAAACCCAGGTGCAAAACGCGCTTGATGGTAATGTGATGGGTAACCTGGTAGAGAAAGAGCAGTTATCGCCCATCAGAATGGTTTATCCGGGTAACCGTACGTTGGATATTAACGGACTGCAAAAGCTCAATGTTTTCCTGAATAACGGTCGACTGCTGCCACTGCAGGAAGTAGCCAAAGTAAACGTACATGCAGGCGACGCCGAGATCCAGCGCGAAAACCTGCAAACCATGGGCGTAATTACCGGTCGACTGGATAATGGCAGCCTGGGCAGTGTAATGCAGGTGATTCAGAAAGATATTCAAGAAAAGATCACCCTGCCATCTGGCTATCATATTACCTATGGCGGTGCTTATGCAGAGCAGCAGCAATCGTTCAAAGAGTTGCTGATCATTTTGGTTACTGCAAGTATGCTTGTGTTCTGCGTTATCCTGTTTTTGTTCAGGCAGGTGCGGGTGGCATTGGCTATTTTAGCTATAGCAGTACTGGGTATTGCTGGTAGCTTCCTGGCCTTGTTTATTACCCATACCCCGTTGAACGTAGGCAGTTACACAGGACTGATCATGATTGTAGGGATCATCGGCGAGAACGCCATCTTCACCTTCTGGCAGTTTAAAGAAAGCGCGCTGCAAAGCACGGTTGATGATGCCATTATTTATTCTATCTCTACCCGTTTGCGTCCTAAACTGATGACCGCGCTCGGGGCCATCATCGCCTTGATGCCATTGGCGCTGGGGATAGGGGCAGGGGCACAGTTGCACCAACCTTTGGCCATTGCGGTAATTGGTGGTTTTGTTATTGCCTTGCCATTGTTGCTGATTGTATTGCCTAGCATGCTGCGTATTATTTATGGTAAAAAGCTGGTAGAAAAATAAGCCGCGATATCCAAAATTTATACAGATTGTTTATTCAACTTGGAAAAAAAATCGAAATGAAAACATTGAAAGCAATACCCCTTTTATTAACAGCCCTTGCACTGGCAGGCACTGCCAGCGCACAGAAAACCGGCTTGCATGTGGCCAATAAGTTCCCTATCAAAAGTAGTGGCGGTTGGGATTACATTACCGTAGATGCTCAAGGCAAACGCCTGTTTGTTTCGCACGGCACACAGGTAAATATCCTGAGCACCAGTGGCGATTCATTAGGAGTGATTAATAATACTCTCGGCGTGCACGGCATTGCCCTGGTTAGAAGCTTGGGTAAAGGCTACACCAGCGACGGTAAAGCCAATAGCTGTACGGTATTTGATCTGAAAACTTATAAGCCCCTGGGCAAAGTAGAAACAGGTACCAACCCTGATGCCATTTTTTATGACGAATATTCAAAAAAAGTATATGTTTTTAACGGCCGCAGCAAAGATGCTTCGGTTATAGATCCGGCTACAGACAAGGTTATTGCCACTATACCCCTGGGTGGCAAGCCTGAGGCCGGTGTGTCTGACGGCAAAGGTCATGTATACGTTAATTCTGAAACCACTAACGAGGTAGTAGTAATTAACGATAACACCTTTAAAGTAGAAAAACGCTACAAGCTTGATGGCGAAGAACCATCTGGTTTGGCAATGGATGTGGCTACTAATCGCCTGTTCTCTGGTTGTTCAGGTAGTGGTGATTTGGTTGTGCTGGATGCTGCAACCGGTAAAAACCTGGCCAAATTTAAAACCGGCGATTGCGACGGCGTTGGCTTTGACCCGGCCCTGAAATTGGTTTATAGCTCTAATAACGAAGGTACCCTTTCTGTAATCAAAGAGGTGTCTGCCGATAAATTTGTAAAGGTAGAAGACGTACCAACCGAGCCTAGCGCCCGTACCATTGGTGTGGATGAGCTGACCCACAAAATTTACCTGCCTGCCGCCAAAACAGAGGCAGTAGCAGCAACGGCAACCGAGCCAAAACCACGACCAAAACAAGTACCTGGTTCTTTCCATGTAATTGAAGTTGCCAAATAAGAACTGGCGCAAAAGATAATAATAGGGATTGAATAGAGTGATTGAAGAGGGCTGCCGATAGGCGGCCCTTTTGTTGTTTATGCTCAGTCCTTTAAATGTTGGATGTTTGACGTGGATGTGAGCAATGAATGGATGTTATCTGCGTTTTTAGCTAAAAGCTAAATCAAAACTGGTTGTTTAATTAGGTGTTTTGCCAAAATCGGTTACTTTTGCCATGATGGATATCAATGAATTTGAAGCGGGGATGCTCGATGCAGTTTTGGAGGCGTTTGCTGGTGCTGATCAATTAAACCAGGCGCAGATCCTAGAGCTTTTTGGTGGCGATGAGGAGCTGGCTGCTGTAATTGTAGATGTGCTGGTAGATGTTGGTCTGGTGGTAAAGTCAGGACGCGAGACTGCACACGGTTTGCCAGAACTGATTACCCGCGATAGCATGGCTGTTTCGTTCCTGAGCAATGGCGGTTTCTCAGCACAGGTAGAACCGCAGGAAACAGAGGCGAATGGTATTGTAGATAATGTTAACGAGCCAGCGCGTGCAAATGCAAAGAAACCATCCCTTTTTTCAGAGCCTGAGGTAGAACCTGTGGCGGAGGACTTGCAGAAAGCGCAGGCTCCATTAATAACCAAAGAAGTATCCAATCAAGATAATCTTGTTGACGAAGCAGCAGATGAAGAAGTTAAAAAGACATTGACTACTCCACCCGCCAAGCAAACAAGAGAAGTGATTTTTGAAGTTGAGTTCCCGGCAGAGCAAGAATCATCTGCACAGTTCCAAATGTCGTTCCAACCGTCGGTGGAAGAAGAGGAAGAACAAGAGCAATACGAGTTACTGGAGACTAAAGAGGAAGAACAGATTGATCTGCCTGCTGCATCAGTTGAACCTCCGGAACCTGAAACTGCTGCCGTGAATGCTGATGAAGTAGTAGAAGAGGAGCAGCAACTTGTTGAAAATGAACAGGTATTGCAACCTGGGCCTAAGTCTGTGCCAGAGCCAGAGCCTATGCCGGTTGCTCAAATTGATATCCTTGAACAAGTCATATTTAAATCGGCAGAGCCCGAAGTACAATCCGCACCGTCACCTGATGTAGAGGCACTAGAGCGCGAAATTGCCCGGTTGCGTAAAGATCAGGCACGTACGGAAAACAAGTTGCGGGAGAAAGATACCATGATTCACACCCTGGCTACGCAAAATGAGCAATTAGGAAAAATGAGAACGTTTATCTGGGTATTGCTCGGATTAATTGGTGTACTCATCTTGATGATGATCTTTAAGAAGCACTAAAAGCACAAACTTGTTTTAGGTAAAACCAAACTGGAAGAGTTTGCCAGAGCATTTTAAGCGATAAAACAATAAGATATGAGGAGCTCGATTTAACACAATCGAGCTTTTTTCTTGTAAATAAACTTTAAAGCATCAATATTTAACCAATTAAATCTGCCATGCCTCAAAGAGATAAATCCGTCGGTAACAAGGGTAATGCTTTGCCGCTTCAAAAATTGCTGGAGGGGGATTACCTGCGTGTGATGGAGATGCATGAAGATTTTAACAGCTTATCTGAAGTGCCGCACCGGCACGATCATTATGAATTGCTGCTGATCACCAAAGGGCAGGGGAGTCATTTTATCGATTTCAAAGAATATGAAGTGAAGCCCGGGCGCCTCTACTTTCTGCATCCCGGACAGGTGCATTTAATTGACAGGTTTAAACGCCACGGCTGGCTCATTATGTTTGGCGAGGAGTTGTTCAAAAAGTTTCTGGAACTGCACCGGCATGAAGACGAGGTGGGCATCCTTGATTTCTACACGCCTTACCCGTTTATTGATCTGCAAGGGCGGTTAGCCAATCTGTTTCAGCAGGTGATTGAGCAATTATCCATAGAGTTATCGGCTGAAAAAGTCCATGCGGGTATTCTGTTCCATTATGCGGCGTTGTTGTTGCTGGAGGCAAATCGTGCGCATCAGCGCCAGCACCCAAAAAGTTTGGCAGATCAAAGCCATCGCGCGGAGTTTCATCAGCTGCGCCAGTTAATCGAAGCGCATTACAAGCAGGAGCATCTGGCTTCATTTTATGCGGAAAGGCTACAGGCTGATATCAAAAAGCTCAATCGCATCTGCCGGGAGAGCACCGGCTTTACCGTGGCAGAATTGCTGAAAGAGCGATTGCTGACCGAAAGCAAAGTTCAACTGCATATTTCATCATCATCAGTTAAAGCCATAAGTTATAGTTTAGGCTTTAATGACCCTGCTTTCTTTGGACGATTCTTCAAGAAACACACAGGTCTCACACCGGCGGAGTTTCGTGATCTGCGACTGATATAATCCGTAAACTACCCGAAAAGTACCAGATTGGCGTGCGTTAGCGAACTAATTTTGCAGCATGACAGCGCAGAAGAAGACGTTAATTGCCATTGCCTGGGGTATAGGTGCATCCGTATTCCTTTCATCTACCTTTATCATCAACAGCCTCATCTCTGGCTCCGGTGGTTATTGGGCGTGGACGGCCGCTTTACGCAGCACATTTTTAATTCCTATCCTGGGTGGGGTGTTGCTGTTCAAACGGCAGTTATGGAGCACGCTGAAAACCATTGGGCAATACCCTATGCTTTTCTTTAAATGGGGTACCATTGGCTTTGGTGTACTGTACACCTTTCTGGCGCTGGCCTCGCTATGGGCGCCGGGTTGGTTGGTTGCGGCGGGTTTTCAGCTGAATATTTTGGCAGGGATACTGCTGGCACCATTGATCTATCCTGATCATCGGCGGGCCATTCCCAAACGTCCGTTGCTTTTAACCTTACTAATACTAGTCGGCGTTGTGATGATGCAGTTTGAAAAACTCCGGAGCCTTGATCACGCGGGTAGCATGTTGTTAAGTTTAGGATTAGTGCTGGTAGGTGCTATTGTATGGCCGCTGGGCAACCGTAAACTACTGGTTGATCTTGAGCACAAGAAAGTAGAATTAAACGCGCTACAGCGTGTACTGGGTATGACCATTGGTTGTTTACCGCTGCTGATTGTGCTTTGCGTTGTTGGTTATGTTAAATCAGGGGCGCCCACATATACCCAATGCCAGGCATCTTTGTTATCAGCTATTTTTTCAGGATTAATAGGTGGGGTTAGCTTTTATCAGGCTACGCAATTAGTAAGTAAAAATACCGTAGCGCTGGCCGCTATTGAAGCCACACAGGCGTTGGAGATTTTATTTACGCTGATTGGCGAAATGGTGCTGAAAGGAGTAGGGCTACCCGGTTTATACGCTCGTCTGGGTTTTGTAGTAATTACGGCCGGTCTGCTCATTCATTTCTGGAACACCTGGAACCACGGCCGGTCAGAGCATCAAAAAGAGCGTTTATTAGCTGCGGAGTTAAGCTCGTTAGCGGCTTAATATGGTATCTGGATAATCTTTATAAAAAAGCAAGTCGCCTCAAACTAGGGCGACTTGCTTTTTTGTGCGGACCGGTGATACTTTAATTAGATCTGCGCCAAACCACCATCAACAAATAGTTCGATACCAGTGATGTAGCTGGAATCTGTTGACGCCAGGAACAGGGCGGTAGAAGCAATCTCTTCAGATTCGCCAAAACGGGCCATTGGTATTTTGGTGGTAAAGGCGTCCCTTACGTCCTGAGAGATCCCGTCAAATGTTGCGGTATCTATAGAACCCGGACTGATTACGTTTACACGGATTTTGCGCGATTGCAATTCCAGGGTCCAGGTGCGGGCCAGTGAGCGCAGGGCTGCTTTGCTGGCGCTATAGATGCCCATGCCAGGCAATCCTTTAACGCTGGCAATAGAGCCGGTCATGATGATGGATGCGCCATCACTTAACAGCGGCAACGCTTTTTGTACGGTGAAGATGGTGCCTTTAACGTTCACATCAAAAACACGGGTGTACTCTTCGGGAGTGATGGTTTCAATGGTTTCTGTCCAGTGGCCAACACCTGCGCTGGCATAAAGTACGTCAACGCGGCCGTGTGCTTTTTTAATGGTATCAAACAGGCGGGTCAGGTCTTCCAGATTGCCGGAGTCGCCTTGTACGCCGGTTACGTTTTGTCCTATTTCTTTAACGGCAGCGTCAAGCTGCTCTTGTCTGCGACCGGTGATATATACGTATGCGCCTTCTTTTACAAATAATTTGGCGGTGGCCAGAGCCATGCCGCTGGTTGCGCCGGTAATAACGGCTACTTTGTTTTCTAATTTACGTGACATGATATTTTGCTTTTGTTATGAAGCAAAGTTGCCCCGAAATGGCCACCTGGAACGATGAGGTTTGTTAAGAAAAAAATTGACAAATGTCAATCGTCGCGTAGGTTAGCGTTTGTTGCGCAAGCGACTTAAGGTTTCTGGTTTGATGCCCAGGTATGAGGCTATCATGGCCTGTGGAGCACGTAGGGCAAAGGCAGGGTAACGCTGTACAAAATTTTGGTACTTTTCCTCAGCAGTGCTGCTGATAGCTTCGTGAATGCGGTTTTGTGAGGTAATGAAGCTTTTATCAAGAATCTCGCTGATCATTTTCTTGAAAGCCGGCAGCTTTTCCATCAGCATATCCATAGATGCTTTTTCAAATAACAGCACTTCGGCATCCTCAATAGCATCAATGTTAAACTTGCTGGGGTTGCCGCTCATAAGGCTTTCGCGGTCGCTAATCCACCAGTCTTCCATAGCAAAGCGGATGATATGCTCATTGCCTTTATCGTCAACAGCGTAAGTGCGCAGCAGGCCTTTGGTAATAAAGCAGTGGTGACGGCACACATCGCCCTCTTGCAGCAGGTATTGGCGCTTGCGCAGCTTTTTGAGTTTGGCAACAGCTTCTAGCAGGGCAAACTCTTCTTCACTCACGGTTGCATGGCGCAAAACATAGGCCTTAAATACCTCAAACATGCTGGCTAAAGTACAAAATTTATCCCTTGCCAAAGGTAAAGCCAACGGCCTTCGGTTCTTCTTTTTCTTTGACCAATCCCTGAATATAAAGTTGCTCATCAATCAGTTTGTAAATGAGCGAGTTTTCATCAACATGGTAATTGGTGTCTTTAAACTGATCTTTCAATTTTTCAATAACCTCTTTGCGATCAAAACCCGGACTAACTTTTAATAGCTCGTTTTGTTCTGTAAGGTTGATGCCTTCAATTTTGTATAAGAATATTTTAGTCTGCATGTTTTTATCTGAGTTTGATAACGAAACAAGTTTAAACTGGTTTTATTGATACCCTGCCGCCTGCAATTGAAACAACTCGGCATAGCGGCCACCATGGGCCAGCAATTCTTGGTGTGAGCCAATCTCTGCTATTTCGCCCTTATCCAGCACCACAATCCGGTCGGCCATGCGGACGGTGGAGAAGCGGTGGGAGATAAGTACAGCCATTTTGCCCCGGGTTAGCTCGGTAAAACGCTCAAACACCTGGAACTCTGCGCGGGCATCCAGCGCGGAGGTAGGCTCATCCAGAATGATGAGTTGCGCATCGCGCATATAGGCACGGGCAATGGCCACTTTTTGCCACTCGCCGCCAGAGAGTTCAACACCGTCCGAGAAACGTTTACCCAGCATTTGGTTGTAGCCGGCCGGTAGCTTTTTTGCCAGCTCGTCTGCCAAACTTTGCCTGGCCGATCTTTTGATCAGTTCTTCGTTTGTCTTTTGATCAATATTGCCTGCCGCGATGTTTTGCGAGAAGGTCATTTGGTAACGCAGAAAATCCTGGAAGATGATACCGATGTGCTGGCGCAGATCATTTAAATCATATTCCCGCAGATCGTAGCCATCCAGCAGGATGCGGCCTTCGGTTGGGTCATACAATCGCGCCAGCAGTTTTACCAGTGTGCTTTTGCCAGCACCGTTTTCGCCAACAAGTGCCAGTTTCTCTGCCGGGCGCAGGGTGAAATTGAGATTACGGTTGGCCCAACGCTCGCTGTTTAGGTAACGGAAGCCCACGTTCTCAAACGTAAATCCCTGTTTGATGGGGTTTGGAAAAGGACGCGGTTGATTGGTGTTGTGGATTTGCGGTTCGATCTCAAAAAACTCAAAGAAATCGCTCAGATAAATAGCGCCTTGCGATACGGTGGTAAAACGGCCCAGGATGCTTTCCAGCAGGGTGCGCAACTGGCGGAATGATCCGGCGAGGAAAGTTAGTTCACCAATGGTCAGCGCACCTTTGACAGTTTGCTGAATAATGAAAACGTAAGCGCCATAATACCCCACGCTGCCTAGCAATGCAAATAGGGTACCCCACAACGAACGTTTGACCGAGATGCGTTTGTTATCGACATAAAACTTGTCTGACAGCGTCTTGAACCGGTCTACAATAAAGCCCGACAGGCTAAACATTTTGATTTCTTTGGCCGTCTCATCACTGGCGCCAATATAGCGCAGGTAGTCCAGTTCGCGCCGATGCGGTGTCTGGCTGCGGCTCAGCGCATAGGTTTCGTCGTTAAAATAAGATTCTCCTAAAAATGCCGGTAGTATGGCAATCACCAGCAGTAAAATCAGCCAGGGATTAAAAACAACTAACCCGGCGGCCAGGAAACCAATAGTAATCAGATCTTGTATCTGGCTCATTACCTGAGAGAGCAGCACCGTGCGGCCCACAGTTTGCTGCCGTGCACGCTCCAGTTTATCATAAAATACGGCATCCTCAAACTGATCAAGATCTAGCGTTGCGGCATGCTCCATAATACGTACCGAAGTGTGGTTGGCGAAAAGATCGCCCAACAGACTATCCATCAGCGTAATGGCACGCGATAAGCCGTCAGACAATATGGCCAGTACAAATTCCACGCCGACCAGTTTCCAGAGATGCACTTCTGCGAACGAACTGTGGTTGCGATTGAGTTGTAATACCTGATCAATAATCAGTTTGCCCACCAAGAGTAATAAGAACGGAATGGCTGCCTTGGCAAAACGCAATAAAATGTTGGCCAGCATCATACCCGGTCCAGACTGCCAAACCAGCTTAAAAAATGCCGGCAGGTTGCGCAGCGCCCGCAGCCGGTCTTTCATGGTGATATTGTTGATCGTATTTCTTTTCGCCATTGGTTCTTAAAATGACGAAGTTAGCAGGATTGTAGTTGTATGGCGATTGCGAATGATTTTCTGGAATTAGGATGACAAGATGAGGGAAAGAAATGAAAAAGGAGCCGATCTATCGAACGACTCCCTTAAAAAGTATCTGATTTGTAGTTAGGTGCGAAAACTACTGTTTCAAATTAACAATCACGTAAGGGGTTTCTTTATTCAGATCTGGGTAAATGAACCCCTTGTTGTTTTTATCCATCAACTCTATCAGATACATTAAATCCCATTTCGGGTTTATCTGATCAGCCGGTATAGTAACCTGATAAACATCTTTTTGACCAGTCGCCTGCATCGGTAAGGTCTGATAATCCAGCGTTTGGTTTACACTACGGTAACGCAAATGCACCCATTTTATGCCTGCTGGTGCAGTTACTTTGATGTTGATGGCAATGGGTTTGCCAACGGGAGCGCTGGTTACGGGTGTATGGCTTATAGCGAAGTATTTACTGTTATCGGCATCGGTGGCTGGTTTGTAATGAGGCGCTGGTTTAATGGGGCCGTTTGCCACAAATGTTTTTCGTTGGTCTTGCAGTTTTGCCAATCCGGCCTTTAAAGCAACTAATTCATCGCGCCAATGGCCCGAAAGCCCCGGCCTGCCTATCAATATCCTATCTGCATAAACATTGCCCGCTGCGTTTACCAGTTGTTGCCAGGCATCAATAGCTTGTTGCTCATGGGCAATGGCCGCATCTAAAGCCGATACATCCTGCGTGCGCAGGAACAGGCAATAGCTAACGGCGGCAGGTACTCTGCGCGAATGATACAATGCCAGGTTGGCCAACATCTTCATATCAACCATTGTTGAGTTGAACTCTTTATTGTTTTTGGTACCGATGGCTTTCTCGGCCTCATTAACTTTTTCAAGTATGGTTGCCGATGTTTGCGCCAGCCAGTAGCTGCTGGTGGAAGGTAGGGTTTTGGCGGTTTCAAGATTGCCTAACAGCACCTGGGCCTCCTCATCAAAACTGGCAAATTGCTGTATGTCGCTGCCCTCGGCTTTGGCGTATAAAGGTAAATCGCCAAGGCGTTGCTTTTCTACCCACGCGGCCGTGGTAGGGAAGAAGCTATATGGGTAGCATGATGCCACAATGCGCGGCAGCACCCAGCTGGCCTGCTGCAACGTAGATTCTACAATAGGTGCAGCTTTGGCGCCGAAACGATGCTCAAACTCCTTGTCCCACACGTCTGTCTGCGTTTTGGGGTCATAGCCAATCAGCCCAAACATCTGGTAAAAATTCCAGTAGCGCTCAAACTCATACTGGTAATATTGATACTGAGGGTTTAACAGGTCAAATGGTTTTACATCATGCCACTGCGATTCCATCTTGGTTGCCAGTGGTTCATAAACCTCGTAGGCACTGCTGTTGTATAGGTGCGCACTCTCCGCAAAACGACGGGCATAATCAGGGCTGCCCCAAAGGAATACCCGGTTAGTGCCGCCGTTCCATAGCTTCCATAATATCTGGTAATGTTGCGGATAGGTAAGCATATCCGCATAACCATGCCGGCGATTCTTTTGATCTTCCCGGTTAATATGGGTAGGATGATAGGGTAGCCCCATCTGTTCCATCCAATATTTGGGTGCGATTCGGAATTTAACGCCCATAGCAGTAGCGGCGTGAATCAGTGTATCGGTTAACCCCTTGGCATGGATATCTACCAGCATATTTGGGGCGCTCTCTTTTACGGTACGCAAAAAGTTTAAGCCGAATTCCAGTAGTTCGCTGTCGCTCAATCCGCCTTCGTTGTTGTCTTTAAATAACACGGCGTCAAGATTGGGGATCACTTTTACAAACTTGTCAAATGCCGCCTTGGTGTAAGCTTTCAAGTTACCGGCATTTAAGCCACTCACTTGCCAGGGCAGGGGTTGCCCTTCTTTAAAAGCAAAGTCAGGATTGCCTCCGGTCTGAACGCCACCACGATACATATGATCCCAGATACCCAGCCGTACGCCAATGCCACGATCATGCGCTATTTGTATAATATGATTCATGGTGGCCAGGTTGCGCTGTTGTTGTTCGGGCGTGATATCGGCAATTTTTACATCAGGGAAACCATCTACATTAAAGAAGTAGGGATAGCATGGAGCCATAAACCCACCGTTCTCATACCCGAACATAATCTCGAGCATATTGAGCCGGTCTTGCGCCATCATATCAAAATAGGTGGTCCAGTAATTGTCGTCATAAAAACGGCTTTCCCAATACCGGCGGTTCATGGTGTACATAGAGATGCCGCGCTCCTTTACATCTGGCTTTTGGGTAATCTCCTTAACATAACGCATGGGCTGCTGCCTGGTGCTCCAACTGATACGATTAGCTACGTCCAACAGGGCATACATGGCACCTTTATCATCACACCCGGCAATTGCCCAAAGCGGTTTGTTTTTATAGATGCTTTTATGGATACTCAGCGCTTCAGATTCGGGCGCCGTTTTGTATTTCTTCAATATTGAGCCAATCTCACCGTTCTCAGATGTTAATCCGGCTACAATAAGGGTTTTTCCCTTTGCCTTGCTAAGCGAGGTCACTTGTTCAAACGGGATGTGTTTTGCCGTAAGCGCACCGGTTAGTTTAGTTAAACCATGCAGAAAAATAACGCTTTGAGGCTTACTGCTTATAATAGATACTTGAGGGGGGGCTGCGGCTGCTATTGATAGCTGGACAATGAACAGCAATGGCAAAGCAACAAGTGCCGACTTCTTGGCAAATCGTAACAGGCTTTTCATAATAAAGGGTGGTATAAATGGTGTTGGTTATTACTAATATAAGTTGTTTAGTATTTGGCATTGGTAGTTAACTCAAAAGTTACATAGAGTACAATCCCCGGAGATTTAATTTGATGGCAAGCTTATCGATTAGTATATTTGTATTCTGATTTAACTGCACTGGCCACTGGTTACTGCGAACTCAGCAATGGGGTCGACCGGAATTGACAGGATGGAGATGATCAGGTAAGCACGCAGCGCGTTGGGTGAATTAGCGCTTTAATCTGAACGCTCAAAACTACAAATGGCGAAAATAACTACGCCCTGGCTGCCTAATTTAGAATTAGCATAGCCTTTGTCCCGCTGGTTTTTGTTCTATCGAACCAGCACCAGGGGCATCGAACAGATTGAACTGGTTTGCCGGTGATGCGAAAGGCGAACGAGACTAAGCATCTACGGAAGAAGGTATAGGTGAGTTACTGACCTTCCCCTTCCCGACAATTTAACAGAACTAAGCGCGTAGAAAGCTTGAATTATACCATGTTTGGACGAGGGTTCGAATCCCTCCGGCTCCACCCAGAGGGATTTTCTCAGAAAATCCCTCTTTTTTTTCATATATGAGTAGGTTTTTGTCTCTCATTTTCAAATGGTTATGCGATAAACAGCTAAGCATAGTAGGGGTTCGATAGATGCCATTTTCATAGTACAAATTGCTGTCGAACCCCAGTTTTACGAATTCCTGCTTCGATACTATGTCTGCGTTCTCATAGATACCTTTAATATCAGTTGCCAATGATAGGTTGCTTTCCATTAATGAATGCAAACTACTGTCAGTTTTACTCAATCGTTGAATTTCACTTTTTAAAGTGATGATATCGCGGTTATAATTGCCCGACCATCGATCATAAGTTTCCCTGCCGATTTGATCATTTATCCATTTTTCTTCTACAGCAAGTAACTTCTCCTGTAGGTTTTCGACCTGGTTCTTTTTATTCTTTAATAATTGCTGCCTTTCTGAATGACTTGCTTCTAAACCTTTAGTAACGGCATCCTTAATATTTTTTATTTGAGTTCTATTCAAACTCATCAATTCGCAAATTTCAAGAAATTGCTTATGCGCTTTCGTTGTATAATACGGAGAAGTTGACCAGGTGATTCCGTGGCAAATTGACCACCCAAAGTGCTGGCGAACGAGCGCAGCGAACGCTGTAGAAGCGTTGTCAAAAGTAGTTATTTAAAGTGTGTTTTGCAGATAGCTTTTTTCGGGCTCTGCGGGCCTTCTTTTTCTCATCGACTCTCCCTTTAGTTCCATCCGGTGCGCATCATGCACGATGCGGTCGAGGATAGCATCAGCGATCGTCTTTTCACCAATGACCTCATACCATTTACTGACCGGCAGCTGAGAGGTGATGATCAGGGATGTCTTACCGTGCCTGTCCTCAATGATCTCCATCAGTGCGGCCCTGCTCTGCGCATCAAAAGGTTGTATACCGAAGTCATCCAGGATCAGTAGTTGCTGGCGTTCCAGTTTGGCTACATCCTTCATGTAGGAACCATCTGCCTTGGCCATCTTCAGCTTAGCAAAGAGTTTGGGTGTGCTGGCATAGAACACGCGGTAACCCAGTATGCAGGCTTGGTGTCCGATAGCAGAAGCGATATAGCTTTTGCCGATACCGGTGCTGCCTGTGATCAACAGGTTCTCATTCCGGTCAATAAAGTGGCAGTCTGCCAGGCGCATTACCTGATTGCGGTCGATACTACGGTCGGCATGGTAGTGGATGTTCTCTACCGAGGCCTTATAGCGGAACTTAGCATACATGATCGTACGCTCTATGCGCCTGTTCTGCCGGTCGTCCCATTCGGCCTCTACCAGGTGGGCCAGCAGTTCATCAGTGGTGTATTCTGCGGTCTGTCCCGTTTCCAGGCAGCTTTTAAAGGCATGGTACATGCCATAGAACTTCAGTTTGCGAAGTTTGTCTAAGGTGTTCGTGTTCATATCGATCTGTTCATTAATGGTTATTTATAGTAGTTCTCTCCCCGGATATTGTCATGGCTGGGCATAGGCAGCTCGTCAGCAAATAAGCTTTCCTCGTAGCTGTCCATCTTGTTCTCCAGTATCTGCTGTATGGTCTTGTAGTTGTACACGCCATAGCCGAGCGCACGCCTGCAAGCGCTGGCCAGCCTTTCGTTACCTGCCTTGCGCGCCAGGCTGAGGATACCGATACAGGAGCGGTAAGCTTGTTCCGGATGTTGCTTTCGGTCCAGTATCTTCAGGATGTAAAGCCTCACATCCTCGTGAATGGATGCTGCCCATTCCAGGAACTTATCGGGTGTCCATTCGGTCATAAAGCGGTGTGTCGAAGCCAGGTGATCTTTATCCGTTGTGTAGCTGTAAGGGCTTTTGATGCGCCTGTGCATGGCGATGCGTTCATAGTGGTAGTAGACTTCTACGTTGGTGCGGGAATACAGCAGTTTGACCTTCCTGCCGATAAAGCGGTACGGTACGCTGTAGTAGTGTTTGTCGATACCCAGACAAACATGTCCGTTCTTCATTACAGTGGCCTGGTGCTGCCGTTTGAACTCATAACGTAATGCCGGTAATGGCGAGAGTGCCTGGCGTTCTATCTCCTCGAACTGGAGCTTTCTGCTGTAATTGCGGCCTTTCAGCGGCTGGCTGTTATGTGCTTCTAAAGCGACCTTGATCGCGATATTCAGTTCTGCAAGGGTATGATAGGCCTCTTTGCGAACAGGTGCGTAGATACGGCTGTAAACGATCTTAACGGCTCCTTCTACCAGTGCTTTGTCACGAGGGCGGTACGCCCTCGCTGGTAAGATGGTCGTTCCGTAATGGTCGGCAAAGTCAGCAAAGGTCTCGTTCAGCGTTGGCTCATAGCGGTTACTCTTGGTAACGGCAGCCTTCAGGTTGTCGGGAACGATGGCGGCAGGTACGCCGCCATAAAAGTGCAGGGCATTCTCACAGGCTGCTATAAAGTCTTCTTTCTGCTGGCTCAGCACAGCTTCTACGTAAGTTAGTTGGCTGGCGCCAAGGATAGCAACGAACACCTCGGCCTCGATGACCTCACCGGTATCCTTGTCCGCTATGCTTAGCTTTTCACCGGCAAAGTCCACATACAGCTTATCACCGGCTTTATGATCCAGGTGCATCGTGGGGTTCACGCGGGCTTTCCACTGGTTGTAATAAAAGCAGAATTGGGTGTACTTGAACCCGTCAGGGAACTCTTTGATATAAGCTTCCCACAGGATGCGGCGGTTCATACCGACACGCTTTAACTCTTTATCTATCTGCGGGAAACAGCGTTGCAGGGCCACCATTCGCTTGTCCGGGGGACGTTCACTGCTTTTGCCAAAGAAGTCCTCCAGCTCCTTATCATTAAGGGTATTGATTTCCTCGAACGTAAAGCCGCTGGCATCGAACGCAATAAGGTACTTCTTTGCGGTATTGCGTGACACGCCGGTCTGGGCCGCTATCGATAGCTTGCTGCGGCCCTGGCTGTACATCCTGAGGATCTGTCTTATCTTACTCATGCTTATCGTAGTGTTGGCCATTAGTGAAGTTGTTAAACCTCAAAAATAGGCCTGCTTCTACAGCATATGTGGCTCGTTCGGGGTGGTCAGTTTCCTCCGAAATCAGGTGGTCACTTTCCCGCGGAATCGGTGGTCAGTTTGCGCCGAAATCAGGTGGTCAATATCAGCGAATTCTCCAGCTTACAACAAGGAAAATAACCCTGAAAAAGCATTAGCATTTTTTGAGAGAGCCTATAGCCTGAACCCTGATGATGCCCGGGTGTTGATGGAATTAGATCAACTCTATAAGAAATTAAATTACCCGGTTAAAACGCGTCTCGAGTTTTTAGCCCAAAAGCAAGATACGGTGATCATCAGGGATGATCTATACCTGGAAAATGCGGCACTTTACAACTACAGTGGCTTATATGCCGAGGCATTGCAACTAATTGATCAACGTAAGTTTCACCCATGGGAGGGAGGCGAAGGCAAGGCGTCTGGACAGTATATCTATGCATTAACAGAATTGGCTAAAGCCGATATCAGGGCCAAACGTTTTACTGAAGCTATTGACAAGCTGGAGCAGGCGCAGGTTTACCCTCATAATCTGGGCGAGGGTAAGTTACCTGGAGCGCAGGAGAATGACCTGTTCTATTGGCTGGGCTGTGCTTATAAAGGTTTGGGTGACGAGCAGCATGCGGCTGAATACTGGCATAAAGCAACCGTTGGCCTGTCTGAACCGAGCGCTGCTATCTTTTATAACGACCAGCAACCAGATAAGATCTATTATCAGGGCCTGGCCTGGCGCGAACTGGGGCAGCCCGAAACAGCTGATAAGATCTTTACTGATCTGGTGAATTATGGCAACGGCCACAAGCGTGATGAGGTTCGCATCGATTATTTTGCAGTATCTCTTCCTGACCTGTTGATCTTTGACGATGATCTTAACCTGCGCAATGCTATTCACTGCGAATTTGTGGCGGGTTTGGGTTACCTGGGGCGTAAAGCTTTTGCTGAAGCAGAAATCGCTTTTAATAGCGTATTTGAAAAAGATGCCATGCACTTTGGCGCAAGGACACACCTGAGAGATCTGCTGCTGTTAAAAGAGAAAATGAATTTGCTCAACGTTGTTAGTTAACAACGCTCTCTTCATGTCATTAATTGGCTATTAGGGCAGCAGTCTTCTCCATTCTGCTGCCCCTAATTAAACGCATTTTATGGGTTAAATAATGGGTAGTAATATCGAATGTAGTGGATTTTACGCTTATCAATCAAAGTGTACGACACCAGGTGGGCACCCGAGCAATTTAATTATGAATGCAAGTACGGGACTGCTTAAGAGTACCGCAGGAGCGACTTATCTTGATCAATACATGTTCCGTTTGGCAGAAACCTATTTGATTTGTGCTGAAGCATACATGGATCTGAATAATCTGAACAGCGTTGCAGCAGATATAAACACGGTGAGAGCTCGCTCAAATGCGTCGGCTGTTGTGGCCTCTGCAATTAATATGGATTATATTTTGGATGAGCGTATGCGTGAATTAGGAGTTGAAGAAAAGCGTGCACTAACGCTAATGCGACTCGGACTACTTTATGACCGGGTAAAGCGATTCAATACCTATTATAATGATATTAATCAGAAATTCAACTTATGGCGCATTCCTGTTTCAGAACCGGTCTTAAGCCTTCCGCTACCTACAACTGTTTGATCAAAGCTGAAACCAAAAATGGAAAACTTTCGCCCGCCAGCATTTCGACCAAATTTACGACAAATGCAAAAGGAAGGGTCTTAAATATAATCGATTTCGGAGCCAAAGGAGATGACGTAACGCTGAACACCCAAGCCATTCAAAAGGCCATCAATGAGTGCCCTAAAGGGGGGGCTGTGCTAATCCCTGCAGGGACTTTTCTTAGCGGCGCACTTTATTTGAAAGGCTTCATGACACTTAAAGTGGCTAAGGGCGGCATTTTAAAGGGGAGTATCAATGAGGCTGACTATCTGCCTATGTACAACAACAGGTTTGAAGGGTGGGAAATGAAAACTTATGCGAGTTTAATTAATGCAGGCGTGATGAACCATGATGGTGGTTTCGTTGTAGAACAGCTTTCTATCCAAGGCGAAGGAACTATTCGGGGAGGAGGTACTCCTTTAGCTAAGCAAATGATCGATAAGGCAGGACTTCGTGGAAGGGGACGTTTATTTTGCCTCATGAATTGTAAAAATGTAGAGCTGCAGGGACTAAATATTGAAAATTCTCCCTGTTGGACCATTCACTATATCTATAGTAAAGGTGTAAACTGTCATGATCTGAATATAGTAAGTACTGCGCATAACGGCGATGGGCTCGATCCTGATTCATCAGATGATAGCTTTATTTTTAATTGTACGTTTTCTACCGGAGATGATTGTATTGCCATTAAATCTGGAAAAAACCCAGAAGGTTATATTATTGGCAAACCTACTTGTAATGTACGTATTACTGATTGTGACTTTGCAAAAGGCCACGGTATTTCCATTGGTAGCGAAATGTCAGGTGGTGTAAGTGGAGTACTCGTACGTGATTGCAAGGCTGGTCCACTGCTGCATGGTATGCAGATCAAAGGGACTAAAGATCGCGGTGGCTATGTAAAGGATGTTACAGTAATGGATTGTGCATTGCAGCAAATTACCATTTTCTCTGCTGTAAATTATAACAATGATGGAGCAGCAGCGCCAGTATTGCCAACCTTTGAAAACTTCTCATTTAGCAACATTGACTTGACGGGTGCACTTATTAAGGAGCCGGTGATCGATATTAACGGTTTTAATGATCCTCAACATAAACTGAGAAATGTTGTATTCCAGAAAATAAACCTACCAGAAGATGCAGCTGTAAAAATAACCGATGCGGATAATGTTTCATTTCAAAACGTGAAGACTGTGTCTGGTAAAGCTCCAAAGTATTTGGCCGAAAATAGTGTTATTCGTCATGACTAAGGGTTTGTACTGAAGACCGTCTTACTGAGATTATTAATATGTATCCATCGCCTTCTAATGGTTTTGCATTTTGTACCGGCTCATTGGGCGTTAGAGCAGAGAATGACTTGCCTGGAACGATAGGTAGATTGGGACAGCACATACATTTTTTATACTTGCGGAATGTCCAAAGAGAAGCAGAGGAAGCTTTTTTGAAGATCAGCATCTGGAAGGAAACACTGACATGGAAAAAGTAATGAATTCTATAGTTGAAGGACAGTACAGGCGCATGTTAACTGGTCAGACGGATATTGCGATTCCAATGCGGCCGGATCATGGCGATAAGATATGGACCGATCACAACTATGATACTTACCCCGGTTATTCATTAATAGGCCGACTTAAAGGGTTATCAGAGCTGAAGGGCTTGGAGGCGGGAATCAAATTTAATCGTATAGCTAAAAATTAAACTAACAAATCAATAAACCGAATCATGAGTATGAAACGCATATTTAAACCATCATTAATAGCGCTATTCTTTTTTTCTGTATGGTGTTCCAATAGTTCTGCCCAACTTATTGTTAAACCCGGTGATCCCCATCTTAGTTATATCGGGCGTATTGCTAAAAGCCTTGATTCTGTTGCCTTTTTTTGGCCAGGTTCAACATTGAAAATGAACTTTACGGGAGATGCAGTAGATGTCACCATGAGATCAACACGAGAAGCCGGCTATTTTTATGCCATCATTGATAATGACGCAGCAAGCGCATTTAAATTTAAGGTTGATTCTAACAGAGCTGAAATTAATGTGGCACACGGTCTTGCAGCTGGATCACACAGCCTAGAGATCTACAAGTTATCTAATAATACTTCAAAGAACATATTGTATGGCCTACGGATCGGTGGCAAAGCCAAGCTACTTTCCCCAACAGCATTACCAATAAGAAAGATCGAATTTTACGGAAATTCGATCACCGCAGGCCATGGTGTAGATGTTCCTCCTGGTCAGAAAGAATCGGGTACTGCAGAGTTTTACAATAATTATTATACCTACGCTGCTCTGACGGCGCGTCATTTTGGTGCTCAATATTCATTTATAGCAAGGGGCGGAATAGGAGTGATGGTGAGTTGGTTTCCAGAGATCATGCCGGAAATTTTTGATCGCTTAGATCCCTTTGATAGTAAAAGCAAGTGGGATTTTAACAAATACACACCGGACGTGGTGGTGATCAATCTGTTTCAAAATGATTCATGGTTGGTGAAATTGCCAGAACACGAACAGTTTAAAGCAAGATTTGGTAAAAAAGCGCCTACAGATGAGTTTATTGTGGACGCATACCAGAAATTTGTTAATTCGATCCGTAACAAATACCCCAAAGCATTTATCATCTGTGCTTTAGGCAGCATGGATGCCACTGCGCCCGGATCTAAATGGCCCGGCTATATAGAGAAGGCGGTCAAGAACATAAATGACCCTAAGATCAGCAGTCTGATCTTTCCTTATAAAAATACGGGAGGACATCCAAATAAGAAAGAGCAACGGTCTATGGCAGATCAACTGATCAGCTTTATTGATCAACACGTTAAATGGTAAAGGATTGTTTGATCATCGGCATTACATCTGAACAGTGTGGCAGATATTTTGAACTCAACACACGATTTTTATACTCAGTTGGGTGTTGCTTCAGATGCTGATAAGTTTCTGGCCTTTATCCTCAATGAACGTACCCGCGAGTTGATGGGCGAGTTGATGCGTTGGGAAGACCTCTCACGTACCAAAACGTTGATCAAAAGAACTGCCTTATTTAATAACGAGGCCAAACCACAGGATAAACACTACCTGCGACCAATACCGCAGAAATTCCTGGATGGTGTACAGCAAGGGGGGCAACCGCTAACAGCTGCTCAGAAAACAGCCATGCAAAATCCGGGCTATTAATTACTGACCGTTGGAATAGTAATTAATGGTATAATTTTATGCTTTCGAAAAAATTCCGGGCTTAGATGCCTGGGACCTACGAGCCATCGAGCCTCATGTATATTGCATGGGGCTCTTTTATTTTGCGAAAAGTTTAGGATAATTATAGAATTTAAGTCTTCCGATAGGACCTAGGCATTTAAGTATTACGCGCCAAGAGGAACAACAGCTTTCAAAGAATAACTATTTCTATAAGGGTGGCTATTCTTCGCTGCTTACGATCACACTTTGTATTTATAGATGTACTTTACTCAACTTATAGGAATGTATGATATGTCGTTAAACTTAAATATCTTAATCTCCTAAGGTAAAGTTCCATGTTTTGGTAAATCATTTGAGCTAAAAGTAGGTACGATTGAAGTAAATTATATTTTTAATTACACTTTAATTTGCTCTAAACCAAACTAAATCTAAAATGATAACATCTAATTTTTCCGCCCTCAATCGGAACACATTGTTGAATGCCAAGGCATTCAGTGGTTGCCTTTTACATATTAATATGATAAACGAGTTATTATAACTTCCGTTTCATATTTAATTATTCGTAATGTTCCTTAGCTATAACTAGCAATAACTATTAGGTAATAAAAATTTTAGAAAAACTGTTTATAATTGTTGGTTTGACTCTATCGCCTAGGCCAGCGTTGTCAGCATTTCAAAAGTATTATCGCTGTGAACAAGGCGGTTTTACAGAGGTTGAAAAGAGTGTTGATATAGTTGAAATATTTAACTGTTGTTTTTCGCTGAAAAACTCAAGCAGCTGGTAAAAGGGTATGGAATAATGCTGATCTTTATTGCTGATTTAGATATTTTTTACTTGATAAATTGCCAGTAAAATCTCATGCAGGTATGTAGGTCTCGTTGAAAAATTTAATAATATCGTTGAAATTTCCATTGTGATCACATAGGTCATTGAATCGCTTATTTTTTTAACAAAAGCTCTGTTTGTTAAAAAAAATGCATGGATCAGCCTGAATCTTTGATCGGATGTAACGATTCGCAAGTTATAATTGCATTTTACCATTTGTCGCAGATGAAGATCGGCACCGTTGGATATGGGCGGCACTGCGGAGGGCTCGCAATCATCTTAGTATTATTTATTATTTTGTATTGTCTGAACACGGGTGGTTCGATGAACTCAAAAAACTAAATATGTCAACGCCTGTAGGTGATATTTATCTCATCCAATAGGATCAGTGTAGAATAACTAATAGATGCCGATATAACCCTGAATATACCATACGTGAGAAGTTTCCTGATCTATATTTTCCTCCTAACATGTTGCTTTAGCCGTGCGCAGGAATTCAATGCATTTACGCCTATTACCAGTAATGACGGCTTATCTGACAATGACGTGCGAAATATTACTCAATTGGAAGATGGCCGGATGGTGGTCATAACACAAGGGATGGTTAATATCTATAATGGTTCCACATTTGAGTATATCCATTTAAACGCAGAACGCTTTTACGCCCTTTCAGGTTACCACGGTTTTCATCGCAGCTATGTGGATGGTGAAGGCCGGCTTTGGATCAAAAATTATGGCAAGTTGATTCTGGTTGATATTCGTAAAGAGCGGTTCGAGCCCAAAGCTGACAGCATACTGGCTGCTATGGGGGCACGAGAGCCATTAGCTGATCTTTTCATGGATCAACATCAGGGTTTTTGGATGCTGACCAAAACCGGCAAGCTATTATACAAGAATTCGAACCAAAAGGTCATCAAGGTTTTTTTTAATGAGAGATCACTTGGCGATAATGCCAGCGACCCCCTGTATGATCTTGCCGTTCTCAATAAGCAATTGTTTCTTTTTTTTCGTTCTGGCTTGTTCAAATGCTATGATCTTGTGACTAGAAAATTTTTATTTAGCGGCGATCTGGAAGAGGCCTTCCCTCATTCATATAACCGCACAGCGTTTGTTGTTCCGGGTAATCATACACTTTATATCCTCCGTAACGGCGAAACCGGTATAATGCAGGTATACAATGCCAATAGCCATAAATGGAATACCGTATTGCAGCCTGAATATGGTCTAAACTGTCTGTCCGTTAATCATAAAGGCGAACTATTTTTAAGCTGCCGGTTTGGCTTATGGAGATTCTCAAGCGATCTAGCTCGCCGACAATTTATACCGACGCTGCACTTATTGGATGGCCGATCCATCGACACAGAAGTTAGTACCCTATACAATGATACCCAAGGTGGCTTTTGGGTGGGCACGCTCAATCGTGGGTTGCTTTATTATCATCCAGATCGATTCAAATTCAGTAATATCGGCAAGTCGCGTTTCCCGGTTAAAAAGCCGGGTGATCTCTCTGTCACTTGCTTTGGAAATGATGCATCTGGGCGTTTGTTAGTGGGGACAGCCGGCGGACTATTTAAATATAAACCTGCCGAAGAGCAGTTAACGCGATCGCCGGGAATGTTAGGCAATATCCGATGTAACGCCATTTATACCGATAAACAACAGAGAACCTGGATCTGTACTACCAAGGGACTATATAAAATTGAAGATGACCGTGAAAATTACTTTGACACCGGGGATATCAATTGTATTACACAAACAGGTATTGATGAATTTTATTTGGGTAGTGAAGAAGAAGGACTGCTTAAATTCCAGCCGTCATCTGGGGTAAAAGAACCGGTAAAAGCTACAGCTATTAATAACACCGCAGTTACCCGATTAAAAGAATGTATCATATGGGAAGGCCGTGTTATAGGTATCTCTAATGCCGGCCTGATGATCTATGATCCTGCCTTGAAAACATCAATTTCCGGGCAACATTTACCTGTTAAACTACGCCGACTGTTCAATACCAATAATCAGCAATATACTTGTCTGCTTGCAGATAGCCGTGGGCTATTATGGCTTGGCACTGAAGATGGTTTGAATGTGTGGGATAACAGGAACGGCACACTTTGTAGTTTACATAATGATGAGGGCTTGATCAACAACTCCGTAAAAGCGGTTGTGGAGGACAACGAACACGAGCTCTGGGTTTCTACTTCTAATGGCGTGTCCAGGGTGCGCGTAAATAAGAACCAGGGGCAGTATCAGTTTGCTTTCGATAATTTTAACAATTATGACGGAATAATCGACAACGAATTTATACCACGTTCTGCTTTTATCTCACAGCATAACAATCTTTATTTCGGTGGGATCGACGGCTTCAATGAACTTGATCTGCAGCGTAAAACCGAAAACGATAAAAAGCTAAAACCATTATTTGTTAAACTTCAGTTAGATGGCAAAGAAATTGTTCAGGGCGAGGCCTATGAAGGTAATGTTATTTTAACTCGGTCGATTGCAGCCACAGATCATCTTACACTGAATCACGATCAGAATTTTTTAACGCTTGGGTTTTCAGCGCTTAACTACGTCAACCCCTCTCAGACCTACTACCAATATTACCTGGACGGCGTGGATCAGGTTTGGCGAAGCGAAAGTGCGCCTGATGGTTTAGGATTTGCCACGTATACCAATCTTTCACCGGGTACTTATGTGTTTAACGTGCGGGCCGGTCGTAGCGCTAAGGACTTGAGCGGCCAGGTTGCCAGGATGGTGATAACGATAAAGGCACCCTGGTGGAAATCCCCCCTGGCTATTTTATGCTATATTCTGATCATCTCTGCACTTGCTTATCTGGTCATCTCGCGCAACCTCGTACGCATCAAGGCCAGACGAATCAAAAAGCAGCGCGAAGAGCTAGATGAGTTGAAGTTTCGTTTTATCACGAACATGAGCCACGAGCTTCGCACGCCGTTGACCTTGATCTTGACACCGTTGGATGTACTGTTGAAGAAATTTGAAGATGTTAAGGTAAAGACGCAATTGACCGGGATCTATAATAATGCATTGAATTTGCTGAGCCTGGTTAATCAGCTGCTTGACTTCCGGCGCTTGGAAATTTCCGGCGAATCTTTGCACCTCAGTTATTGCAATATCGAAGATTACATTAAAACCTTGAGTAATCCATTTGAAGAATTGGCGCATAGTAAAGATATTCATTTCAATTGGCAATGTGAGGTTGAGCAGGCTTGGTTGTATATCGATAGGGACAAGACCAGCATCATGATCAATAATCTACTGTCCAACGCTTTTAAGTTCACCGCTACTGGTGGCAGGGTCAACCTGAAAGTTGATTTGGAAAACTTAAATAACTTGACGGACAAAGTCTTTCGGATTGAGGTAACAGATACCGGCTGCGGAGTTGCTGAAAAATATCTACCAGTCATATTTGATCGGTTTTTTCAAGCTGACAATCAACCAGAAGGCAATAATGGGAACGGCATCGGCCTGCATTTGGTGCGTGAATATGCACGGATGCATGGCGGAGAAGTGAGTGTCGAAAGCCAAGCAGGTAAAGGCTCTAGGTTTACCATAGCTATGCCTGCCAAGTTTCGCACTGATACATCGGCTTCACAAGAAACAGGTGCTACACGCGACGACCGGTCGAATTTGAAAATATTGATCGTAGAAGACAACTGGGAGTTCAGGGAATTTCTGGCTAACAATTTAAGCGCTAGCTATACAGTAATGACAGCTGTTAATGGTAGTGAGGGCTTGGATAAAATATCTGAACAAATGCCTGATCTTGTGATCAGCGACATCATGATGCCTGAAATGGATGGTATAACGATGTGTAAAGAGCTAAAGAAAAATGTACGTATTTCACACATCCCTGTTATACTTCTAACCGCTCGTTCTACTGATGACGCCAAATTGCAAGGCTATGATGCAGGTGCCGACGCTTACATTTCCAAGCCGTTCAACATGGATATCCTAATGCTGCGTATAAGAAACCTCATTGATCAGCATGAACAGCGCAAGCAATTATTTAAAAAAGCTACAGTGATCCAGCCGGCTTCCGTTACGACGACAGACGTTGATGAACGATTGATCCAGAATGCCTTAAAATGTATCGAAAAAAATTTGGCTAATTCCGCTTATTCAGTTGAGCAGTTTAGTAGCGATATGAATATGGATCGCACTGGACTGTACCGCAAGCTGCTGGCAACAGTTGGGCAGTCCCCTTCAGACTTTATCAGGTCCGTCCGATTAAAAAATGCCGCGCAACTGATTCTTAAAAGAGCGCATTCCATTACCGAGATCTCAATAATGGTTGGGTTCAGTAATGTTGCTTATTTCAGTAAATGTTTTCATGATGAATACGGGGTTAAACCTTCGCAATATATTACTCAGGTCTCGACTGGCAAAATAGAGAGTGGTAGAAAATAATTCGCAGATAGATTAGTTCTCGATTACGTCATCTTCTGAATAGGAACCAGCAGCTAATTACTGCCAATTTTGCTTGTTTTTTCAACAATGATCAAAGTCTTTTCAACGAGCGCGTAAAAAGGATAATGACCTTGCAGCCTATATTGCCAACATTATTCTGATCTGAATTAATAATTATAAACACGTTTTAAAACGGATAGTGTATTGCGTAACAAAGTGCCGGGTATAATTATAGTCCGGTAACTTCAACGGCGATGAGATATAAATGGCCTTGGCCAGTATGATATCGTTGTACTGATGTTTTGAGGCGAATAAATTGAAATCAATTTCAAACCTTTATATTATGTTTAAAAAGTTACTGCCATTAGGTATTTTTTTAGCCAGCTGCTTTTGGGCGTCAGGCCAAACATCTGTGGGAATGCCGGGAGGTGTAAAGACAAAATTTAAAAACTACAATATCGAGATAAGGTATTACAGTGACAAAATCGTTAGGGTGATCAAATACCCGCTTGATTCAACTGTTCATAAAAAAAGTTTGTCTGTGATCATGGTGCCTGAAAAGGTTCAATTGAAGGTCACAAAAACGAGTAACGGAATCAGTTTGCAGTCTGTCAGCGTGCAAACTAAATTAGATCTTTCAAATGGCGCTATAACTTTCAGCAAACCTGACGGAACAGTGTTGCTGGCTGAAAAACCGGATGGCTTTCAGCTTAACCCAATTAAAGACGTAAACCTTAACCGATATCAGGCAGCACAATCTTTTGTGTTAGACACTACTGAGGCTATTTACGGTTTGGGACAGCAGCAAAATGGCAAAATGAATCAACGAAATACAAAGGTGCTGCTGGAAAATGCCAACACCAAAGTATGTATACCTTATTTTCAATCAATTAAAGGTTATGGCTTGTTTTGGGATAATTACTCGCCGACGGATTTTACCGATACAAAGACAGAAACTGTTTTTAATTCTCATATAGCCGACCTGGGTGATTACTATTTTATGTATGGCGGCAATGGTGATGGCGTAGTAGCACAGATGCGCACATTAACAGGTCAGGCGCCGATGATGCCGTTCTGGACGTTCGGTTTCAGCCAGTCGCGTGAGCGTTACAAAACGCAGGATGAGTTGTTGGATGTAGTGAAAAAATATCGTAGCCTGCATGTTCCTCTAGACGGCATTGTGCAAGACTGGCAGTACTGGGGTGCAGATAGTGTATGGAATGCGATGACGTTTGATCATACAACTTACCCGACGCCACAACAATGGGTAAACGAAATCCATAATCTGCATGCCAAACTTTTCATCGTGGCCTGGCCCGGTTTCGGACCAAAAACGCCGCAGTATACAGAGTTCGATAAAAACAACCAGTTGATCAATTTTCATTCCTGGCCACCCAAAGCCGGTACTAAAGTTTATGACCCTTTTAACCAGGCCGCCCGGGATATTTATTGGCGTTATCTGAATAAAGGTATTTTTTCTTTAGGAATTGATGCTTGGTGGCTGGATTCGACAGAGCCCGACCACATAGATGTTAAACCGGTTGATTTCGAACAGCCGACTGCCATGGGATCATTCCGCAGCATACAAAATGCGTTCCCATTAATGCATGTAGGTAACGTTTATGATCACCAGCGCGCGACTACCAGCGATAAGCGTGTTTCGATACTGGCCAGATCTGCTTTTGCCGGGAGCCAGCGTTACGGTGCTAATACTTGGAGCGGCGACATATCTTCGCGCTGGGATGTGTTTACCCGGCAGGTACCGGCCGCATTAAACTTTACGCTAACTGGTATTCCTTACTGGAACGCCGATATTGGTGGCTTCTTTGCCCGTGACTATGAGAAAACCGGGGGTGCCAAAAATCCTAAATTCCAGGAACTATACACTCGCTGGTTGGAATTTGCTGCCTTTACACCATTAATGCGCTCACACGGAACAATGGTACCCCGGGAGATCTATCAATTTGGTGAGCGCGGGGAATGGCCGTTTGATGCACAGGAGCGATTTATTAACATTCGCTATCACTTATTGCCTTATCTGTATAGCACCGCCTGGGATGTAACCCGCCATTCGGGTTCCATTATGCGCGCGTTGTATTTAGACTATCCAAATGATCCTCAGGTATATGATTTAGGTTCTCAGTTCCTTCTCGGCAGATCCCTGTTAGTTGCACCGGTTACTGCTGCCGATAACAAAACGACCTCTGTCTATCTGCCGGCAGGCAAATGGTTCGACTTTTGGACAGGCCAATCTGTAGTTGGAGGTAGCAAAGTGGAGAAAGCTACACCAATGGATATCATTCCGTTATATCTGAAGGCCGGTACTGTCATGCCATGGGGGCCAAAAGTAGAGTACTCTACAGAAAAGAAATGGGATCAGTTGGAATTGCGTATCTACCCGGGAGCAGACGGCAACTTTACGCTTTATGAAGACGAGGGTGATAACTATAATTACGAAAAAGGTAAATACACCGAAATTGGTTTTCATTGGAATGATAAAGCCAGAACTCTGACTATTGACCAGCGCAAGGGTGCTTTTACAGGGATGTTATCTTCCCGGAAATTCAATGTGGTTATTGTTGACGCTAACCATGGGGCTGGCTATGAAAATGCCAGCAGGTTTGATCAAACTGTTGGTTATGACGGCAAACAGGCGGTGGTCAGTTTCAAAAAATAATACCTAGCATTGGATTAGCCAGCTGAATGAGAATATGAGAAAATTAAGCCAATTAAGTTTACTGATAGTTTTATGTTTCATCACTTCAAAGGCTGTCGCCCAGCGGGGTGCTGCCGGTGGTAGCAAGCAGATAAGCCCTGATTTGTTTGGAATCTTTTTTGAAGACCTTAGTTATGCTGCCGACGGCGGCCTATATGCTGAACTGGTGCAGAACAGGTCTTTCGAATATACACCTGCCGATAAGAAGGGCTGGAATCCACTGACCGCTTGGGATTATACAACTGAGGGTTTCGGTTATGGCGAGCTCTCTGTTGAAAGCAGTAGTCCCATAAACGTCAATAATCCTCATTATATCAAATTGACCATCAGCGATCCTGGGCAGAAAGGTATAGGGGTCACTAACGAGGGTTATGACGGTATACCTGTCAAAGCAGGCGAGCAATACAATTTCAGCCTTTACGCCCGGTTAATGTCAGCTGATCAAATCCCCTTAACGGTGTCTTTACGTGGGAAAAAAGGGGAGGTCTATGGCGAAGCCAGTATTGTGGCAGGCGCTAAGGACTGGAAAAAGTATTCCGCCGTTATTACTGCGAATACAACAGATGCCGATGCACGGTTAGTCGTTTTGGCAAAAAGGTATCCTGGCATTGGACATGATATCGCTGTTTCCACAAAAAACTTTTAAAAACAGGGCTAACGGTTTACGCGCCGATCTAGCGCAGGTCATTGCTGGTCTTAAACCGCATTTCATGCGCTTTCCGGGCGGGTGTCTAACCCACGGTGATGGTTTGCAGAATATCTACCGCTGGAAGAATACGATCGGCCCCGTTGAGCAACGGGGGGAGCAACGTAATATTTGGAATTATCACCAATCGGTAGGGTTAGGCTACTTCGAATATTTTCAGTTTTGTGAAGATATTGGCGCCAAGCCGCTGCCGGTGCTGGCTGCCGGTGTGAGTTGTCAAAATTCAAGTGGCACCTGGCGTATAGGTAGTATTGGTCAGCAGGGTATCCCAATAGACGAAATGCAAGCTTATGTTCAGGATGTACTGGACCTGATCGAATATGCCAACGGGCTAGTCACTTCTATATGGGGTGCCAAAAGGGCTGCAGCTGGCCACCCTGCGCCATTTCATTTGGAATATATAGGTATTGGCAATGAGGACAAACAAACGGATGCTTTTCGCACGAGATTTAAAATGATTTACGACGCCGTAAAAGCGAAGCACCCAGAGATCACGGTAGTAGGCACGTTGGTCCATCTCCGGCAGGTGCCGACTATGATGCAGGTTGGCATTATGCGAATCAGTTGCAGGTGCCCGTTGTCGATGAACACTATTATGAAAAACCATCATGGTTTTTGAACAACGGTCATCGTTATGATGCTTACGATCGTTCCAAGTCTAAAGTTTATGTCGGCGAATACGCTTCAAAAGGTAACGCGTTGGCGAACGCACTGGCTGAAGCTGTTTATATGACCTCCTTAGAGCGGAATGGGGATGTGGTAAAAATGAGCTCATATGCACCACTATTGGCTAACCAGAATCATACCTCCTGGAATCCTAATCTTATCTATTTCACCAATACCGAAATCACACCGACTGTGAACTATTATGTGCAACAGCTCTTCTCTGCAAATGCCGGCGATACCTATTACGCCGACGCTGTTAGATTTCAAAAGGGAAGTACCCCTGATAGCTTATTAGCGGCATCATGTGTGAAAGATAGTAAGACCAAAACCGTAATTCTGAAAGTGGTTAATGCCGGATCAGCATCCGTAGCCGCCGGGATCGACCTTTCAAGATTCGGAAAACTTTCGTCAAAAGCTACCGTGGCCGTTTTATCCGGTAAGCCACAGGATAAAAATACAGCACAAAACCCGTCAACTGTCTCGCCGGTGAATAATGAGTTGAGCGTGCGAAAGACGTTTACGTATAAAGCTCCGGCCTATTTCGTGAGTGTTATACGGATCACATACGGTAAAAGTGATTGATTCGGCAACAGCTTTTTGGTATTAGCTACAGAGCGTTATTCTACCCCGACAAAAAATATAATTTCTCTCATCATAATTGGATATGAGCACCTCCAAGCTCAGAAGGCGTTTGCTGGTGGTTACAGCAGCGCCTTTATTGTTAGTTGTAAATGCTTACTGCTAAAATTTTCTGTGACAAGTAATTTCTTTGATCATAAAAATTCTGTTACCTTGTCACAATAATATTATAAATCACACGTGTCGCCTTCTTGCTTTCAGAAGATACCCGGTTATTCGAGGTAATAGACTGTCATAGTATTTAACGTTGGGCAATGAATCATACAGTTACTGAAATTCGTGAGTACTGGAATAAGATGACGTTGGAGAGCGACTCCAAGGCCTTTGAGGATCTGTTTCGATTAATGCAAGCAAAAGCAATGCGATTTTGTACGCGCTTCGTCGATGACCGGATAGCAGCAGAAGATATCGTTTCTGAGGTGTTTGCTGATATCTGGTGCAACAGAATTAGTCTTACAAATGTAACTAACCCTGAAGTTTACCTGTTAAGAGCCATCCGTAATAAATCAACGAAGGTTTGGAAAAGGAAGGCTCGTATGCATGTGGTTCCGCTTGATGAAAATCATGATAACATCCCTGATCAATACAGGCCGGATCATGACCTGGAAAATAAAGAGTTGATACTTCAATTAGATAAGGCAATAAGTCAACTGCCCGCACAGTGCAAGATCGTTTTTAAAATGGTGAAGGAAGACGGATTGAAATGTGCTGAAGTTGCAGATCTGCTGGACATTTCAGTAAGAACCGTCCATACGCAGATCTACCGGGCCATGAATAAAATTAACCAAGCAGTTTCAATGAATAAGAAAGATGCAAAGGTAGTTGCCATCAACATAACTGTTATTCTCGCTTTTTTTTACTTTTTTTTCAACTCCTTGTAAGTAATTCTGCCAAAACTGGACTCTTGTTAATATAGGCAATTGCCAACCAAACATGAACCAGGAGAAATTCGTCAGACTAATCACCAAAGAATTAGTAGGTGAACTTACATTTCAGGAAGCTAAGGAGCTAGAAGACCTTCTCAAAGAGGATTCGATCAATCAAGCCCGCTATAATATTATTCGGGAATATGTTGCCGGAGAGCAAGTTGCAGAAAAGTCCAATATGCAACTTTTGGAAAAGGTACGGCAGAAGATCGCTGCTAAAGAATCTCAAATCGATATTGCTCAGCCCAAAAGGAAAAGTGGCGCTTGGTTGGCGAAGGTAGCAGCGATGCTGCTGGTCGCAATTGCAACTGCGATTTTATTTTATACTTATCCAACCGGAAAAAAGCCCGAGTTGACACATTTGGTCAACACCCCGAATGCAACTCGCAAAAAACTTATTCTAAGTGACGGTACTCAAATTGTACTAAACGCAGATAGTAAAATTCAGTTCCCGGATAAATTTGAAGGAGATACTAGAGAAGTACGATTGACGGGTGAAGCTTATTTTGACGTTCATCACGATCCGGCTCACCCATTTATCATACACACAGGGAAGATGGATGTTAAAGTTTTAGGGACTGCATTCAACATTAAAGCCTATGCTGACGATAATTTTAGTGAAACGACACTTTTAAGGGGGAAAATTCAAGTTACACTTCGGGATAGGCCGTCAGACATCATCACCTTAAAGCCGACGGAAAAGTTAGTGGTAAATTATAGTTCTCCTGCGGATAGGGGAGATCGCAATGGTTCTACGAATGTCGCCTTACCCAAAATTACATATCTACAGAAGAAAGATTCTATGGTCGTAGAAACATCCTGGTTGAGTAATAAGATAGTTTTCCAAGATGAAGAGTTTGCAGAATTGGCTAAAAAGCTAGAACGAACCTATAACGTTCATATCGAATTTGAAAACGAGCGGGTAAAGCAGTTGGTGTTTACAGGGATATTCGAGCAGGAGAATATTGAGCAGGCTTTGCATGCGATGAGCCTGATCTCGCCTTTTACTTATAAGATTAACCAAAACCAGATTATAGTTAAATAACCCAATTATTTATTAAACCTTTTTTATGATGAAAGAAATACTTAGAAATTAAAAAAACGGGGAATACTCCCCGTTAAGAAAAGAGATACCATTTATTGTTGCAGACAGCTTTTGACGGAGACGTCTGCTATTGATCACCTTTCAATTAGTAAAGTTATGAGTTTTTATACGCACAGCAAGTGTGCCAGGCATTCTTTTTGCCTAAAAAAGCCCCTTTTAATTATGAAATTAACGATCGCATTGATTGTCCTGTTCAACTTTCAGATGTTCGCGAAGGGGTATTCGCAATCTAAAGTAACATTAAATCTTACTGCTGTAGATTTTAAAAAAGTGGTCGGTGAAATCGAAAAGAGAACCGTATATCGATTTTTATATAGTAAAAACAAGATCCCTACTAACAAATTTGCCAATGTAAACGCAAATAATCTCGAAGCTCTTTCACTGGTAGACGAATTGTTAGTTAATACCCCTTACACCTATCAAAAACTGGAAAACAATCTGATCGTCATTATACCGAAAGGTGAAACCGTTGCGGATACGAAAGTCACGGGAACTGTTTTGGACGAAAATGATCAGCCGTTGATCGGCGTTACCGTTACGATAAAAGGGACGACGGCTGGAGCTGTGTCGACCGATCTAAATGGTGTCTTTCATATCAATGTCCCGGGCAATGCCGTGCTGACGGTTTCATTTGTCGGTTATGATACGCAAGATGTACCTGTAGACGGGAAGAACATATTTACAGTCAAAATGAAACCTACCGCAAAAAATCTGAACGAGGTAGTTGTAGTTGGTTATGGTACCCAGAAGAAAGCGGACGTTACAACGGCAATAGCCTCGGTTAATTCAAATCAGATCACACGCCTTGCGGTTACCGATCCGACAGCCGCTTTACAGGGGCAAGTTCCCGGAGCAACAGTGATCAAAAACGTGGGTAAACCGGGAGCCGGCTACAGCGTTACGGTGCGTGGTGTACACTCCATCGGAAATGTATCCAATGAGCCACTTTATGTCATCGACGGAATCCCTACCACCAGCGGTTTAAACGATCTAAATCCTGCCGATATTGAAAAAATAGATGTACTGAAAGACGCATCTGCGGCTTCGATCTATGGCTCACGTGGTGCAAAAGGCGTAGTGATCGTAACCACTAAACGTGGCAAGGCGGGAAAGACCCAACTCACTTTTGATTCTTATGTAGGTACCAAAGTACCTATACATTTACCCCAGATGATGAATAGTCAGCAATATGTGGATTTCCGGACCGAGCAAAATCGTGCTAACGGAAGGAGTATCGTGCTGTCCGATATCTTATCTTCTGACCTGATCGCTAACTACAACAACGGTGTTAATACCAACTGGCCGGATCTAGTGCTCAAAAATGCTGTTCAGATGAACCATAATGTGACCGCTGCCGGCGGCGACGAAAAAACACGTTTTTCGGTCAGTGCAGGGTTAAATCAGGAAGATGGGAACGTTGCCCCAGAGAACTATAAAAAATATAGCCTTAGAGGCAACGTGGACCGGCAGATCACCGATCAATGGAAAGCAGGTTTAAATCTTTACCTGGTGCAGGCGTTGACAGATCAGGGAAGCTCCGAAGCACTGCGTTCCAGCTATCGCTTGCCGTCGATCACCTACCCTTATGATGCCAGTGGCAATCCGGTATTTAGGGTGTTTAATAACGATGCAGTTACAAACCCCTTTTTCGATCAGCAAAACGAATTACGGCAGCAACGCGTAATGCATACTTTTGGAAATTTGTATGTACAGTTTCAGCCCATTACGGAGCTGACTGTAAAATCTACGATCTCTCCAAATTACGTGGCCACCAGAAACGGTATCTATTATGGCCCGCTAAGTAAGCAAAGTGTTGGTGGTAGCGTTCCCACGCAGGCACAAAATAACACGAACGACTTTTTCTCCTGGGTGTGGGACAACCAGGCTACTTATGATAAACAGTTCGGAGACCATCATATCACCGGTACCGTTATCCAGAGTATGCAGTCGGAACGCACGGAGACAAGCAATATCACAGCATCGGGACTGCCTTATAAATCTTTGTGGTACAACTTGGGATCGGGGGGCAGCGTGCTTGCATATGGCTCCAGTTATACCAAATATACTCTGGCATCATTTACCGGCCGTGTAAATTATAATTACAAAGACAAATACCTGTTTACTGCCACCGGTCGTTATGACGGTTCTTCGCACTTCGCAGTTGGTCACCAGTGGGGCTTTTTCCCATCGGCTTCAGCCGCCTGGCGCATATCCCAGGAAGATTTCATGAAGAAAATGCCGACGGTTAACGACCTGAAGTTAAGATTGAGTTACGGCTCTACCGGTAATGACCGTATTGCCGCTTATTCAACTCAGGCGAACCTAGGACAGACTTACTACGATTTTGGCGGCGTGCTGGCCAATGGTTATGCTCCGGGACAGTTGGCTAATCAAGACCTAACTTGGGAAACAACTCGTGAATGGAACCTCGGTGTAGACTTCAGCTTGTTTAACAGCCGTATTTCAGGATCGGTCGATGCTTATTCGCGCACCATACAAAATATCCTGTTCAGCCGTCAATTGCCGCCGGAAACGGGCTTTACCTCTGTTTCGGCCAACGTGGGCCAGATGCGTAACCAGGGTATTGAGGTCGGTTTGAATACGATAAACATTCAGACCAAGAAATTCCAGTGGCGGACAGATTTTGCATTGCAGGTTAGTAACAACAAGTTGTTATCAATTTATGGCGGTACCAAGAACGATGTAGGCAGCCTATTGTTTATCGGACAGCCAGTACAGGTTAATTACGATTATGTTTTCGACGGGATCTGGCAGACCAGCGACGCCGCTTTGGCCGCAAAATACAACCAGAAACCAGGACAGATCCGGGTTAAAGATCTGGACGGTAATGGGGTAATTAACGCCAATGATAAGGCTATACTGGGGCAAAAAACACCAAAATGGGATGGTTCAATAGGGAATACCTTCAAATATGGAAACCTAGACCTTTATGTTTTAGTTTATACCCGCCGCGGCGAGATGGTTACAAGCAGTTATGATGCAACCTTCCTGAATTTTAATCAGAATTATAATCAAATGTACAAGCCTTACTGGACCGCAACCAACCCATCAAACACTTGGTGGCAGCCCGGAAATCCAGGCCCGTACTCAACCATCCCGCAATATCGTAAGCTCGACTTTACGCGCATTAATAATATCACTTTGGGCTACACATTTCCAGCTAAGCTGCTGAAACGTGCCAAAATTAGCAGTTTGAGGGTTTATGCCACCGCAAGTAATCCGTTCCTGTTTACAAAGTATGACGGATTTGACCCTGAATGGGCGTCACAAAACACTTATGGTATAGGCGTTAGTACCGCAGCATACCTTATAGGCATAAATCTTGGATTTTAATTAGGAGGGCACAAACAATGAAAAAATTTATTACCATAATCTCATTATTCCTAATTGTAGCTAACTTTTCATGTAAAAAGTTCCTGCAGGAGGAGAATCTCGGCGGTATCACGAGTACCAATTATTATACAGATACCAAGGGTTATGAATCCTTGATCAATTCATGCTACGGTTCGCTGCGCGGAATCTATGACAACGATCCTTATCTTTTTGAATATGGTACGGATCTAACTACCCGTGGCGATCAGGAAGCCATCAGCGGAACTTTGGGGGATCGCCAGACCCGAGCTATTGGCTTGAATGAATATACAACATTGGCAGCTGACAATTCAGGGGTAAGTTCGGTGTTTTCGGCTTGTTATAGTGGAATTCAGCGTTGTAATACCGCCATCAACCGTGGTGCGTCAATTCCCGGCATAGATCCTGCTTTGGCAAAAAAACGCATTGGTGAGGCTAGCTTTATCAGGGCTTATTATTATTACATATTGGCAGAAAACTTTGGCGGAGTGCCAATAGTGAAGGATGAGATCAATACTGTAATTACGCACTTCTCGCCAGGAAAAGAACAGTATGTTTACGATTTTATCATCTCGGATTTGACGACCGCGCTGAATAGCGTTGATGTTACCACGGCTGATTTTGGCCGGGTTACGCAGGGGGCAGTTAAGCAATTACTTGCGTTGATCTATTTAACGAGAGGCTATAAGTCATACGGTAATGCCGATGACTTTACTAAAGCTGCGCAATATGCAGATCAGGTTATTAATAGTGGTACTTACAGTCTGCTACCTAATTATACGGATGTATTCAATCCATCGAACCAAAAAAGTAAAGAGATCATCTGGTCAATTCAATATGATCCAACTAGCCTGCAAAAAAATACAGTTACCACTAACAGCGTAGGCAACGACCAGAATATTCTGTTTGGCTGGAGATTGTATAAAGAACCGGGATTTACAGAGGGTGATCAGACCTATGGTCGCCGTATTGCAGATTATATGCCTACGCAATATCTGTATACTCTTTTTAACACTACCAAGGACGCACGTTACGACGGCACATTTATCAGTCAGTTTTACGCAGTTACCGATGCTACATTGAACGGTAAGCCTGTTAAAAAAGGAGATCTACGTTTTTACTTTCCAAAATGGGATCGACCGTTTACTGCCGCTGATTCGATTGCACTCAAAACGGCCAACCCCAATGTCGAAATTATCACATTCCCACGATGGAAACAGGATTTCAATAATATCGGCGGAGCCGAAAAATGGCCTATGGTCGGTAAATTCTACGATCCCAACGCCTTACTGCCAGGTGCACAGTCGGGGCAGTATACCAGCAGCCGGGATATATTTATTTTCAGACTTGCCGAAACTTATTTGATCGCTGCTGAAGCTTACTTTAAGTTGGGTCAAACAGCTACTGCTGCAGATAGGATTAATGTGGTTCGTGCTCGTGCTACTATCGCAGGGCAGAATATGCAGATCACCGCTGCTGACGTTAATATTGATTTCATTCTGGATGAAAGAGCCCGCGAATTGGAGGGTGAGTATAAAAGGTGGTTCGATTTGAAGCGTACCCATAAACTTGACCGCGCGTTTCAAAATAATATCCTTACAAAACAGGCCAATCCTGGTGGGATATTAGATAAATACTATTTGCGACCTATTCCACAAATTGTAATTGATCGCGATTCGGAAGGCTATCCGCAGAATACAGGTTATTAGTTAAAAAATAACTAAATATAGCAAAATGGGGAATGCGACGGTATTTCCCATTTTGCTTTTAAGTTAACCAAATATAAGCTCTATAAGGTTAAATGTTCCTACATGATTAATCATTCCCACATTGCATGAACTTGTTAAAGTTCATGTTTATAATGGATTGTAAAAGGATTGATTATGATGCAATGCTGATAAGTGAGAGAATTTATTGATTGCCAGAACTGAGCATTCAAAAGGTCATTAATTCTTTTAACGGGATATCTAGCCCTTTAGCTAATTCCAGCAAAGTAAAAAAGCTCATGTTGATCTCGCCATTTTCGTATCGTCTGATATCACTTGCATCGATCTCGCATCTCTGTGCCATTTTGCGAAAAGATAGATCCTGTCTTTTTCTCAAGGCTTCGAGGTGCTTCCCCAATAAGATCAATTGCTGCTTCCTTGTTTCTTCAGACATTCCCCGCTAAAAGCCGGGAATTTCAAAAAAATGAAATACAAAAGTGTGGGGTTTTAGTCCCACACTTTTGTATTTTTGTTATGCACAGATAAAAATCATTATTGTTTTTAGCATATTTGTCCATCATCATCCATTATTATCCATCTCAATAGGTAATGAACCAGCAAGAAAGGAATTATTTAAGTTCTTCTCGAGGTAAAGTTGTATGGAACAAGAAGCGACTGTTTTATGTAATAGCGCTAATTTTTTTATGGATCTTGCTTTGGCTTTCCAGTCATTGGTTACATCTTAAGGCGCACAAATAGCGGTGGTATCGTCTCTGATATTTGATCAATTAGAGCTTATGGTTGTATTCTGTTGGCTTTGATCTTTCCAGTTTTATGTGAATTATTCACATTTAGAAGCTAAATCAAATCAAACAGTTTTCTTTTATTTAGAAGCCCCTGGCCGAGAATCGGCGGGCGATTTAGATATGTTGCTATACTCCTTGAAAAAAAGATCGAAAGTATTACGCGTGATTTCGGAGTCATCATTTTTTATAAATAGCTCACCTTGTTTGTTTATAATAGATTTTGATGGCAATGATTGAACAGCTAATTGAGACTGCAATTTGCTTAACTGGTTATCATAAAATACAGGAAAATGAATGCCCAATCGTTTAACTGTTTTCTTGACATCCCCAATATTGCCTTTCTCACTGAAATCCACATTTATAGATAGAAAAAGTATATCTTCCTGGTCGGCATATTTCTTATATAATTTATTTAACTCCGGCATTTCTTCTAAGCAAGGGACGCAATGTGTTGACCATACATCTACCAGAAAAAATTTAGCTTTCTTTAAACGTTCAGGAGTTACCTGATTCGCTAAGAACTTCCAATGGAGAGGCAACTTGATCTTTCTTCCGTTTTTTCGAAAGCTGTTTCCCTGTTGAGCTAAAATATTATTGTAGATCGCTTCGCCATTCTCTGGATCAGTTTCTTGGTACAACTTACGAAGGCTATTTCGATTTACTATATCTGGTGTGGTGTTTAATAGTAATGCATTTAAAATAGTAATACTTTTTTCCCTAAGCCCTGTGGCATTGTAAGATTCGACAAGAGGTTTTGTCATACCCCAAACTCGTCTGCGAGAATAACGGTGATTATTCAAACCTTCGAGCAAAAATTTTGCAGACTTATCCAAGTCATTTTGGTAGAATTGATATCTAGCATTAATATCATAATAAAACTCATCTTGAGTGTCTAAAACACTTTTTGCATAGTTTGAGATCGCTGTATCTGGGAGTGCAACAAATTGCCGCAGCAGTTCGTCATATTTGTTGTATAGTTCATAGCATTTGTAAAATGTTTCTCTATCTGTCTCAGGTTTAGTGCCCAACGTTATTGTATTTCCTAATGATCCTGAGTGGATCAGCTCTAATTTTGATAAAGTGGGTTTTGACTTAATGGTTTCATAGTCGCGCTGTAATGCGGGAACCATATAATATTTGGTGAGGTGACTTAAGCAATTATCAGGGAGAGACATTGTTTGAGCAACTTCCATCATGTTTCTCAAATAAACGTAAGCATCTAATTGATTAAATTGTTCAGGAGTGTAATCGCTTCTATAATCTTTGTAATACTTACTTGACTCTTTTGCCCATGTTGCTTCTAATATGTGGCATACACTGTCAACTGTGCTGGTATTTTTCAGAGATAATCCTCCTGGTGTAAGTTTTAGCTGCGGGATGGTTACTTTTTCATCAAAGAAGGTATTTTGAAGCAAGCTCCGGTTAGGGCGTTGAGCCTGCGACATAATTGGGCATACTAAGAAGATCAAGAAAAAAAGCTTGACGGTTTTGTTGAGCATTGCGGAGTAGGTTTAATTTACAGTTGTAATATTTGCAACCGGCTGAGTAAGACATTTCATCCAAAGGAACCTCCGGCTCCACAAAATTACTTACCGTAAGTTGAACGTATGTTTGGCTTACGGTTTTTTTGTTAAAGGAAATTAGTCTTTAGAAAAAGAATAGATATCTCCGCTATCTCCTTTGCATTTGCGAAAAAAATCTTTTGGTATACCTTTCTTAAAATCAATAATAGTTATCAGGTGGCTATCGCAATCAGGCTCTACATTATTAAAAATCAATTGATTGTTTTTAATATAATTAGGTAAGTCAGTAGATAATGTCAAATAATAATTTCCAACATAACGATTTTTATCAGTATAAATTAATATCCTGTTGGTTGCACGATGAGACAAGCCCCAAATCCAAATGGAAGTCATTACTTTATAGGTTTTCCATTTAGAAGTGTTAAGTTTTCCAAGGTATTTTAGATAGGTTGTAGTGCTGTCTTCAGTATTAAATTTATATACCTTTCCTATTTTATTTAAACGCAATACATGAAGCAGGATGTCATCTGATTTTTTTGTCTGTGCAGTCGACTTTAAAGAAGCTATTAAGAACATCAATAGAATAAGCTTTTTCATGACAATAAAGTTAATCATCAAGTATACAACTAATCACCGCTATTGCCAGATTTTTCCATTGCCGCAACCGCATCAAGCAAATCTTTGATCAACAGAAAAAAATCTTCATTTCTAAATGCTAGAGGCTGATTTGGCCTAACTCAATCCCCTCGCTTCCACAAAAGGAGATAACTAAACTTAGCTATCTCCTTTTTGTTTTATGTGTCTTTCTGTTAAAGAAATTCCAGGTTGGGCACCGTGTATTTTTAAGACAAGGAGCTGGGAATGCGCTTTAAAAGAGATAAATTTGCCGACTCTCCGGGGTTTTTAAAATATAAGATATGGCGTGGTTAGATAAGTTCAAATTAAAAAAAGGGTTGGTACAATCTTTAAATGAAGCAGGTTTCGTAGCTCCTAAAGAAATCCAACAAAAAACGTTGACGCGTATAAACGGCGGTCAAGACGTCATCGTAGTTGGCCCCGAAGGTTGCGGCAAAACCACCACCTATATATTAGCCACACTTAACAAGTTTAACTATACGCCCGATGGTGTGCCGAAAGTTTTGATACTGGCACCCGATAAAGAAAAGGTGGAGGAGATTATTGTTAAAATCGATCAGTTAAACAAAAATAAAACGCTATCTATTGTTCCCTTATTTGCTACCCCGGGCATAGAAGCCCAGATGGATGCCATGGCAGAGGGGGCCGATATTGTGGTTGCAACGCCAGACAGGGCGCGTGCCATCTACCTTAAACTTGGCCTGGATCTAAATAAAATAGAATTGCTGGTTATTGATGATGCTGAACTGATTGTTAAACAAGGGTTGCAACTACCCGTTACCGAACTGGTTAATAGCATGCCTAAATGCCAGCATCTTGTTTTTACCGAAGTATTGCATGAGCGTTTAAACAGAATGATACAGCCTTTTATGAAACAACCAGCCACTGTAGAGGTTGAGGAAATAGGGGAGCCGCTGTTTGATACGCATCCGCAGATATTATACTTGCTGCCTAACTTTGGCACCAAAGTGAACCTGTTGAACCTGTTTATGCAGGATGAAGACCTGTTTACCAAAGTGGTGCTGTTTGTTAACACCCGCCCAACGGCCGAGAAACTGTACAAAGACTTACAACACCAGCGATGTACAGTTGCTTTGTTAAACCCGTGGTTTTTTGAGATGGATGGCTTTACATCTCTGCAGGAGTTTAAAGACGCCGCTACACGTGTGCTGATTGTGGTTAATGATGGAGAAGAGAAACTGGATCTGAATGGTATCCCATTCTTGATTCACTTTGAATTACCGGTAGAAAAAGAAACCTATATCGACCGGATGATTATTACATCGCCGGATGTTGAAAATGAAATTATGGCCATTACGTTCGCCTCGGATCTTGAACTAACCGCGGTTAAAAAAATTGAGCAGGCCACCGGTCAAAAAATCCCGTTGGGAGAATTGCCGGAAGATTTAATTGTTGAAAAAGAACGCACATCTGCTGGTTTGGGTGAGAAGAAGGCTGCCAAAGCAAAAGCAAACGATGATGCTCCCGGAGCTGCATTTCATGAAAAGAAAGCCAGCAATTCCAAGACCTATAATTATGGGGGCGGGGTAAAAGCTAAAATGAATAATAAGAAAAACCATTAACGGGCTATCGCAGCCACACAAAATAAAAAAACCTTTAGTCTTTAGACTGAGGGTTTTTTGTTGGATTGAGAACCGATCTTATTGCTTCCAAAGACGAGGCTTTAGTTTTTTATTGTCTGGATAAAATATCTCAATTTGTTTATGGCGATGAGGATCAACATATATATAGTTTTTTTCGTTATATGCTTTTGACAATGACTCGCTATACTCACAATTATCGGTAACAGGAAACACGTAAAAAGGGTGATAAGTTCCAATCATGCCGCCCTTTACTGATTTATAAACTTCACCATATTGTGAATATATAAAGCATAACCTGCCGTTATTTTCAAGATCAATAAGCCCGGTTGGCATTTCAACATCTACACTGATGGCCCCAATGCTCTCGTCAGAACCATGGTCGAAAACCATTTTAATGTTGTTGTTTTCAATGTTTATTATTGAAAACTCCCCGCTATATCCAGCCCCGTCCGTGCCGGCAGACATAATTAGCACTGTATGTAAATTGGTTTTCTGTATAAATATGTTTTTTGATTTTACAAGGTTCTTGTTAGAAGTCAATAACTCTTTCTGTATGTCGGCCCATTGATCTTTTGCTTTAAAGATTGCTTTTTTAGCACCAGACATCGAAATAGAAATTCGGTTAAACGATGTTTTATCCGATAATGATGAACTCAAAATTATAGTATCAACTATATCATCATTATTAAGATCAATATGAAATGTTTTGAAGTTGCTATAAGCCTTTTTCTTTTTGCTTGTTTGCGCGATAGCCCCGATAGAAATTATTAATAGAGTGATAAGAATAAGATTTTTCATGATGATAAAATTAAGCAGGAATAAGCTTAAGTGATTAGTTTTAGAGCAAAAGAAACACTGGTAAATCCAACAAAAAAGCGCCGGCAGAATCCTGCCGGCGCTTTCTTTGTTATTGCAAAACTATTAAGCGTGTGCCTCTTTTTGCTTGCCGTTTTCTACTTCCACTCGTCCCGGGTAAACCTTTAAACCTTCCTCCAGACATTTCATGGCGGCGTTCAGATCGTCAGGGTTAATTACGTAGGCCATGCGCACCTCGTTGATACCCGCGCCGGGCGTGCTGTAAAAGCCGGTTGCCGGAGCAAACATTACCGTGGCATTGTTATAAGTAAAGCTTTCCAGCATCCACTGGCAAAATTTGTCAGAGTCGTCAATTGGTAAACGGGCACAAACATAGAATGCACCACCCGGGTTAGGGCAGTAAACGCCGTCTATTTTGTTCAGCGCGTTCACCAACACATCACGACGATGGGTGTACTCTTTGGTTACGGCTTCGAAATAGCTATCGGGCGTATCAATAGCAGCTTCGCCGGCAATTTGCTCCACCATACCAGCGCTCAGGCGGGCCTGCGCAAATTTGAGGGCGGTAGCCCAAACCTCTTTGTTTTTGGTGATGATACAACCCAGACGCGCGCCGCAAGCGCTGTAACGTTTGCTCACGGTATCCAGGATGATCACGTTATCGTCAATCCCGTCCAGGTGCATAGGCGAGGTAAACTCGCGCCCGTCATAACAAAACTCGCGGTATGCCTCATCTGCAAAAAGATACAGATCGTGCTTTAAAATCAGATCTTTCAGTGCCTCCATTTCCTCTTTTGAGTACAAGTACCCGGTAGGATTATTCGGACTGCAGATCATAATGCCCCTGGTTTTCGGCGTAATCAGCTTTTCAAATTCGCTGATAGGGGGCAGGGCAAAGCCATTGTCAATGTATGACAGGATAGGTTTTACCACGGCGTCTGCCTGGCAGGCAAAGCCGTTATAGTTAGCGTAAAATGGCTCAGGGATGATGATCTCATCACCCGGGTCAAGGCAGGTCATTAAAGCAATATTAATGGCTTCAGAGCCGCCGGTAGTAACAATAATGTTTTCTGTATTGATGTTATAACCAGCTCTGTTATAGTAGCTAACTAGTTTTTTTCGGTATGAAAGGGTGCCTTCTGAAGGCGTGTAAGCCCAAACTTTAAAATCAATGCCTTTAATGGCGTTAATCATGCCTTCGGGAGTCTCAATATCGGGTTGACCGATGTTTAAGTGATACACTTTTTTACCGTCCAGTTTGGCTTTATCGGCAAAAGGAGTAAGCTTCCTAATTGGTGATGCAGGCATTCGCTGCCCTTTATCTGAAATATTTGGCATGTGCAAAGGTAAATAAAATCGCAAATATGCTGTAAAATAACAAAAGCGCCGGAGGAAATTTTCCGCCGGCGCCTTCAGTTGTAGTTTTTAAATTTCTTTATTTAGTTCCTGTTGATGACGGGGCGGGGGTAACTTCACCTACTATGCTAATCACTTTTGTTGGAGTGGCCGCATTGGAGGTGATGGTAATGGCCTTATTAAATGGTGCCACAACCGCCGCATTGTAAGTAATCTTAATAGTACCTGTTTCGCCTTTTTTTACCGGAGTTTTGGTGAAATCAGCAATCGTACAACCGCACTGTGGCTGCACCTGGGTAACAATTAGAGGCTCCTGGCCCACGTTGGTGTAGCTAAAGATAGTGGTAACTGGTTTACCCTGAGGTATTTTACCAAAATCATGCTTCTCCTCGTTAAATTTAAATTCAGGCTTGGTGTTATCTTGTGCAGAGGCAGATAATGCAAAACCAAACACTACTGCACATAATATGATCAACTTTTTCATAATTCGTATGTTGTTTGACAAATATATATGATTAATTCAAATCAAAAAATATACTCTAATTAAAACAACGGTTAAATAACACAATTGTTATTTATGCGGTTTACAGAATAGAATTTCCTATTTTTACCGCGTCAACAAAATATTATATGCCTGAAACCACAATGCATGCTACTAACATATTTGATGCAGGCGAACTAAGCTTTGATGAGTTCAGAAAAATCGTTATAAACGATTATCGTATTGGTTATGAGAGCCGTGCGGCCAGTATACTGGGCCGCCGAGAGGTACTGACGGGTAAAGCCAAGTTCGGTATTTTTGGCGACGGAAAAGAGGTTGCCCAGTTGGCTATGGCCAAAGCTTTTCGTAAGGGCGACTGGCGCGCGGGTTATTACCGCGACCAGACTTTTATGTTTGCAACCGGCATGAGCAACCTCAAAGAGTTTTTTGCTCAGTTGTACGCGCATCCAGATCCAGCTAAAGATCCTGCATCGGCTGGCCGGCAGATGAATTGCCACTATGCTACGCGCTTTATAGATGCCAGCGGCAATTGGGTGAACCAGGCAGAGACGATGAACTGCTCTTCGGATATTTCTACAACCGGTGGGCACATGCCGCGCTTGCTGGGTTTGGCTTATGCTTCTAAATTATATCGCCAAAATCCGGAGCTGGCTTATTTAAAACAGTTCTCGGTAAGTGGTAACGAGGTGGCCTTTGGTTCAATTGGCAACGGTGCAACATCCGAAGGTTTATTTTTTGAAACATTTAATGCCGGCGGCGTTTTGCAGGTGCCTATGGCTATATCTATATGGGATGATGCTTATGCTATATCTGTCCCAGCCAGTCTGCAAACTACTAAAGAAGATATTTCTGAAGTGCTGAAAGGTTTTCAGCGCGAAGAAGGTACCAACGGCTACGAGATCTATAAAGTACGCGGTTGGGATTATGTGGCCCTTTGCGAAATCTACGAGCGCGCCATCAGCCTGTGCCGTGCCGAGCATGTGCCGGTGCTGATTCACGTTACCGAGATCACTCAACCCCAAGGGCACTCAACCTCGGGTTCTCATGAACGTTATAAGTCAAGAGAACGCCTGGACTGGGAAGCCGAGCACGATTGTTTGGTGCAAATGCGTAAGTGGATGATTGAGGCGGCCATCTCGTCAGACGAAGAATTGGACGAGTTGGAAGCTGCGGCTAAGCAAGTTGTACGCGAAGCACAGCGCCAGGCCTGGGCCGAATATCATACTCCAATTATTAGTGAGTTAGAGCATGCCGCAGGTTTAATTGATGATCTGGCTACGCAATCTGATAAAAGCTATGAACTGCGCGAACTGCGCGACGAGATAAAGAAAGCCGTAGAACCCGGCCGTGCCGAGGTAGTATCTGCTATACGTAAAGTGTTGCGTTTAACCGTTGGCGATAACAGCGCCGCCCGTCAGGCTATCCAGACGTGGCTGGGGCAGCAAAAAGAGCTGAATAACGAGCGTTATAATACAAGGTTGTTTACCAACACGCCGTTCTCGCCACTGCATGTGCCGGTTGTTGCCGCGCAATACAGTGACGACGCCCGCTTGATTGACGGCAGAGAGATCTTGAATGCTTGTTTCGACGCCAACTTTGAGCGGGATAAAAGCATCGTTGCCTTCGGCGAGGATGTGGGTGCTATTGGCGACGTAAACCAGGGTTTTGCCGGCTTGCAAGCCAAATACGGCGATCTGCGTATTACCGATACCGGTATCCGCGAATCTACTATTATAGGACAGGGGATGGGCTTGGCTATGCGTGGTCTACGCCCGATTGCCGAAATTCAATATATTGATTACCTGATCTATGCTATAACCGTTTTAAGTGATGATCTGGCAAGCCTGAGCTACCGCACCTTTGGCGGACAAAAAGCGCCGGTAATTATCCGCTCACGCGGACACCGTTTGGAGGGCATCTGGCATTCAGGCTCGCCAATGGGGACGATATTAAATACCATGCGCGGTTTGCACCTGTGCGTGCCACGTAACATGACCCAGGCCGCCGGTATGTACAATACCCTGCTACGGGGCGATGAACCTGCCGTAGTGGTAGAAAGTTTGAACGGTTATCGCCTTAAAGAAAAGTTACCGGCCAACGTTGGCGATTTTACCGTTCCGCTAGGCGTGGCAGAGATAATGAAAGAGGGTACCGACATGACCATCGTATCTTATGGCTCAACCTTGCGCATCGTACTGGAAGCCGCTAAAGAGCTGGAAGGCATGGGCATCAATGTAGAGGTAATTGACCCGCAAACGCTGTATCCTTTTGATAAAGAGCAGGCTTGTCGTAAATCATTAGAAAAAACCAGCAAGCTGCTGGTAATTGATGAGGATATCCCAGGTGGTGGCTCGGCTTATATCTTGCAGCAAATTCTGGAAGGTCAAAAAGGCTATTACCTGTTAGATAGCGCTCCGCATACACTGTGTGCCAAAGAGCATCGCCCGCCATATGGCTCAGATGGCGATTACTTCAGCAAGCCATCGCAGGATGATGTAGTTGAAGCCGTTTATGCTATGATGCATGAAGCTAACCCGGGTAAATATCCGGCTATATATTAAAACTACAGATGATATTGGAAATATATCAGAAGGCGCGCTTTTTTTAGCGGCGCCTTTTTGATTTTTAGTAAAAGCGATTTTCGGGCTTAGGCTAAATTGCCTAATTTGCGCCCAAATAAAAACACGATAAAACTTTTCCGACTTTCGGTCTTTTCTGACTTTCGGACTACCAAAACAACTTATGGATAGCAACACATTCTCAACAGTAGCAAACGTTATTAAAACCCGTCGTACTATAAAACCGGCCATGATGAATGGCCAGAAAATACCTAATGGCCATGTAGCTGCCCTGCTAGAGCTTGCCGACTGGGCGCCAACCCACGGCTTAACCGAGCCATGGCGCTTTATTGTTTATGAAGACCCAGCGGTTTTCTGTAAAGAGCACGCTGAACTTTACCAACGCAGCAGCACGCCTGATACTTTTAACCCTGCCACTTTCAATAACCTGGGTGGCCTGGGTAACAATGCATCGCACGTAGTGCTGGCTATCATGAAGCGTGGCGATAAACCAAAAATCCCGCCTGTAGAAGAAGTTGCCGCTGCATCAGCCGCTATTCAGAACCTGTTGTTAGGCGCTACAGCCTTAAACATTGCATCATTCTGGAGCACTGGTGGTATGGCATTGCGCCCTGAAATGAAAGAATATCTGGAACTAGGTGAAGATGACCAGTTTATGGGAATTCTTTATTTAGGCTATGCTGATGAACTGCCAGAGGGTAGAAGAATCACCCCGATTGAAGATAAGGTTAAGTGGATTAATCAATAATCTTCTATTGGTTTAAATACTTTCGTTAAAGTGAATTTTGCTTTGCAATGATTTGTTTGTAATATTTTTAATTGTTACATTTGTGTATCAATTATTTCTGTTATAAACCTTCTTGCTAAGTTTTTAATAACCAAGTTTACTTTAACGAAAGTATGAGAAAACATTTTTTGGGGTCTTTCTGCGCCCTTTTTACGCTAACGGTTTGTGTAATGAGCCTGAGTTTTGCAAGTGTAAAGAGCGACAGTACAGCTATTAAAAGTACTACAGCTATTGCAAAATCTACAGAAACAGAAGAGTCATCGGCAAGATCATTGTTTAACAATTACATCGAAGACATTTATTCAAATGCCAATTTGGCCAGCAGTGGTTTAGACACTACGGTGTTTGAAAAAGCTATTACCGGTTATTATAACCTCAAAATTGCTAATCTGCTGCCGGCCGAAAGCACCGTTGTAACCATTGTTGATTTTAGCAAGCCCAGCACCACCAAACGTATGTGGATTGTTGATCTGGCAAAAAAGAAATTATTGTTAAATACCTGGGTAGCGCACGGACAAGGCAGCGGCGATAACGTGGCAAACGCTTTCTCTAACAACCCTGAGTCGCACCAAAGCAGCATTGGTTTTTATATTACCAATGAGGTTTATGACGGTAAGCATGGTCGTTCATTACGTTTAGATGGGATGGATGCCGGTTTTAACGATCAGGCCCGCAGCCGCGATATTGTGGTGCACGGTGCTGAATACGTAAACCAGAATACCATCGATCAGATGGGCCGTTTAGGTCGCAGTTTTGGCTGCCCGGCGGTATCAACAGAGGTTATTGGCCAGGTGATAGAAGATATCAAAAACAAAAATCTGCTGTTTATCAACGCAAACGAATCAGACTATAAGTCTAAATATCTTGATGAAGACCAGGCCGCCAAGTTTGCCTTCGGCGATAGTTCTTACAACCTGGTAAAAGACATGTTAGGTAACTGAAACAAAAAACTAATAACTTGAAAAGCAGTCCTGAAAAGTGACGGCTTTTTTGTGAACCAGGATTTTTTGTGAATTGTTTTTTATTGGGTACTCAAGAAGGCTTCGCCGTTTAACCGATTTATTGGATTGACAGGATGCCCGGACGTCATGCTGAACTTGTTTCAGCACCCCATACGCTGAGCATTAACTTTACCTGTCCTGTGGGATCCTGAAACAAGTTCAGGACGACCTATTGATAATCATCCTCAATCCAATAAATCCGTTAAATCCCGGTTCAAACTTTTTTTCCTTACTTTCACACTGCAAAACCAACAAACCATGGAATTTGGACGTGTAGAACCACAATTGCTGGCTCAAATAGATTTCTCGCTTCCGCCTGATTCGGAAGAAAACATAAAAATGCTTAATGCCGCTAAAGCCGGCGGACCGGTACAGGTGCATGTAGGTTGCGCCAAATGGGGGCGTAAGGAGTGGGTAGGCAAAATCTATCCGCCTAAAACTAAAGATGCCAACTTTTTGGACGAGTATGTTAAGCACTTCGATTGCATTGAACTGAACGCCACCTTTTACCAGGTTTACGGCCCGGCTACTATTGCTAAGTGGAAAGAGAAGGCTGATGTAACGCCCGGTTTTAAATTTTGTCCCAAGTTTTCGCAAAGCATTAGTCACATCCGCAGGCTGAAGAATGCCGAAGATATTACCACGCAGTTTTATGAGGGAGTGATGGCCTTCGGCGATAAACTCGGCCCGCTGTTTTTGCAGCTGAGCGATAATTTTACGCCGAAAAGCTTCCCGGAATTGAAAGCCTATCTGGAACATCTGCCTAAAGATGTCCCTGTGTTTGTAGAGGTGCGCCATAAAGAATGGTTTGCCAATGCCGAGGTAAAACAACAACTGTTTGGAATGCTGCGCGAACTAAACATGGGCGCTGTAATTACCGACGCTGCCGGCCGGCGCGATTGTGTGCATATGGAGTTGCCTACGCCGCACGCTTTTATTCGTTTTGTGGGTAACAGTCTGGATCAGACTGATTATAAACGTGTTGACGAGTGGGTGAGCCGCATTAAAACCTGGGCCGATATGGGCCTGCAATCGGTATGGTTTTTTATGCACCAGCATGATGAACGTTACTCGCCTGAGTTAGCCGATTATGTTGCTGATGAGCTGAATAAAGCCCTTGATACGCATCTGATGCGCCCTAAGTTTATCACTAAGGAGCAAACATTATTTTAATCCGGCTCTATATATTGCTGATAAATAAAAACTATTCACCATTCACTACTCACTATTCACTATTTTCGCACCATGAGCAAAATATGGCAGAAGACAGCCGGCGTTGATGCGCTGGTAGAGAATTTTACCGTTGGCCGCGACCGCGAGTTTGATGAACAGATGGCCGCTTTTGATGTGCTGGGATCGCTGGCGCATACACGTATGCTGGAGAGTATTGGCCTGATGAGTGCCGATGATCTGCAACTGGTACAGCAGGAACTGAAATCGATCTATAAAGATATTGAGCAAAATGGCTTCGTGATTGAGGATGGGGTAGAAGATGTGCACTCGCAAATTGAGCTGCTGCTCACCCGCCGCATTGGCGATGCCGGTAAAAAGATCCACAGCGGCCGCTCTCGTAACGACCAGGTTTTGGTGGATCTGAAACTATTCTTTCGCCACCAACTGCAGGAGACTGTTCAGCAAATAGATGAGCTGTTTCGTTTGCTGATTGAGTTGAGCAATAAACATAAAGATGTACTGTTGCCGGGCTATACGCACTTGCAGATAGCCATGCCATCATCATTTGGCTTGTGGTTTGGCGCTTATGCCGAAAGTTTGGCCGATGATATGGAGCTGATATTGGCAGCTTATAAAATCACCAATAAAAACCCATTGGGTTCTGCAGCGGGATATGGTTCATCATTCCCGTTGAACCGTACCATGACTACCCAACTGCTGGGCTTCGCCGCTTTGAACCATAACGTGGTTTACGCACAGATGGGCAGGGGTAAAACCGAGCGTATTATTGCGCAGGCGCTGTCGTCTGTTGCGGCTACGCTGGCCCGTATGGCTATGGATCAGTGTTTGTACCTGAGCCAGAATTTTGCTTTTGTAAGTTACCCGGAAAACCTTACCACAGGCAGCAGCATTATGCCGCATAAAAAGAACCCGGATGTTTGGGAGATAATGCGCGGGAAATGTAACCGCCTGCAAGCGTTACCGAACGACGTGGCTATGATGACCACTAACCTGCCATCAGGCTATCACCGCGAAATGCAGCTGTTGAAAGAACTGTTGTTCCCGGCTTTTGCTGAGCTGAATAACTGCCTGCACATGGCCAAGTTTATGCTGGAGCACATCGAGGTGAAAAACGATATCCTGAACGATCCTAAATACGCTTACCTGTTCAGCGTGGAAGAAGTGAATCGCCTGGCACTGGAAGGCGTGCCGTTCCGCGATGCTTATAAACAAGTGGGTATTGCTATTGAGCAAGGCAACTTTAACCCCGAGAAGAAAGTTAACCACACCCATGAGGGCAGCATCGGTAACCTGCATAACGCAGAGATCAGTGCTGCAATGAACGGTTTGCTAAGTCAGTTTAAGTTTGACGAGGTGGCAACCGCGGTAAAGGAACTGGTGAAGTAAGTCAATATGACGATCCTTCTGGATATGGACGGCGTTTTAATTACAGAACCGCCATGGAAAAAGGTTGAGATAGCTGACGATGGTTTTATTCAGTTTAATCCTAAGGCGGCTAAATGTCTTTCTGAAATATTATCTGTAACTAACGCCGCAATCGTTCTCACTACAACTCATCGTATTAATTTTTCATTGGATGAGTGGATGGAGATTTTTCGTAGAAGATCATTATTCCCTGCGTCTATTTCCAAGGTAAATGATGTGAAATCTGTAGCCGATATGGATGACCGATATACAGAAGTGCTTCAATGGGTGGAGAAATTCGGCGCGGTACAGAATTACGTAATTATTGATGATGATGCGTCGTTAAATAAACTTCCTGCTTATATCAAGAATAAGTGTGTGATCACCAAATCATTCATTGGAATTGATGAGCAAGCAAAACAAAGAGTGTTGGACATTTTGCTGTAATAATAAATGAACGGACAAAACCGTAAAGACATATATCCCGGACTAGAGGTTGATATTATCCTCAAAAAAGATCAACGCTCGGGCAACCTGACACGTGGTATAGTGAAAAATTTGCTCACTAGCGCGGCGTTCCATTCTCGCGGTATTAAAGTGCGCCTGGAGGATGGGCAGATTGGTCGCGTGGCCTGGATTGTGGAGGAAGAATAGCTTCATATAGATAGGCGGCAAATAGGTGATTGTGCTGAATTAAACCTAAATTAGGAGCCGGACAACCCCGCCGTTATGAGCAAAAAACAACCTACGTCTATCTTCGCGCTGGATGCGCATTATAAAGTCTATATCGCTGTTATTGTAACAGCTATCGTGTACTTCCTGGTGCGCTCGCATGTTTCCAATTGGGAACAGGTACTCATTCCCTGGACGGCCTTTGCGTTCACAATAACCGCGCTGGATTGGGTTATTATTTTAACCTGCCACCCGCGTGAGATCCGCAAAACGGCGAGTCTGGAAGATAGCCACCGTACGCTCATCTTTCTATTTGTTATCCTGGCCTCTGTTGCCAGTTTGGTGGCGATACTTTTCCTGCTTAAATCGCCAAAGTCCACTTCGGATGCAGAGGTTACCCGGCATGTACTGCTGAGTATGGGTGCGGTAGTGATCTCGTGGTGTTTGGTACATACCATTTTTACGATGCGTTATGCGCACCTATATTACGCCCCAGATGAAGGCAGTCATAAACCCATCGGCGGACTGCAATTCCCCGAAGAACCTGCCCCCGATTATCTAGACTTTGTTTATTTCGGCTTTGTGCTGGGTACCACCTTCCAGGTGTCAGACGTAGAGATTTCCTCGCGCCCCATCAGGCGATTAGCCTTGTTGCACGGATTGATTGCTTTTGCATTTAATACAGCTATTTTGGCGTTGAGTATTAACGTGGTATCGGGATTGATAGCACATTGAGTTGACTTGCCCTTAAAGTAAAGTATTTTGTCATTTCGATGAGCACGCGGGACGGTTTGGCGTAGGAGCGGAAGAGAAATCTTGTACGAGTGATAGGTCAACATGCAAATCACGCGGCTTATCGCACGTACAAGATTTCTCCTCACAACCACCTCTCAAACCCTTGCTTGTTCGTCGAAATGACAAGCTGGGCTAGGAGAAGGTCGGAAACGTCATTTCTTACCCTTCCAATTCCATAATCTGCTCTGCCAAAGCCTCCCAGTTTTGTTGGAGCGATTTTAGCTGATCTTTTTTAGCTTGATAAACAGAGTTGGTGTCTTTTAATTTGGCCGCATCGGTATAAATCTTTTCATCAGCCAAAGTAGCTTCCACTTGTTTGATTTCTTTTTCTAAACCCGAAATCTGCTCTTCCAATTTGCCCAGATCCTGATTTAGTTTTTTCAGTTGTTTGGCCTTGTCGTCGTTTGGTTTAGGGGCGGGTGCTGGTTTTTCCTCTTTTTTGGGAGGAGGAGGGGTAGCGATGCCTTTAGTCTGAACCTTGCGTTTGGCGGCCCACTCTTCGTATTCCTGGTAAGTGCCGGGATATTCTTTGATCTTTTGATCTTCAATGAACCAAATCTTGTTGGCAATATTATCCAGCAGGTAACGGTCGTGCGATACCACGATGAATGTACCCTCGTATTGCTGCAATGCCTGGATCAGGATATTTACCGACGCCATATCCAGGTGGTTGGTGGGCTCATCGAGGATGAGGAAGTTAGCATCAGCAGTCAGGGCCTTAGCCAATGCCACGCGCGATTTTTCGCCACCAGACAGTACACGGATCTTTTTGAATACGTCATCGCCTGTGAACAGGAATGAACCCAGGATGCTGCGCAATTCAGTCTCGGTATGTTTTGGGGCAAAGGCTACCAGTTCCTGCAAGATCTCATTATCCAGGTGTAATGATTCCAGTTGGTGCTGTGCGAAGAACGTTTTGGTAACGTTATAGCCAGTTTCGGCCTTACCGGTAAAGTTGGTATCGGCACCGGCAATAACGCGCAGCAAGGTAGATTTACCGCGACCGTTAGCACCAATCAGCGCAATCTTGTCGCCTTTTTCAATGGTCGCCTCGGCATCGTTCAAAATCTCCAGGTTTGGATAGCTTTTGCTCAGATGCTCTATCTGTGTAACATTACGACCAGATTGTCTGCTGAATTTGAAGGTGAAGTTAACGCTGGGGTTATCGTCATCTACATCATCAACACGCTCCATCTTATCCAGCATCTTCATGCGCGATTGCGCCATTTTTGCTTTTGATGCTTTGGCTTTAAATCGCTCAATCAAACGTTCTTCTTGTTTTATCTTGGCTTGCTGGTTCTTAAACTCGCCACGCTGAATTTCTTCGCGGAGCGATTTTTCTTCCAGGTAGAAACTATAGTTTCCGGCATAAACCGTCAGCTTGCCCTTGCGCGATTCTACCGTACGGTTAATTACTTTATCCAGGAACCAGCGGTCATGCGATACAATAACCACTGCGCCTTCAAATGCTCTCAGGTAATCTTCCAGCCATTGGATTGATGGTAAGTCCAGGTGGTTGGTAGGCTCATCAAGCAGCAGTATGTCTGGCGATTGCAGCAGGATTTTAGCCAGCATTACACGCATGCGCCAGCCACCGCTAAAGGTGCTTAGTTTACGGTGAGTGTCTGCTTCGCTAAAGCCCAAACCGGCCAGGATTTCGTGCGCTTTGTATTCAATATTATAGCCATCAAGGGCTTCAAACTCAGTTTGCTTATCGCTCAGTTTGTGCAGCAGATCTTCGCTATAATCGGTCTCAATCTTTTTGAGGAGATTTTCTATCTCGGTATGCAGTTGGTTCTGGCGCTCAAAAGCCTCCATGGCCACGTGCAGAATGCTTTTATCCGAAGCGTACGAGAGCAGATCCTGGTTAAGGTAGCCAATGGCCAGATCCTTCGCCATAGATATGGTGCCCGATGTTGGTTTATAGTCGCCAACAATCAGTTTTAGCAGGGTAGTTTTACCGGTGCCGTTGGCCCCAATCAGACCAATCTTTTCACCTGGTTTAATATGCCAGTTGGCTTCATCATACAATGCCCGCGCACCGATCTCGAACGTAAGGTTATTAATAGCAATCATTTCGGGCGCAAAGATACGCTTTTAAAGCGGGGCTTAGAAACGAAGAATAGAGCGCGCCAAGATTGAAGATTAGAGACGCTATTGTTGCGATCAGCTAATCTTCAATCTTTAATCGCTGGTTTTATCCTTTTACCGTCTGCAACCATGCCTCGGCCATTAGTGCTGCGCCGGCCATGGTTGGGTGTACACCATCTGCTGTCCAATAGCTGCCGGGGGCTTTCTCGGTAGCTTTGTCATAGATGGATTGGTAGGGAATAAAGGCCGCATCAAACTGATCTGCCAGCTCTTTGGCCGCTACGCGGAACTCATCAAATTTTGGATACCAGGCATCGGTTACAGATTTGATACCGCGCAAGGCATAGGGCTCGCCAATGATCAGCTTTACATCAGGTAATGCCTGTTTGGTACGATCCAGTAGTTTCTTATAGTCAGTTCGGTAGGTCTCAATTGTGCCGGTATAACCGCTGGTTATGGTGTGCCAAAAATCATTCACACCCACCAGTATGCTCAATACATTTGGTTTCAGAGTGATACACTCAGCATCCCAACGGTCTGCCAGTTGGTATACTTTGTTGCCGCTGATACCTTTGTTATAGATCTGCAGTTTTTTATTGGTATGCTCGTTCAGCAGGGTAGCGCCGGCATAAAATGCGTAGCCATTGCCCATTAGCGCGGCGTTGTTGGCACCGGTATCTTTTTTGCCGCGACCGGCATCGGTAATAGAATCGCCCTGGAAAAGAACGACATCGTTTTCTGAAAGACTAATTCTTTTGCCTTTTGCGCTGGCGGTTGCTGCGGCAACAATTTCTGGGATTGATATAGAGGCTAAGGTGCCAATAGCGGCGTTTCTGATGAATGAACGGCGGTTTGTGCTCATAAAAAGATTGTCGGTTTTTAGAAGTGGTTTTAAGTAGATTACGGGTAAATATAAACAAATATCCATCGCACGTGCAAAGAGGGTTTGGCGTTGGGAAATGAAAATTTAACTTTGCGCCATGTATTCGCTCATTAAACCCATTCTTTTTAAGTACGACCCCGAGAAAGTTCACCATTTTGTTACAGACGGACTGCGTTTTTTCAACAAAGTTCCCGGCGGCGCAGCGTTGAGTCGCGGCATGTGGCAGGTTGACGATAAAAGATTGGAGCGCGAACTCTTCGGCCTGAAATTTAAAAACCCTGTAGGCCTGGCCGCCGGTTTTGATAAAAATGGCGTGATGATTAAGGAGATGGCTAACCTGGGTTTTGGTTTTATTGAAACCGGCACCGTAACGCCATTACCGCAACCCGGTAACCCGCAACCCAGGATGTTCAGGCTGGTGCCGGATAGCGCGCTGATTAACCGAATGGGCTTTAATAACGACGGTATGGATGCCGTGGCCGAGCGTATTGCCGCTTATCGCCAGAGCAGCGCGGCTAAATCGCAGCGCGTCATCATTGGCGGTAATATCGGCAAAAATAAAGTGACCCCTAATGAGGAGGCCGTAAGCGATTACATTAAATGCTTTGACCGCTTATTTGATGTGGTTGATTACTTTGTGGTGAACGTAAGCTCGCCCAACACACCAGGGTTGCGCGCTCTGCAGGAGAAAGAGCCGCTGATGAATATCCTGAACACACTACAACAGCGTAACAACAAAAATGGCGTTAGTCGCCCTATACTGCTTAAAATAGCTCCGGATCTGACTGATGATCAGCTTAATGATATTGTGGAGATTGTGCAAGGCAGTAAAATAGCCGGCGTCATAGCCACTAATACTACCATTAGCAGGGAAGGCTTGCAATCTGCCGAGAGCCTGAAAGGCGAAACCGGTGGTTTAAGCGGTAAACCGCTCACCAAACGCTCTACCGAAGTGATTGCTTATCTGCATAAAAAATCAAACGGTGCATTCCCCATCATCGGGGTGGGTGGCATTCATTCTGCCGAAGATGCGCAGGAGAAACTACAGGCCGGTGCGTCGTTGGTGCAGTTATACACTGGTTTTATTTATGAAGGGCCGGCGTTGATTACAAGGATTTGTAAGGAGCTGGTGAACCAGAGTTAAACGAATTTTTAGGATTTACAGAATATTTGCTCGGCATGATCTCTAAAAGGTCATGCCGAACTTCTTTAGGTACCCTGAATACTTAATAAGCGCTTGTTGCCTAATAAATCAGGTTCAGACAGATATCCTGTTAATCCTAAAATTCTATAAATCCTGGTTCGGACAAATAAAAAAGCCCCGCTAAACAATAGCAGGGCTTCAATATCTTGTGTTAGCTAAAATTATTTGGCTGCAGCAGCAATTGCTAAAGCTTCGTTGTTTTTAGCCAATTGGCTCTTTTTAGGCTCAGCAGAACGGCTGCCCAGCTCAATGTTAGTAGCTAATTTCAGAAACTGAACTTCTAAACGTGAGAAGGTTTTGTTTCTTCTGTCTTTTCTTTTTAAACGTGTAACGCCCATTTTAATACCTTTTTATTAATTATCACCTCGTTGTTGAGGTCGAGAGCGGATTCGAACCGCTGTAGAAGGTTTTGCAGACCTCTGCCTAGCCACTCGGCCACCCGACCATTTTTTCAGGAATGCAAAAGTAACGAATTATTATTGCAAATCAACTTTTATTTAAAATAACCTGTAACCGCCTGATGTGCAATAGCTATTATTTTTAGAATCGTTGTCTAAATACCTCCGAACAGAAAATTGCCGTTGCAATTGACACATTGAGCGACTCAGTTTCGCCCCCTCCGGGGATGGTTACAGCGGTGCTGATCAGTCGCTGGATTTCGGGCCGGATGCCGTTGCCTTCGTTGCCCATCAGTATCAAACCAGCAGGGGCAAAGGTGGTGGTGTAGATGTTTTGCCCATTAAGTAAAGCACCGTAAACCGGAAGTTGCAGCAGGGGCAGGGTCTTGGCCAGATCGGTATAATAAACTTGTACACGCGATAGCGAACCCATGGTGGCTTGCACTACCTTGGGATTGTACACGTCTACGCAATCATCAGAGCAAATAATATGCTTCATACCAAACCAATCTGCTGTGCGAATGATGGTGCCCATGTTGCCGGGGTCTTGTACGCCGTCTAGCGCTACGGCATATTGGTTTTTGAGCAATTGTGCATCAAAAACAGGCGCTTGCGGGATACGGATCAGGGCAATAACGTCTGGCGGCGTAGTGAGACTGCTCACTTTGGCCATATCATTCAAAGAAATTTCCTTAATGTTTATTTTTGCCGATAAATTCAGCAATTTTGGAGCAATGGGGATGGTATGATAAACCTCCTCTACAAAATAGCCGGAGTTAATAAATTCAACAACAGATTTATAACCCTCTGCCACAAATAGTCCGTGAACTTTTCTGAATTTTTTGTGTTGTAAGGATTTTAATAAACTGATCTGAGATTTTGAAAGCATACCCTAATCTGATACCTAAAAGTTTTGCAATATTACTGATAATATCAGTGTTTCTGGCTACGGGGTGTAGTTTAACCCGCAAACTGAAGGAGCACCAGGCATTGGTACGCAAAATTACGGTGAAGGGGGTAGACAAAGAATTTGCCGAAGCGGCACCTACGTTTGTAGACAAGCAGGAGCAGCCCAATAACTGGATCAACCTGAACCTGTACTACATGTTTAGTCATGACGGTAAAAAGGACGTGGGTGAGCCTCCTGCCATTCTGGATACCCAGCTGGTTGAATACTCGCGCCAGCAAATTGAACGTTTTCTGCAAAATAAAGGTTACCTCAAGGCCAAGGTGACGGATAGTATCGCTGTAAAGAAAAAGAAAGCACATTTGTATTTTACTGCCGTGGAGGGCCCAATGTTCCGGATTCGGCGGATAACTGATAGCATCCTTGATCCAAGCGTACGCGGGTTGTATCGAAACAATCGCAATAACTTCTCACACATACAGCCCGGCGGACGGTATGATACGGATAGTCTGGCTTATGACAGGGATGAGTTTTTCCAGGTGATGAAGCGTAACGGCTATTATGATTTTTATCGCCAATACATTAATTACAGCGTTGATACGGCCTTTGATAATAGCGTGGCCGATGTAAGGATGATTATTGGTAACCCTGAAGGGAAAAAGAAACATCCTATTTACACAATTAACAACACACTTGTTACCATCTCTGCCAGCAATGGCCGTACGGATGGTAAGGCTGATACCTTGCAGGTCGACTCGCAATTCAGGTTTGTAGATTACTCGCACTCGTTTAAGCCAAAGGTGGTTACTAACTATGTGTTCCAGAAAAAGGGAGATATCTATAATATCGATAAACAGACGCTTACAACATCCCGCCTGTCTGAGCTTAACGTGTTTCGTAATGTGCCCAACCCAAACTATGAGAAGAAGGGCGACAGCACCAACAAGCTGAACATGCAGATTGATATCACTCCACTCAAAAAAATGTCAGACCGGGTGGAGGGTGAGTTTATTTTTAACAACGGTCGCTATGGCTACAACGTAGGCAATACCTTCACAAACAGAAACCTGTTTAAAAGCGCAGCCATTTTGCAGGTTAAGCTAAACTGGAGCGTTCTTTTTGACAATGGTAATAACAATATCAACGATAACGGTGTAGAAAACCAGGAGTTTAAAACGGGGGTAAGTTTAACTTATCCGCGGTTAATAACGCCTTTTAGTGTGCCCACTTTGGGTGAGTATGGCGTGCCGCATACTACTTTTTCATCCAACTATTCTTTGTTTTACCAAAAGGGGCTGGTAACGCGCAAAAGCTTTGTTAACTCGCTTACTTATGATTTTGCCGAGACAGCTCACAAACTGCACACCTTTACGCCGATTGATATCGAATTTTCAAGTGGCGTAATAGATCCGGCCGCGCGTGATAGCCTGGAGAAAAATGGGCGTGATGCTTATCTGCGCCTTATTGGTCGAACTATTTTTACCGTGGGCAGCCAGTACACCTACCAGGTAAACGCCGATATGTTGAATAGTTACGGCAGCTTTACTTATTTTAAAGGTTCTGTTGATGTTGGGGGGAACACCATGAGTTTGGTTACCAATGCACTCAATACCTCAAGAGATTCTATAGGTGCGCGTACGCTGTTGGGGCATGCTTTCTCTCAGTATGTAAGGGGCGAGGCTGATTTGCGCATTTACCGTGGTTTTGGAAATGAAAAACAGTTTGTGTTTCGTATTAACCCAGGTATAGGTATACCGTATGGCAACAGTTCGCAAATGGTGTTTGAGAAAGAGTTTTACGCCGGTGGAGCCAATGATATGCGTGCCTGGTTGCCACGCACACTCGGTCCGGGGCAGTTTAACCGTGCATCATATGGTGTGGGGCTTGTAGGTGACGATTTGCGGCAGCGCTTGAAATATCTCGATCAGTTTGGCGAGATTAAAATTATCGGTAATGCCGAGTACCGTTATAAAATTGCCGATAACTTTTTTGGCTCCAAGCTGAAAGGTGCCTTCTTTACAGATTTTGGTAACATCTGGCGATTAAAAGAAACATCTGATAATCCACGTGGAGAGTTTAAGCTGAACAATCTATGGCAGTCAACCGCTATTGGCATTGGTACTGGTTTGCGGTTTGATTTAACCTACTTTGTTTTTCGTCTGGATGCTGCCTTCAAATTCAAAGACCCTCAGTTTGATGGTGCCGATCAATGGGTGTTAATTCAGCATTTCAATGAGTTATTTCATAACCACGATTTTAAAAATAACTACTACCAAACCAACGGCGAAAGCTACAATTTTATGCAGCTTAACTTTGGTATAGGATTGCCGTTTTAGGTCATTGGTTGCATTATGTTGAGCGGTTACGCTGTTAATTACTAATAACAATGAAGTGATGAGGCTAAGGCTAAACAGCTTTCAGCGCCCAGGTTTCACGGATACGAACAAATCCTTTCATTCGCTCTGCATAGGCTTGTAATAAGTTAGGGGAAATGTATTTAAGTGCCGATAGGGTATGGCGGTCTACCGGTTCCGCCTTACGGTGGATTTTTAGACCTTGTGCGTTAAAGAATTCTTCGGCTTGTGTGTAGCTGTCAAACTTATTTTCTTCAACATTATGTGCCGCCAAAAATTGGCTAAACTGATCTGGGGCGACGGTTGGGTTGACGTCTTTTTTGATGTACACGTCGGCTGTTATCCAATGGCCGCCGCGCTCTTTGAGTATATTACGGACGATATGGCATAACTGTGCTTTCTCTTCGTTGTTCAGGTACATCAGTAGCCCCTCATTAACAATGGTTATAGGGCCGGGGGGAAAGATGTTAACGATGTTTTGAAATTCAGTTTCATCCAACGCATTTAATGATTTGAGTATCAGTTCGCCCTGTAACTGGAGCGATTTTTTCTCTAAGAGTTGATTTAATAAGCTTAATTTATCTTCAATTACAGCGGGCAGGTCGGTGTCGATGTAGACAACATCCGGACGGGCAACCGCCATGTTTAAACCGCGGAAAGAATAACCCGATGAAAGTTCAAAGATATTATTGCCCTCCAATTGGTTAATCATGTTATCAACTGATTTGTATCTTGCTTCAAAATGAAGTAATCGCATCAAAAACAAGAGGTTTTCTTGTTTGGATTGATCTAGCACAGCGGCGGCATTACCCCAAATCAACCGGGCGGCGTCGGCAGCGTAGGGAATATCTGTTAAAGCCTTACTTAAAAGCAGCGCTTTTGCCGATGGACTGATTGAGTCGTAATTTTTCTTCATATTCCCAAATAGTTTACGGTTAGTAACAACAATTTGATAAAAAATTACGTTACATGTTTAACTATTGGGTAAAAATAGTTGATACCCTATGAATTACTAACCGGATATTTTTCAAATATCCGATTGTTTAACCATAAAGCCCCATTTTTATGGCCGCAACTACTTTATCTAACGGGCACGAAAGCACAGATGACCATCACGTTGTTATTTGCAAGAAATGCCATAAAGAGCTTGAACGTGTAAACAGAGACTCGTTTGTGAGGGTTTTTTTATCATGGCTGCCGCTAAAAAAATATTTTTGTACCAGGTGCTTGCGCAGCAGGTATATACTAGGTAAATAATAGCTGTCTTGAAAAAAAATATCTTTTGGTCCCTTTTGCTCGCTCCAGCTTTAGTTTGCGCTCAGCAAAAAACTTTATCTGCTTTCAAAGTAGTGCCCTTAGGCGTACTGGGCGGTATTGATGAGAGCAACCTATCTGCTTACATGGTTGCCCCGGCAGGGAGCAATAATTATGTTTGTTTAGATGCAGGTACTCTACATGCCGGTATACAAAAGGCTGTGGCTAACAAGGTATTTAATGTTTCTGCAGAACAGGTGCTTAAACAAGATATTAAAGGCTATTGCATCTCGCACTCGCATTTGGATCATTTAGCTGGTTTGCTCATCAACGCGCCAGACGATACAGCGAAGAATATTTATGCCTTACAGCCATGTATTGATGTACTGAAAGCAAATTACTTTACCTGGAAGGCTTGGGCCAATTTTGCCAATGAAGGCGAAGCCCCCACTTTAGGAAAATATCATTACAGCGTTTTAGCACCGGGTGCTTTTGTTAAGATTGACCATACTGATATGCAAGTGCAAGCTTTTCCGTTGAGTCACTCCAATTTAATCAGTACCGCATTTTTGGTGAGGAATGGCAGTAACTATTTATTGTATTTGGGCGATACAGGCGCCGACGAGGTGGAGAAAAGCCAGAATTTTAAACACCTATGGGATGCCGTTGCGCCGTTGGTAAAAGCGCACCAGCTAAAGGCGTTGATGATTGAAGTGTCATTTCCTGATGAACAGCCCGATAAATTTTTGTTCGGGCACCTGACGCCTCACTGGCTGATAAAAGAGCTGGACGTGCTTGCAGCCGAAGCCGGTGCAACGTCTATGAAAAACCTTAACGTGGTAATCACACACCTGAAGCCGCCGGCCAAAAGCATTACACGCATTAAACAGCAATTAACGGCCGAAAATAAGTTGGGTTTAAGGCTGATCTTTCCGCAACAGGGCAAACAATTGGTTTTTTAGTTAATACAACTGAATCCGTCCGCGTTAGGGATAGGAGCGGATACCGGCCTGTGCGTAAGGCCTTGTCCGAAGGACCCCTTCGGGGCAGGCGTATGAATGAATAGCCCAGCCCGCAGGGGAACGACCGTACGTTTATCTTAGTTTTCTGGCTGATTTACCGCTGGCGGAACATCGTCGCTTACTATCAGGTTGCTTTCGCGAGCAATAATATCGGCAATACTGGTTTCGCTTAAAATTTTCAGTGTTGCGTCGCGCACGTCTATAAAAACATCGCGGATGCCACAGGTTTTCTCCTGGTGGCATTCATCACAACGGTGGTAAAAGTTTAAGCTGGCGCAAGGTACCATGGCAATAGGGCCATCTGTAATGCGCAGTATGCTAACCAGGTAAATATCTTTGGGATCTTTATTTAAGCTGTAGCCGCCGCCTGCACCTTTTTTGCTATAGAGATAGCCAGCGTTGCGAAGGTCAAGCAGTATCTGTTCCAGAAATTTTTTAGGTATCTTCTCTTGTTCGGCAATCCACGAGATTTGCAGAGGTGGTTTATCACGATTCTTGCCAAGAACCACCAACGCCTTTATAGCATATTTAGTTTTCTTTGAAAGCATTTTAGCGTTTAAACAACAAATTTATATAAAAAACTGAAAGTACAATATTGGTGCCAGTTATTCTGACAATGTACATAGAATAACTCAAGTTAGTGTATTTTATTGGTTGTGCATTGATATCGTTACTATTTTGGGAAGAGCGTGGCCCGGTATCATATCCGTAAGTAACATTTGCGTCACAACCATTTTGCTGCCATATTAAATTACAGCATCTACATGCTGAATACTTAAAATGTTTAATTTAGCCTTAGCTTAAAATTAACAGCTATAACCTATGCTTAAGCGTACCTTGTTTACCGCCATGTTGTTTTTTGTTGCCGCGCAGTTTTGCCGGGCTGACAGTGTTGCCGTTAATCATTTTGTGGTGAAAGATAACCCGTTTGGTAATGAGCAGATTGCCGTGGTGGCTACAGACTCGCTGGATAACCCGCAGAGTAATGTTAGCGGTACGTTTACTTTTACGTTCAACGGCTTTCAGCAAGATCTGGTGTTTAACCAGGGTGTGGCATTTTACTCGCCCAAGCTGGCTAAATCGTCTTTTTTATACCTGCGTCACACTAACGATGCGGGCTCGCATGGCCGCCTTTACTATGTTTACAAGCATGATGACAAACTAACCCCCATACATATCAGTTGGATGTGGCTGCTGGTTATTCCGCTTACGTTGGCGCTGCTGGCTTATCTGTTTAAGCGGTTTATCATTATCGCCATTGTTATCTTCCTCGTCTTTGTTTATTTCAACCATTATAACGGTTTAAACGCAGGGACTTTCTTTGAGAGTATTATTGATGGGTTGAAGAATCTGGTTTGACGACTGATTGGTTTGCTATACTAGTTTACACCATGTGTCATCCCGACCAACGGGAGGGATCTTTTCGATCATGTATCCGGTTATGTCCGAAAAGATTTCTCCTTCGTCGAAATGGCATCAAAGGGTTTAAAAAGCCAGGAAACGGTCTACTTTCACGTGTACGTGCTCTCCCTCTTTTAACTTCGAGCTATCCGTCACTGTTGCCCTCAGTTCAACGCCTTCATTCTCCAGAATCAACTCATCGTAAGCCCCTTTAAACAGAATGTGTTTGATGGTGAAATGCTTGCGGGTAAAGCTGCTGGTAACGTGTGCCCATTCGGGATAGATCACTACGTGTTCTTTATCAGTCTGAATGCCGCAAATGGCTGCTTGCTCGCGGGTAAGGATATTGCTGTTGGTGAGCAGTTTGGCTGTGTACAAGTTTTGCGGATGCTGATACATTTGGCGTGGCGCCCCGCTTTCCAGTATTTCGCCATCTTTTAGTACGATCAGGTCATCGGCCATAGAGAGTACCTCTGCAGGATCATGCGATACCATGATAACGGTGAGGCCAGTATTTTTAACGATGCTACGGATATCCTGTTGTAAACCATCGCGGAAAGAGGTATCTACCTGGTTAAAAGGCTCGTCTAATAACAATACTTCAGGTTGACGGGCCAGGGCACGGGCAATAGCCACACGCTGGCGTTCACCACCGCTCAGGTCGGCTACACGTTTGTTGGCAATGCGGCGCATGTTGAGCTGGTCTATCAGCTGATCTGTGCGGTTCTTTTTAACTTCAACATCAGTATTGGGTAATAGTACCGATATATTCTCGTGCACTTTGGCAAACAGGTTTACATCGTTGGTTTCCTGGGTTACCATACGCATGGCGTCATGACCGGGGATGAGCTTTTCCTCTGGTCCCCAAACCCGATCACCCTTAAAGTAAACGGCGCCGGCGTCGGGGGTGAGCAGTCCGAAGATGAGGTGCAGCAGCGTGCTTTTACCGCTACCGCTGGAACCGATGATGGCGGTAACTTTGCCTGGTTCAATATTAAAAGTAGTAGGCTTAAGGCCCGATGGCACATCGCCGGGGTAAAGTTTGCTTACCGCACTGATCTGTAAAAATGGAACGCTCATATCTGGTGGGCAAAGATATAGATTAGGGATTAGTTAAATAACAAATAACATTATTGCCTTTAAATCTGTTAACTCATTAATTCTGTAATTTCGGCCTCCCGGACGCGGGGTTAGATAGCTAACAGGGATAATAATTTCTACCTAAAACTTAATTGAAGATGAAACGCCTATTATTAATGGCAATGCTGAGTATGCTGGCCTGTACTGTTTTTGCACAGACTGATTCTGTTGCAACAGATGCCACCACGCAAAAAAGCAAGCGCATGAACCTTCACCTTTTGCATGGCGATGATTCTGTTAAGGTAAGCAGGAAAATACATAAGCATCCCGGTTTTTCTATTGCTATTACTTTTTCCAGGTTTGATCTGGGCTTGGCTACGTTAATTGATAATGGCAGCTTTACGCTATCGCCAAAAAATCAGTTTTTGAATTACCGTTCATGGAAAAGCAGTAACGTTGGCTTTGATGTATTTCAGTTTGGCTATCGTTTTAATAGCGCGTTCAAGATCTATATGTCGGCAGGGTTGGATTGGACGCTTTTTCGTTTGCGCGATAATATCACCATCCAGAAAGACCCGGATATGAGTCAGTTACATTACACTGTAGATAATATTGATTACAGCAAGAACCGCTTTTCATCAAGCTATCTGCGCATTCCGCTCTCGTTCGATTTTCGTACTAAAGATAACGACGATGGCAAACGCTTCCACTTTGTTGCCGGTCCGGATATTGGCATTCTGCTGAACGGCCGCGTAAAGCAGATCAGCAGCGAAAACGGGAAACAAAAGTTTAATGACGATTACCATTACACCAAACTGCGTTACGGCGCATTTACCCGCATAGGCTACGGCGATTTGGGTATTTATGCCAAATATTACTTTAACGATATGTTTAATACCGACGCTCAGAAAGGCTTGAAAAACATGTCGATAGGTTTAACGCTAGGGTTTTAAGAAGCTATAACTGCATAAAACAAAGCCGGATTCTAATGAAGCAATCCGGCTTTGTTGTTTTTAGTTTTTTTACCAGGTCATTGTTTTCCCGTTGAGACTTTTACTCCGTCTTCATTTCCTTTTCTGCCGGTTCCTTGTACTCGTACGCTCCGCCCAACAGAAAACCCCATGGTCTCAGACTTTCAATGCGGTCAAAAATAATTTTCATAATAGCGATGGTTGGGATAGAAAGGAACATACCTGAAAGGCCCCATAACAACTCGCCGATGACGATACCCAGAAAGGTGATCAATGCGTTAAGGCGTACTTTTGAGCCCACTACCAGTGGTAGCAAAAGATTAGAATCCAGCAGGTGAATGCAGATAACACTGCAAAGCACAATGCCCGCTTTAACTACAGCACCAGTGGCGAAAGTAATAAGCGTGCTAAGCGCTGCCGCACTAAAAATACCGATGTAGGGGATGATATTGAACAACCCCGTAATAATCCCCAGCAACAGCGCATATTTTACCCCGATGCACAGGAACACAATAGAAGCAACGATGGATACAATCAGCATCTCCAGCAATAAACCGATGATGTATTGACGGATGATACTTTGGATGTTCTCTACAATATCAAACACCAGATCATCATTATTGCCGGTAAACACACCCAGCAAAAAGCTAAGCAGCAACCTGCGGTAAAACAGAATGAAGAAGGTGAAAATTATGATGAAAGTGTAAAACAAGAATAACGAACCCACTGCACTACCCACCACGGCGGTGCCCGATGCCATGATTTTGTTGGTGGTATTATGCAGATAGTTGATTTGCTCTTGCGTTTGGATATGGAAAGTGGTCTGCACCCAGTTTTGCAGGGCTTTCACGCTTTCGTCTATTTGTACTCTCAGTTTGGGCCAGTCACCTGCTAGGCCACCAATTTGCGAGGCCACCAGGTAGGCTATACAAAATATAAATGAAACCAGCAGTGCAATAGATAAAAACGAGGCCGCACTGCGCGGCAGTTTGCACTTACGCTCAAAAAACTTGCATACTGGCAGCAGCAAAATGGCAAACAAAAAACCAAACATCATGGGAGCCAGAAACTCTTTACCCTCCACAATCAGAAAGCCGAGGGCTATGATGCCAATAAGCACCAGCGAAAGACGTTCATAAAATGGAGCGATGAGTTTTTTTTGTGCCATAAATTGGGTTTAAATTGCTTGGGGAACGTTTTTGGCGCGTTAAAGTTTGCGCCTTTTACAACGTTAATATACGCTCTAAAATTGAAATTATGGCATTATCCATTATTTCTCCGGGGCGGTTACTGAACACGTTGGTGGCCCGGTTGGCCAATATCACATTGAATGATAATGCCTGATGCCCCAACGCTCGTGCCATACCATAAATGCCGGCAGTCTCCATCTCCAGATTGGTAATGCGATGGCCCTGATGCTCAAAGCTCTGCACCCGATCAACAAAGCCGGCGGTGTTGGCTTCGGCACGTACCTGTCGGCCTTGCGGGGCGTAAAAGCCAGGGGCGGTGATGGTGATGCCCTGTGTTAGTCCGCCGCCCAGTTTTTGCAGGAGGGATTGCCCGGCAGACACGTAGTAGGGGTGTATGCCGTGGTCATCGCCGTAGGCGGCATGCAAAATATCAGCTAAAGCATAGCGAAATTTGCTTTCCTCTTCGGTGGCATCATATTTATAATAATGCATAAGTGGGTCAAGGCCAAAAGCTGCCGATGATACCAGGATGCTATCTACCTCAACCTCCGGCTGTACGCCGCCCGATGTACCAATGCGGATGATGTTTAGGCTTTGCAGGCTAGGCTTAACACTTCGGGTATTCAGATCTATGTTAACCAGCGCGTCAAGTTCGTTCAACACGATGTCTATGTTATCTGTGCCGATGCCCGTAGAAACAACCGTGAGGCGTTTACCGCGCATGGTACCGGTATGGGTAATAAACTCGCGCTTGCCTTTTTTTAGTTCGATGGTATCGAAATGTCGGCTCACGGCGGGCACGCGGTCCGGGTCGCCAACGGTTATTATGGTGTCGGCCACATCCTGCGGCAGCAGATTCAGATGGTAAACGCTACCGTCTTCGTTCAATATCAGGTCGGTTGGAGAAATGCTGTTCATCGTTATAAAGAAGAGATATAAAGCTAAGGCTTGAGGACGAAAAATGTTTAGTTTTGGACGAATAATAAAAAAGATAAGTCATGCCGAACTTGTTTCGGCACCTCCCGCGTCTGCTTGCTAAATATGGCAATTAAGCGAGAGCTGACTCAAATAAAATACGATGAGCTACACCAGCCTGCAAGCCTGCCTAACCGATCTGGAAAAAAACGGACACCTGGTACGCATAAAAAAAGAAGTTGACCCGTACCTGGAAATGGCATCCATACACCTGCGCGTTTTTGAGCACGAGGGACCGGCCATTTTGTTCGAGAATGTGAAGGGCAGCAAGTTTCCGGCGGTATCTAATTTATTCGGTACGCTGGACCGGTCGCGATTTATTTTCCGCGACACGCTGGAGCAGGTAAAAACATTGGTAGAACTGAAAAACGACCCGATCAAAGCCATTAAAAGTCCCTTCAAAAATCTGGGTGTGGGGATGACGGCTTTATCGGCACTGCCAAAAAAAGTAAGTAAAAACGCGCCCATCAGTTTTGGCCGAACTAAAATAAGTGAGCTGCCGCAGATTGTTAACTGGCCTATGGATGGCGGCCCGTTTGTTACCATGCCGCAAGTATATACAGAGGATATGGACAAGCCCGGCATCATGAATGCCAATTTGGGTATGTACCGTATCCAACTGGCCGGTAATGAATATGTGCAGGATGCCGAGATAGGTTTACATTACCAATTGCATCGCGGTATCGGTGTGCATCAAACCAAAGCCAACGCCAAGGGACAACCGCTCAGGGTGAGCATATTTGTGGGTGGCCCGCCATCGCACCCTGTTGCGGCAGTGATGCCATTGCCAGAGGGACTGTCTGAAATGACTTTTGCAGGCGCACTGGGTGGTCGCCGTTTCCGGTATTTTTATGATGCGGAAGGATTCTGTATCAGTGCCGATGCTGATTTTGTGATCACCGGTACGGTATACCCGCATGAGAATAAGCCGGAAGGGCCGTTTGGTGATCACCTGGGTTATTATAGCCTTACGCACCCGTTTCCGCTGATGAAAGTGCATAATGTGTATCACCGCAAGGATGCTATCTGGTCGTTTACGGTAGTGGGGCGCCCCCCGCAGGAAGATACCAGCTTTGGTGCGCTGATCCACGAGATTGCAGGTTCGGCTTTACCGGTAGAGATTCCTGGATTGAAAGAGGTAAACGCTGTTGATGCTGCCGGAGTGCATCCGCTATTATTTGCCATCGGTAGCGAGCGGTATACGCCTTATCTAAAGGAACGCAAACCGCAGGAACTGCTGACCATTGCTAACCACATCCTCGGTAAAAACCAACTCAGCCTGGCTAAATACCTGCTGATTGCCGCGCATGAAGATGCCCCAGGTTTGCATACGCACAATATAGAGGCTTTCCTGAAACACGTGCTGGAACGCATTGACCCAACCCGCGATCTGCATTTTTATACCCGAACCACCATCGATACGTTGGATTATAGCGGTAGCGGACTAAACAGTGGCAGCAAAGTAGCCATAGCCGCAGCCGGAGATAAAAAGCGCGAACTGTGGGCCGAAACCCCATCAACTTTTAGCTTACCAAGACCATTTACCAATTTTAAAATGGCCATGCCCGGTGTGTTGGCGGTAGAAGCGCCGAGATACCAAAGCGAACTGGAAACTGATAAGGAGATCAGCATCCTCAACGATCATCTGAAGACTGCCGACCTGAAAGGCCTGCCGTTGATGGTGCTTTGTGACGACGCGGGTTTTACCGCGGCCGACATTAATAACCTAGTTTGGATAACGTTTACGCGCAGCAATCCATCGCATGATATTCATGGTATTAACAGCTTTACCGAGCACAAGCATTGGGCCTGTAACGGACCGATTATTATCGATGCCCGTATTAAGCCTCACCACGCGCCGGTGTTAGAGAAGGTGCCCGCCGTTGAAAAACAAGTAGACGAATTAGGTAAGCCGGGAGGCCCGCTGCATGGAATTATTTGACAAAGACCTGGGGAGCAGCATTTATTTGTTTGATGAGGCTTATCGTAACTACAAGGGCAGTTGTGTGTTTTTTGCTGTATTTGTGTTAATTGCCGCACTGGCGCTTTATTTAGCAATTAAGCACTATCCAGAGACCTCCTGGTGGAGGAAGCTTATTGGTCCTGCCATCATTATTGGCGTTGGTGTTGCAAATATTATGACCCACTACCAGAATTTCCAGACAATGGATGCCATTTATCGCCATCATGATGTTACCCAAGGCACCACGCTGAAACGGGAGAACAGGTCTAAACAGTCATTTATCGTATATCGTTACCGGGTAAAGGATATGTTATATACGACAGCGTATCCTGAACCATATGTCCATAAATCTTTACCTTCAATTATTATTCCTAATGGGCACTATAAGGTAATCTACAACAAACTTCATCCTGATATCTCTGTCATTGATTTTATGTGGAACATGGATGACGACAAGTGATTTTATATTTTAAACCTAATCGTCACATTTTTGAAACAATCTGTTATTTTTAGGGCTTAAATTGATTAAACTCTAAGTCAAAACCGATGAAGCCCTTATTCATCCTGTTACAGGTATTTGTTATCAGTCTAATCATTACTGCGCTTACTAAAGGCGGTCTCAATATAATTTTAAGCGGGCGGATAGCGCTGTCTGTAATGTTGCTGTTTACCGCCATTGGCCATTTCAAGTTTACCAGGGGGATGGAGATGATGATGCCGCAGATTGTGCCTGCCAAAAGGTTTCTGGTTTATTTTACAGGCGTACTGGAGTTTGTGGCCGCCGTGGGGCTGTTTACCAATTACCAGTGGATAACCGGTATGTGTCTTCTCAATTTTTTTGTGCTGGTTTTGCCTTTTAATATTTACGCGGCTATACATCGGGTAGACTATGAGCGCGCCACCCATGAGGGTAAAGGCCCCAAATACCTTTGGATACGCATCCCCATGCAGATCTTTTTTATTGGGTGGGCCTATTATTTTGCGGTGTTACACTACTAAACAATCTCGGCCACCACAAAAGTGCTACCGCCGGCAAAAACCAGGTCGGCATCCGTAGCATTAGCCTGCGCGGCTTTCAGGGCATCTTTTACCGACGGATAAGTTTCGCCCTTTAAAGAAAAGGTGGCAGCTTGCTGTTGTAACTCGCCGGCATCCAATCCGCGGGGAATATCTGGGCGGCAGAAGTAATAGATGGCATCTTTGGGCAGCATATTCAGTACTTTGCTGATATCTTTATCGTTCACCATGCCTATAACAAAGTGCAATTGCTGATGAGGTACCGATGCAATGTTTTGCAACACTTCGGCAATACCATCGGGGTTGTGACCGGTATCGCAAATAGTAAGTGGATGTTCGTTCAATGTTTGCCAGCGACCGTTTAATCCGGTCAATGTGCGCACTTGTTTTAGGGCAGTGGCAATATGTTCGTCGCTGATATCGAAGCCTTGTTCACGCAATTCGTCAACAGCCACCAATACCGTTTTTAGATTTTTAAGCTGATAGCTGCCCGTAAGGTCTAGCACAAAGCGGCGGGCGGTTGGCGTTAATGGATCGTTGTTGCTTCTGACTGTTACCTGTCTTAATCCTGTTTCCTGATTCTCAATTCCTGATTCTGCAGAAACAACCAGTTCCTCAGATGCAAATTTGATGGGGGCATTCTCCTCCCTTGCTTTTTCTTTAAAAACCTCGGCAACTTCAGGTTGATATTCGCCAATTATCACCGGGACATTTGGTTTGATGATGCCTGCTTTTTCGGCGGCAATCAGCGGCAGCGTATTGCCCAGCACGTTCATATGATCCCAACCGATGTTGGTGATGATAGACAAGAGGGGAGTGATGACGTTGGTACTATCCAGTCGTCCACCTAAACCTACCTCAATAAGGGCAATATCTACGCCTGCACGGGCAAAATAATCAAAAGCAAACCCCACAGTCATTTCGAAGAAAGAGGGCTCTATGCGCTCAAAATCGGCTTTGTGGTTGGCCACAAAATCAATGACGGCCTGTTCGCTGATCATTTGTCCGTTTATGCGGATGCGTTCGCGGAAATCGCGCAGGTGAGGTGAGGTGTATAATCCCGTTTTATAGCCAGCGGTTTGCAAAATGGCTGCCAGCATGTGCGAGGTTGACCCCTTGCCGTTGGTGCCGCCCACATGTATCGATTTGAATTTTTGCTGCGGATTATCCAGCAGCGCACAAAGTTCGAGTGTGTTATCTAAGCCTTTCTTGATGGCCGATGAGCCCGTGCGCGAAAACATGGGCAGTTGATTGTACAGATAGTCAATAGTAGCCTGGTAGTTCATAGCAGCCTGTCTGCCGGTGGCAGTGGTGCGGCAAATTTAGCACAAAAGGAGCGAGATTTTTACAGTCCTTCCAAACTATTCAGCGCTTTTACAGATTCGTTAGAGCCCATAAAATAGTAGAACTTACCGTCAGCCAGCGTTATTTTAGAAATGCCCATAACACCCAAACGGCGTGCATCTTTGACGTCAACTAAATCAGTCACCACATCGCTTTCAAAAACGCTCTGAATAAAGATGTTACGATGAGCAACGGTGATGAACTTAAAAAGATAAGCCTGAAAAGTAAGCAGTATCATTACAAATACCAGGATACCACACAACCAAAGCTCATCCATAGAGAAATAAAAACCGGCGATGAGTACATACATCAGAAAAAGATAGATAATACGCCCCGTAGTTTTGTGCATATAGCTAATGAGGACGTACTCGTACTTTTTCATGATAAAGAGGTCTTTCCCAAATTTAATATTTTAAATGGGATAACAACGAGCGATTATTTTGCTTTGAATACAAACTTTACATTACCAAGTTGGGTGTCTGGTGCGGTATCAGATGAGTTGATGCGGGCTTGTTTAACGGCGTTGATACATTTCTGAATCAGGTTGTAATCAGATATGGTAGTGCCGCGACCGGCGCCTGCATTAATGATGTTGCCTTGTTTATCAACCTGTATCTCAATAATAATAACACCGGTTACGCGGGTATTATCATCTACATGCGGACGGGTTACAAAGGTACGTTGCGCCATGCTCAGATTACCGCCGTTGCCAGAGCCGTTACCGTTATAATTATCAGTTAGCGTGCTGCCATTAGGGTTGCCCTGATTGCCGGGTTTATTGCCGGTGCCGTCACCTTCGCCAGTGCCATTGTTGCTTTTGCCTTTGTAGAGCGCGTTCTGGTTAACGGTAGGAGCGGCAACTTTTTTTGTTGGCTGGGTAGCCACGTTGTTGGTTGGTTTCTTAGTTTCTTTGGCTACCTCCGGAGCATCTTCGGTATTTTGGGTGACAACAGATTTTGCACTGTTATCTGCCTGTACTTTTTGCTCGGTAGGTTGAGGAGGCGTAACCTTATCAGGCTTGGTATGGTTGGCATGTTCAGCAACCGATGGTTCTTCGGTGCTCATGTAATCGCTGCCCATACCTTCGTTGGTGGTGCCGTAATTAACCAGGATACCGCCGGTGCCGCTTTCTTCAGGAGCGGGCGCCTTAATAACAATAAGGTAGCACGCCGCCATCAGCAAGCCAACAAGCAGCCCTGTTGCTAAAAACGATTTGGGATAATTATTTTCTTCCTTATGCTCGGTCATTGTTATTATTGAGCGATGCCTTGACCGCTGTAAAATCTATTCAATCAAATATTACCAAATGCTGTCATCCCGACCAACGGGAGGGATCTTTTCGATCATGCATTTCGTCGTATCGCTCCGGAAAGATTTCTCCCTCTGGTCGAAATGACATGTTTTTTAATCTTTACTTCGGCTCTGTTGCCAGCACCAGTTTAATGTTCAGTTTCTGGGCTATATCCATTACTTGTACCACATCTTGTATAGCCACGGTTTTGTCTACATTCAGCACGATGGTCAGTTCCTTGGCCAACGATTTATAGGCGCCCAGGGCATCAGATAAGCCATCAACTTTTACCTCTTTCTTATCTACATAGTAGCGCAGATCATTGGTGATAGCTACCTGGATAGTTTTTTTAGAGATAGACTGGCCCGATGATGATTTAGGCAGTACCAGTTTAATTACGTTTGGATTGGTGATGGTTGACGCAATCAGGAAGAACAACATCAGGAAGAACATGATGTCGTTCATGGCCGAAGTATGCATCTCGGCCGAACCGCGCCTGCTTCTTTGCCTTATGTTCATTTGCTCGGTTCTTCTAAAAGGTCAATAAACTCAATCGCATCAGTCTCCAGTTTCAGGATCACTTTGTCTACCATCATATTCAGCGTCTGGTAGCAAACGTAAGAGATGATACCCACAATCAAACCCGCAGCAGAAGTAATCATTTTTTGGTACAAACCACCGGAAATGGTACCCATACTGATGTTATCAGTTTTAGAAATATCATAAAAGATCTTGATTACACCGGCAATGGTACCAATAAAACCAAACATAGGTGCAATACCGGCTACGATGCCAACAATACCAATGTTCTTTTCAAGTTTTGATACTTCCAGTTTACCAACGTTCTCAATTGCACCTTCAATATCTTTAATAGGACGACCGATACGCAGCAGGCCTTTTTGTAGCATGCGGCCCAGCGGGGTGTTGCTGTTGCGGCAGATAGCAATGGCCGATTCCAGCTTACCAGCCACAATGCTTGAGCGCACCTGACCCATCAGGCTCGATTCATCTTTAGCTGCTTTGCGAATAGTAAAATAACGTTCAAAAAATATTACCAGGGCCAGTACCAGCAATATACCCAGTGGTATCATTACCCAGCCGCCTTTCAGCAGCAGATCGCCAAAACGTAAATCCTGAGCGGGGATGGTAGTAGGGGTGTTAATAGCGTGGTTCAGTGTATCGGCAACTTGCCTGGCAGTATCCTGTAGTGCGAGCATCTCTTATATTTTAGATTTACTTAATTTGTTCAATAAAAATTTCTGTACGGGTAATCTTGCCGGTAGCCAGCAAATCTTCACCAGCGCTGTGTGCAGCTTCTTTGCTATTGTAAACGCCAAGAATCACCTTATAATTGCTTCCGCGCTTAACATTTACATTTTGTAACCTGGCCTGTGCAAAGCCTTTGCCCTTTAATTGGTCAATACGGGCGTCAGAGCCTGATTTGGTTGGATAGGTGCCGGCACGTATCACCCATGAGCCTTTTACAGCTTCGTCAGTTGTTGCAGCAGTAACTGGTTGTGTGGCCGGTTTTACTGGTGCAGTTGTAGTTACTGCTGGTTGGGTTGCAACAGGTTTTGCTTCTGCAGACTTAGCCGGGGCTGTTGGTGCAGGTTTGCTGGTTACTGGTGCAGTAGTAGCTGCCGCAGGTGTTTTATTTTCAGGCGCCGTTGTAGTTGTAGCGGCGGCCGGAGATGTCTCTTTCGTTGCGGCAGTATCTGTTGAAAGGGCAGATGCTCCCATACCTACAGTATCGGCCATCGCAGCTTTTTCCAGGCTATCGGTATGTTTATTTACCGGTGCAATAGGTTGACTGCTGCTATACGGGTTCTCCTCTTTAAACAGGCTGTTTATTACCTCGGGTTTAAATTTATATAGTGCTGCAGCGGCAATGCCCAAAACAATAACAATAATGCCGATGATAGCCCAAACACTCAGTCCGCGTTTTTCATCTTCGTAAACATATTGATCAGGTTCAACGCGCTGTTGTTCATAAGGGCGCGTTTCTTCAACCTCTGCCGGCGGCGGGGTATAGGCCGGTGGTGTAGAATAAACAGGCTCTGGCGGAGTTGGTATCAACGCTCGCTCTACCGGTAACTCTTGTGTAGGTGCAGGAGCTTCAGCATAAGTGGTAAGCGGCGGTGGGGTATAGGTTGGCGCACTCACTTTGGTGCCATAAAGGCCCACAGGGATTAAGCCAAACAAAGAAGCATCTTCTGTTTTGCTGCCAGGTTTAAAGGCCAGCCGCGCGCCATCGGTTTGGAATGAACCAATGCTCCCGAAAGGTACTTCCTCTGTTAATGCCTGCTGACGCAGGTTTGAAACAAACTTCTCTATAAAGTATTTGGACGATGCCAGCGAGATGTTCTTTTTGACCGTAATATGTGCGGCCAGCGTCTCGTCGTCATCAATAACCTGCGGATCAAACTGCACTGCATAGTGCGGCGGATAAAACCGTTTTTCCTGCTCATCATAATAAGCGCTCATCCGCATCTGTACAAAGTAACCCAGGTTAGGTACTGTCAGTTCGCCTTGTTGACCCAGCAGATCGCTTATAAAGTAGGCTATGTCCATGCCGTTAAATTAGCTTAATTATATTATTCCGTCAAAATACCTTAGAAGCCGTAGCTTACGCCGCCAAAGATATTAAATCCGTAGTTAGGATAATACAGCCAAGTTTGAGAATGTGAGTTGAGTAAGTTGTTAACTTGTCCAAATACACTGAAACGGTTATTGATTTTGTACTCTATGCCACCGTTCAAATCAGCAAACGAGCTAATGGTTACCACGCTTTGTGTGTTAGTGGTTGGGTTAAGCGTGCGGTCTTTAGTATCGCCACGCACCACCAGGGTACCATTAATGTTTACCTTGTTGCTGATATGGATGGTTGTACCTGCGGTAATATTTAATTTAGGCAGATTCCATGGTTGTGCTTCGGTAGCCATCTGGTAGTCTTTAATCTCTACACGACCAAATATATCTACATCTTCTGTTGCTTTAAAGTCTAACTCGCCGTTGAAGCCGGTAACTCTGGCGCGACCGCCATCATAGATCACATTAAAGCGGTTGTAGCCGCTAGCAAAGTTGAAATCGCTGATAAGCAGCGGCATGTTCTTCACTTCGTTGCGGTAGATAGAGAATTTGAAGCCTATGCCCGGCGCCATTGTACCTTTTAAACCGGCAGCTACATCAATCTGATCTACCGAGTTTTTGATCGGGATGTTTTGTCCTAAGAATGGGTTTTGGTAAGACAGATCATGCATTGATGTTTTGTTGACGTCGCCTTTTACTTCGGCAAACAGTCGCACATATTTCGGGATCACCTGGAACTCCAAACGTGCCGCCGGGAAGATAGAGAAGCGTGAGTTGAAACCAAATTCATCAACAATGTTTACACCGGCGTCTATCTTATAGTTGGTGCCCTGAAATTTGAGGTAAGGATTTAAACGAATGATGTTGTTGCTTAATGAGTACAGACTATCTTTCTGAGTACTCAGATCTAATGAACCATTTAAGCCGGCATAAAACTGCTTAACAGTTTCATTGATAAAGCCCGACAACACTACGCTACTCTCGTGGCCCTGAAAGGCGTTGTTAAAAATATAGCCATTCAGCTTAGCAGCGTAAGTAAAATCCTGATCAACGTCTTTGAAGTTTTTGGTCAGCTCGCCCTCAGCGCTAATGGTGTTGAAATGCTGTGCATCAACATTTAATTTAGTTGGAACAGCATATTGATTGTAGCCATAGAAATCGGTGCCTAAACGGTCATAACCTATACGGCCGCGTACACTTACCACTTCGCCAACGCTTTTGCCAAATACTTTGATCTCGTCATTGCTGTAGTTCTGCTTGTAAAAATCAGAGCCCGATTGTGCAAAGTGCTTCAGATAAACGCCGGTTTGCAAGGCATTATCCCGGCCGTTGTTTACATACAGCTCTCCATAAGTAGTTTTCATGCTACCCAGGCCGCCTTTAACGTAGTTGTTATACAGGTCAGAATCGCGTTGGGCGGGCATTTTCATGGCCTCCATCTGGCGGATATCTGAGTTTTGCTCCAAGCGTTTGTCTATCGTTTTGTAAGCAAGCGGAGCCTTGTATGGCGTTTTATCTTCCAGATCCGGGTTGCGACGGATTTTTACTGCATCGGCCAAAACCGGCTTGTAATTGGTGGTTACCACAATTTCTTCAGAAAGACTACCGCCGTTTTGTGTGTTAGCACCGGTGCCACCTTTTTTGGTGGTATCCTGAACCGCAGCCTTAGCCGCTGCATCGCCTAAGCTTTTAGCCGATGATTTGGACGGAACTGCTGCCGTTTTGGTTGCTGCAGGTTTGGTAACCGGCTTGGTAACTGCTTTAGCCGCTGCTGGTTTAGCCGCTGCTTTTTTTGTGGTGGCCGTTGTTTTTTTCGCGGTCGTTTTTTTTGTCTGTGCTGTTGCAGGGACTAAAAATAAAGCCATCCCAAAAGTCAGCAGCGCGTATCTTGCGTTTAATCTCATTGCTGTTCTTCTTTTTTAGTTATTCCCCTGTTTTTTAACATTTGTACTATCAACGGCTGGTTGTTGTACGCCGGTGGTATCAGTTACCGGTTTCACCACCGTTTTTGGCGATACTCCGGTTAGCCTATCCAGTTTCTGATGTGCTTCGGGCAATATATCGTCATTGCCTTTGTAGTTTTCAATCACACTTTGCAGGGTTGCCTTAGCCTGGAAGTTGTCTTTCAGTGCCACATAGTTATCTGCCAGCAGGATGAACGCTTTTGCCACCCAGTAATCATAAGCCGACAGCTCTTTCACCAGATCAAAACATGTTTTTTGCGATGTTTTGTATTGGCGACGCTGATATTGTACCAGTGCCAGGTTGTATTTGGCTTCGGCAGCTGCTACGGTTTTGGTGTTGGCTACGGTATAGTCTAACTCCTTAATAGCGGTTGCGGTATCGCCTTTTGCCAGGTAAGCTTTACCTGCGTATAAGCCGGTTTTAAACTTATCTTCCTGACCTGTTTTCTCGTTATCACGAACCAGGGCGGCATATTTCAGTACATCATCGGCAGCGTTCATCTGCGAGTAGCAAAGCAGCAGGTTATTGATAGCAAAGGTGTAATCTGCTTTGTATTCTGAGTTGGTTTCCAGTCGTTTAAGGAAAACTACGGCCTCGTTGTACTGTTTTTTAGCCAGGTACATGTTAGCCATGCTGATGAGCGATTTCTCGGTATAAGCGCTGGTCCAGTCGTTCAGGATCACATTATAGTCCTGAACTGCTTCATCATCGCGTTTCAGGTTAACTAAAGCCTGTGCGCGAATGAAGCGCATTTGTTTCTCATAGATTGGTTTCGGGAACTTATCATAATAAGCATTTACTGCCGAAACCGTGCCCTGCCAATCGCCTTTTACATACATGTTGTTGGCGGCAGTTTGCATAATGTTCTCCTGCTCGGCGCTTGAATAGTTGCCAATAGGGGTGGAGGCTGCATAGCTGATGAAGGTTTGTGCATCGCCTTTATCGGTATAGATCTTCTCAATTTGTTTGAGTGATTGTTTAGCCTCGTCTGTAGACGGGTAATCTTTAATTACACGTTTAAATGATTCAACCGCCAGGTCATCCTTGTCGGCATTGTAATCAATCAAACCAACGGTAACTAAGGCGCGCGGGATATAGCTGCTGTTTGGATATTTCTGAATCATATCCATCAGATCGCTCTTGGCGCGGTCGCCATCGTTTTTAAGGAAGTAGGTGTAGGCAATCTCAAACGCCGCGTCATCTGCAAAGTCTGAGTTAGGGAACTGGCTCAAAACACTGTTAAGTGTGCTGATCTTAGCATCAGGCGAACCCTGCAAGCCCTGGATCATACCGCGTTGGAACAAGGCATAATCCTGTCCCTGGCTGCGTTGGCCAATAATGCGGTTGTAGTAGGTCATGGCCTTATCGTAGCTTTTCAGTACGAAGTAGCTATCGGCCACACGGGTAACGGCATCATTGATGGTGTTTTTATCTTTCTCTTCGCCGGCCAGGAAACGCTCAAAATAGTTGGCAGCTTTTTTATACTGCTCATCGTTAAAGGCAGAGTAAGCCAGCGCGTAATTGGCATAATTAGCCAGACCTGTGCTTTTTGCCTCCGGCATATCCAGGAAGTTCTCAAACTGCTCTACCGACTCGTGGTATTTACGTACCTCATACATGGCTTCGGCCATCCAGTAAGTAGTAAGTGCAGTGATCTTGCCGTCCATCTGGTATTTTAACGAGCGCAGGAAGATACCGATGGCATTTTCAAAAGCACGCTCGTTAATAAACTGCAAGCCGCGGTAGTAGGTTACTTTTTGGTAAGCAATTTTGGCGCTTTCTGTTTTGTTCTGAATTGGCTCCAAAATTTCTACCGCTTCGCGATAGTTATGCGAGGTTAGCAACTCTTCGCCCAATAAGATCTTCATCTCATCAGTACGGCCTGAGCGCGGATAGTTTTTCAGGTACAAACGGGTGGCATCCAGCGCCTGGGTGTTAAAGTCCAGCTCGTATGATAGTTTGGCATACTCGTACAGGGCATCTTCCTGCAGTTGTCTGTCAAAATTTAGTCTTGACGCGGTGAAGAAGGCGTTGCGGGCACCTTGCTTGTTACCCAGTTTCAAGAACGCATCACCCAGGGTATAGTTACCGTTTTGGCTGTATACATCATCTTTATCAACCAGTTTCTCCAGCTCAACAGAAGCTTTTTGGTAAGCGCCTGTTTTGTAGTAAGCGTAACCAATCTGGTAGCTGTCCTGAGTGTTTTGTGTAGCGCCGTTATCCTGCGCCTGGAACTTGCTGTAATATTTAACCGAGTTAGGGTAATCGCCTTTGGCAAAATAGGAGGCGCCTACAATGCGAAACATCTCGGTCTCGTTCTTCTGATGCGTGGTATTGAGGATAGGGATGGCATAGTTTAATACATCGTCATAGCGTTTATCTAAAAAGTAAACGGCCGATATGTAGTATGGATAGCTATCCTGGTATTTCTTAGAGTTTTTCAATCGCTCAAAGTTTACCAGCGCCAGATGATAATCTTTATTGAGGTAAGCAATGTAAGCGAAGTAATAAGTAGCGTCCTCGGTATACTTGGATCTTTTGTTTTTTACATCGCTAAATAGCGCTTGCGCGTCTTTATAATCATTGTTTATGAAGTAGGCATAGCCCTTCATAAACTTATACTCGGTGTTCTCGCTGCCGTTCAGTTCGCCGGCTTCAACCTTGCCAAACCAACGCAGTGCATCGTTGTATTTGCCTTGTTTGAAATAAGAGCGACCAATCTGGAAAAATGCCAGCTTGGTAAGCGGATTTTCCGGGTGTTCTTTTGCAAAGCGCAGGAACATGCTCTCGGCATCATCATTGCCCAGTTCCAGTGCGCAGAGTGCCTCATAATACTGCGAATTTTCTTTCAGCAGCGATAGGTTTGACTCAAAATCTGGTTGGGTGGTAGTTTTAATCCGCGAATTTTCTATTATTCTGAATTGCTCGGCAGCAGCCGCATATTTGCTTTTGTCTAAAAGTTCAATAGCAGTATGGTAGGTGCGATAGAGCTGTCCGCCGGGGTTTTGTTGTGCGTAAAGCGTTGATGCAGAACAAGCGGTGAGGAAAAAGGTAATGTATTTTACTTTCATTATCGTAGGTAATGCTCACAATTTTGGCTAAAATAGCAATTAGGCCATGATGTAATCCACAAGAGTAATTAACAACGTGTGGATAACGCAAATTAAACGGTACGGTTTGCCGCTTGGTATCAATGTGGAAAAGTTCTGGACGATGGATGGCGCCGGCCATCGGGGGAAGGCGCTTGGTGGATAGTGCCTGTATATTATCAAGGATTACTCCCCGCAAAATAAAGGCGTACGGATACCACGCTTCTTTTTACACAAAACGCTATCCTGACCGCATCTTCCCCTTCACTAGACTGTTCCTACAGCCAGGGCTTGAAAAAGCTTTTCAATCTCTATTGGTTTGCGTAAGAAACCATTGAAGTAGGAGGCGTATTCTTCCTGATGTTCAGCGGTTATATCGGCGGTAAGGGCAAAGATTGGGGTGGCAAAATTAGGGTTGGCGCCGCTTTCGCGGATGTTGCGGGTAGCATCAAAGCCGTTCATTTCGGGCATGTGGATATCCATCAGTATAAAATCAAAGATCTTTTCTTTTGATTTTTCTACCGCTTCGGCCCCGTTTGATACATGTTCTGAAATGATGCCCCAGTTTGATAATAACTTTCTGGCTACCATGGCGTTGATAAGATTATCTTCAGCTAATAGTACAGTTTTATTTTTGAGTTGCCCGATGGGCATTTCGGTTTTACGGGTAATGCTGGCTACCGGTTTAAGTTTCAGGTCGAAATAAAACTCAGAGCCATAATTTACCTTGCTGCGCACATTTACTTTGCTGCCATGCAACTCCACCAGTTTTTTAACAATGGCCAGCCCTAAACCAGAGCCGCCCTGTTTACGGGTAGTTACTGAACGGGGCTGAGTGAAGCTCTCAAACAGATCTGCAAAGAAATTTTTGGGGATACCCACGCCGGTGTCTCTTACTATAAAGCGCAGTATATCATAATGTTTATCGGCTTTAACTTTATTAATATTGATATCAACCCGACCGGCTTCGGTGTATTTAATGGCGTTGCCAATCAGGTTACTCAATATTTGCGATAGCTTGGTTTCGTCTATTTCATAGCCTTCGGCTACATCGTCGGCTACGCTTAAACTCAGTTTCAAGCCTTTCTCTATAGCCATGCTGCCGTAAATCTGTTTCAGATTATCAAGCAGGGTTTTAAAGTTGCAGGGGTGAATATCCAGCTGCATTTTGCCGGCATCCAACTTGGTAAAGTCAAGGATGTCGTTAATAATGAGCAGGAGGTTGTTTGACGCAAACTTGAGCGAGTCTAACAAGCGCTGGTCTTCTTCGTCTGATTTTTCTTTTAATAGCGACGTAATTGTGACTACTGCATTGAGGGGCGTGCGTAGCTCATGGCTCATGGTAGAAAGAAACTCCTGCTTCACTTTTGCAGTTTGCTCGGCTGTTTCTTTTTTCTTGATAATGTCGGCCCTTTCTTTGGCCAAATTCGCTTCTTTCTCCATTGATTCCATGCGCTTTATCAGCTCATAGTTTTCAATAATTTGCAGGGTTTGGGCATTAATTACGGCCTCCTTCTGGGCAATATAACGTTCAAGGTATTTAAGCGCATTTTCTGTGTCAAGCTCTGATTTATAGAGTTGATACATCAGGTACTCGCACTTAAATTTAATAATGATAACGTTAAACTCTTCGGCAAACGTAATGGCTTTTTCTAATAAATTTCGGGCCTCTGCTAGGTGCCCGGATTTTAGATAGAGCTCTGCCAGGCGACGCTGTACCATGCCCAATCCCAGCTTTTCGCCTACAGACTGGTGGATCTTCATGGCATCTTTAAAATCCTCTTCGGCTTTGGCATATTCACCGGTTCTAAGATATACTTTGCCACGACCGTACAGCGCAAAGGCCAGTCCGCGGGTGTCGCCACTTTCATTTTTCATGGCGATGGAGCGTTCTACCAACTCAAGCGCCAGTGGCACGTTGCCTTGTTTTAAGTATATCCCAGAGAGCGGGTTGTAAGCGTTTGATTCAAGACTGATATCCTTCGCCTTCTTTGCCGCTTCAATAGCGCCCTCATAGGCCTTTATGGCGTTGTTCTGATCGCCAAAGAACTCGTAGATGGTGCCTAATGATTTTTGTGTGCGTGCCTGGTTATGATGGTCGTCGTATTTTTGATAAGTAGCCAGGCAGTTAATAAGGTAAATAAGACCTAAATGGAAGTTATCTGTCTTATAATAATTGCCGGCTATACTATAACGGGCATCGGCAATGCCGCGGTCATCGTCCAGTTCTTCAAAATAAATGATCGCCTCCTCGGCCATGCTGATAGATTGCCCGTATTCGCCCCGGATCATATAGAAAAGCGACAGGTGATTGAGGCTTTTGCCAATCAATGCCTTGTCATTCAGCAAACGGCTGATATCAAGCGCTTTCTGCGCCTGCTCTATGCTGAACGTAAGGTTACTGATGCGGCTTTTATAAGCTTCATCCAACAACGAAAGCACATTGCTGTTATTACCCGGCAATATTGTATTCATTTAGTTTAGGTATAACTGAAATAGTTAAAAAAATAGGGCGCAACCAATATACATAAATGTATTACACATATCTTATAAGTACACGCTAAATATTATAAGTGTTATTGGAGGCTTCTTAAATAAACGTATGAGCAGGCGCGGCTAAAAATGAGACAGGAACAGCGATGGATTTGCTGCTTTTTTTAATTAATACGGAGAGATGGGGGCAAAAGTTGTCACTGTGCTAATTTGTTTAAATAAAATTAACACGATAAGGAATTTTTATGGAGTTTAAGTTTTCTATTTTCGCAGCAAAAACGCTATTGATATCTGTCGGTCAATGTTTTGGCAAACACGTAATAGCTTTTCTGGCATTTGGCACAAAACATTTTGCGCACTTTCAGAAAAAAGAAAATGTTTCGGGTAGCCCAACTTCTGCGCTGGTGAAAATGATACAGGTTACCGCACTTTGGACAGCAATTTCCTGATTTGATGTTTAAAAGATTAGACAAAGGTTACCGGTGCTAATTATTCAATTAGCAAAGCTATGCTTTTAATTGAATAACCTCAATTTTTTACATAAAATTTCCTTAAGCACTTGGCGCAGTAGAAGCGTCTAAGGTTCAACCACGAAAAAAGATATTTGGCAACTGCTCCGCGCCGAACGCGCTCTGCTGTAGAACCGCAACGGCGGCAAATTACTCGCGAACGCGCGTCACTCAATCCTGTTTGTTGATGGGAGGCAACCATAGTAGCTTAGGGGCTTTTTGTTTCAGCAAAGTTATTATTTTTAGGCATATATGCAATAGTGTGTGCGTTTTAAATATATATTATTAATTTGTTTAACTAGTTGTTTGTTAATTTAATAGCGCATAAAAAAAGTGCTTTACAACTTATGTAAAGCACTTTAATGGTTAATGGCATATAAACGCTGGTTTAACACTTTCTAATAAGTGTTAGCCATGTTCTTAATGTTTTCTAATAACCGTTACATTGTGTGATGGGTGGGTTACCGTATGGTGCCTGCGCCAGTAAGCGCGGCGCTGAGCTCTCTGCACTTTTTCAACATGTCTGCGGTGTTCATTACCAATAATGTAGCCACCGCCGGCACCAATAGCACCACCAATAAGGGCACCTTTAACGCCGTGGCCTATCAGGCCACCGGCAACTGCACCGCCGGCACCGCCAATTATAGCGCCTTTAGCCTGCGAACTCATTTTTTTATGTTCTTGAGCCATGCTTTGCGTGCTAAGAGCTGTAAACATCATGGCGCTTATGATAGTGAAGCAAAAAAATAACTTTTTCATAGAATTAGGGTTTTAGTTGTAATTATTGATAATCAGTAACAAATACCCTGCCACTAAGTTTTTTATAAATAGTTATTACGGCTTTACTGCTGTTTATTGGCCGTAACACGCGATCCTTCTTTATCAAGTGTTTCAAAAACAATGGTTTTACTGTCTAATTGCGACACCCAGAAGGGGAAGGTGCGGCTTTGGCCGCCAGGTAATTGCTCTGTGTACTGTATATTTTTTCCTTCAGTTTTGAAGCTGCCATGCGACAATAGCTTGCCTCCCCACCACATTTCCAACTGATCATTCTTTTTAAAGAGGATGTAAGGTTTGTTGGCTTCTAACTCATCGTTGTTTACAGTATCTGTAGCGTCGCCCTTAGGGTGATCTACTTTTACGTAGTTCCATTTACCATAAAGCTTGTCGGCACTTAAACCGCCGGTGCAGGCGGTAATAAAAAGCATAACGATAGCCAATAGGCCGGCAGTGGTTTTAAAGTTCATCATGCCGCAAAATAAAAATCAAAGGGCAAAATAAGCTGGACATAGCTCAAAATAATTTATACAAAACTATCCAAACCGGCTCATGTTAAAACAATATGATGTAACCTAAAGTAGTAAAAGTATGAGCGCGCAAACACCCAAAAAAATGGCACATAAAACCGGCGATAGTGAGGAGCTGAAAACCGATAGCCCGCTGAGTGAGAAAGACGAGGTTAAAGCTGCCGAAGAACGGACCGTCAAAGCGCACAAAAGAGCTACAGGCGGAACCGGCGGCGCAAAAAGAACGAAGTAAAATTATCTATGCAATTCTTTCAACTCCTGTTTAATTTCCTGAAGTTGTTGCTGGGTCTGCCTGTTTTCCAGGTAGAAATAAATAGCGCAGATCAAAAATATTTTACCGAGTATAAATATGCCTGCAAGTACCCATCTCCAGTTTTTATGCACCCGCATGTGGCTCGATTCTGATTCCACATCAATAAAAGCAGGGGTATCGGTATAGGCATTTTTCTGCCTGCCTTGACCTGTATACCGCCGGGCGCGGGCCTCTTGAACAATAAGCGAATTAATTTCGGCTTCTATTTTAGACCAGCTTTCTGCGGGTGGGGTAACGGCCATGGTTTGGGCAATGTGCTCCATATCGGCCTCTAACTCATCCAGTGCTTCCCGCACTTCAGGATACCGCTCTTTCAAAAACAATACTTCCTGCTCTTCTGCAGGTGTAGCAGCGCCGGTGGCAAAAACCTCCAGCGCGCCGCTGTTTATGTATTGTTTAATATCCATCTACGTAGTTTTCCTTATCGCGGCAAAAGCCTCTTTTAGTATTTTTCTAATATGGGCCTCATCCATTTGAAGCGAGGCCGCCACTTGTGCTGTACTTTGGCCCTGGTAGTATATACGGCAAAAGATGGTTTGTTGTTCTGTCGTCATGCCCGCTAAAAATTTATTTTGCGTTGCGGGTAAATAAACTTCGTCGTTTTGGTGGGCATCAGTGCGTTCCAGCAATAGCTTTCGGGCCATTAACTGTAAGTGTAGATAAATATTTGTATCGGGCTGCTGGTTTTTTAGTTCCAGCGGTAAGCGGGTAAAAACTTCTGCTAAATAGTGTTCGGCCAGTTGTTGGTCTTTTACCACTTCATAGATGTAGCCCAGTAGCATAGCGCTATACTGCTCATATATGGTGCGGGTGGCATACATATGATTGGATGAAACAACAGGCTGACTCACAGATGGAAAAAGTTATATAGCGTCGATAAATTTAGCTCATCAAATATAATTATAAATATCAAATATCTTGAACTTGTGGTTTCTTTTGAGTTAATTTTTTAAAATAAATTGATATTTAATATTCCTGTAAGCTATGACTGACCTGCATGTAGCACAGTTGCATGCAGGTTAGTTATAGCTACAAAAAATCAATATGAACAGGTTGCTGATGATATTTGATTTATTAATTATTTAAATAAGCATTGGGCACGTTAGGAGGTTGATAGTCTATGCCATAAGCTTGTTTTATTAAAGCCGACACAACCTTAGCCGTAGTAATTGGGTCGCGGTGCATTTGCGGCAACAACCCCATCATGGTATAACTGAGTGGGTTTACGGCCGGGATAAATGTTTCCCACTCGTAGCCTTTGCCCCATATTAATCCCTTAACGGTTATGCTTAAATCAGGCACATGCTTTAAAAACAGGTGAAGCAATTCTAATTCATGACCTCCAAGTGAATTTACCAGATGGAAAATAGGTGTATGGCCTCCAAAACCATTTTCATTGAGGCTTGCCCGTGCGTTAATATCGGCACCGCCGTTAAGCAATACCGTTGCACAATCCAGGTGCCGATACTCAGCTGAAAAATGTAGTAGCGTGCCGCCGTTGAGCGGCGTAAAAGTGCATTTAAATCGGTTATAGGTACGGTGCACAATTTCTGGGTCAGCTTTGATCAAGGCTTCCAATTTATCAGCGTCATTAGCAAGCACGGCCAGGAGAGGGGCATCATCAAACTGAAGGCCATAATTTATAAAGATGCGCACGCATTCTTTGAACTTAGGCGAGCGCGAGTACATATCCACTAATCTATTAAACAATGGCTCTCCTTTGCGCATCTCGTTAGGGTTGCCCTGTATTTTAAAATAATTTTCTATGGCCACCGTATCGTGCCTTTCAAATGCAGTGATGATGTTGCTGTGATCTCCCATAGTGCTAATTTACAATAGTTTGCTTTTCTGTGGCATACCCGTGTAAATTCTTAAATTAGTCAAGGCTTACAGCCTCAAAAAATATTTTAAAAAAAACTGTAACAATTCACCTAACCTTAAATCTTATTATCGATTTCATGACCAAGGTACTACAAATGTCATGATCATCGTTCGCCGCCCGCACCTTCAGGGCAGCCTTTAAAACAATCTAAAAACAATTATCAAAAATGAACAACTTGATTAACTTCTGGTGGTTGCTGCCGCTTGTTGCAGCTGTTATTGCGTACAAATTTGTTTTACGCGCTTTCTTCGGGATGATTATCGTGCCCGACGACCGTATTGGCCTGGTCATCAAAAAGTTTGCCCTCTATGGCGATAAGCGATTGCCTGACGGCCGTATTATAGCTATTAAAGGCGAGGCCGGTATGCAGGCCAAACCTTTAGCCCCGGGGCTTTACTGGCGCATGTGGCCATGGCAGTACAGTATTATCATGGAGCAGTTTACCATCATTCCGCAAGATAAACTGGGACTGGTAAAGGCTAAAGACGGTGCCAGTATGGATACCGGCCGCGTGCTGGGCAAACCAGTTGATTGCGATAAATTTCAGGACTCGCAGGCATTTCTTGAAAATAACGGTCAGAAGGGGCCGCAGGCGGCATTTCTTACGCCTGGTAGTTATCGTATCAACACCTTTTTGTTTGAAATTGAGATGGTGCCTATTACCCAGGTGCAGGAGAATAAAGTGGGTATTATAACCACGCTTGACGGTGAACCGTTGGAGAAAGGTGAGATTGCCGGCGGATCTGTAGAGGGACACCGTAACTTTCAAGACCCGATGGCATTTATCCAGGCCGGTGGTAAAAAAGGTTTGCAGGAAGACGTGATCCTGGCAGGTACTTACTACCTCAACCCTTGGTTTGTGATTGTAGAGCAGGTAGCCATGATGCATATCCCTATCGGTTATGTAGGGGTGGTTAACTCCTTCGTCGGTCCGGAAGGTACCGATACCAGCGGACTGGCATTTAAGCACGGCAACATCGTCAATAAATACGAGAAAGGTGTATGGAATGATCCGCTCGATCCTGGTAAGCACCCGGTAAACATTTATACCCACGCGGTAGAGGTGGTGCCTACAACCAACATCGTGCTTAACTGGGCCAACAGTCGCACAGAATCACATGAACTGGATAAGAACCTGAGTACCATTAGTGTACGTTCTAAAGATGGTTTTACCTTTAACCTGGACGTATCTCAGATCATCCACATACCGCGTAACGAGGCGCCAAAGGTAATAGCAAGGTTTGGTAACATGCGCAATCTGGTATCGCAAGTGTTGGAGCCTACCATTGCCAACTACTTCCGTAACTCTGCACAAAAAAGTGGTGTGATTGAGTTTTTAACCAACCGTTCACAAAGACAAGAGGATGCTAAAGCGCAGATCAGCACGGTGCTGATGGCCTACAACGTTGAAGGTGTGGATACCCTGATTGGTGATATTGTGCCGCCGGAAGCCCTGATGAAAACGCTGACCGATCGTAAAATAGCCGAAGAAGAGCGTGTAACTTATGAAATTCAGCGTAACGCCCAGGTAGAGCGTAAAGAGTTTGAGAGTGCTAAAGCCGGTGCCGATATGCAACCGGAGGTAGTAAAATCAACCCGCCAGGTTGAGATCAACACCCAGATGGCTGCTGCAAAGGTTGCCGCTGCCAAAGGTGACGCAGAGTCTAAAACCATTAACGCAAAGGCCGATGCCGAGGTGCAAACTATCAACTCAAAAGCAAATGCCCTGGCAACAGAGGTTAACGGTAACGCTGATGCCGGTAAAATTAAAGCGATAGGTTTGGCCGAAGCCGAAGTAACCAAGCAGAAAACCGAAGCCATGGGTACAGAGCAATATGCCATCGTACGCGTAGCCGAAGCGCTGGCCAGCAACGGTGTGAAACTGGTACCAGAAATTCTGATTACCGGTAAAGAGGGTGGTACTAATGATATGGTTAGCGCCTTGCTGGGTACTGAGTTGATGAGGAAGTTGAAAGACGATAAAAGTATGAACCAGAATTAAACGAATTATTAATATTAACAGGATGCAAATAATTACATAAAATTAGCTGCCGTGAATCATAAAGATCATGGTTGAGACAAACAGAGAAGGCCCCAATTAAGGGGCCTTCTTTTTTATATATGATTAAATGAGTTTGTACGCTTGATATACAGATCCTGTTAATTCCAAAAATTCGTTTAATCCAGGTTCTTCTTATTTCTTCAATGCCGAATAAATGGTATTGGCTATCAAATCGCCGCCCGTATCACTTGGGTGGGTACGGTCAGCGTTGAACAAGCCATTGGCAGAGGCCTGTGCAAACGAACCGAAAGCAACGTTAAGATTAACATAAGCCGTTTTATTATCAAGCGAAAGCTGGTATAGCACTTTAGCATAATCGGCTTGTTTGTATTTTCTTGGCGCGTCAGAAGTTTCGTACACTGTTTGCGGCGGACTCATCAGAATAATATCACAATTAGGCGATATAGCGCGCAGTTTGGTAATGATGTTTTGCACGCTGGTTTTATAATAAGCAGGATCAATATCCTGGATCTGCTCATTAACACCGTATTGGATCAGTGCGCCCTGAGGAGCAAGCAATTGCATAGACTGGTTCCACTCATCGTTCTGAGCTGGGTAGTCTGCCCTGGCGCCAGATATTCCGCATTTGTCCATCATCATTTTATTACCGCCCCACTTGCTAATTACACCGCAAAAGTTCATGCCTACGCTTAATGGGTCTATATCTACCGTGAAATTGTCACCTGCAGTGCTTACATCAACTACGGTGTTGCCAATTGAGGTAGCTGTATTAGCGGCAAGATTAACCGTTGTCCATGTGCCGCCATTAACGCGGTATCTAAAACTTTCGGCCGTAGTTGGTTTTTCGTAAACTATGGTCATCGTGTTAACCGCTTCTTTAGATGTAACGGTTATGGTAGCGTTGGTTGCCGTTGTGTTGGTTACCCATCCGTCCGGGCCAATGGTTTTCTCACGGGTGTAATTCCATTTAGCATAGTCATAGGTACAGTATAATATATTCGGGTCTATAGACTGGTCCATAATGTGGAGGCCTTCATCGTCTACACGGCTAAAGCTACAATAGCCGGAGCCGCCATCAGCATAGCCGTCGTTTAACACTTTGTAAAATAATTTCCAGGCGTAATAATTACCCTGAGTATAAGAGTCACCTATTAATACCCAGTTAAAAGCTGAATTGGTGGGGCTTGCCTTGTAGGTTTTCCACTGTGCCAGATTTTCTGCGCCCACTACCGCGGTTGTGGGCAATCCATCGCTTGATGTAGGTTTGGGATCGTCGCTGATCCCTGCCTTTTTACAGCTCTGAGCCGACGCTAAGATCACCAGTGCCGTCAGCAGCGTGCCTGATTTCTTGAAGATTTTTTTCACTAGATGTAGATGTTGGTTAAGATGTTCAATAAGGTTTTGGTTTATTTATTTATAATAAACGGCGAATTTGGTTTCAAATTATGAAATAAAATCCATCGCAATTTAATAAAATGATATCATTTTGCATTGTTGTAATAAAACGATTACGATAATTTAATGAGGAAATTATTTACGCTTAAAACATAAAACGGCCTGTAAAAGAGCCGTTTCGTTTTTCAAAAAGTAGATATAGGGTGTTTGCAATAAATGCCGGTTTCTGATAGGCAGCGCTATTAGAGCTGCCTGTTAAAAAGTTTTTCAAAGTAAATGTTATTGGTATGGCCGGTCTACCGTTAAATCACGGTATTTTTGCGTTTTTACGCGCTTGTGTATTTACATGGCAGGCGATTGTTAGTTTTTGGTATATCTTTAGTAAATGGCAACAGAAGTAAAATGTCCGTCGTGCGGAACCAATTTCCCGTTAGAAGAAGCGTTAAATGAGGATTATAAAAAGGAACTGCGTCAGCAAATGCAGGGCTTTATTACACAGAAAGAGCAGGAGTTTAAACAACGCGAAAAGGCATTTGAAACCAAAGAGCGCCAGCAGCAGGAAATATTTGAGCAACGCCTGGTAAAAGAAAAACAAGAGCTACAGCGCAACATGGAAGAAAGCCTGCGCCGTACCATTGCTACCGATTACGAGAATCAACTCACGCTTTTACAGCGATCAAAAGAAGAGAGTGATGAAAAACTCAAATTATCGCGCCAGAAAGAGCTGGAGTTTCTGCAAAAAGAAGAGGGCCTGAAACGCCGTGAGGAGGAAATGGAGATTGATACGCAACGCCGCTTGCAGGAGCAACGTAATGAACTGGCCGAACAGATTCGCAAGCAGGAAGCCGAGAAATATAGCCTTAAGGATACCGAATATCTGCTGAAACAGCGCGAGCTGGAAAAGCAGTTGGAAGACCAGAAAAAACTGGTTGACGAGATGAAGCGCAAAGCCGAGCAAGGCTCCATGCAGCTACAGGGCGAAGTACAGGAACTGATACTGGAAGAATTGCTGCGCGAATATTTTCCGTTTGATGTTATCGCCGAGGTAGGTAAAGGCATTCGTGGTGCCGATTGTGTGCAAACTATCCGTAACCAGTTTGGGCAGGAGTGCGGTCGCATTATTTATGAGAGCAAACGTACCAAAGAGTTCTCTAACGATTGGATTGAGAAACTGAAGAAAGATATGCGCAGTATTGGCGTAGACGTGGCCGTTATTGTAAGCCAATGCTACCCCAAAGGCATGGACAGCTTTGGCCAGGTTGATGGCGTGTGGGTTTGCTCTTTTGAGGAGGTGAAAGCGGTGGCCTATGTGCTGCGTGACGGTATTATCCGCCTGTCTAACCAGGCCCGCTCGCAAGAGAACAAGGGCGATAAAATGCACCTGCTGTATGACTACCTGACCGGTAGCGAGTTTAACGAACAATGGAAAGCTATCCGCGAGGGCTACATGAGTATGCGTACCTCCATCCAGCGCGAACGTGACGCCATGGAAAAAATGTGGAAGGCCCGCGAGAAACAATTGGAAAAAGTACTCCTCAACGCCGCACATATTGCCGGCTCCATAGAAGGTATTGCCGGTAGTGACTCCATTCAGTTGAGTTTGACTGATGAAACCGATGATGCGATGATGCTGGAATAAACCTGTATACTAAACCTATCACAATATGATCTATTTTAAAAAGATACAAACAAGCGCAGCCGATCAGCGCCAACTAGAACAGGCTTTGCGCAAAATGGCATTGAAAAGAACACGTCCCTTGGATTTGTATGTTTCATCAACTGATATAGGTACTGATAAATACTTTCATGGGTTTGAAGGAAAGAATGGTGTGCAGTTTACCCGCATACGCTCTTCTCTGGAAAGGCTTGTTCCTAAGCTCATCATTAAAATCCCCCAAGACCCCGGCGCTAATTATTACCAGGTACGGCTCGGAGCGGTATCTTTATTCTATTTGTTAATATTTATCCTGCCAATTGCAGCTATCGTGCATAATATTATGATAAATCCTGCCGATGGTGATTATAATTTTATTTGGGTATTATTCTTATACATAGGTTTGTTTTATTTGGAGTACAGGCTAACCACCTCCAGGGTTGAGAAAGCGATATCCAAATACAAGGAAGCCTCGGCTTAACCCCGTAAGATTATTGTAACACCTCCGCTATAAAACTCCACTAACCGCATATTTCCCTAAATTGCTCATACCAATAAAACCTACTCAAAACTTTTATGAGCAAATTGACCATGCCTCAAAGCCTGGGCGCGGACGTTAGTCGCAGGCATTTTATAAAACTGGCCGGTGTTTCTGTGGCTGGGCTGTCAATATCAGGTTTAGCTTTTGCTGCTGCTGGTGGCGTTAGCATTATTTCAGATCCTGTTGATGGGGTAGCCGCATCGGCTGCTGCGCAATGGGCAATCTTAGAACTGACTAAAAGCCTTACTGCGAAAAATATCAAGGTTCAACATGTCAAATCAGTAAGCGAGGCTGCGGCCGGTAACCTGCTAATTCTTGCTGCTGGCTCAACATCGGTTCAAACCTTATTGAAGGCTGCAAACGCAACTATGCCGGCAACCTCCGAAGCGCTAGCCCTGGTGCCTGTAAAATTCAAGGGCAGACCTGTGCTGTTGGCCGCCGGGCATGATGAACGCGGCTTGGTTTACGCCCTGCTCGAATTGGCCGACCGCGTAAAGTATGCCGCATCGCCACTGGCGTCGCTGCATCAAACCAAAGCTGTTATTGAAAAACCAGCCAACCGGGTGCGCAGCCTTAACCGCTTGTTTGTAAGTAATGTTGAAGATAAACCTTGGTTTAACGATAAACAGATGTGGCCCGAATATCTCACCATGCTGGCCACACAGCGCTATAATAAGTTTAACCTGAGCCTTGGCATAGGCTATGATAACTTACAAAACGTTATTGATGCTTATTTTCTTTTCGCCTATCCGTTCCTGATGGATGTGCCTGGTTTTAACGTACACGTACCCGAATTGGCAGATAGCGAGCGCGACAATAACTTGCGCATGCTGCGCTATATCAGCGAGGAGACGGTAAAACGTGGGATGCAGTTTCAACTGGGTTTGTGGATGCATGGCTATGAGTGGCTGCACAGTCCTAACCCCAATTACAACATCAAGGGACTAAACAAAGAGAATCATGCTGCCTATTGTGGTGCTGCTGTTAAGGCTTTGCTGAAGGCTTGTCCGGCAATTAGCGGTATCACCCTGCGCATTCATGGTGAAGCCGGTGTGGCCGAGGGTAGCTATGATTTCTGGAAAACCATTTTTCAGGGCGTGGCCGATTGCGGTCGCGTAGTATCTATAGACATGCACGCCAAAGGGATTGATGATGAAATGCTGAATACCGCACTCTCTGTAGGCGTACCCATCACCGTTACCCCTAAATATTGGGCAGAGCACATGGGGATGCCTTATCATCAGACAGATATCCGTAAAGAAGAAATTCCGGTGCCTAGCAAAAAAGCCAACGGTATGTATAACCTCAGCTCGGGCTCGCGCAGTTTTACCCGCTATGGTTATGGCGATCTGTTGAAGGAGGATCGTAAGTACGATATCGTACACCGCATTTGGCCGGGCACCCAGCGCCTGCTGCTCTGGGGCGATCCGCTCACAGGCGCGGCGCAATCGCGCGCGTTTAGTTTCTGCGGCAGTGCCGGCGTAGAGTTGATGGAACCATTATCATTCAAAGGTCGCAGAGGATCTGGTATTGCAGGAGATAGGTGCGGCTATGCCGATGCCAGCCTGAAGCCGCATTGGGATTGGCAAAAGTATGAGTACAGCTTGCGGGTATTCGGCCGAACGCTATATAATCCGGATACGGACGCCGATGTTTGGCATCGCTATTTAAAACACCAGTTTGGCGCTGGCGCCGATGGGGTAGGCAAGGCACTAGCCAGTGCTACGCGTATTTTACCGACCATCACTACCGCGCATGATCCTTCTGCCGGCAACAACAACTACTGGCCCGAAATGTATACCAACCAGGGTATTTCACGACCAGAGGTAAAAAATCCTTATTACGATACTCCTAAACCGGCAGTTTTTGGCCTAACATCACCACTTGATCCGCTGATGTTCTCTACTGTTAACGAGTGTGCTGATGAATTACTCAAGACATCGCGCAGTGGTAAATACTCGCCTATTGACGTAGCCACCTGGTTGGAAAATCACGCGTTGAATGCCGAGCAAGGACTAAAAGATGCCGATGCCAAAGTATTAAATAAAAACAGTGCCGAGTACCGCCGTATGACGGTAGATGTTTGGATGCAAATAGGCTTGGGTCGGTTCTTTGCCGCTAAGATGCGATCTGGCGTATTATTCGGCATCTATCAGCAAAGTGGAGATTACGAAGCCTTGCAGCAAGCGCTTAAGCTATATCGCACAGCCCGCCAGCACTGGGCTGATTTGGCCGAACGTGCCCGCAACGTTTACCAGAAAGATGTAACAGCCGGGCCGGAAGCATTTTTGCGCGGTCATTGGTTAGACCGTTTGCCTGCCATTGATGATGACATTGCCTTTATGGCCAAAATGCTCAACGAAGCTAAAAAGCCTGAGGGCGCCCGTGCGCCCCATGCAGAAGCGGCAATTGTCACCTGTATTACACCTGCTTTGCCGCATTTGGTAACGGCCAATCATCAGGCACCATCTCATTTTAAACCTGGCGACACCTTACCTGTCACCATTAAGTTTGAAAAAGTGCCGCAATCGGTTCAGTTGTGCTATCGCCATGTCAATCAGGGTGAGCGGTTCCAATCAGTAGATATGCTCTTGGAGGGGGTAACTGGCAAAGCCACCATCCCGGCTGAGTATACTAATTCGCCTTACCCGTTACAATACTATTTTAAGGTTAACCAGCTGCCAGAGACAACTATTAATTATCCTGGGTTGGGTAGTCATTTAATTGATCAGCCCTATTTTGTGGTGAGGAGAGGTTAGGTGGTTTCTTTTATCATTTATACTTTTTTAGTAGAAATAACGTCATAATGCTTTCAACCAAATCTTATGACACTAAAAGTTACTAAACTGCTTGCCTTTATACTCTTTATGGGTATGCCGTTTTTAGCAAACGCACAAAATGGCCCAGATTTAACCGATGCACTCAACCACCAACTGATTCCGCTCCGAACTGTTGAGCCTGACACTGGTTTTGCTGATCTGGAGCCGTTGAAAGCTATCTTGAAAGACAAGCAAATCTTTGGCTTGGGCGAAGCTACACATGGCACCCATGAGTTTTTTACGTTTAAACACCGGATGCTGGTGTTGCTGGTGAAAGAGCTGGGCGTTAAAACTTTTGTAATAGAAGGCGACTTTGCCGGCGCGCAGCAAATGAATGATTATGTGCTATACGGTAAAAATAGCCTTAACCAGGGACTTGTGGGTTTGGGCATCAGAGCCTGGATGACACAAGAAGTTGCCGATATGGCCGAATGGATAAAGACTTATAACGATACACAAACGCCGGAAAATAAAGTAACTTTTTGGGGATGTGATTTGAAACTTGCTTATTTTATGGTTGAGCCGGTTAAACAGTATTTAACGGCAAACCATCAGCTTACACCTGTTTTAGATAGCGGTTTTAGCGCAATGCGCAAATATGGGCACCCCTTAACTGAAACAGATAAAGCATCGGTAAAGGCAGCCTTAGGTGAATTAAGTAAGATCAGTTTTAATAAAGCAGATCCGGGTAAATTGGCTTTATATCAGCATTATGTGCGGCAAATGCAGCAGTGCTTTGATTATGTGGGAGCCTATTCTAAGTTGTTCCCTGCCCGGCAAGACAATGTAAGGGATAAATACATGGCCGAAAACTGCGAATGGATATACAACCAAACGGGACATAAAAAGATGATGATATGGGCACATAATCAACATATATGCAAATCATCAGGTAGCGAAGGGCATAACCGCATGGGTATGCGACTGGCTAAAACGTTTGGCGAGGCTTATTATGCCGTGGGTTTTGACTTTTATGATGGCGCTATGAGGTCATTTGACATGCAAACTATGAAATATGTAGCTGTGCCAATAGCGCCCGCTAAAGCCGATGCTACCGGCAACGTGTTTTCAAAGTGCAGCGCGGCAAACTTTATACTTGATTTCAAAAGTGCATCAGCCAACCCGGTTATCAAAAACTTTCTAGATAAAGAAGTACCATCATCTTTCTACGGAGCCGAATACAATGCCCCTAGCTATGTTGAACACCGGCTGGCAGATAGTTATGACGGAGTTATCTTTATAAAGAATACTACCCCAGCCAGATCGTTAAAACCATCACAGCAATAAAATATCGATGCGGTGCGCGTGTACCGTTTGTAGGTTTTCAGACCAGGCAAAAATGGTAAAATGTCCATCTTGCGAGGCTACCATTGCCATGGCTCCATGCTGATCGTGCACAAACTGGGCTGCCGCCAGGTGCCGGGTGCCCCCGTTTTGGGCGGGGTGTATGTAGCTGGCGGTGCCATCTGTGGTTGGTTCGGTTACCAGCATCTGGGTTACGGGTATGCTTAGCTCGGCCCGGGCTATTTTGGCGCCGAAGGCCAGTAGTTCATGGCTGCGGTTAATTATGGTTGCGCCGTCAACAGCGGTAAAACCGCCAATAATGTCTATAGCGTTGCGCATGGCCTGCTGCCATTCCAACTTACTGCGGTTTTGTTTATCCTGCTGCATCAGTTCAGAAATGCCGGTAAAGCGCGGCGTAACAGGATAGGATATGGGGTTGATGATTGAACTGCGCCACTCTTCATCATCATTCGGTACAATCAGTACCAGTCCGCCGCGGTTGTGCGAGCGCATGCTGGCGGCAATTTCAATCAGTATGTTTAAAGATTCGCCGTTCATACCAGGCAATGGCATGGCCATTAATGACGATAGTACATCCGGGCAATCGCTCAGCGCGGTGTTTTGCTCGTCAACCATCTTGATCTGGTCGCCCTGTAAAACAGCTACGTTAACAAACTTGCCAAATCCGTCTAAGTGTTTGTGTTTAATAACCAGCAGTCCAGGTTCAACTACTTCTAGCACAAAACAAAGGCCAGGTATGCGGTGCGTGGTGCCCCAAATGTAAATACCTTCTTCATCGCACCAGGCGCCCAGGTGTATACCAGGTTGCTCTACAGCAGGTGCCAGCTTGGTTAGATTATGTGGGGTAAGGCGTAGCTTATTGGCCAGCACCAGCGGATTACCCGCCTGCGAAGGTTTCAATATGGCAATAGAAATTTTAGGCGGATGCCCTTCCTCACGCAGCAAACTGGCCCAAAAGGCCGCATCTATAATGTTTTCAATTATCGATAGATTGGGTATGCTGGCCAGGTTTTCAAAACCAGCTTGTCGCGCGTTTTGCACCTGAACGGCAAAATGGGCTTCAACTTGTGGCGCTACAACACGGGCGGCCAGATACATCGGTTCTGATTGCATGACGGGCAGAATTTTAGGTAAACAACAAGCGCAAGTTAGTTAACATATCCCGCCCGCAGCTGTTTGTAAAAGTAAAAAATGTGTAAAATGCGTTTTAAGTTTAATTTTGAAGCTATCAGCTGAAAGATATGCCTGTTGCTAAAACTGAATATGACGCCATTGTGGTAGGCTCCGGTCCGAACGGGCTGGCAACTGCTATACTAATGCAGCAGCAGGGGCTATCTGTTTTGCTGATTGAAGGGCAAGACCAGCCCGGCGGTGGCCTGCGTACGCAGGAGCTAACGCTGCCTGGTTTTAAGCACGATGTTTGTTCGGCTATCCATCCGCTGGCGGAGGGCTCACCTTTTTTTGAAACGCTGCCGCTGAGCAATTACGGACTGGAATATATCTTTCCGCAGATTGCCGCCGCCCATCCCTTTGATGATGGAAGCGAAGCTACATTGCAGCAATCCATTACTCAAACTGCTGCCACGCTGGGCGCTGATGCTTTAGTGTATCAACAATTAATGGCGCCCTTAGTGAAAAACTGGCCACTTATAGCAGCCGATGCTTTGGGTCCGCTGAGCGTGCCGCAACATCCGTTAGCAATGGCCTCCTTTGGGTTGAAAGGATTACAACCGGCAACCGTGCTGGCTAAAAAGTTCAATACCGAAACAGCAAAAGGCTTTTTTGCCGGAATGGCAGCGCACAGCATTTTGCCGCTTAATAAAATAGCCACATCTGCTATTGGGCTGGTTTTGCTGGCTAACGGACACCTGAAAGGTTGGCCTCTACCCAAGGGCGGTTCACAAAGTATTGCTGATGCCTTGCTGGCTCATTTTAGATTCCTGGGCGGCGCGCTGCAAACCGGTACCTATATCACCCATTTAAATCAGTTACCATCGGCCAAAGCCATATTGTTTGATATTACTCCGCGGCAATTACTGCAAATAACCGGTCACAAATTTTCATCTATCTATAAATGGCAGCTTGAACGATACCGCTATGGCATGGGCGTCTTCAAAATGGATTGGGCGCTGGATGGTCCGGTTCCCTTCAAGTCAGCAGGAGCAAGGCAAGCGGGTACCGTGCACCTGGGCGGTACTTTTAATGAGATTGCTTTAGGCGAGCAACAAGTGTGGCAGGGAAAGCATCCAGAGAAACCATTTGTATTGGTGGCACAACAAAGTTTGTTTGATCCATCACGCGCACCTGAAGGCAAACACACGGCCTGGGCTTATTGCCATGTGCCGGCAGGATCAACTCAAGACATGACCGGCATTATAGAGCAACAAATAGAGCGCTTTGCTCCGGGCTTTAAAGACCTGATTCTGGCCCGGCATACGTTCAACACCCATCAGATGGAGGAATACAATCCCAATTATATTGGTGGCGATATTAACGGCGGCGCAATTGATATTGGTCAGCTATTTACCCGTCCTGTATTGCGCAGTTCGCCTTACAGAACCTCGGCAAAGGGGCTTTATATCTGCTCGTCATCTACGCCACCGGGTGGGGGTGTGCACGGCATGTGTGGCTATCATGCAGCTAAACGGGCCTTGCGTGATGTGTTCAATATCAGCCTGAAATAATCTATATATTCTTTTTAGGAATAAAGTATTTTGAAGATAGTTCTTGTTTTCTATTTGTGTTTGCAATAACTTTGAATTTCAAAGTACTTTATATGTTTAGATTCAGCCCACGGTTCTTCAGTTGGACCCTCGTTTTGTTTGCCGTAGAAGCCATGATAGCTGCTTTTGCTCATGATGACTTTGTGCGCCCTGTGCTAGGCGATTTTTTTGTGGTGATGCTGATCTATTGTGCTATTAAAAGTTTCTTCAAAATACCTTACGGATGGTTGGGCCTGGGTGTGCTGCTGTTTGCTTATGCTGTAGAGACATCGCAATACTATCACCTGATTTATAACCTGGAGCTGCAAAATTCTACAACGGCCAAACTTATTCTGGGTACAGGTTTTTCATGGGGAGATATTAAAGCTTACACCTGGGGTATTTTTGTAATGATGGTACTGGAGTGGTCGCAAACGGGCAAGAAAGTACCGGCTAAAACAGCAATGTATTAATGAGCAATTTTGTAAGCACCAATTCTGTTGTACGCAAAATATGGGGCAGAGCCGATGTGGTACTGTTCATATTCGCCGGTTCGGCCGCAGAGTTTGCACTGAACAAGGCGGTAGATTGGCTATACTTTACCGGTAAACTACCGGCAGATCCGCTGGGCAGGCTTTTTTCAACGGTTGCTTATGCGCGGCGCATCATCTTTGCCGATCTGGATGAAGCTCATCGGGCCATAGACCAAATCACCGCCATCCATCAGGGAGTTGAGCAGAGCCGTGGCGCTAAAATACCAGATTGGGCCTATCGAGACGTGTTGTTTATGCTGATTGATTATTCTATCCGTTCTTTTGAACTGTTGGACCGTAAACTAACTGATGCCGAAAAACAGGAGGTGTTTGATGTTTTCTATCGGGTAGGCGCCCGCATGCAACTGCAAGGACTGCCGCAAAACTATCAGGAATGGGTGGGGATGCGTCAAGGTCATCTGGATAATGATTTGATCTGTAGTGATTTTACCGCCGATCTGTATCGCCAGTATCGCAAGCATCTGGGCGGTCTCCGGTACTTTGTGATGAAGCAGGTGCAACAGATGCTACTGGCGCCGCGAGTGCGCCAATTGCTGGGAATGGGTCGCGTGGTTATTTTAAAGCCGGTGTTATTGGTTTACCGTTTGTTCCGGTCGCTACGTTGGGAGCGTCCGTTTAAAAATGCCTTATTGCCGCAAAAATATAAAGCACAAATTTTGGCTTTGGATGCGGCCTAAACCGTAGCCGTTATGAAAACCTTTATCCGCCATCTGTTTGTTTTTGGTTGGCAGCAAAGCCTGGCCTGCCTGTTTCCGGTGCTGGTGTTTAGCATGCTGGCGCTATCTCACCTGTTTACCGGCGTGTTGCCCCGGTATGATTTTATGCTGATTGCCTGCATTACTATTCAACTGGTTATGTTTCGCCTGCACATAGAAACGGCTGATGAGTTGTTGGTAGTCTGCATTTTTCACCTGCTGGGTCTGCTGATGGAGTTGGAGAAAGTACACATCGGCTCATGGTCATACCCAGAGTTTGCTTACGCTAAAATTAGTGGTGTGCCCCTCTACAGCGGGTTTATGTATGCCAGCGTGGCCAGTTATTTGTGCCAGGCCTGGCGCAGGCTGGATGTCAGGATTGAGGGCTGGCCATCCGCCACGGCTGCACGTGTGCTCGGCGCACTCATTTACATTAATTTCTTTACCAATCATTTTATAACAGATCTGCGGTATTTTATTGCCGTGCCGATACTGTATTTCTTTCGCAAAGCCACCGTTTATTTCAGGCTGAAAGATTCTGTTTATCACATGCCGGTTATTCTTTCTTTTATGCTCATAGGCTTCTTTATCTGGCTGGCCGAGAATATTGCTACACGGTTAGGTGCCTGGAAATACGCCTATCAACACCATAACTGGACGGTGGTGAACTATCAGAAGATCAGCTCCTGGGATTTTCTGGTCATCGTGAGCTTTATCATCGTGGCCGAGCTGAAAATGCTTAAACAGTGCGATACGGCCCGACGTCCGGCGAAGGCTGCGCCTGTGAATACAAAGGCTATTGCACATCATCACGCGTAGCGGTATTTTAATATATTTGCGGCTGATGGCCATTCCACAACTACGCACCGTAACCGTAACCCGCTATGTAACGCCCCTGCGCGAAGGTGGCTCGTTGCCGGCAATTGCCGAGGCAGACGACGGTTTTTTATACGTGCTCAAATTTCGCGGAGCTGGTCAGGGGGTAAAAGCCTTGATTGCCGAGCTGATTGGCAGCGAGATTGCCCGCGCGCTGGGTTTCCGCGTGCCGGAGTTAGTTTTTGCTAATCTGGATACTGCTTTCGGCCGTACTGAGCCTGATGAGGAAATTCAGGATTTGCTGAAAGCCAGCGTGGGTTTGAACCTGGCACTGCATTACTTGTCAGGAGCTATCACTTATGATCAGGCCGTTACTAAGCCCGATGCCGAAACTGCTTCAAAGATAGTTTGGCTGGATGCGTTGATTACTAATGTTGATCGCACCGCCCGTAACACCAATATGTTGACCTGGCATCGTGAGTTGTGGCTGATAGATCATGGCGCATCGCTTTACTTTCATCACTCATGGCAGGATTGGGAAGAGCGTGCCCGCAGTCCGTTTGCTATGATTAAAGACCACGTGATGCTGGGTTATGCTACCGAGCTGGAAATGGTTGACGAACAGTTTAAAGCCATATTAACACCAGAAACCATCCGCAGCATTGTAGCCCTTGTGCCCGATGATTGGCTGCACTGGGATGGTAACGATGCCACTCCTGAAGAATTAAGAAACGTTTACGCACAGTTTTTGGAGACGAGGGTAGCCGCGTCTCAAATTTTTGTTCAACAAGCAAATGATGCCAGAGAGATACTTGTTTGAGTATGCCGTTGTGCGTATTGTACCCCGTGTAGAGCGCGAGGAGTTCATTAACGTGGGCGTTATTTTGTATTGTCCAAAGCGTAAGTTCCTCAGCTGCATGTCTACGCTTAACGAGCAGCGTTTAGGCTGCTTTACCACGGTGATTGATATTGACGAGATCAAACAACACCTGCACGCCTTCGGGCAGATATGCTGCGGCAGTAAAGATGGCGGCGCCATTGCCCGTTTGGATGATGCTTCCCGTTTCCGTTGGCTAACCGCAACCCGCAGCACGGTAGTGCAAAGCTCAAAGGTGCACCCTGGGTTGTGTGTTGACCCGCAAGAGACATTGGAGAAGTTGCACCGGGAGTTGGTGCTGTGATCGTAATTAGTCTATGTCATTCTGAGCGAATGCGAAAAATCTTTAAGGACAAGCAAATAGAATAGTCCTCAGAGATGCTTCGTTCCTCAGCATGACATGTTGGGGTGCTATTCCTATATTTACCTTCCCGAAAGCTTTGTCAGCCTTAACATTCGTTTTAAGGGCAGTTTTTTTAGCTGATTTTTCTCCAACCGCCACACCCAATTGTTTTTTACCGTTGCAGGGGTATTGATGCGGGCACGTTCGTCAAGCCCCAGCCAATCCTGGATAGGGATGATGCAGATGCGTGCCGCACTGTTCATTGCCATGCCAATCATTACTTTGTGGATGTTTTCGTCGTCAACTTTTAGGCCGGTGTATTTTTTTAGTCGCTTGCGGGTGGCCTTATCTGCATCTTGCCGGTACCAGCCAATGGTGGTATTGTTATCGTGCGTGCCGGTATAAACCAAATGATTTGCCGTATAATTATGCGGAATATAAGGCGAGTAAGGCAAATTATCACCGAAGGCAAATTGTAAAACCTTCATACCCGGCAGGTTAAACTCATCGCGCAGTTGATAAACAGCATCGTCAATATCGCCCAGATCTTCGGCTACAAAAGGTAGCTCGCCCAAATCTTTCTGAATGGCTTTAAACAAATCACTACCTGGTCCCGGTTGCCAGCTGCCGTTGATAGCGGTTTTCTCGCCAGCAGGTACAGCCCAATAGGCAGAAAATGCCCGGAAATGATCGATCCTAAGCAGATCATACAGCTCCATGTTTTTGCGAATGCGTTGCAGCCACCAATCATAACCGCGGGCTTTGAGCCTGTCCCAGCGGAAAACCGGCATACCCCATAATTGCCCGTTGGAGTTGAAGTAATCTGGCGGTACGCCGGCCATAAACTCCACTTTTCCTTCGTCATCTAAACTAAAAATATCGCGGTGCGCCCAAACGTCAACAGAATCATAGCTGACGTAGAATGGCAGATCACCAAACAGTTCAATACCCAGGCCGTTGCAATAGGTTTTAAGCCGATGCCATTGGCGGGCAAAGAGGAACTGAAGGAATTTGATTTGATGGATCTGATCGGCATGCTCGCCTGTAAACTTTTTCAGCGCTTTGGCATCGCGTAGTTTAAATGGCTCGGGCCACTCGTACCACGCATGTTGCTGGTAATGTTGTTTGAGTTGGGCATATAGGGCAAAGTCATCCAACCAATAGGCTTCTTGTTTGCAAAAATCATCAAACGATGACTGTAGATGTTGCGCACTGCCCGCTTTAAAATTCCGCCAGGCAATATCAAATAGCGAGCTTTTAAAGTTTTCTACCCAGGCATAATCTACCTGATAGCCATCGGCTTCTATTTTTAACAGATCAGCATTGATCAACTCATCATCAACCAACCCCTCCGGACTAATCAGCAGGATATTGCCACCCATGCCAGACCATGAGCTGTAAGGCGAATATAGCCCCTGCTCATTGAGCGGACCGAGTGGCAGCATCTGCCAGTATTTTTGATTTGTGCGATGTAACAGATCTGCAAAAGCGCGCGCGCCCGTACCCAGATCGCCAATGCCATAGGCCGATGGCAGCGAGGTAATATGCATCAGCATGCCGGCTGCTCGGCCATTATTGTTATGCTCTAATTTGAGCAGTGACAATGGCAATTGGTTAAATACCTTACTAATGGGTATGCCGCCCTTGCCGCTGGCTTTCTCGCCGGTTAGCAGGTTCTCAAAAGCTTCAGGTGCGCCCGGTGGCAGCAGGACTTTGGTATCGGCCCAATCAATTTTAAGCAGTGCTTTCTTTTGTTGTTTGGCCAGTACGCCCAGATTAAGCGGAATGATGCTGATATACCATGTATGCCGGTATTGTCGCGCAAAAGCCAGCACATGATTTTTATACATACCCTCAATTTGGAGAGACAGATAATCTCCCTCGGCAAATAACAACGTCTGGTTTTTTCTTTCAATGAAAAGCCGCTGGGTGAGCCATAGTTTGATCTGGCCATTGTACCGATCGTCCCAAAGTTGTTGGAGACGCATGCTCTTAAGCTGTTCTGCTAATTGATCTCTTAACGGATAATCAACCGGGCGGCGGTTATCAGGGTCAACCAAACTCAAATCCCATAATTCACAGCCCTCATAAACATCGGGCACGCCGGGGCAGGTGAATTTTAGCAACACTTGGGCCAACGAGTTGATGATGCCGAAATCGGCCACTTGGTTTAGCAGCTTTTCAAAAGCAGGCCATGTTGGGCCTTGTTGATCAATTACGGATAGGGCCAGCTTAATGGCGGCTTGTTCGTAGGCTTCGTTTGGCTGCTCCCAGTCAGAGTGTTGCTTGCCTTCGCGCAGGGCTTTTTGCAAGTAGTTTGTTAGGCGTTGTGGCAGATCATCTGCCGGTTGGCCGGGCATAGGGTGGATGCCGATGAGTGTTTGATAAATAAAATATTCATCGCTGGCATCGGGCGTGTTATTCTGCTTCAGGCTGCGGTTTTGCTTTTGCCAGCTGCGTACGGTTTTCAGCCAATCATCGGGCATGGCCGTCAAGGCATTTAGTCGTGCACGTACGCCTTCACCGCGTTTGGTATCGTGGGTAGAGGTGCCGTTTAGAGCCAGTGGCCAGTGCTTTTGCCGGTCCAGCATCAACTGATGAAATTCATCGGCCGTTAGGCCAAAAGCATCGGGCGAATCGCCTACTTCATTATGTCCCACAAAACGGGCATCGGTGTACATCAGTGTATCCTCTACGCCTTTGGCCATCAGCGGACCGCTAAACTGCATACAGCGCTGGTAAAATTCGGCAGCTTTTCCGGGATGATCAGTCTTTTTGATAAACAGGTCAGACAACACGTCGGCGGCTTTGCTCAGTTCGGGTTTTTGCTGACTGATTTGTTTGAACAGGTCTTTTATGGCCGCTTTTTCTTCGCCTTTTAGTGGTAATGAGCTGCCGTAATAACGATATACCGGGCATTTAATAAGCAGCTCTGCCAGGCATTGTTTCAGTTCGGTATTGGTTAGCTTTTGATCATTTACCAGGCCCGATTTTAGTAGTAGATTCAGCAAGTTTTCCAACTCGCCAGCCATGTGCTGGGTGAGGATGAGGCGTTTCTTTTCCTCTATCTGATTTTGTGTTGGCGTATAGTTATGCGTCAGTCCATGATAAAACGTGGTAAACTGGTTTTCTGCGTCGTAATTGGTGAGCAGATTATTAACCGCAGCCAGAAAATCATAGCCGGTGCTGCCTTGGATAGGCCAGTTGGTTGGTAACTCCTCGCCTTGTTCTAATATCTTTTCGGTGATGATGTAAACAGCTGGTCCGCAAAGTTTGCGCAGGCGTTCCAGGTATTGGGTTGGGTTGTATAGGCCGTCAATATGATCTACGCGCAGGCCCTGAAAAATGCCTTCTTTAATCAGCGAGGCGATGAACTGATGGAAATGATCAAATACCTGCTGATGCTGAATGTTGAGACAGATCAAACCGTTTACCGTAAAAAAGCGGCGGTAATTGATATGCGCATCACTTTCCTTCCAGCTGCAGGGGCGGTAATACTGCTGATTAACTAGCTCCGTAAGGAAATCCTTATCCTGACTGATTTTTTTTAACGCAGATGCAAAGTTTTTCTGCGTCAATTCATTTTTAAGAACTTCAGCTAACTGGCTTTTTATATTCTTAGCCGACTCATTATAAAGATCTGTTTCGGTTTGTTTTTCTGCGTCGTTGATGCTGTTTATCAGCTGTTTCCAAACGTCTCCCTTTAGTTTAATAGTCTCAATAACGGTTTTATAGCTCGATAGCTGCAATGGCCAAAAATGATCAGCGTATTTTAGTACCAGCCGGTTTGATTGATAGGCGATTTGTTTTTGTCCCTGTTCAATTACGTCTGTCAAATCATTACCCAGAAATGGCGCCATGATGGCTCCCAGATACAGATCACTGCTAAAGCCGGTATCAAAATAATCCTTATAAGCCGAGCGTGGCCCTTTTTCCAGCAAATCCATTAGCCAGGCATTATCAGGGTGATAGGCCATGTGGTTGGGCACAATATCCTGCAACCAGGATATGCCTTTGGATTTTAATGTTTTGCTGATGCGACGTAGTTGTGCTAATGTGCCAATCTCGGGGTTAATCTGCAGCGGATCGGTACCGTCATACCCATGCGTGCTTCCCGGTGCGGATTTGAATATGGGGGAGGCATAAATAGTGCTTACCCCCAGCTTTTCAAGGTAGGGGATGATGTTTTCAAAATGATTAAAGTTGAAATCTTTATGGAACTGTATGCGGTAGGTGTCCTTTGGATTAAACATTTTTCAATTGCTGTAGATGACGATAGATTGCGGCCCGATGCTTAAGGTTTGGTTTTGTGGCTGCGCCGATGCTGTTGGTCCGCCAAATTGTGCATCGGCAGAATCTAATTTTACCTGCCATTGTGCATCTGCAGGTAATTGTATTTGTTGTAATTGGTCTGAAAAATTCATGGCGCAGCAAACTTTTTCATTGCCATGCCAGCGTTGCAGCAGGAGGGTTTTATTATCCTCGCTGAAGGTGACTTTTAGTTTTTCTCGGTTAAGTATATGCAAGGTAGTCAGTTTCTTACGTAAGTAAATAAGTTTTTGATAATACTTAAACATTACCGCTGAATGGGCGCTGTTTAACTCATCCCAGCTCAATTTAGAACGGTTAAAAGTGCCTTCAGATTGTGGATCCGGGGTTTCACCTTCGGCGTGGAAAGCAGTAAATTCAGCTTTACGGCCTTTGCGCACGGCCTCCACCAACGCTGGCTCGGTATGACTTACAAAGTACTGAAATGGGGTTTGCGCGGCCCATTCTTCGCCCATAAACAGCAGGGGCACAAAAGGGGCAACCAGCACGGCACCTGCCATTAGTTTTTGCATTTCAAAACTAAATAGCTGGCTGCTCCGCTCGCCCAGCATTCTGTTGCCTACTTGGTCATGGTTTTGGGAAAAGACCACAAACTGTCGCCCCGGAAAACCTGCCGCGCTGCTGCCGAAATACCGTTTGCGTGTGGGCGAAAATTGGCCATCATACACATAAGCATCCTCATAAGCTTTAGCTAAATGCGCTATACCATTAAAATCTTCATAATATCCATTCCTGTCGCCGCCGGCGGTTACACGCAATGCATGATGAAATTCATCGATCCACTGGGCATCCATGCCGTAGCCGTGGTTGTCCAGTGTGTCAATAAAGCGATTGTCGTTCAGGTCAACCTCGGTAATAAGGTAATGCGTGCGATCGGTCTCCGGCATCAACTCATTCGCCCGCTGTTTCATTTCACGTAGCAGATGCGTCGGACTAAAATCTTTTATAGCGTGTACCGCATCCAGCCTAAGGGCATCGATATGAAAATCACGGAACCACATCAGCGCGTTCTCTATAAAATAGTTGCGCACGGCATCGCACCAGGTATCGTCAAAATTGAGTGCGGGGCCCCAGGGGGTGCAATATTTCGAGGTAAAATAGGGGCCGTACTCGCCAAAGTAATTCCCTTCGGGGCCTAAGTGGTTGTACACCACATCCAGTATCACGGCAAGCCCGTGGTTGTGGCAGGTGTTTACCAGTTGCATCAAGCCTTCGGCACCGCCATAACTATTTTGTACGGCGAAGGGATAGACGCCATCATATCCCCAGTTGCGCCCGCCAGGGAATTGGGCCACGGGCATAAGCTCAATAGCGGTTATGCCCAATTGTAATAAATGGTCCAGATGCTCCTCAATCCCTTTGAAAGTACCATCGGTGCTAAACGTTCCGGTGTGTAGCTCGTAAATCAGATAATCATCCAGTGGTGGATTTTGCCAGTTACCATCAGTCCAATTAAATTGTTTTAGGTCGATGGTTTGAGAGTGGCCATGCACGCCATCGGGTTGACTAAGCGATGCGGGATCGGGCAGCTCTTTGTCATTATCCAGCATAAACTTATAGCAACCGCCAGGTTTGATTGCGGTTGTGGTTAGCTCCCAGTAGCCAAAGTCTACGCCATTTAATGCAATCTTTTTATGATCGTTAAGTAGTATTATCTCAACTTTTTGTGCAGATGGTGACCATAGCACAACCTCGGCCTTTCCATCTGCATTAAATCTAACTCCCGGCGTTCTCCTTTGCATGGTTTTACTTTTTAGGTAAAGGTTGATGTAAAACCACTACCGAACGGCCCTGTACGCAGATAGACTCCTTTTGATCCAGCAGGTGGTCTTCGGTCTCATCTTCGGCAGTGTCAATCACTTTCATCCAGCCTTTGCCGCGGATTTTTTCGGGGAAAGTATACTCCAAAGCTTCATGATAGGCGTTAAAGATGAGATAGAAGTTATCGTCTTCAATCTGATGACCTTCTGGGTCTAATTGATGTATGCCTTTGCCGTTCAGGAACACGCCGAGCGATTTGGCATAGTCATGGTTCCAGTTCTCGTCGCTCATCTCGGTGCCTTCAGGCAAAAACCAGGCAATGTCTTCCAATCCTTTGCCTTTAATGGGCAAGCCCTGGAACCACTTTCTTCTACGGAAGGCGGGATGCTCTTTCATAAAATGAATGAGCTTGCGGGTAAACTTGAGCAAGCTTTGATCCGCATCTTTCCAGTTGAGCCATGAGATCTCGTTATCCTGGCAGTAGGCATTGTTGTTCCCGTTTTGTGTGCGGCCAAACTCATCGCCAGCTACCAGCATGGGCACGCCTTGCGAGAGGAACAGTGTGGTTAACAGGTTGCGTTTTTGTTGCTCGCGTAGTTGGTTGATGGCTTCGTCATCCGTTGGGCCTTCAACGCCGCAGTTCCATGAGCGGTTATGGCTTTCGCCGTCGCGGTTGTCTTCGCCGTTCGCTTCGTTATGTTTATCATTGTAAGATACCAGGTCGTTCAACGTAAAGCCGTCGTGCGCGGTAATGAAGTTGATGCTGGCAGTTGGTCGGCGGTAATCATCCTGGTATAAATCAGGGCTACCGGTAAAGCGCTGTGCAAACTCGCCCAACATGCTATCGGCCCCGCGCCAGTAATCGCGGATACAATCGCGGAATTTTCCGTTCCACTCTGCCCAGCCCGAAGGGAACTTACCTACCTGGTAGCCGCCTTCGCCCACGTCCCAGGGCTCGGCAATCAGTTTTACTTGCGAGATCACCGGGTCCTGATGAATAATATCAAAAAAGGCACTCAGTCGATTCACCTCATGTAATTCGCGGGCCAGGGTTGCGGCCAGATCAAAACGAAAGCCGTCTACGTGCATGTCTAAGATCCAGTAGCGCAGGCTGTCCATAATATAGCGCAGCACGTTTGGCAGGTTGGCGTTGAGCGTGTTACCGGTGCCGGTATAGTCCATATAATGGCGCATATCGCCCTCAACCAACCGGTAATAGCAAAAATTATCTACACCTTTAAAACTAAGTGTTGGGCCCATCTCGTTGCCTTCGCCGGTATGGTTGTATACTACGTCAAGTATCACCTCAATACCAGCTTTGTGCAGGTCTTTTACCATTTGTTTAAACTCGGTTACCTGACCGCCCTCAACACCGCTGGATGAATAGCGAACATCGGGCGCAAAAAAGCCGATGGTATTGTAGCCCCAGTAATTGTAAAGCCCTTTTTCCAGCAAGTGGCGGTCATTTACAAATTGGTGTACAGGCATCAGCTCTATGGCCGTAATGCCCAGGTCTTTCAAATATTGAATAGTAACGGGATGCCCAATGGCCGCGTAACTGCCACGGATTTCTTCCGGGATATCCGGATGTTGCTTGGTAAAACCCCGCACATGTGCTTCGTAAATGATAGACTGATGGTAGGGTAGGTACTGCGGTTCATCGCCCTCCCAATCAAACTCGTTATCAATTACTACTGATTTTGGGATGAATGGCGCACTATCGGTCTCGCTGAAACTCAGATCGGCTTGCGGATCACCAACAATGTAGCCAAACATGGCATCGTTCCAGTTGATGCTGCCGGCAATGGCCTTTGCATAGGGGTCAATCAGCAACTTGTTGGGATTATGCCGGTGACCGTTCTCGGGTTCATAAGGCCCATGCACGCGGAAGCCGTACAGTTGCCCGGGCTTGCAATCGGGTAAATAGCAATGCCAGATCTGGTGCGAACGCTCGGTTACGTTAATCTTTTGCGATTCTTGCTTAGCGTCTTTATTGTCAAACAGACAAAGTTCAACGCCGGTGGCGTTATCTGCAAATATGGCAAAGTTAACACCCTCGCCGTCCCATGTGGCTCCTAAAGGGTATGGTTTGCCTGGATAGGTAGTAGTTTCCATGCCCTTAAAAGGAGTTTTATAGCTAAAATGTTTGTCTGAACTGGGATTTATAGGATTTTTGGGATGAACAGGATGCTTTAAAAATGATGAGGCTTTATTGATGATGATTTATTTAACAGTAGAATTTTTATAAGAAAATATTAAACGATAACCTATCCGCTCATTATATCCTGTCCATCCCAAAAATCCTATAAATCCGGGTTCAGACAACAAATTCTATTTCCTGTTGTTAGCTATACATCTATGGCAAAACACCTCTATCAAACAGGTTTGGTGGGCAATTGTGCTTACCTGGCCCATGTAAACAAGAACACTAATATCGACTGGCTGTGCTGGCCCGATTTTGACAGTTCATTCGTTTTCGGCGGATTATTGGATAAAGAGAAAGGCGGTGAGTTTTCTATTCTCCCTGATGACGAGAGCTATGAGTCAAACCAATATTACCTGGAAAACACCAATGTTATCCGTACCGAGATTACTTATCGGAAAGGCAAATATCGGGTAACCGACTTTGCGCCACGCTTTTATAAATACAACAGGTACTTTAAGCCTTTGATGCTGATCCGTAAGATTGAGCCATTGGAGGGCGCTCCCCGCGTGCGGGTGCGTTGTAAACCCGTTTATGACTATGGTAAAACCCCCATGCAAGCATTGCGTGGCAGTAACCATATAGAGTTTATCGGCGCCGATGAACGCATGCAGCTGACCAGTAACATCCCCATCAGTTACATGTACGAGGATCAGCATTTCTCCCTTAACGAAACCAAATACCTGGTGCTTACCTATGGCAATGTGCTGGAAGCCCCGCTGGCGCCCACCAGCGAGGAGTTTTTGCGAGAAACTATAGAGTACTGGCGCCTGTGGATCAAGCATTCATCCATAGCCGGTTTCTATCAGCACTATGTAATTCGCTCGGCGTTGGTTTTAAAAATTCACCAGTTTGAAGATACAGGGGCTATCATCGCCGCCAGTACCACCAGTTTGCCCGAGTTTATAGGTAGTGGCCGTAACTGGGATTACCGTTATTGCTGGTTGCGCGATACTTACTATGTGCTCACCTCGCTTAATCACATCGGGCATTTTGAGGAGATGGAGCGGTATTTCAATTACATTACCGATATCTCATTTTCGGCCAATCCGGATAGTTTCCGGTATCAGCCATTATACAGTATAACCGGTAAACGTTTTTTGGTGGAAGAAACGCTGGACTATCTGAGCGGCTACCAGGGCAGTGGTCCTGTACGTATTGGTAATCAGGCTTATGAGCACATTCAGAACGATATTTACGGGCAGGTGCTCATCTCGTTGCTGCCGCTTTACACCGATCATCGCTTTGTATTTAGCGAGCGTAAGGATTCAGACCGGTGGATAAAATCGGTGTTGGATAAAATTGAACGCACCATTGATGAGCGCGATGCCGGCATCTGGGAGTTTCGTAACATGGCCAACGTGCACTGTTATAGCAACCTGTTTCAATGGGCAGGTTGTAATGCAGCATTGAAAATGGCGCTTACCATTGGCAATAAAGAACTGGAAGACCGCGCCAATGGCCTGATGGCCCGTGCAGCCGCACACATTGAAAGTTGTTGGGATCCTGAGCGGAAGGTTTATACCCACGCAGCGGGCAGTCCGCACCTGGATGCCAGTACGTTGCAGTTGATTATGATGAACTACATCGATCCCGCCTCACAAAAAGCGCGCGATCACCTGGCTGCGTTGGAGGCGGAGTTGAAGACCCCTAACGGTTTATTTTACCGCTATCTGCATAAAGATGACTTTGGCAAGCCAGAGACCACTTTCTTGATCTGCGCCTTCTGGTATGTAGAAGCCCTGGCCTGCGTTGGCCGTATGGATGATGCTATCCGCGAGTTTGAAAAACTACTGCAATACTGTAATCACCTGCTGCTTTTTAGCGAAGATGTGGATGAGAACGACGGTAGCCAGTGGGGTAACTTCCCGCAAGCCTATAGCCACGTAGGTTTAATGAATGCGGCTTACCGGATTGCTATTAAGTTGGACAGGCCGGTGTTTTTGTAAACCCCTCCCAACCCTCCCCGAAGGGGAGGGCTTTAACCGGGTGGCAAGGCTTTCGATTTGTTCGATCTGCGGATTTCGACAGGCATTTATAAAGATCTTTGCATACAAGAAAGCTCAGCATGTTCCCGATGGACTCTTTTAAAGAGCGCCGGGTAACATCCTGAGCTTGTTAAAGGGCGTGCGAAGCCCTATGTAACTGGGTTAAGCTTTAGTCTTCCTTAATCAATCTTTCACGATAACGTCTTTTGCTCTCGCTTCAGGTGTTACCTTCATTTTTACCACTTTACCATCTTTAATAGTAGCCTCAATGGTGGTGTTGTATGGTGCGCGTAGTTTTACGTCGGCGTTCCAATCTTTTGGCCAGGCCGGCATCAGGTAGATCTTTTTGCCATCGGCTTGCAGCATCATTTCCTGCAGGGCAATCATACCGCTGCCGCCCCAGTTGTGGTCTGGTGCCCAGTCAAGGCCCGGTCCCCAGAATGTAGGGTAACGGAAGGTAGCATTGCTCAGTTTCTGAGTAGTCAGTTTTTGCGCTTCATCGGTCAGGCCCAGGTCGGCAGCAAAAATTGGGTCTGGGTGCCAGCTTACAATGCTGTACTGGCTACCTTTATCGGCACCGAAATGCCAGGTGTCTTGTGCCAGTTGTAAGTTTGGCTTACCCACGCCGTAGATGCGATAGGGGAAAACCGGGTACAATTGAGGCAGTTCGGTATTGTTCACTTTGCCATCCCAAATTTGTGCAGGAGAGATTACGGTATGGCCTTTCAGTTCGCGCGTAGCCATATCAGGCAGGCGGGTTAGCAAACCTTTCCAGTAAGCGCGCTGCGCGGCAGTGCCATATTGAACAGGGAGCTCAGTCAACTCGGTTAAAACGCTCTTTAAACCGGCAATGGTGCTGGTAGAGTTGGTGGCTCCTTTATAAGTTTCCAAAGCGCTGCCTGGATACATAATCAATTTTCCGTTGGCATCCAGCGGGTAGCCGTTCAGCTTTTTAGACCAGTATTGATAATGCTCATCAAAGAAACGAACACTCTCATCTACAAACGGCAGGTATTTACTGATATCGGCACCGCTGTAAAGCTGATAATCAAGTATCATTTTAGAGAACTCCAGCTCACCATCATAATGATCCATTACCCACGGGTTGGTTACAAAACCATAATCAACGAATTTTTTGGTTTCGCCTTTTTGGTTTTTCAGCACTCGTGTGCTCGATGAATCAGACCTCGGCTGCAGGGGGTGACCGCCCCACAGGCGCTCATAAGTATGACCGGCAGGCAGGCCAAAGTTTTCCAATTGCTCGTTAAAGGCTACGCCGCCATGGCCCCAATAGGTTTTAACGCGCAGTAACGCATTGCTCATAGCGCGACGGTAAAACTCAAACTGAGGAGCCATCATGCTAAAATCGCCGCTTTTCAGCATTGGCCAGTATACCAGGCGCTGGTTTTGTGCGGTAAAGCTACTGCCACCCCAACGGCGAAAATCTGGCGTTACCTTGTTTTTGTAGTCGCCTTTTACAAAATCGGCGTCAAATACAAACAGGCCGCCGTTAAATTTGGTAGGCCACTCGCCAAAGGCGTTACAAGCTAACTGATAACGGAAGACGTTGTAATTACGGCCCACTTCCCAGCCTTTATCATTCGTATGATCCTGCTTGTCGGTATTAACGTAAATATGGCTATGATCCCAGTATTGAGCCCACCATTGCTGCGTTTTAAGCAATTTGGTGCTGTTGGCTGGTGCTAAAGCAACCTCGGCCTGTAAGCCTTTTTGCCAAACGGCAGGGGTAGCATGTGCCGTGTGTAATACTACATCCAGGTTGATTTTGGTTGATGGCGCTACGCTCTGATACACCCAGCCGCGATATTTGGTAGCTACATAAATGCTGTCCATGGTGCCGGTATATTTCATGCCTTTGGCCACCAGTTCGCCGCCGAAGATCAGATCTTTCATCGGATTCCAAAGCTGGTTCTTTACTGCGCCCAGGTGTTGTTGCACAGCCTCGCGGTCAATCACCATTTCGTTGTTACGGTCCTGATGGTACCAAACCAATGATGCTGCTTGTGGCCTGATGGTATCTTTACGGGTATATAACGGCAGCTCTTCAGGCGTTACATTGCTGTAACCCCAGGCCTGATGACGCTCGTCTACAGATAACTGACGATCATCCGTCCGCCAGTTTTCAAATATAGCCTTGGCGCTCAGCTTTTGCGCGCTGCTTACCTCAACGTGTACTACGGGTTTAAAAACTTCAACCCAAAGTTTTACCACGGTGTTGTTATCGCCGGTGATTTCAATATGACCCTGTTTTAATTTCAGTTCCTGTTTGAAATTGCTTTTAAAAGGATTTGGCGATAGGTGCAAACGTACGCGACCAAGTTTCAGCATTGAGCCGTTCTCGTCAAACGTACCGGTTTTGCTGATGTAGAACAGGATATCATTGTTCTCAACCCAAACGTTACAACCCACATCGCCGCCACCAAGTGGCATTGATTCAGACGAGTTTTTGCTCTGGCTGTTCCAGGATACGTTGTACTGCGAAATATCCTGCGCGGCAACAGTACCTGCCAACGCAATAAATGTTGAAGCAAGAAAGAAAAGTTTTTTCATGGCTATAATTGAAAGGCTAAATGTAAGGCAAACATGTGCGCACCGCGTATATGACCGTCCTGATTGGGCTGTAACTTTTTGGTGATGGTAAATTAACACAATTGTCATTGCGAGGAACGAAGCAATCTCGTCGAAAGACTATCGCGTACGACGAGATTGCTTCGCGCTCTAGCCTAATGCGCAGCCCTGCTCGCAATGACATGTTGGTCGCCTTTGTATGATAAAAATTTGTGTTCTCCGTGGAAATTTTGTGCCCTTTGTGGTTAACCTTCTTGATTGATTATATTTGATTTTTACAACGAATATGTCTATAGCCTCCATCGACGATTTTTACCGCGAAAGCAATACGCTGATACCCGAAGGTATCAACAAAGAGATAGGTCATTTCAACGTATTCAGGATTGATGAGCTGCGGCAGCGCATTAAGCGTAAGCTAGTGCCGGAGATGCCTTATAACCGTCGCGCTTATTACAAGATCAGTCTGATCCGCGGTCGTAACAAAGCCGAGTATGCCGATAAGGTGATCGATATTGAGCATAATGCCTTGTTGTTTGCTACACCCAAAATTCCTTACCATTACGTACCGCAGGACGATGACCAGCATGGAGCGTTCTGCATTTTTACAGCTGATTTTCTGTTGCCCAATAAAAGCGGGGTGGTGCTGGATGAACTGCCTATCTTTCAACCGGGCAGCGTTCCGGTGTTTCAGTTAAGTGATGACGAGGCGGATGAAATTGCTCCAATCTTTAACAAGATGCTAAAAGAGCTGTCATCAGATTATGTTTACAAATATGATCTGCTGCGCAATTACGTATTGGAGCTGATCCATACCGGGCAAAAGCTACAGCCTGCTTTGGCGCTGCATCCTACACATTCTGCGTCGGCACGGGTATCTTCATTATTTATCGAGCTGCTGGAAAGACAGTTCCCAATAGAATCTATTCATCAGCGTATTCAACTGCGCACCGCCAAAGATTATGCCGAGCGATTAGCTGTGCATGTAAATCACCTTAATAAAGTACTAAAAGAAACCACAGGCAAAACCACTACCGATATTATTGCCTCGCGCGTAGCGCAGGAAGCTAAAATCCTGCTGAAGCAGACCAATTGGAACGTCTCTGAAATTGCCTACAGTCTGGGTTTTGAGGAGACAGCGCATTTCTCTAATTTCTTTAAAAAGCAGACGGCTACCAGTCCGGCGGCCTTTAGGGCGGTTTAAAACATAATGTCATTGCGAGGAACAGCGGAGGAAGAGTGAAGGATGACGAAGCAATCTCGTTGCTTGGTTTGCCGTGCGACGAGATTGCTCCGCGCTCAGTCCAACTCACGCCCCTACTCGCAATGACATACGGTTGTGAACTGCCGATTCATTTGATTTTTGCAACTATTGATTTGATGCGTGCAAACAATAACCTTGCTCGCCGGTATAATTTTGTGTCATCAAACTAAAAGAAAAAACAAACGATGAATAACAACAAAATTGCACTGATAACCGGCGGCAGCCGCGGATTAGGTAAAAATATGGCTCAGCACCTGGCGCAGAAAGGTATTAACGTGGTGCTGACCTACAATAATAAAAAAGACGAGGCCGAGGCCATGGTTGCGGAGTTAGAGCAAGCTGGTGTAAAGGCTGCCGCTTTGCAACTCAACGCTGGTGATGTTAAAAGTTTTGATGGCTTTGTGGCTGAGTTGAAAGAATCGCTTTCCGTTAAATTTGGTACTGAAAAGATTGATTTTTTAGTTAATAACGCTGGTTTCGGTCTGCACAAATCCTTTGCAGAAACAACCGAAGAAGAGTTTGACAACATTATCAATATTCACTTTAAAGGCGTTTTCTTCCTCACTCAGAAATTGCTGAATGTGATTAGTGATGGCGGCCGTATTATCAATATCTCCAGTGGTTTAGCTAGATTTAGCATGGTGGGCACCAGCGCGTACGGCGCGGCCAAAGGAGCTATTGAAACCTTGAGCCGTTATATGGCCAAAGAACTTGGTCCGCGCGGAATAGCCGTTAACGTGGTAGCTCCCGGCGCCATAGCAACCGACTTTAGCGGTGGCAGGGTGCGCGACAATGCGGAAGTCAACAAGATGGTATCGAGCGTAACTGCCCTCGGCCGTGCAGGTGTACCTGATGATATTGGCGGCATCGTAGCCTTCCTGTGTACTGAAGATGCTCGTTGGATCAACGCGCAACGTCTTGAGGCTTCAGGCGGGATGAATATATAAACCCCTCCAAACCTCCCCGAAGGGGAGGCTTACAAAGCAAAAGGCCCATGCAATTATCGTGCATGGGCCTTTTTTCTTTTATGATGCAGCCTAAGCCTCCCCTTCGGGGAGGTTTGGAGGGGTTAATAATGTGTATGATTAGCCACATTTAACTGCAGATACCGCAAATCGGCCTTGCGGTCTTTGCCAGTATGGATAGCTGTGCGCGAGCCATAAACCCGCATCACACCACGACCGAAGGTGATCACTTCATCAGCACCGCGGCCGGTAAAATCAAAGATATGGTATACCTGATCGGGGAAGTAAAGTTCGCCTTCGCCTTTGTCGTTCAGTTTCCATTTGTACCAGAACACCTGACGTTTGCCGTCGCCTTTCCAATTGCCGCTCACAAAGTTAGGGTTGCCGTTAATAGGGAAGCCATGTGGCCACATGTTTACTAAATTTCCTTGGTTATCAAACCAGTATAGCTGACTGCCCAAATAAGGTTCGCCTGCATTTCGGTTGCCATAAGTACGGCCGCCAATTACCGTTTGCGGACCGGGTACGCCTTTCAGAAAGTCGCCTACGTCTAGTTGTTGACTGTGCTCGGCTACGTTTTGCCAGATAATTTCCTTAGTCATGCCTTTGATGGCATAAACCCCCGTTTCGCTGTTTGATATCACAATGTCCAGCTTGCCATCGTGGTCCATATCAATTAATTTGTAGCTGTCGGCATGGTCGTGATTGTCGTTCACCAGGTCAAAGCGGTTCCAGATCTCTTTGCCTTTAGCGTCCAGTAGTTCAGAGCCGACCAGGATCTCATCAATGCCGTCGCCATCAATATCCAGCGGATAAATGTAATGGCCCTGGTTATCTTTCTGGCGTTTCTCAGTGTGCTGCCAAAGCAGTTTAAGGTTAGAGTCGTAGAGCGTGGTGTTAATGGTGCCGCCCATATCGGTAAACACCGCAATCTCGTTGGGTGCACCCTTGGTTAGCTTGGCAATAGCCAGGCGAAAGTTATTATAAACGTGCGGCAACGGCTGCGTAGGCCATTCTACCTTGCGGATGATGTCGCCCGTCATGCCGTTGGCTATTACCAGCCATTCTTTACCGTCTATCAAACGCCAGTGCACTACCTCGGCTTTGCCATCGTGGTCAAAATCCCAGAGTACGCCCGGGGCTTCAAATTCAGAACGGAGTTTGGCGTTTTCTTCAGGCGCTTTGTATTGCCACAGTTGCTTGCCGGAGTTATCAAACATGGTAGCCGTAAAATCAGGCGAAAGCACTAAAAAATCGGTCTTTTTATCGCCGTCCACATCGCCAAACTTAGGCAGGCCGGGGAACAGCGGCGAATGGTATTCTTTCAGCAATTCTACATCCGGGTTAAGCTGATAGGGTTTAATATCTTCTTCTTTCAGGTTAGGGGTCTTGCTCAACACCACCACGTCTACCGTTGAGCCTGGATTAATGCGGGTGATTTTCACCACCGCCCGACCGGCTTTTACTTCCAGTGGGGCAGCGCGTTTCCACGTTAGCGCGGTGTCGCCAAAGCGTTCGGCGGTTACCTTGTCATTCACCACTACTTTAAAGCCTTGGTTTTTGGCGCCGCTGCTGCGTGCATAAATGTAGTATTTGCCGCTCTCGGGCACATTAACCCAGGTAATGAGGTTGGTGAGTGAGTTGAGCACCATGGCCGTATTGTTAAAATACCAGCCATCGCCACGTGCCTCGGCAATAATGTCGTTTTTTGGCAAGCGGTCTACAAATGAGCTAGCAGGCACAATGACGGTACCCGGCGGCGCAAAGTTTTTGGCAGGCGCAACGGCAGCAGAGTGCGTAGTTTTGGTTTTAGCAGACGGTTGTGCACCGGCAAACAAGCCCAGCGCAAGCAGGGGAACAAGCAGTAAAGGTTTTTGCATACTTACAGGTTTAATTGGCGACCGCAGTATAATGAAGCGGTAAATTAAAGATAGGCCGATGTATGCTAATGCAGATTACACGTAACTATAAAATTACTTGCTTCAGGATACGGCAGGATGGAGTAAAAGCAAAAAGCCTCCCAGTTTAACTGAAAGGCTTTGGTATGAGTAAACGGATTAGATATATGACTATACTTTCCTCAGTTTTATAATTCGTAACGCGTGCATTAATTTGATAACCGGATAAGTAGGATCCAGCTCAAACCAACGTTTGGCAAAGTTAACGTCATTTGGTTTTTTGTGGTGGTTGTTCTGGAACAGCTCACCCAGCATCAGAAAATCCAACGGTAAAGTGTTTTTGCTGTGGTCGCCATTGTCAAAGTTGCTGTAGCCATATTTATGGCCGCACCAGTTTACAATAGCACCGTGGATAGGGCCCATCAAAAAGTGGATAGGTAACAACAGATATAACCACCAATAAGGTGCAAACGCAATATAAAAGGCAATGTAAAATGCGATGAAGAAAATGCGGGTTATCCATAGATCGCCAAAACGGTCTACAAAATCCCATGTTGGGTAACGATCGCGAAACTCTGGCTCTGGTTCTGTTTTAAACTTCCTGTAGGAAAGATAGATGTCTTTAGTTTTCATCATCAATCCCCAAATGTCTTTGATAAAGTGCGGCGAGTGCGGGTCTTTCTCTGTATCGCTATAAGCATGGTGCATGCGGTGCATAATGGCGTAAGCACGTGGATTTAAAAACGACGAACCCTGAAAGAAAAACGTCATAAAATAAAAGGTGCGCTCCCAAAAGATATTCATTTTGAACATTTTATGAGATGCATATCTATGCAAGAAAAACGTTTGAAAGAATAAAGAAAGAAACCAATGACACAAAAAGAATGTGATGATAATCAGCATGTGGTATTATAATATATTGCAGCGTTAATAAACTGTAACCTCCTCACTGCGTTGGTGTTACAGGGATAATAAAAAAGGGACTAAACCAGATTTATCCAGTCTGTCCCTTTTGTGTGTCCCCGACGAGATTCGAACTCATATCATCAGAACCGGAATCTGACATTCTATCCATTGAACTACGGGGACAAGCGCTGCAAAGATATAAAAATGCAGCAATCAAAGTGGGGCAATCTTATTACTTATTGCACCGTTCAATCAGGGGCTGAAGATATGAGTTCGAATCTCGTCGGGAATACACCGCTTTATTCAGCTACTACAGTTGATTACCATTATGATATAGTAAGTTGTAAGTTAGCTTTTTCTGTAGGAACGGCTTCTGAAAAGTAGTTTCGGGTTGCGTACCCAGTTCAAGTTAGCACTTCCACACACGTAGGCAATTACCAGCATGCCTATTAAAAGTTTGGCAATTAAAGGCTCCATCGTCTCTTAAATTTTAGGTCTACAGATCATTAATTTGAATTATCAGGACCAATTATATTGCAATGTTTATGCCGAAGGAGGATGGGCATCGATAGATAAACATTTTGTATCGATGAATGCCAAAAACACCTTGAGGGAAGGTAACCTAAAAAGCGTTAGTTATGGAAGCGCTGGTTCTTTATTGAGAGACCGGGGAGATCACGGACTTTGAGTGCTCTGTTACGGGGGCTTTTTGTTCTAAGAAATTACGCAGACGGCTTAATTTATCGGTATTGATCAGGTCTACGCCGCATTGCAGTAGCTGGTTCCAAACCACAGGGCTGTCTGGCGAATGCCATAGACGCACTTTGGCGCCATAAAGGTGTGCCTGGTCAACATAAGCGGTCAGTCGCTGCTTGTCGCGCATTGATAATGCGCCTGTGCCTTTCCATTTTAGCAGTTTAGAGTATTTGCAGCTGGCCATAGCTAAGAATGTGCTGTCGCCGGGGGCGTTGCGGTTAATTTTGCGCAAGTCGGCGTCTAATGTTACCAGTTTGGCAGTATCGGCCTTAACCAGTCCGTAAGGTTTGTTGCCTGATAGTACCACTCGTACGGGACCGTTCAACATGCTGCGGTATTTTTCCAGTAGAGGCCTGAGCAGGGCATAAGTTTTAGCCGGATCAGACTTGATATCAATCATCAGCGTAACCGGGTGGTTATAACCGGGGTAGATTTGGCCGTTGTTGGCACTGATATACTCGGCCAGTGGCTGCAGGTAAAGCCCTTCCAGTGTACGGTGGTGGTGAATGAGTGGCAGCACATGCGTTACCACTAGTCGGTTTTTATGCACGTAAACATCGGCCTCAATGTAGGTGTAGCCGTTGTCTATGGCATCAAAAAGAGGAAGTTTATGCTGATAGTCATTATGCGAAAACGCGTTTGCCAACGGCATATTCTGCGCTTTGCCGGCAAAGGGGTGGAGTAGTAAAAATACAATCAACAGCCCGAAAGGCGCTTTCGCTAATATCTTCATGTTCACTTATCAGGAAGTGTAAGTTAACAAACCAGTATGAATTTTTGATGAGGAATTACCGAATACCAATCATTCATTACTTATTAATGCAAACGATGTGCCAAAGGGCACGGCGATAACCATTTGAGCCCGGCAAAGTAACTCCCGTAAGTTGGGAATTACAAAACGTACTGCATGCGTTTAAAAAGGACCATCGCATTATGATCCAAGTGCAAAGCAGCATGTTTTCGCTTGTTTACCGATATTATGGAGCGCGATGAAAGCGTTTTCTGGGATAGAATAAAAAAAGCTGTCATCTCGACCGCAGGGAGAGATCTTTTCGGAGCGATCTGCGGGATGCAAAATCGAAAAGATCCCTCTCTTTCGTTCGGGATGACAGCAAATTTTATAAGTCTTATAGCTGAAGACGAAACAAATAAGAGTAACCTACTTTACCACCATTTGCGCAGTATTACGGCTAAACTGCTCCAACAATACCGTCTTGCCACTGGTGAACGATTGGATATCGCCGGTTTGATAATGTCTGATGGTAATCAGTTGCAAACCGGTATTGTAGCGCACCTTAAAATCTTTTTGTAAGCCGGATAGCAGCACTTCAAAGCGATTGTCATAAGTATCAATACAGGCCGAGAAACTCAGGGCCGATGTTTGCATCGTATTAATAGCAATGTGGTTTTGAGCAAACAGCCCGAAAATATCGCTCAGGTGATTTTCTGTGATGAAAGAATAGTCTTTTGCCGATATAGAGAATAGAATTTGGTTCGGCTTAACAATGACGATGGGCTTGGTGATCTTTTGATATTCCATCTCTCTGATCACCGTGCCTGGTGCATTGGCATCGCCAAAAGGCTTTACCAGCAACGGGATGCCTGCGTTTTGCAACGGCTTAATGGTTTTAGGGTGGATAACGGTGGCGCCATAGTAAGTCATCTCAATGGCTTCGTTATAGCTCAGTTCATCAAACTTTACGGTGTCGCTAAACAGCTTTGGGTCGGCGTTAAGCACGCCGGGAACATCTTTCCAAATAGTGGCCGATTCTGCCTTGAGGCAGGCGGCGAAGATAGCTGCTGTATAGTCAGAACCCTCTCTGCCCAGCGTAGTGGTGAAATTCTCTGATGTGCCGCCCAGGAAACCCTGGGTAACCACTACATGTTTTTCCAGCAAAGCGGGGATATCCTGTTGTATATCGGCGCAGCTTTTCTCCATGTTCACTTGTCCGGCACGATAGGTATTATCGGTATGAATATAGCTGCGCACATCTATCCAACGGCTTTTTATGTCTTCTTGATTCAGGCAGGCATCAACAATGCGGGTTGAAACCAATTCGCCGATGGAAACGATCTGGTCATAGATAAAATCAAAATGATCCTGCGGCTCGTCTTCCAGCATCCAGTCAATCTCCACAAAGGTGTTGTTTACCTCGTTAAACACCGGGTGCCCTTCGGCAAACAGCTCGTGCATAATCTGGTAATGATATTGCTTGATTTCTTCAAAAATATCGTGCATATCATCGCCCTGGTCAAAATAAGCGCGCGCCAGTTTTTCCAGTGCATTGGTGGTTTTGCCCATGGCAGATACCACAACGAGCAAATGCTCACCGCTGAATTTTTTAACAATATTGGCGAGGTTGATAACGCCCGCAGCATCTTTAACCGATGCCCCACCGAATTTAAATACTTTCATTTATGGATGATACTGTGCTATAACTGTGTTGGGTTTGAGCAACTCCCTGATAAACGGGTAGGGAATAAGCAAGTCTGTTTGCCCGGCAGCAGCAGGTTTTATTTCTTGTTGATTATAGAGGAAACGCAGCCCGATAGGGGTGATCAGAAAATTCTCGTTCAATTGAAATTTATCATGATCAAAAAAATAGTCTTTTAACGACGCCGTGTCGGCCAGGTTCTCACGTGCGCGGAAAAGCTTTTCAGCCACAGCGTTCAGGCGATCTGCCGAGTTATCTTTCAGTATGTCCTCTAACGCTAATGGTTGTTTGGTTTTGTTGTTCCAGTTAACAAAGGTAATCATACTGCCACCGTGGCCTTTGCCCGAGAATTGTTCGCCTGATACCTGCAAGGTAGTCAAACTTGAATCCTGCGTGATAACCCGCGCGTTTATGTGCAATAAATAAGATAATTTGTTTTGAGATGAGTCTGCCTTGTAAATGGCTAGAAAATCATCTGCCAACTGCTCCATGCTTCGTGCTTTTCCAAATCCATGAAACTGGAACAGGCTTACCATCCGCGCCTGTACTTCACCATTTAATTCAGGCTGGTCAAATTCCGGGTAGCTAAAGCGCACATTGCTGCAACTGCTATCGGCACGTTTGCCGCAATCGCCGGCCTTTTGGGTATATTCCTGGTATTTATATTTAAGTGTATCGCGGGTAATAGCGGCGTGCGTCAGGTTTGGGTGACGCCATTTGCAGGCGCTCAGCATGAGCAGTGCCAGGGTGCCGGTTACAAGCGAAGCTTTTATGGTGGCGATAGACTTTTTCATGGATGGTTGGCTATTTACCTTTTTAGCTTAACAACTGTAATTGCTGTTTGCTTAGCGCAACATTAAGCCAGCCGGCATCAAATGCGGCGCCATATTTTTTATAAAAGTTGATGGCCGGTTCATTCCAATCCAGCACTTGCCAAACCATGCCGGCAAACCCCATCTCGTGCGCCTCCTGTACAGTACGGTCAAACAATAGTTTGCCAATACCTTTACCGCGCCAGCTTTCGGTAACAATCAAATCTTCCAGGTAAAGGCGCTGACCTTTCCATGTAGAATAACGCACATAGTAAAGTGACATACCCACAATAAAGCCATCTGCCTCTGCTATAAAGGCTTTCCAAACGGGCTTGCTGCCAAAGCCGGCTTCCTCAAACTCGGCCAGTGTAACGGTAACTTCTTCTGGCGCACGCTCAAACAATGCCAGTTCATGGATCAGGTCCATCAAGCGCGGGCAATCGTCTTTTTTAGCTACGCGGATTGAGATGTTGTTGGTCATTTTATCTCTCCTAAATCCTCTCTGAGAAACCCCTCCTAAATTCCCCCCGAAGGGCTGGACTTTATGAAGTTATTACCTTCCTCTCCAAAGGAGAGGGCCGGGGAGAGGCGCTTTAATTATTTTTCCAATGCTTGATCACCCTTTTCCCAAAAACTGTGCTGCCTACGCGTATCATGGTGCAGCCTTGTTCCATCGCTATCTTATAGTCTGATGACATGCCCATAGATAGTTCGTCAAAGCTGTCGTCTTTCCTGAAAAAGCTTTGGGTCAAACCGTCAAAAAAGGTATCCAGTTCGTAAAACTCTTCTTTGATCTGCTTTTCGTTATCGGTATTGGTAGCAATGCCCATCAGTCCGCGGATGCGGATGTTTTTCAGTTCAAGGTATTCAGGGCTGCGCAGCAGTTCTATCACCTCGTCAAAGCTCAGGCCGTATTTGGTTTCCTCGTCGGCAATGTATACCTGCAACAGGCAGTCAATCACACGTTTGTTCTTTTCGGCCTGTTTGTTGATCTCCTGCAGTAACTTCAGACTATCTACAGACTGGATCATGCTGATGAAAGGCGCAATATATTTCACCTTATTAGTTTGCAGGTGACCGATCAGGTGCCATTCAATATCCGTTGGCAACTTATCGTATTTCTCCATTAGCTCCTGCACCTGGTTTTCGCCAAAAATGCGCTGACCGGCATCATAGGCCTCCTGTATGTCTTCTACCGGTTTGGTTTTAGAAACTGCCACCAGTGTAACATTATATTGGTCGGTCTCTTTTTTTAATTCCTTTAAGTTATCTGCAATGCTCATTTATCCGTAATTTTGCCTGTTAACCGCCGCTAAATTACAGAATGCGTATATATAAATATTTGTTTTTTTTGGTAACGCTTGCTTTTGCAGGCTGTATAAACGAAGAAACCGTACCTGCCAACATCATACCAATTGATCGTATGGCCAGCCTTTGTGCTGAAATACATCAGGTTGATGGCAACCTGATGACCGGAAATCAGATGCCCGATTCTATTTACCTGCATGGCATGGGCACTTTTGTAACGGTGTTTAAAAAATACAACACCGATAGCGCTGCTTTTAGAAAGAGTTATCTGTGGTACACCGAACACCCCAAAAAGCTGAATGACGTGTATACTAACGTAGTAACCATTTTGCAAAAACGTGTCGATTCACTAACCAAATTGCCTGCCGGCCCGCCGCCAAAGCCAGGTAATAATACAACGCCGGTGCAAATACCCGCACAAAACAGCGCGCCAGCAAATAAACCGGGTACTGGCCAGGCGCCATTTAAAAAACAATAAACAGTGAACCACATGTTGTACCCGCAAAACAGTGCCGATAAGTTAGGGTTCACCGAAATTAAAGAGCTGATAAAAGCACATTGCCTGAGCGTGATGGGCCAGCAATTGGTGGACAAGATACAGGTGATGAATCATTTTGACCAGATTCAAAAGTTTCTGAGCCAGGCGCACGAGTTTAAAAATATATTGCTGAATGATGCTGCACTGCCCATTCAGCATTTTTTTGATATTAAAACGCTGGCTAACAAAGCCAGGGTAGAAGGGGCTTTTCTTACCGAAGAAGAATTTTTCCAGATCCAGGCATCGCTAAGCACGGTGTTTGCCGTGATAGGTTATTTTAACGAGCGCGAAGGGCAATACCCCAACCTGGAAGCGCTGTTTGAGCACTTGCCGATAGAACGGTCAATCCTTAAAAAGATTGATGCGGTGATTGATCAGAAGGGCAAGATCAGGCCGAATGCCTCACGCGACCTGCTGGAGATTACTACGAGCATTGCCAAAGCCGAGCAGGAAGCCCGCCGCAAAATTGACCAGATATTTAAAAGTGCCACCGCCAATGGCTGGACGGCCGATGGATCGCTGACCGTGCGCGATGGTCGCCTGTGTATCCCGGTGCTGGCCGAGAACAAGCGTAAGCTGAAAGGTTTTATCCACGATGAATCATCATCGGGCCAAACGGTTTACATTGAACCTGAAGAAGTTTTTACGCTGAACAATCGTGTGCGCGACCTGGAGTTTGAGCGTCGCCGTGAAATTGTGAAGATCTTGACCGCGCTGACGGATGAATTGCGTCCGTACGTGCCGCTCTTGCTGTCCTATCACGGTCTATTAACCAAGCTTGACTTTGTACGCGCCAAAGCCCTGTTTGCTATAGATATTGAGGCCGAAATGCCTGGACTGGTGAACGAAGCCCGCGTAAAACTGATCAATGCGCGTCACCCGCTGCTGTTCCTCAGCTTTAAAAAAGAGCAGAAAACGGTAGTGCCGCTAAATGTGCAGATCGATGACGGTACACGTGTGGTAGTAGTATCTGGCCCTAATGCCGGCGGTAAATCGGTTTGTATGAAGACCGTAGGACTGCTGCAGATGATGGTGCAGGCCGGCTTACTGATTCCCGCTGCGGATAACAGCGTGATGGGGGTTTTCAAGCAGTTGTTTGTTGATATTGGCGACGACCAAAGTATCGAAAGCGATTTGAGTACCTACAGCGCGCATCTCTCTAAAATGAAATATTTTGTGGAGCAGGCCAATGGCAAAACCATGATTCTGATTGATGAGTTTGGTACCGGTACCGATCCGCAATTTGGCGGCCCGATAGCCGAAGCTGTGTTGGAGGCGTTAAACCACAAGAAAGTGCGCGGCATGGTAACCACCCACTATTCTAACCTAAAGATCTTTGCCAGCAATGCCGAAGGGTTAGAGAACGCTTCGATGCTGTTTGATAACGTGGAGATGCGGCCAATGTACATCCTTGAAGTGGGTAAGCCAGGTAGTTCTTATGCGTTTGAGATTGCGCAAAAGATTGGCCTGCCGCAAAATGTGCTTAACCTGGCTAAAAATAAGATCGGCGCGAGCCAGAAGAAGGTGGATACGCTGTTGGTGGATTTGGAGCGTGAGAAAAAGGAGATCATCGACTCGCGCCTGCAACTGGATAAACAGCAGCGCCGGGTTGATATCTTGCTGAAGGAGAATGAGCAGCTGAAAAACTACCTGGAAGAAAACCAGAAAGCCCTCATCCGCGAAGCGAAACAGCAGGCCAAAAACATCATCCTTGACGCTAATAAGCTGGTAGAAAATACGATTTCTGAAATAAAAAGCAGCCAGGCAGACAAAGAGAAAACCCGTAACCTGCGTGAGAACCTGAACAAGGAGCTACAGAAAAATACGATAGTACAGGAAAAACCAAAACAGGTGGCCCCTGAAGACGATGAAATAAAGCCAGGCGATTGGGTAAAGCTGACCGACAGCGATACCACCGGCCAGGTAATGGAGCTGGTGAAAGATAACGTCATCATTGCCATTGGCGATTTGCGCACGGTAGTAAAAAAGAAACGTGTGCAGCGGGTGTCTAAGAAAGAAATCCCGAAGGAGATCCGTAAAAGTTATAACACCTCAACCAGTGATGCCGCAAATTTTAGTCCGGAGATTGATGTGCGCGGCATGCGGGGAGAAGAAGCGCTGTATGCCATAGAAAAAGTGCTGGACCGGGCGATAATGATGGGTTACAACACCCTAAAAGTACTACATGGTAAGGGGGATGGCATCCTGCGCAAACTGATCCGCGAGTACCTGCGCAAATACGAGCAGGTGAGCCACATGGAAGATGAGCATCCGGACAGAGGTGGGGCAGGGATTACTTATGTTTATTTGAGGTAAGCCTTTTCTGGATTTTTAAAAACATCATGTCATTTCGACCAACGGGAGAACTACTCTCTTGAACGAAGTGAAAAAATCTTAGCCCCATGCTTTTCATGTGGATATGGCAATCGTCTAAGATTTCTCCTCACGCCAGCACACAGCACCTTGCCTAGTTCCTTCGGAATGACAAGTTGGAAATAGGAGTTCGATAAGTTTCTATTTTCTATAAATTTGAGTTCAAACATTTAGCGTTAAGGATTGAAGTGGATACCGGCCTAGAGCCTAAGGCTTGTAGGCGTATGAACGGAAAGCCTGGCCCGAGGGGAACGCCATAAGGGTTATTAAAATGAAGACTATAGCGGATTTTATAAACCATTTAGAGTGCCCGATAATAAACGGAATAATTTATTCAGATGGTACTATCCAACTGTTGGATGTAAAACTAGAATTTCAGCCTTTAATTAAGTATAGTGTTCGTTCAGCTGATAAAACCTCAATTAATAGCCTTGAAAATAAAGGGAACCTATATGAGGGAAGTTGCGCGGTTTTAGCCAGAATTATTGATGATAAAAATAATATTGAGGTAATAGCGGGAGAAGCAAGCTATGGGAGCGATGGATTTGTAGCTGTTATTGATTTGGAATCGAAAGAAATGATCTGGCTTGTCTACCTAACCGAATCCAACCCATTTAATCAGTTAGTGATAGAAGAAGATTATTTGATAGCTAAAACCACCCTGGATTGTATATGGAGATTTAATCTAAAAAATCCAATTGATATCTCGGTTGAGTAGATGTGTACATGGCAGAATATTCTTTGGATAATGTCCTGTTTCTCTAGCACTAGTCTTGATTGACTTTCTTATTACTCTCTTAATAATTCTGTAAATTTCAGATCACATTTCTATCTTCGCTTATGTCATCAACCCAGGCAAAACAACGTATAGAAGAACTTTCGGCCGAGCTAAAGCAGCATAATTATAACTATTATGTGCTGGCCATGCCCACCATCAGCGATTTTGATTTCGACAAGAAACTGCGCGAACTGGCCGATCTGGAAAAGCAATATCCCGAATATTTATCAGCCGACTCGCCAACGCAACGGGTTGGGGGAGAGATTACTAAAGAGTTTCAGACCGTGCGCCACCGTTGGCCTATGCTATCGTTAGGTAATACCTATAACGAGCAGGAACTGGTTGATTTTGATAACCGTATTCGTAAAGCGCTGGGCGACAATTTTGAATACGTGTGCGAGCTGAAGTTTGACGGCCTTTCTATGAGTTTAAGCTACAAAGGCGGTCAGTTGCTGCGTGCCGTAACCCGCGGCGATGGCGTACAAGGTGATGATGTTACTGCCAATGTGCGCACCATCCACAACGTACCGAAAAAGTTAAAGACCGGTGACTACCCCGATGAGTTTGAAATTCGCGGCGAAGTATTTATGCACCTCAAAGCCTTTGAGCGATTGAACAACGAACGCGTTGAGGCTGGCGAGGTGCCGTATGCTAATCCGCGCAACTTTGCGTCGGGTACCATCAAGTTGCAGGATTCTACCGAGGTAGCCAAACGCCCGCTGGATACTTATTTATATTTCCTTTATACAGAGAAGCAACAGTTTAAAACCCATTGGGAAAGTTTGCAGGCCGTAAAAGGCTGGGGGTTCCATGTAAATGAGCATAACAGACTTTGTAAAGACATCCGTGATGTGCTGGCCTTTATAGCTGAATGGGGTGAGCGCCGCCATGAACTGAGCTATGATATTGACGGCATCGTTATCAAAGTAAATAGTTACGCGCAGCAGCAAGAGCTGGGCTTCACAGCCAAATCGCCGCGTTGGGCCATCTCCTATAAATACGCTGCCGAACGTGTAGAAACAGAACTGCAAAGTGTAAGCTATCAGGTAGGCCGTACAGGCGCAGTTACCCCGGTAGCTAATCTGAAGCCGGTACTGTTGGCGGGCACTACGGTTAAGCGTGCCACGCTGCATAATGCCAATGAAATGGCGCGTTTGGATCTGCACGAGGGGGATTCTGTTTATGTAGAAAAAGGCGGTGAAATCATCCCCAAGATCATCAGCGTAAATACCGATAAACGTAAGGCAGGTGCAGAGCCCATCCATTACGTAACGCACTGTCCGGTTTGTGATACTTTGCTGGAACGGAAAGAGGGCGAGGCTGCCTGGTATTGCCCCAATGATGAGGGTTGCCAGCCGCAGATAGTAGGGAAGATGCAGCATTTTATCGGTCGTAAGGCGATGAATATTGATGGCCTGGGCGACGAAACCATCGAGACGCTTTACCAGAAAGGTTTTGCCTGCCACATTAGCGATCTGTATGAACTGAAGCAGCATGAAGAAGAACTGAAAAAGATGGAACGCTTCGGCGAGAAATCTATCACCAATATGCTGGATGGTATTGAGCGTTCTAAGCAAATGCCATTTGAGAAAGTGCTGTTCGGCTTGGGGATTCGCTACGTAGGCGAAACCGTGGCCCGCAAACTGGCCACATACTTTAAAAACATTGATAACCTGATGGCTGCCAGTGTTGAAGAGTTAACCGCCGCCGAAGAAATTGGCGAACGTATAGCCCAGAGTATTACCGAGTATTTCAGTGGAGCCGAGCATCGTGCCCAGATAGAAAAATTGCGCGGGCAAGGGTTGCAATTGGTTGCCGAAGAAAAAACGGTAGAGCTGGCAAGCGATAAACTGGCGGGCAAAACATTTATCATCTCCGGCACTTTTGCAGTATCACGAGATGAGTTGACCCGCATTATTGAACAGAACGGCGGCAAGATTTTAAGCAGTATTTCGGCCAAACTCAATTACCTGGTGGCTGGCGATAATATGGGCCCATCAAAATTGGAGAAAGCTACCAAACTGAATATCCCGATTATTAGCGATACGGAACTAATGGCGATGTTATAAACCTTTCTTTTTTAACATTGTAGAGCCACATATTTGTGGCTCTTTTTGTTTCGCTTTTTCAATGCGTCATCGCTATTTCAATAAACCTGAAACAAATTTCCCAAATGCTTATTGGTAATATATACACCAAAACGTATTACTATGCAGTACGATGAAAACACACCGCGGAGTAATCAGGATGAGCACGCCGCTAATAAAGCCCAGGCAGGTGGCTATCGGGTAGAAAATGACCATAACGGGGTAGAGGAGAAGGACCTGCGTCGCAGCGCCATATTAGGGCAAGGCAAAATGCATAATGTGCATGAAGGGCTGCCAATGGGAGGCCATAAGTTTCAGCAAGATGGTAATCCAACGCCGTTGGGTGATGATCCGGCTAACCCGTCACGTTATGCGGGGTATACCAACGCCTATTTTGCCAGAACGGCACCGTCTGAGGAGTATCCCGAAAACAATAATTTTAAGCCGGTGTATCAACAGGGGGCACCAGATTATGAGGCTGCACACACCCATATTGACAGTCCGCAGAAACAGTCCGAACAGCAAATGGTAGGCGAACCAGCTAATACCAGGCAAGTAAACAGGTCAAATACCCCGGATTTTAGTCATCAAGCCGATTATGGTAATCGGTCCTTCGTTCAGGAGCGAGAACACATCGAGACTTAGAGATTTACAGGGCGCCGCAAGCGCCCTTTTTAACGGGCTAAGCTACGATATGCCTTGCGGCTTTGCAGCGGAGTGCTGCCGGTAAGTGCCTTGAAATACCGGTTAAAGTTAGAGAGATTGGTAAAACCCGATTCATAGCTGATGACCACCATGCTGTAATCGCTTTCCTTCAGTAATTTCTGCGCATGGTTAATACGTACCTCCAGCAAAAAGTCAAAATAACTTTTATTGGTTCGCTGTTTAAAATAGCGGCAAAAAGCGTTGGGTACCATGTAAACCGTGGCGGCAATCTCCTTTAGCTTGATGGTATGATGAAAGTTGTTGAGCGTGTATAAGTAAATTTTAGTAAGCCGGGTTTCGTCGGCATTGTTATAAGCCGCCAGGTTGGTATCCGCGGCTAGAAACCGATATTCTTTGCCCTCGGCAATTCGCGCCAGCAATTGCATTAGTAAAAATAACCGGCCGTGTGATTCGATTTTGAGCAATTGGTTGAGCATTGTTACCAGTTCATTACGCATGCCGTCATAAAATTGCTGCACCTGTTCGGCCTTTTTGATAACGTTTTGAATAAACCGATTTTCGGGCAGATTGATAAACTGACTGCCAAAAACATCCGGATTAAAATGCAGCGTCAATAATTGTAAGGGCGCATCCATGCGGCCTAATTGCAATAGTGGATTTTGATAAATGTAAGTCTCAAAACGAAACATATGGGGAACGTTGCGCCCGATTAGAAACAGGTCTCCCTCGTTTACCTGTTCAATCCGGTTGCCTACCAGTAGGGTCCCGGTGCCCTCAATCACATAGATCAGTTCCAGTTCGGCGTGGTAGTGAAGCTCGTTATAAGAGTGATAATGCCCCGTCAACTGCAGGTTGAATGACCTGTCAGGGAAGGATTCCAATATCTTTAAACGAGCTTTCATTGTATGATAGTAACCAAATTTAGTGATAGATTGTTAAATATGGTTAATATAATATCATTTTTAGTTTCAATAAGCTCATTTGAAATTCTAAACCAACCTAGATTTGTATCATACCAAATCAAAGACTTATGAAAACAATGAGTTACACCCTAAAACTAAATGAGGCCGGCCTGAACGATATTGATAAAGTTGGCGGCAAAAACGCATCGCTTGGGCAGATGCTGCAGAACCTGGGTTTATTGGGCATCAATATTCCGTTCGGGTTTATTATCACCGCACAGGCTTATTATGATTTTATTACGCATAATCATCTCACAACACATATCACCAACCTGATCAGCAAAACTGACGTTAATGACCTGGTGCAGCTGAAACAATGTGGCCGCACGATCCGCGGATTGATCCGCGATGGACATTTCCCACAATCAATGCGCACAGAGGTCATTAACGCCTATGCTGATCTGTGTAACTACTATGGCAAAAACAATGTAGACGTAGCCGTAAGATCATCAGCTACTGCCGAGGATCTGCCCGATGTATCATTTGCCGGTCAGCAGGATACTTATCTGAACGTTAGCGGCACTGCAGATCTGATGGATGCTATCCGTAACTGCTTTGCCTCGTTGTTTACAGATCGTGCCATCAGCTACCGCAAAAGCTTCGGTTATGACGGTTTCCTGATCGGCCTGTCTGTCTGCGTGCAAAAGATGGTACGTTCAGATCTGGGTGCTTCAGGCGTGGCTTTCTCACTCGATACCGAGAGCGGCTTTAAAGATGTAGTTGTAATTAACGGCTCATTTGGCTTAGGCGAAATGGTGGTTCAAGGCGCAGTTAAGCCCGATGAGTTCACTGTATTTAAACCATTGTTAGATAAAGGCGACCTGCGTCCGTTAATTGAAAAAAAACTGGGCGATAAAAACCAAAAAATGGTTTATGGAGCAGTAGGTGAAGCCCGCGTTAAAGTAATAGAAACAAGCGAGGCCGACAGAGAAAGATTTTGTTTGACCGATGATGAGACATTAAAACTAGCCACCTGGGTAACATCTATAGAACGATATTATGCCACGTTGAAAGGTAAATGGTGCCCAATGGATGTGGAATGGGCATTGGATGGCGAAAGCGGCGAACTGTTTATTGTGCAGGCCCGTCCGGAAACTATCCACTCGCGTAAGGCTGATAATAGCATCACCGTTTACCATATGGAAGATGCCAGTCGCGCCGAGCACCTGATTTTACAAGGTATTGCCGTAGGCGATAAAATTGCAGATGGCAAAGTGCGTTTGCTGCACCATATTGATAGTACCGATATTGCTCACGTTGATTTCAACGCCGGCGACGTACTGGTAACCGATATGACCGACCCCGACTGGGAGCCTCTGATGAAAAAGGCTGCTGCCATTATCACCAATAAAGGTGGGCGCACCTGTCACGCTGCTATTGTGGCCCGCGAGCTGGGTGTGCCAGCCATTGTGGGTTGTGGTAACGCTACCGAATTGCTGAATGATGGCATGTTGATTACCGCTAGCTGTGCCGAAGGCGACAACGGGATGGTGTATGCAGGCAAGATTAACTACACCATGCATGAGCATGACCTGAGCCTGTTGCCAGAAACTGCTACCCCGGTAATGATGAACGTAGCCTCACCTGATGTAGCTTTTAAACTGGCCGGCTATCCGCACCGTGGTGTGGGTTTGGCGCGCGAGGAATTTGTGATCAACAATTATATCAAGATACACCCTCAGGCGCTGCTCGGTTATAAAGAGCTGAATGATGAGGCTCTGACCCTACAGATAACCGAAGCCATTAAAGGTTACGGCGACGGCGAAACTTACTTTATTGAAAAACTGTCTTACGGCGTAGCAAAAATTGCCGCCGCATTTTATCCGCAGAAGGTAATTGTTCGTTTCTCTGATTTTAAAACAAACGAGTATTACAACATGCCCGGCGGAAGTTACTTTGAGCCGGCCGAAGAAAACCCGATGATTGGCTGGAGAGGTGCTTCACGCTACTATTCTGGTGCTTATAAAGCATCGTTTGGGATGGAGTGTAAAGCCATTAAGAAAGTGCGCGAGGTAATGGGCTTGAAAAATGTGGTGGTGATGATTCCATTCTGCCGCACCATTAGCGAGCTGATGCTGGTGTATGATACCATGCGCGAGTATGGCCTGGTACGCGGTCAGGAAGGTTTGGAAGTGTTCCTGATGGCCGAGGTTCCGTCTAATGTTATCCTGGCTGAGCAGTTTGCCAAACATATTGATGGGTTCTCTATCGGTTCAAATGATTTAACCCAATTGGTGCTGGGGCTGGATCGTGATTCGGCGCTGGTGGCAGGCTTGTACAACGAGCGTAACGACGCCGTAAAATCAATGATCTCTCAACTGATTCGCACAGCCAAGAAAGCAGGCGTTAAAGTAGGTATCTGCGGACAAGGTCCGTCAGATTATCCTGACTTTGCCCAGTTTCTGGTAGAAGAGGGGATAGACAGTCTTTCAGTAACGCCAGACTCGTTCCTGAAAACCGTTGAGGCGATTGATAAGATTGAGCGACAGAAGGTTTTAGCGAAGGCGGTGTAAAAACCCCTCCCGGCGTCATGTATTGAGAAGAGCCAGGAAAGGAGCGATTCCCCTCTTGAGAGGGGGCAGGGGTGTGTACTTTATGCGTGCGAAATGACACACCCCTGCAGCCGCACAATCAACGCGCCCCCTCTCAAGAGGGGAGGTTATCGTAATGGCTAATAAACAAAGGGCCTTAACCAAGTAAACCAACCATAAGTGTGAAAATCGGCGTCGTGGCAAAAAGCTGCGGCGCTTTGTTGTTTACTTGCTGGTTAGTGGCGCATGTTTATCAATAAACGCAATGAGTTGATTGGCCATGGCTTGTTGTTGCGCAACGTTAGGGTGGCCGGGCGTGTTTTTGTAATTATAGATATAAGCAAATACCTTTTTATCGCCCAATCCGGCGGCGGCTTTCTTTACATAGTCTGGCCAGGGCGATCCGGTGCGCACGGCATCCATACTGCCCAGGGTACAGATAATACTGGCTTGTGGATATTGGGAGCGCAATTGTTTGATAAAATCCTGGTACGCTTTGATAATCTTTTCGGGCGTTGGTGCTTCGTCACCGAAGCGGGCCTTAAATTCTGGCAAGTCTGAGCGATAAAATAGTCCGGCATCGTTCTGGAACAAATTGATTACTACTATATCGGGCGTGAACTTGTTGAAATTCCATTCGCTTTGCGGATCGCCGCCATCGGTAAGATGATACATCTCGGGCATAATCTGGTGATAGTAGCTCAACGTTAAACCAATGCCGCTGCGGGCGATGCAACTGTATTCGGCATTGTAATGGCGGGCAACAAGGGCTGCGTAGCTGAGGTAGTTATTCTCAAACTGACCGATGCCCCTGTCGCGACCGGATGAATCCTCCACGGCATAACCGCAGGTGATGGAGTCGCCAAAGTATTCAATTTTGCAGCTTTTGGTTTCAGGAGCGGGAAGGATCTCGCCGCCATCGGCAATGGCAAACTGGTAAAATAGGGTTTTGCCAAATACCCATTCGGTACGTTTAAATAGGGTGAGTTGATGTCTGCCGGTGGACAATCCCTCGGCCAGGAGGTAGCTTTTCTTGATGTTGCTGAGGTGCAGTACTTTGGTTACCTGTCCGTCTACAATCACGTTATAGTAGTTCTCGCCATACTGATCTTCCAGTGTGGCGGTAACGCTACTGCCGGTAAAGTTGATACTGGCGGATGTGCCCGGCCAGCTCAATACCGATGCGTCGTCAGCCTTGCCAATGCGCCCCATATAATGAATGTGCGCATCATCGCCCTTAACAATAACATCTGCACGGGTGCTGAAACTGAGGATGAACAGTAGCGTAGCTAAGATCAGCTTCCTCATATTACCATTTAATATGCTGATCTATAAAGGCAATCAACTCATCGGCCATGGCTTGTTGTTCTTTCACGTTAGGATGACCTGGTGTGTTCTTGTAAACAAAGAAATGCGTGTAGATTTTCGTATCTTTTAACTCGCCCACTGCTTTCTCGATATAGCCTGGCCATGGCGAGTCTTTTTGGGTAGCGTCCATATTACCCAGTGCACAAATAATTTGAGCTTTAGGGTACTTGCTGCGAATGTTTTTTACAAAATCTTTATAGGCTGAAACTATTTTGGCAGGTTCTGGCGCTTTGTCGCCAAAGCGATGTTTAAACTCCGCGTGCTCTGGACGGTGTACCAGCCATGAATCATTCTGAAACAGATTGATGACCACTACATCAGGTGTGTAATTCTTAAAGTCCCATTTGCTGCCTGGATCGGCAGGGTTTAGACGATCATACATCTCGGGCATAATGAGCGGGAACCAGCTTACCATCACGCCAATGCCACTGCGGGCAATACAGGAGTACTCAGCATCAAAATGGCGGGCTGTAATAGCGGCATAGCTTTGGTAATTATCTTCATAAGGCCCTGTACCACGGTCCTTGCCCGATGAGTCTATTACCGCCATGGCGCAGGTAATGGAGTTGCCATAAAACTCAATCTTACGCTTTTTAGCGGCAGGCGCAGCCAGTGGTTTGCTGTCTTTATTTAATAAAAACTGATATAAACGTGTGCTGCCCATAACCCACTCGGTACGTTTAAATAAGGTGAGCTGATGACTGCCGGCCGGCAATCCGGTTACCAGCTCGTACCGCTTCATCATGGTGGTATCGGGATGAATTACGTTAACTACTTTACCATCTACAATAACATCCAAAAAGTTATCACCTTTCTCATCGCTTAGAATGGCATCAGCTCCGGTTCCGTTAAAGTTAATAGTAGCAGAGTTGCCCGACCATGACAGAACGGCGCTGCCATTTTGCATTTGTACACGCCCCATGTAATGTATGCGGGTATCGTTATAAGGCAGGGCTTGCTGCGCTAGTGCAGTTGCTGAGATGAACAGGAAAAACAGGATGGATAATCTCTTCATGCTGATAATGGTTTGCGCCATAAAGAAAGCAAAATATATTTAAAGATGTATAACGGAGGCTGCCAGGGCCAGAAGGAAAGTTGTGAAGGTTTTAAACTTTCCAAAGTCTGGATTGTCATACACATATACTTAACAAAAACATTATTTATGAAAACTGTTTGGAAAAGTTTAATGGCCGCAGCGGCAATTGCGCTGGCCGTTAACGTTAGCGAAGCGCAGATAGTTGTTAGGGCACGTATTGGTCGCCCGGCGCGTCGTGTAGTTGTACGTCCGGCACAGCCATCACCAAGAGCGGTGTGGGTTGAAGATGATTATGTTCCTCGTGGTCGCACCTATGTTTATCATGGCGGCTACTGGGCAACACCGCCGCGTCCGGCAGCTGTTTGGGTAGATGGTCATTGGCAACGCAGAGGCCATGGTTGGGTTTGGATAGCCGGTTTCTGGAGATAATAAAAAAAGAAGCGCCCCGATATTCAGGGCGCTTCTTTTTTATGCGGTTCTACTAAGCGTTATGGCTTTTTCTCGTCAACCTTGGGTTTAGCCAACATAATCTCGCGGATGTATTTTACCGGTACGCTGCCAAAGCTTAAAAACTTCTCGTTAAACTCTTTTACACTGTATTTATCGCCCATCATTTTTTTATAGTCATTGCGTAGGTCAATAATTTCTTTATAGCCCGCATAGTAACTGGTTAGCTGTACGCTGCTTACGGTTACGCGTGTCCATTTGCCTTCGGCTTCAGCCTGTTGTTGGAAGGCGTTGTTTACTAAGAATTTTACTTCGGCGTCTTTTTCTACCTTGCCGGTGTGTACGGCGTAATCAAGTATGGTGTTTGCAACGGAGCGCAGGTTCCATTTGTACCACATTAGCCACATCTCCGGCTCATTGTTGCCATAGCCGGCCTCCAGCATCATTTGTTCGCTATAAACGGCCCAGCCTTCAATCATAGCGCCGTTACCCAATACAGATTTGATAAGGCTTGGCGCTTTATTGGCATAAACCAATTGTGTATAATGGCCAGGGATGGCCTCATGAATGCAGAGGATCTGCAGGGTGTACTGGTTGTACTCGCGCAGATAGCTTTCAGCTTTCTCTGCCGGCCAGCCAGATAGGCTGCCCACATTAAAATAAGTATTTCCGGTTTTGTCATACGGGCCTGGCGAAGTGACCGAGGCTCCCGCTACTCCCGCCATATAATCAGGCTCTTTACGCACAATCAGCGGTTTAGAAGGATCGAGCGTCAATAGGTTCTTGGCTTTGATAAAATTAACCAACTGCGGAAGCTGTTTCTCAATGGCCGATTGGAACTCACCCGGTTCTACGTGTTTAGAGGAAATAGTATCTATCATAGCCCGCACCATGGCCATGGTATCGGCAGGCATTGGTGTTGTGCCAAAATATTTTGGCCACAGCTTAATGGTAAGCTTAGCCATTTCTTTGTGTATATATTTTGAACGGTCTACAGCCGAGTTAAAAAGCTGTTGTGCACTGCCTGCAGATTGGATGTCGTATTTAAATTTATCATCATACAGCTGTTTGCCCAGGCGGAAGCTGCGTGGTTTATCATTCTTTAATGCTTTTAGCCAGGCGGCAAAGTCCTTAATAGTTTTAGCTGATAGCTCTGCGCGGGTAAGCATTTGTTTCTGCTCTTCTGCCGGGATCTTGGTTTTCTTGAGCGAGTCTGCAAAATCTTTTTCTATGACACTTACGCCGCCGGTTAATTGGTTAACGGCCAGGTTCAGTAGTTCTGGCGCAGGATTTTTAATCTGTTTTTCGGCCACCTTATAATACTCAGGCAGGTTCTCCATCTTCTGATAAAAATGGTGCAGACGGTCTTGCAACGGGGCATAATGCTCATTCAAAATATAGGCGAAAGAGCCGATAATGTTGTATCTGGTTGGATCCCACTCGTAAGCTCTTTCCTGCTGTACCTCCCACTGCATTTTCTCCAGTTGGTTCTGTATCAGGTGATGATCAATCTTATTGAGATCGTTTAACTGCGTAGCATTATAGGCCGATAGCGAATCCAGATGCTTGCGGGTGAAGTTGATAATGGCATCGCGATGCTTGGCATCGGGCACAATGAGTAAGCTATCATATTTATGATATCCCTCGCGCGTGGCCCAATCCGGGTCAAGTTTCCACAGATCGTCAAGGAAACGGTTTTCGTAGATCTTGAACGTGGTATTATCCTTTTCGCCCATGTCGGGGTTAACGCTGTCTTTCTTGCACGAATAAATGACAGTGATTACAAATGCCAGTGGGAGTAGTTTTCTGATCACCTGAAAAAATATTTAAGTTTCGAGATAAACATAAAGTTTTTTAGCCGGATTTGTAAGCGTCTTGTTGCAAAATGCAGGCAACCAAATAAGGCAGTTTTTGTTAAACCGATATGGATAAGCAAGATAAACTGATTGACGAATTAATAAAGTTGTTACGAGGCGGCATGGCACACGCCAGTTTAACCGACGCACTGGAAGGTTTGCCTGCTGATTTGCGTGGTAAAAAGCCTGCTGATTTACCCTATTCTATCTGGCAGTTGGTGGAGCATATACGCATTGCCCAATGGGATATGCTGGAGTTTAGCAGAGATGCCAATCACCGTTCACCAAAATGGCCCGATGATTACTGGCCTAAAGACGCTGACCCCGAAAGCGATGAAGATTGGGATAACTCCGTGGCTCAGATCAATAAAGATCTGGAAGAATTTATCAAGCTGCTGAAAGCCGGGGACCTGCATGAGCCTTTTGAGCACGGTGACGGCCAAACCTTATTACGTGAGGCCTTGCAAATAGCCGATCACAATGCTTATCACACTGCAGAAATTATTGTGATCAGAAGACTGCTGGATGCGTGGAGGTGAGAAAGCTGGATGTCATCCCGACCAATGGGAGAGATCTTTTCGAAGACGGCATACCAACACTCATCTCACTGAAAAGATCCCTCTTCCGTCGGTGACAAAACAGTATTTCTTTTACTTCAATTTTTCAATAAACCCAGTTATAGCCGTTACCAATTCTGGTTTAAGTGGTAGGGCCGGGTCGCTATAGGTTTCCATGTTTTTATCCCTATCAACCGGCGCATCTTTTAATACGTAGTTCATGTTGGGGATAATAGTAAGCACAGCGTCTGATTTGGCTTTTTTTAGCTTTTCAGCATCTGTAGTGGGTACCTGTAAATCGCTGGTTCCCTGTAAAACCAAAACCGGTATTTTTAGCTTATGAAGCTCTCTTGCCGGGTCGCGAAACATCCAAGATAGCAGGTAGGGTTGTACACTTGGACGCGCCAACGCGTATAGCGATGGATCTACCTGATCTGTGAATTTTCCTTTTCTTAAACTATCGAGTATTGAGCGCATGCCGTTACGGCTATAGTCAGGCGAGTTTTTCAATTGCTCGGTGATAATCTTGTCGGCCGTTTGGGCCGTACCTGATACCGAGATAAATGCATTAACAGGTTGATCAAATGCGGCAATCATACCCACCAGCGATCCTTCGCTATGGCCAAGCACAATTACTTTTGAAAAACGCTGATCATCATGCAGCAGGTTAATAAGAGCAATGGCATCATCAATATAATCATCAAAGTGCAGCTCTTTCTCTTTAATAGAGCTGATGCTTTTGCCTACCATCCGTTTGTCATACCGTAACGAGGCAATGCCACTTTTGCCCAAAGCAGTAGCCAACATTTTATAGGTATTGGCATGGATGGTGTTTCCGTTATTGCCATCTCTATCGGTTGGGCCGGAGCCGGCTATAATAAGTACTACAGGTATTTTACCATTTGCATTTTTAGGCATGGTTAAAGTGCCCGATATACTGCCTGAAAGTATTTTTTGCGAAACCGGGGTTTCAATCAGCGACGGATCATCAGCCAACGCTACGGGCTTGTTTGCTACCGGCTGCATTAGTAAGCCGGCAATCTGGTTGTCTTTATTTAGTTGTAATCTTAATACCAGCGATCCTTTTTCAAATACGGCGTTATAAGTAGCAACAGTGCCGCTCATTTCCTGAAAGGTAGTTTCCATTAAAGGCCCTAGTTGAGCTTTTAATTGCCCGCTGGTTGATTTGAAATCAGCCTCACTCAATTCTTTGCGCATTTCTGGCCCGAGGTGCTTGTAAATGCTATCGGGTTTATTGCTGTTATAAAATGTTTTGAATTGATTGATGGTTGCTTTATAATTAACAGGTTCTGTTTGCGCGTAACTTGCAGAAATTGAAAATACGAGTATAAATACAATAATGAATCTTTTCATCAGACACCAAAGTTTGCCAGCAAACTTATAAATAAATCCCGAATGCCGTTACGGTTAATAATGGCGTTTTCTATGCAAAAAAATATATGTTTTGATAACTTTTAATATTTTGCACCGTACAACAGGTTTGTATTTGATATGGTTTAGCGCTTTCATTGTGCTGTATTTAACTTAAAAAAATATTTTATAGTTTAAATTCTACGCTTCCGGTTAATGAGATTATTTGTCTGTCTGCTTTTTTGTGCTTTATGTTTTTTTTATAAAAACACACAAGCCCAGGGCAGGACACCCAACCTTCATGGTATGGTTTACGTTGAAAATCACGCTTATGCAGAAGATGCTGCCATAACGCTGATGAACGTGCGCGATGCTGTGATGGCAGATAAAACCCATTCTGATAAAAAAGGCTATTACCGTTTTGACCATATTCCACCCGGATCATACTATATATCGGCCAGTAAATTTAATTACGAAGAATTTCAGACCGATACTTTTAGCGTAGCCGCAGGCGAGATTGTCACGTTACCGCCCATCAACCTCATATCGAAAAATACCTTATTGAAAGAAGTAAAGGTGGCTACCAGGCACACGTTGATTGAAAATAAAATTGATAAAGTTGTAATAAATGTTGCCAAAGGAATTTCGCCCAGCGGTACCAGTGTATTGGACGTGCTTTCGGCGGCGCCTGGCATTAAAGTTAGCAGTAATGACGAATTGACTTTTAAAGGAGGGCAGCCACCGCTCATTATGATAAACGGCAGGGCCACACAATTATCGCAGGGTGATGTACAAACAATGCTGCGCAGCATAGCTAGCGATAATGTGGAACTGATAGAACTGATTGGTAATCCTTCTGCCAAGTATGATGCTACGGGGACAGGCGGTGTTATCAATATCATAACAAGAAAAGGTAAAGATGTTGGCTTAAACGGCAATTTAACGGCCGGAGGCGGATATGGTAATTTTTATAAATACAACGAGGGGCTGAGCCTTAACTATCGAACCAAGAAAGTAAATATAGCCGGTAGTTTTTCTTCGGGTAGGAACAAAAGCGATCATACCATTAATACAGACCGTTACCTGCCTGGTAATACCGATATTTATTCTACCTATTACAATGTGGGCAGCAGCAAAAACCCGACAGTAAATCTGAGCGGAGACATCTTCATTGACTCGCTGCATACGCTGGGATTTTTATTTATGGGGGTGTTTCAGCGGATAGATCTGGAGAAACGCAACTCGCTCGATTTTATCAGGAACGGCAATCTGGATAGTACGCTGCTCACCACGTCATCACAATGGCGGCATATTAATCAAACTAATTATAATATCAATTATAACGGTACACTTGGTCATACTAACCAAACCATCAGTGCAGACGTAGATTATACAGCTTACAATCGCGCTTTTGACGAGTATTTAACAACTATGTTTGTCAATAGCCGCATGAAAGCAAAAAATGCTAGTCAGCAATATCATAATTATGTGCCTGTAAGATATGATATTCTTAGCGCCAAGCTTGACTATGTAAAGCCCATTGGCAAAGCAAAGCTGGAAGCCGGCTTGAAAACCAGCTATGTAAAAAGCAATAACACGCAAAGTTTTGAAGACAAGGTGGGCGATACCTATGTGCCCGACACACTATCCAGTTTTTTTCTTTATCACGAGAACCTGAATAGTGCCTATGTGAACTACACAGGGCGGTTTACTGATAAGCTTGGGTTTATGGCCGGTATTCGTGGAGAATATACACACTCTGATGGTAACTCGTATTACCAGCAGGAGGACGTAGTAAGAGATTACGTAAACTTTTATCCGCAACTACAGCTGGACTACCGGGCCGATGACGATAACCGTATTTCATTTAACTACGGGCGGCGTACCTATCAGCCATCTTACGATGATTTGAATCCGATCATTTTTTTTCAGGATAAATACAACTATCGACAGGGCAACCCATTTTTGAGACCTTCATATGAGAACTTACTGCAGTTGACGCACAACTACCGCGGTATATTAAATACGGAGCTGTATTTTATGGATATATCTGGTTTTTCTGGCTTTACCTATTTTCAGCAGGATAATGCTACCAAGATATTTGTAACCACACGCCAAAATCTTAAAAGCGCCGTTACCTACGGCTTGCATTTTAATGTGGCTGCAAGCGTGGCCGAGTGGTGGAATATCAATTTTGATGTAAACACCAGCTATCAGCGTTATAAAGACTACGAAGGACAGCTAAATCGTGGCGCTTTTGACGGCATCTTTAAGCTTAATAGCCAGTTTATGCTGCCGGATGGTTTTGGTATCAACCTGCTTAATTTTTATGAGGCGCCTACCTATTATGCCATTTACTATTACCGGTCATCTTATTATACCAATTTAACTGCAAGCAAGAAAATATTGGGCAACAGGCTGTCTGTCAATCTTGCTGTTAATGATATCTTTAATACACGCCGGGATAGGTATGTGAGCCAGTACATGAATCTTGATTTGATAGGTCTGGATAAAAGAGAAACCCGTTATTATACCGGTAGCTTAACTTATTACTTTGGTAAGCGTAGCGTTAAAGCGCGCAGACGGCACATAAGCGGCGATACCGACGAACAAAACCGTATAGGCACCGGTGGCGGCAACTAGCCTGCGTGTCCGCTCAGCATGCTGGTTAAGATAACCAGCAAAACTAAAATAGAGATAGCTGTATAAAGCCGATCCCGCTCTAAGATAAAGCCAATAGCCGAAAAGATTACTCGCATAACAGGCGTGGCAATCAGAAAAATAATGCCGGCTTGTATCATGGCCTGGCCTTTTCCTGCCAATATGCTTGCAATAATGTTTCGGGGATGGACGAACTGGGGCACGCCTTTAAAGGTGCTATAGTCAGAATGACTATGCTGATGGCGCCATAAATACAAAATGCCGCCAGCCAGTACAATTAGCATAGAAATGCCCACACCCAGGCGTAGCAACCAGCCTATTATCAGCTGCATGTTTTTATCCTTAAACTGCCGTTTCTCTGCCATCTTACGCTATATTTTACCGGTCACACCATTGTAGATCATTTGGCAGGCCAGCACCGTAATTACGATGGTGAATACCCAACGCAGCCATTTAGACGATTGCGTATTCACCAATATTTTAGAGCCGCTTAATGCGCCTAGCACCACACCCAGCACCACAGGCATGGACAGGCCCGGATCAATGTATCCACGCTGCAAATAAACTACTGCACTGGCTGCCGCCGTAACGCCTATCATAAAATTGCTGGTGGTGGTAGATACCTTGAAGGGGATGCGCATAATAGTATCCATGGCTATCACCTTCAGCGCGCCGGAGCCTATGCCCAGCAGGCCTGAAATAATGCCGGCAAACAACATCATTAAAAAGCCGCCGCCCACATTACGCACACCATAATCTACCGGGCCGTGGGCAGAGGGGTAGGAGCCGTTAAGTTTCAGTTTGATAGCGGCCGGACTAGGTTCTGCGGTTTCGGTTTGTACTTTTTTTACCAGCGACATGATGGATGAAAAACACAAGATTAGCCCAAACAGTATAGCAATATAACTAGGATTGATGTGCAGCGCCAGCATAGCCCCACCAAAGGCGCCAATGGTGGTGGCAATTTCCAAAAACATGCCGATGCGGATATTGGTGATACCCTCTTTTACATAAGCCGCCGCCGCGCCAGACGAAGTGGCAATTACCGACACCAGCGAAGCCCCAATAGCGTAGTGGATGTTAACATGCAACAGCAAAGTAAGCATGGGGATGATGATAAAACCACCGCCCAGTCCGGTTAATGAACCCAGCAGACCGGCAAAATATGCGCCCACCAAAATGATAGCTGTAAACAATAGAACCGACATGGAAATAGCCTTTAGAGATCGTTGCTAAAATAGCAATAACTTCGCGTTGCTGGAGTTGGTTTTAGGTTGTTTTTTAAATTTAATCGTCTACTAATCAGATAGAAATACTTTTATTTTAAAGATTTTGTGCACATTAATGTCATCAAAAAATAGCTTAACTTAGTTGGTAACTAATCACTTAAACTATGGTACAGAAAAATGCTATCAGCTGGTTCGAGATCCCCACTACAGATCTGGCCCGCGCTCAGAAATTTTATGAAACCGTTTTTGCGGTAGAACTTTTTGCCATGGATATGCCCATGATGAAGATGCGTATGTTCCCGGTACAAGATATGATGACCGGTATTGGCGGTGCATTGGTAGACAGTGGTGGTTTCCACAAACCATCAGCAGATCAAGGTCCTTTGATCTATCTGAACGCAAATCCTGATGTACAATTAGTATTAGATAGGGTAGAAGCCGCCGGCGGTAAGATTTTGGTGCCCAAAACAGAAATATCGCCAGAGTATGGCCACATGGGGGTATTTATAGACACTGAAGGTAACCGCATTGGGCTACACTCGGTACCTGCTGGAATGTAATTTGTTTAACCCGATAGATGCTTAGCCAATTTTTTTGTGATTGCTGTTCCTTACAGCAATCACAAGGTTTTTAATTCTCTATTGACTGATGTATTATGTACCGGCTAAATCCTACTTCAACTCATCCAACACCCTAAATAATTTCTGCCGCATGGCAGAGGCGCTCCCATTATAATTATTAACGATGATTGAAAAGCACAGCTGTTTGCCACCATGTGTTTGATAACCGGCAAAAGCCAGCCCGTTGTTAATGGTGCCGCTTTTCATTTTCATATTGTTGTAGAGTGGCAGGCTCTCGTAAAAATCTGCAAACCAGGGCTCTTTTTTTGCGCTTTGTAGAATACGTGCCATGCTTTGCGTGGTTACTCGGTTACCAGGCGACAGGCCGCTGCCATCAATGGTATTGAGCGAATTGGGATCAATACCACGGGCTTTCCAAAAATCATGCACAAAATCTGCCCCATCACTGGTTGATGGTGTTTTGCCCAATTTAAGCGCCAGTGTTTTTAATAATTGCTCAGCGTAAAGATTGATACTTTTCTGGTCCATCCAGTACACCATCTTACTCAGCGTAGGCGAACTGATGGTAGTCAGTTTGCCTGTTATAGCTGGTACAGGTTGATTTTTATTTGTTAAGGTATTAACAGACTCCGGCCCGTTACTTACGCTAATGCCCAGTTTAATTAACGTATCATTTAAACGGAAAGCAGCATCAAATGCAGGATCGGGTAGGGCTGCTGCAATGCTTTTGCGGGCATCGCCACCGCCATAGGTGCCGCGCAGGTAAACGGTGTTATTGCCAACAGGCAGATAAACGTAGGCATTGTCGCCGCCGCTGTTATCGCCGACCATGGTCAGCTCGCTTTTAAATTGGTAATAAGGCATGGCAGGTACTGTGTGTGCAATGCCAACTTTGCTGCCCACCGCGCCGGTGCTCAGTTTAATATCGAATTGATTTTCGCGCCAGCAAAGGCCAGATGTGCCTGCGCCGTAATAGTTGCCCATATCCTGCTGTATCCAGCCCTCTGGGATAGATTGCGAGCCAAATACCGACTCATCACCGATAATGCGTCCGTTCACCTTCTTAATACCAGCCTGACGGATGGCTGCCGTCATCATAGCCAGAATGTTAGGTTCTTTGGTGTTTTCCCACCGCCAGCTGCCCAGGGTTGGGTCGCCTGCACCTTTGATGATGATATCGCCGGTTAGCGTACCATCGGCGTCAATATGGCCGTTGTAGCCCAGTTGAGTTTGGTATTGAAAATCTTTCCCTAAAACGTAAAAAGATGTAATAGCCGTAACCGTTTTTAAGGTTGATGCCGGAGCCAGACCCACATCAGGGTTACCAGTAAAAACCACCTCACCGGTTTGTGCGTCCAGCACGGTGAGCGATAGCGTGGCATAGCGGCATTGTGCATCGTGCTGCAGCCGGGTAAAAGCATTTTGTAAGCCCTGTTGCAGCGTTTGTGCCTGCAGGTGCAGGACTGTGAGCAGACTAAGAATCAGTAGTAAGTACTTCCTGTTTTTTTGCATCAGGTTTTGTAAAATAATAAATAGGTATGCCTATCAGCACAATAATCAGTCCCCAAACAGGGTAGTTGCCTTGCTGATATTTCAGTAACAATCCGCAGAAAACTAAACCCATTATAATGTAAATAGCAGGTAGCACGGGATAGCCAAAAGCTTTGTACGGCCGCTCTGCATCAGGGCGTTTTTTGCGCAGAATATAGATGCCAAAAATAGTAAGCACATAAAACAACACTACTACAAATGAAATCATATCCAATAGTTTGCCATAGCTTCCGCTCAAACACAGTATCGATGCCACCACACACTGTATCCATAAACCAAACTCTGGAACAGCTGCTTTGTTTAGCGTACCGGCCTTTTTAAAGAATAAACCGTCATTTGCCATGGTATGGTATACACGTGCGCCGGCAAGTATCAATCCGTTATTACAGCCGAAGGTGGATACCATAATCATTAACGCTATAACTAATGTGCCAATCTGTCCGAAGATCTGGGTAGAGGCAGCTACAGCCACACGGTCTTTTTCTGCTGTTGCAATATCGTGCAGCGGCAAAACAGCGGTATACATTACGTTGGCTGATACGTAAATGATAGTGACTATCAGTGTACCGAAGAAAAGGCTAAGACCAATATTGCGCTTGGGATTGTTCATCTCACCGGCAATAAAGGTGACATTGTTCCAGGCATCGGCACTAAAGATAGAACCTACCATGGCCGCCGCTATAGCGCCCATGGCCGCCGTGGTAGTATAGCTGCTAAAACTGCCGTCGGCATTCAATTTATGTAAAGACCACGCATTACTCCAGTTGGCATGCCATACATCGCCTTTCAGCATAATTAACCCGAAAATGATCAATCCGAAAAGGCTGAGCAGCTTAGCAAGCGTAAAAATGTTCTGGATAATCTTGCCGCCTTTAACACCTTTGGTATTGACATAGGTAAGCAGTATAATAAGCAGGATAGAAACAATCTGCGCAGCACTGATGGTAAAATACGTCGGTGCGCCAGATTTATTGGTACCTGTTGCAATGCTGAATAGGATATTATCCTCGCTTAGCGGTTTAAATATGTAAGCTGCAAACTTGGAGAAAGCTACCCCCACCGCAGCTATAGTGCCGGTTTGTATCACGGCAAAAAAGCTCCATCCATATAAAAAGGCGATCATTTTGTTGTAGGCCTCTTTGAGGTATACATACTGGCCACCCGCTTTAGGGTACATACCGCTCAACTCGCCATAACTAACGGCTGCGGTAAGCGTCATAAACCCGGTAATTACCCAAACAAAGATCAGCCAGCCTGATGAGCCTACGTTACGGATGATATCGGCACTTACAATAAAAATACCAGAGCCAATCATTGATCCGGCTACCAGCATGGTGCCGTCTAACAGTCCTAATTCGTGCTTAAGTTTTGGCGAAGCGTTGTCTTGCATAGAGGGGTTTAGCGTTTAGATCCTAAAGCTATTAAAAAAAGCCAATTATCATTTTACTGTCAGCAAATTTTATTTGGTAATTAGCTCCGAAGAACTATTTTTACAAACGACGTCACACTGACGTTACAATTATAACTCTTATCAAAATATGAATTTCTTGAACAATTACCTGATTTATCTAATTCCGTTTTTAGGTGTGGTGGGGATACTGGTGATGGCCGCCAAATCTGCCTGGGTATCTAAACAAGACGCTGGCGAGGGCGACATGACCGAACTTTCGGGCTACATTGCTAAAGGCGCTATGGCCTTTCTGCGTGCAGAGTGGAAGGTGCTGAGTTACTTTGTGGTTTTGGCGGGTATTTTGCTGGCTTATTCTGGCACTACCGTAAAAACCTCCAGCCCGGTTATTGCTATTTCATTTATTATTGGTGCGTTTCTGTCGGCCTTTGCGGGTTATATCGGTATGCGCATAGCTACTAAAGCTAATGTGCGCACTACGCAGGCCGCCAAAACTAGTCTGGCGCAGGCGCTTAAGGTTTCTTTTACTGGTGGTACGGTAATGGGTCTGGGTGTGGCTGGTTTGGCTATTATAGGCCTGGGGTCGTTGTTCATTGTTTTTTACCAGATGTATGTAGTAAGCCAGCACGGTAACGTAAATGGTTTTGAAATGGAGAAAGCGCTGGAAGTTCTGGCTGGTTTCTCATTAGGAGCAGAGTCTATCGCGCTGTTTGCCCGTGTAGGCGGCGGTATCTATACCAAAGCGGCCGACATAGGCGCCGACCTGGTAGGTAAGGTTGAAGCCGGTATCCCTGAGGATGACGTGCGTAACCCCGCTACCATTGCCGATAACGTGGGCGATAACGTAGGTGACGTGGCAGGTATGGGAGCCGATTTGTTTGGTTCGTATGTGGCTACCATGTTAGCCACAATGGTACTGGGCCGCGAGATTGTTGGCGCTGATGGTAAGAGCCTGGTAGATAATTTTGGTGGTATTAGCCCTGTGCTTTTACCGATGCTGATAGCTGGCTTAGGGTTGATATTCTCTATTGTTGGCGCTGCTTTTGTTCGGATAAAGAATGAAGAGGACAGTGTTCAGAACGCACTGAATATTGGTAACTGGACGTCTATCATATTAACCGCCGTTGCTACATTTTTTGTGGTTAGATGGATGCTGCCAGCAGGTGATCTGCATTTAATTCGTGATACGATGCCCGGCACTACCACGCTGAAGGAAGGTGTAAAACAGTTTGATAAAACCGGCGTATACCTGTCTATTATAGTAGGTTTGGTGGTTGGTACGCTGATGTCTATTATCACCGAGTATTATACCGCCATGGGTAAACGCCCGGTGATAAGCATTACGCAGCAGTCTGCAACCGGTCATGCTACCAACATTATAGGCGGTTTGGCTATTGGTATGGAGTCAACCGTATTGCCTATCCTGGTTTTGGCCGGTGGTATTTATGGTTCTTATCATTTTGCCGGTTTGTACGGTGTGGCTATCGCCGCTGCGGGTATGATGGCCACCACCGCTATGCAGTTGGCCATAGATGCTTTCGGGCCTATTGCTGATAACGCCGGAGGTATTGCAGAAATGAGCCGTTTGCCAGAGGAAGTGCGCCATCGTACCGATAACCTGGATGCCGTGGGTAACACCACCGCTGCTACCGGTAAGGGTTTTGCCATTGCCTCTGCGGCATTAACCTCGCTGGCGCTGTTTGCGGCGTTTGTGGGCGTTGCGGGTATTGATCATATTGATATTTATAAAGCCGATGTACTGGCAGGCCTGTTTGTGGGGGGGATGATTCCTTTCATCTTTTCTTCGCTGGCAATCTCGGCGGTTGGTCGTGCCGCTATGGCTATGGTGCATGAGGTTCGCCGCCAATTCCGCGAGATTCCGGGGATTATGGAGCACAAAGCTAAGCCCGAGTACGAGAAATGCGTGGCTATCTCCACTCAGGCCTCTATCCGCGAGATGGTAGCCCCTGGTTTAATTGCTATCATCACGCCAATTATCATCGGTTTTACTTTTGGTCCGGAAGTATTGGGTGGTTTGCTGGCCGGCGTAACCGTTTCTGGTGTGCTGATGGGTATGTTCCAAAGCAACGCCGGCGGTGCCTGGGATAACGCCAAAAAATCATTTGAGAAAGGGGTGGAGATTAACGGTGAAGTTTATAAAAAAGGTTCAGAGCCACACAAGGCTGCTGTAACTGGTGATACCGTGGGCGATCCGTTTAAAGATACCTCTGGTCCATCGATGAATATCCTCATCAAGCTAATGTCTATCGTTTCACTGGTTATTGCACCGCACCTGAACCACGAGGTTAGACATAACGAACGCTTACAGGACGAGATTAACCAACACTCGCAAACGGTGCATGTGATGAAGGTAGATAAGAAAGTGTGATTAGATGCAGAAGAAAACTAAAAAAGAGGCCTATAGCCTCTTTTTTAGTTTATCAAATCATCAGTGTTTACAAATTTGCTGCCAGGTAACCTTCAATTTGTTTGCAGCCAACGAAGATTGGTTTTTTATCAATTACGATATCAATTTGTTGCCCATTGATGGTATAACTGCCGCCCAACGTTGCGCCGAAAACTGATACGCTGATGGTACCGCTGTTTTCGTCGCCGCTAAAGCTGCCGTTTTGAGCGGTTACTTTGGTTTTAAGGTTTTGCACAAAGGCCTGTGCACTGCCGGTAAATGGTATAGATACGTTGCAAGCTGACATAGTGTTTTCTGTGTTTATTGACTGCAAATATAGCAACCTGGCGCAACAGTTAAATATTTTGGCTTTCGTGCCTAAAATTTGATTTTATGAAGCGAAGGGCTATTTAAAACTAATATTATTTTGTGTTGGTACTGATTTGTTATCATGTCAATTTTACCTTATGATAAAAAATAATTAGGTTTGGAGTAACATGAATATAAAACTACTTAACTAAACGATGAAGTTATTTGTTAAAAAATCTATTGCGCAGCTACTTGCCGCCCCTGAGGAAGGCGGCCACACACTGAAGCGTACCTTGGGTGTGGGTGCTGTGGTAGCACTGGGTATTGGCGCTATTATTGGCGCCGGTTTGTTTGTGCGAACGGCGGCTGCGGCAGCTCAGAATGCTGGTCCGTCTGTTACCATTGGCTTTATTATTGCGGCCATTGGTTGTGCCTTTGCCGGCCTGTGTTATGCTGAGTTTGCCAGTATGATACCCGTTGCCGGTTCAGCTTACACTTACTCTTATGCCACTATGGGCGAGTTTATCGCCTGGATTATCGGCTGGGATTTGATATTGGAATATGGCGTAGGTGCCGCCACGGTAGGCATTGCCTGGAGCGAGTATCTGAATAAGTTACTCAATATATTCGGACTCAATATACCCTACGAGTGGTGCCACTCGCCCTTTGAAAAGGTGATAGACCCTAATACCCATGCAGTATTACAGCATGGTATAGTTAATCTGCCGGGTATATTCATCATCCTGTTATTAACTATAGTGCTTATCAGAGGCACCAAGGGTTCGGCCTTTGTTAACTCACTCATTGTTATTACTAAAGTGGCCATAGTATTGGTGGTTATAGCATTGGGTTGGGGTTACATTAATCCGGCTAATCATACGCCATTTATTCCTAAGCCAACCATTTATAAAGATGACTCAGGCGTTTCTCACCACTTCGGCGGCATTACAGGTATACTGGGAGCTGCAGGCGTGGTGTTTTTTGCTTTTATTGGGTTTGATGCGGTGTCTACAGCTGCACAGGAAACTAAAGACCCTAAAAAAGCTATGCCATGGGGCATTTTGGGTTCACTGGCTATCTGTACAGTGCTGTATGTACTATTCTCGTTTGTGTTAACAGGTGTGGCCAGTACAGAAGATTTTAGAACCCACGGTAAAGAAGCCTCTGTAGCTTATGCTATAGAACACATGGCTGGCGGCTTGATAAACGGCGTTTGGGTAGCTAAATATCAATGGCTATCTAACCTTGTGACCATCGCTATTCTGGCTGGTTTTTCATCGGTTATTCTGGTGATGTTGCTGGGGCAGTCGCGCGTGTTCTATTCAATGAGTCATGACGGTTTGCTGCCGAAAGTGTTTTCGGATGTGCATCCAAAATATTCAACCCCATACAAATCAAACTGGATCATATTTGTGCTGGTGAGCATTTTTGCCGGTTTTATTCCGGGGGATATTGTAGGGGAGATGACTAGTATCGGTACGCTGTTCGCCTTCATCCTGGTGTGTATCGGTGTATGGATTATGCGTGTAAAGAACCCGGAAATCCCGCGTGCGTTCAAAACGCCCGCTTTTAGATTTACCGCCATTATGGGCGTATTGGTATGTTCTTCCATGATTTACGGCCTGGGATGGACTAACTGGGCCCGATTGATTGGCTGGTTACTTATAGGTTTTATCATCTATTTTGGCTACAGTGTTAAACACTCGCTGGTGCGTAAAGAATTAGCAGAAGTACCGGCAGATCCACCCGCTCCTGAGCTTAAGGTTACCAAATAATATAAAAGGTTCTGAATATTTTCAGAACCTTTTTTGTTTCCTCTGATCTTCTGAAGAAATAAATTATCAGTTAAATCATTTCCTGTTTTAGCTGCTTTTTGCTTAGCTTTAAAATAACACACTCAAACAAAGTAACCTTATGCTAAGCTTCGACCCGAAACAGATCGTATCTGTTACGATGATCTTGTTTGCTATTATCGATATTTTGGGCGCTATCCCCGTAATTATAGAACTGCGGCAACGGGCAGGACATATCCAGTCTGAAAAGGCTTCTATTGTGGTATTGGTGTTGATGGTGATCTTTCTATTTGTCGGCGATGAATTGTTGAACGTTATCGGCCTGGATGTGGCCTCGTTCGCCATAGCAGGCTCATTGGTGATCTTTATTATTGCGATGGAGATGATTCTGGGCATTCGGTTCTTTAAAGAAGAAATGCCCGAGGCGGTGTCTATTGTTCCACTGGCATTTCCATTAATAGCCGGTGCCGGTACCATGACTACGCTGTTATCGCTCAAATCACAGTATCAAACGCAGAATATATTAGTTGGCATTATTGTCAATACCGTTTTTGTGTATTTGGTATTGAAGAATGTAAAATGGCTGGAAAGGCTTTTTGGTAAAACGGGGATTATGGTGCTGCGTAAAGCTTTCGGCATTATTTTGCTGGCTATTGCCATTAAGCTGTTCAGAACGAACACGCATTTGTAAGCGCACCACATCAGTTAAACAGCAGTATATTTTCTGCCTTTAAACTTGTCGCGAAGATTTGTTGTTGGCTTCTCAAAAATTTGATAAAGCACCCACGAAAGCAAGAAACTCATTACCCAGACCAATGCAAAATGAAGTATCGGATTATCCAGATGCCGCTTAGCAAGCATATTGGGCAAAATCAAGAGTACCAATGGGTGCAATAAATAAACAGAATAAGATACCAGGCTGATGTTGGTGACAGCATAGCCAAACAAAGATTTATGGCTGATTTTTAAATAGTAAAATGCTGGTAGAACCAAAGCGACGCCTATACTAAAGCAAGTAAAGAAGATGGTTTTGAATAGCAGTGATGATAAGCCGGTATTTATAAATTGTGGACAAGCCCAAAATAAGGTTTCTGCTATAAGAATACATGAACCTATACCGCAAAGCTTAAATCTGGCTTTTTCTAAACTGGTTTTATGATAGTAATGGATATAAGCAAGCAATACACCTACACCTATGCCGTCTAATCTCAATGGCATTACTTTTCGAAAGCCATTGTCCCATTCGGTATTTGCGCTGGTTAGGGCAAAATATGCCCGAAGCAGCAGCGGGATGAAGATAAAAATACCGGTTACTGATAGGAGTACCAGCCTACGGTTTTTTGACAAATACTGACCTATAAATAATAGTAACGGAAATAACAGGTAAAACCATTCTTCAATAGCTAAACTCCAAGAAACCGAGAAATATTGTGCAGACATTCCGGGCTTGATGTTTTGCAGGAAAAAAAAATAACTGGTGTTATTTTTAAAGCTATAAACCCAGGTATGAGTTATATGGTGATAGAGCAGATTATAAACCCCGATGATAAGATAATAATTAGGCAATGTTCTAAACCATCTTCTTATCCAAAATAGACCGATTGAACTCGTGTTTAAATGTGGGATATTAAACGTCTTCATCAGCACAGTGCCAATTAGAAAACCGCTTAGCACAAAGAATAATTCTACGCCAAAAAAGCCGCTGAAAAATGCAGCGGCTTTAAACGTTGTTTCTTTTGATAATAAATCAGAACTATGAGCCATCAGGACGGCTAATATGGCGGTGCTCCTTAAAATATCGAGTCCGATTATTCGGTCACGGTACCCGGTTGTGCTTTGTGTTGTCATTTATTAAACCAGATAATCAAACAAAGTCTGATCCTGATTAATATCGATCACTTTAAAGCGATGGGCTTCCATCCGTTGTTTCAGGCCTGGGTAATCGGCTGCATCTTTCAGTTCGATGCCTACCAGCGCCGGACCGCTTTCTTTCTCTGATTTCTTGATGAACTCAAAGCGGGTAATATCATCATGCGGGCCAAGCACATTGTTTACAAACAGTTTTAATGCACCCGGACGTTGTGGGAAGGTAACGATGAAGTAATGCTTCAGCCCTTCATACAGCAGCGATTTTTCTTTGATCTCCTGCATTCGGTCAATATCGTTATTGCCACCGCTGATAACACATACCACCTTTTTGCCTTTGATCTTGTCTTTATAAAGATCTAAGGCAGCTACAGATAATGCACCGGCAGGCTCTACCACAATGGCATCCTCATTGTATAGTTTAAGGATAGTGGTACAGATTTTTCCCTCCGGCACCAGCTGCATGTCATCCAGCAGTTGCTGACAGATCTGATAGGTGAGGGCACCCACGCGTTTTACCGCAGCGCCGTCAACAAAACGATTAATCTTATCCAGCGTAACGGGGTTACCCTGGCGGAAGGCCTCTACCATTGAAGGTGCACCTTCTGGCTCAACACCCAGCAACAAAGTATCTGGTTTCTGCTGACGAAGGTAGGTGCTCACTCCTGACGCCAAACCACCGCCGCCTACCGGCATAATTACGGCTTCTACACCGGGTAAGTCTTCCAGTATTTCAACGCCTACGGTTCCTTGTCCTGCAATAATTCTGTGGTCATCAAAAGGAGGGATGAAGGTCATTTCATGAGCCTGGGTATAAGCAAGGGCCTCGTGCAGGCAATCATCAAAAGTATCGCCTGTTAATACAATCTCCACAAAACCATCGCCAAACATTTCGGTTTGTTTTACCTTTTGTTTCGGCGTAATCTCGGGCATAAAAATTACGCCTTTAATCCCCATTTTACGGCACGAAAAAGCTACACCCTGTGCATGGTTACCGGCACTGGCGCAAACCACGCCATTAACCAGTTTCTCTTGCGGTAAGCCGCTAATCATGTTGTAAGCGCCACGCAGTTTGTACGAGCGTACTAATTGCAGGTCCTCACGTTTCAGGTACACCTCGCAGCCGTAACGGTTGCTCAGACCCTGATTAAATTCAAGCGGTGTATGTTTAACTACGCCTTTTAAGCGGGCGTAGGCGGCATCAAAATCAAGTGCGTTCTTCGTGTCGGTCTCCATCATCTTTATTTTACCTCAGGCACAGCCATCAAGCTTTGCAGATCTTCGTCATTTATGTCTAATTTACTGTCGGCCAGCGTTAAGAAGCGTTTGTAAACATCATCAAGCGTTGGTTTATCCAGGGTAAAGCCTAAACGCTCCAAATGGTATTTAAGCGCATGGCGACCGCTACGTGCAGTCAGCACAATGCTGGCACTTGGGAAGCCTACGTCTTCCGGTTTAATAATCTCGTAGTTCTCGCGGTTTTTCAAGAAACCATCCTGGTGAATGCCAGAGCTGTGTGCAAAAGCATTAGCGCCAACAATAGCTTTGTTTGGCTGCACCGGCATACGCATCTGCGTGCTCACCATACGGCTAATTTCATAGAATTGGCGCGCGTTAATGTTGGTGTGTAAGCCCAGTTGGTGCGTTTTCAAGATCATCACCACTTCTTCAATAGAAGTGTTACCGGCACGCTCGCCAATACCGTTAATGGTACCTTCAATCTGGCGGGCACCGTTCTGTAAACCAGCTACAGAGTTAGCAGTAGCCAAACCTAAATCATTATGGCAGTGTACAGAAATGATGGCCTTGTCAATATTTTTAACGTTCTCTTTCAGGAATTTAATTTTAGCGCCGTACTGATCTGGCAGACAGTAGCCATTGGTATCCGGAATGTTTACTACAGTAGCACCAGCAGCAATCACAGCCTCAACCATGCGGGCAAGGAACTCGATATCTGCACGACCGGCATCTTCAGCGTAAAATTCAATATCTTCTACAAAACCTTTGGCATATTTTACTGCTTCAACCGCACGAGCAAGAATTTCATCGCGAGTGCTGTTGAATTTATGTTTGATATGCTGATCTGACGAGCCGATACCAGTGTGGATACGCGGGTGTTTTGCATATTGTAGCGCTTGTACAGCAGCATCAATATCGCCTTTGTTGGCACGGGTTAGCGCGCAAACGGTTGGATGGGTAACAGCTTTAGATATCTCAACAACGCTCTGGAAATCACCAGGGCTGGAGATAGGAAAACCTGCCTCAATAATGTCAACGCCCAGCGCTTCCAGCTCGCGGGCTATCTCAATCTTTTCAGGGGTGGTTAGCTGGCAGCCGGGCACCTGCTCACCATCGCGCAGGGTGGTGTCAAATACGTAAACGCGGTTGGGATCGTGTAACATGTTTTAGTTAGATTTTAGATGCAAGGCCCCAGGTATGAGTAATCTCCCTCGTTGAGTTCTGCATCAGTGTTAACTTAATTTTTATCTTCTCTTGTTAGTTTCTCAATTAATGAGTTATCTGATTCAACTTCTTAAATGCATGGACCATAATTTATGACCCATGCACCCGGAGTCTTAATTCAAATACTCTAACACCTTTTGGCCCATAGCCGTGGTGCCTAAAATTTTTGCCTTGTCGGTATTAGCGTCGGCAATATCGCCGGTGCGGTAGCCTGCTTTCAGGGTTGCGTCTATCGCATCGGTAATCTTTTTAGCTTCATCTTTCAGGCCGAAGCTGATTTCCAGCATCAGGGCAACTGATAGGATAGAAGCAAGCGGGTTAGCCTTGTCCTGACCGGCAATATCATGCGCCGAACCATGGATTGGCTCAAAGAAACCAGTGCCGTCGCCTACAGAGGCTGATGCCAGCATACCCATAGAACCGGCAATCTGCGAAGCCTCGTCGGTCAGGATATCACCAAACAGGTTAGCGGTTAATACCACGTCAAATTTCTTTGGATTTTTAACCAACTGCATAGCAGCGTTGTCGATGAACATGTGTTCAGTCTCAACGTCAGGATATTGTGGTGCCAGCTCCTGTACCACTTCGCGCCATAGGCGTGATGCTTCCAGTACGTTGGCTTTGTCTACAGAACAAAGGCGTTTGCTACGTGCACGTGCAGCCTCGAATGCTTTGCGGGCAATACGCTCAACTTCATAACGGTGATAGATCATCAGGTCAGAAGCAGAATTGCCGTCTTCGCTGCGTTTTTTTTCACCGAAGTATACGTCGCCGGTTAGTTCACGGAAGAACAGGATATCGGTGCCGCGAAGTACCTCTGGTTTCAGGCTCGATGCATCCAACAATTCGTCAAACAGCATAATAGGGCGCAGGTTAGCATACAGGCCCAGCTCTTTGCGGATTTTTAACAAACCCTGCTCTGGACGAACTTTTGCCGATGGATCATTATCATATTTAATATGACCGATTGCGCCGAACAGGATAGCATCGCTGGCTTTGGCTTTTTCCAGAGTTTCATCAGGCAGCGGGCTACCGGTAGCCTCAATACCTGCGTGGCCCATTAAAGCCTCGTCAAATGTAAACTCATGACCGTATTGCTCACCGATTTTTACTAAAACGGCTTTGCCCCAAGAGGTCACTTCCTGACCGATCCCGTCGCCGGGTATAACTAATATGTGTTTTTTAATTCCCATTGTTTATTCTTCACGTCATGCCGAACTTGTTTCGGCATCTCATTTGCGATGTATTTGTTTGAATAGGTTGATCAATAGCCCTGTGCTATTGAGTGCCGAAACAAGTTCGGCATGACCCGGAGAGCGTATTATCGTGCCGTTTCGAATTCCTCGATCTTAGCTACGTTGCTCAGAATAAAATCAATATCATCATAGCCGTTAATTAAACAAGCTTTTTTGTATGGATTGATCTCGAAAGCTTCCTGCTCGCCTGTTGCTACAATTTTGATGATCTGCTGCTCCAGGTCAACTTCTACCTGTGCGTGCGCGTCAGCATCAACAGCTTTGAATATTTTTTGCAGAAAATCTTCGCTTACTTGTACCGGTAACAGGCCGTTGTTCAGGGCGTTACCTTTAAAAATATCAGCAAAGAAGCTGCTTACTACCACGTCAAAACCGTAATCAACAATAGCCCAGGCAGCGTGCTCACGGCTACTGCCACAACCAAAGTTTTTGGCAGCTACCAGAATTTTACCGCTGTAAACAGGGTGGTTGAGTACGAAATCGGCCTTAGGCTGATCGTTCTCATCAAAACGCCAGTCGCGGAACAGGTTGTTGCCAAAACCTTCGCGGGTAGTGGCTTTCAGGAAACGCGCCGGAATGATCTGGTCGGTATCGATGTTCTCGATAGGCAAGGGCACTACCGATGAAGTTATATGTTTGAATGTCTTTGTTGCCATTTTTATATCTCCTATTCGTCATTGCGAGGAACGAAGCAATCTCTGCGAAGGACTATCGGATTTGCATATCCGCTTTGCAGTGTAGAGATTGCTTCGTGCCTCGCAATGACGTGTTGGTTAAATGTTTTATGCTAACTCACCCTTCTCAAGGTAAACCCTGATATCAGTTACCTTGCCGGTGATGGCTGAAGCCGCAGCGGTAAGCGGGCTGGCCAGGAAGGTACGGGAGTTAGGGCCCTGACGGCCTTCAAAGTTTCTGTTAGAGGTTGATACGCAGTATTTACCAGCTGGAATCTTGTCTTCGTTCATACCCAAGCAAGCGCTGCAACCTGGTTCGCGCAGTGGGAAGCCTGCTGCTTCAAACACCTTGTCCAGACCTTCGGCAATAGCTTGCTGCTGTACTTGTTTTGAACCCGGAACAACCCAAACGGTTACGTTATCGGCTTTGTGTTTGCCTTTAACAAATTCGGCTACCTCGCGTAAATCTTCAATACGAGAGTTGGTGCAGCTGCCAATAAACACATAGTCGATAGGGTGGCCCAAAAGTGGCTCGTTATCGTGCAGGCCCATATAATTAAGGGCTTTAGTGTATGATGGCTGCTCTGCTTTCTCAATATCGTTGGTTGCAGGAACGTTCTGTGTAACGCCGATGCCCATACCCGGGTTAGTACCGTAGGTAATCATCGGTTCAATATCTTCAGCTTTGAAGTTCAGCACAGCATCAAACTCTGCATCTTCATCGCTATAAAGAGTTTCCCAGTAAGCTACGGCTTTGTCCCACTCTTCACCTTTTGGCGCAAACTGACGGCCTTTTACGTAGTTGATAGTAGTTTCATCAGGAGCGATGAGACCGCAACGGGCACCCATTTCAATGCTCATGTTGCAGATAGTCATACGGGCTTCCATGCTCAGTGAGCGGATGGTATCGCCTGCATATTCTACCGCGTAGCCGGTACCGCCGGCTGCAGATATTTTAGAGATGATATACAGAATGATGTCTTTTGCGCCAACACCTTTCTGCAGTTCACCGTTAACTTCAATTTTCATACGCTTAGGGCGCGACTGCAGCAAACACTGCGTTGCCAGCACCTGCTCTACCTGAGAGGTACCAATACCGAAAGCAATAGCGCCAAATGCGCCGTGGGTTGATGTATGGCTATCGCCACACACATAAGTGCAACCTGGACGGGTAACGCCCAACTCCGGACCAATTACGTGCACAATACCCTGGAACGGGTGGCCCAAACCGTATAGTTCAATGCCAAACTCAGCACAGTTTTTGGTCAGCATATCTACCTGGTAACGCGAAAGCTCTTCTTTGATAGGAAGGTGCTGGTCCCAGGTAGGCACGTTATGATCTGCTGTTGCTACAGTTTGTTTTGGCCTGAAAACAGGCAATCCACGCTTACGCAATCCGTCAAAAGCCTGCGGGCTGGTAACCTCGTGGATAAAGTGAGTGTCAATGTACAATATGTCCGGGAATCCCTCCTTGCTGCTGACGACGTGCGCATCCCAGATTTTGTCAAATAATGTCTGTCCCATTTGTTTGATTGTGTGTCTTTTTGCCTCACCCCAACCCCTCTCCAGGGGAGAGGGGCTTTGAGTAAGGATAAATTTATTAAAGCCGTCGGCTTTTTGAAGTCCTCTCCTTTGGAGAGGATTTAGGTGAGGCTATTACGCTTCTACAACCTGGTTTTCAGGACGCAGGCTGCGAACGGTTTTACCTGCTTGCCACATTTCGCTTTCGCGCAGTTCACGCAGTTCTTCGTTCAGTTTCTCGCGGTAATCTGGCTGGCTGTTCAGGTCGATAGAACGCTGAGACTCTTGACCGGTAGCAACGCTTTTGTACAGATCTTCGAAAACTGGTTTAGTAGCGTCACGGAATTTTTTCCACCAGTCTAACGCACCGCGCTGAGCAGTGGTAGAACAGTTAGCATACATCCAGTCCATACCGTTTTCTGCAACCAGTGGCATTAATGACTGAGTTAATTCTTCTACAGTTTCGTTGAAAGCCTCAGAAGGTGAGTGGCCATTGCTACGTAATACTTCGTACTGAGCAGCAAATACGCCCTGGATACAACCCATCAGGGTACCACGCTCGCCAGTTAAGTCGCTGAATACTTCTTTTTTGAAGTCAGTTTCAAACAGGTAACCGCTACCTACAGCGATACCTAAAGCAATAACGCGGTCTTTAGCTTTACCGGTAGCATCCTGGAAGATAGCGAAGCTTGAGTTCAAGCCACGGCCTTGCAGGAACATACGGCGCAGTGAAGTACCAGAACCTTTAGGAGCAACCAGGAACACGTCAACATCAGCAGGAGGAACGATGCCAGTCTGCTCGTTGAAAGTGATACCAAAGCCGTGAGAGAAATACAGGGCTTTACCTGGAGTTAAGTGTTTTTTAACGGTTGGCCACAGTTCAATCTGTGCGGCGTCGCTCAACAGGTAGCAAATGATAGTACCACGCTCTAAAGCTTCTTCAATTTCAAAAAGGGTCTCACCCGGTACAAAACCATCAGCGATAGCTTTATCCCAAGTTTTAGAGTTTTTACGCTGACCAACGATTACGTTGATGCCATTGTCTTTTTGATTAAGAGCCTGGCCCGGGCCTTGTACACCATAACCGATTACGGCGATAGTTTCATTTGCCAGAACTTCCTGTGCTTTTGCTAACGGGAACTCGTCGCGGGTTACTACGTTTTCTTCGGTACCGCCGAAATTTAATTTTGCCATTGTTTTAAATTTAAATTACACCGATGGGTTTTTGATTGCACCGGTGCTTTTATGTTGATTTAATGTTTACTTTTTAGATGATCTTTAATGTTCGATCTTTAACTCACATGCTGAACACTTTCTGTCCCTGATTAAGAAACTCGTTCTCAATCACGTCTTCGCCTGGTTCAAGGCGTTCAAACTCACGTAGTTTGCGGTTGAAACCTTCGCTATCTTTAATAATAGCCACACGTGCCGACCGAACAAACTCGATCAGACCATATTGTTGCAATACTTTTGTTAAGTTATCGGTTTCTTCGCGGTGACCAGTGGTTTCAAATATCGTATAATCTTTGCGAATTACCACTACACGGGCGCCGTTTTCGCGCAGTAGGCGCTCAACGCTGGCTTTCTCGGCAATTACATCGGTTGGCACTTTATAAAGTGCCAGCTCCTGCCAGATAACGTCTTCATTAGTATGATAGTATACTTTTAATACTTCTACCTGTTTTTCAATCTGGCGGCAAAGTTTACGTACCACATCCTCGTGCTCGGTAATCACAATATTGAAGCGGTGAATGCTGTCAATTTCAGACGGCGAAGTATTCAGGCTATCGATATTGATCTTACGACGGGTAAAGATGATGGCAATACGGTTCAGCAAACCAATTTGGTTTTCAGTGTAAACCGTGATGTTATATTCCTGTTTAATGTCTTGCGTGCTCATTTTTTGTCATTTTAAGCCTCCCTTTTCGGGTAGGGTTGAAGGAGTTTGACTTATTTTAACCTGATCTCGCTTACGCTGCAACCTTGAGGTACCATCGGGAATACGTTGTTCTCTTTGGTAACCATCACTTCCAGCAGGTAAGAGCCTTTGTGATCCAGCATTTCTTTCAGGGAATCTTTCAGTATAGAACGTTCTGAAACAGTTTTGCCTTCAACGCCATAGGCTGATGCCAGACGAACAAAATCAGGGCTTTGGATATCCACGAAAGAGTAACGACGATCGTTAAACAGTTCCTGCCACTGGCGAACCATACCCAGGAAACGGTTGTTGAGGATCAGGATCTTGATATCTACACCGCTTTGCATTACGGTACCTAGTTCCTGTAAAGTCATCTGGAAGCCGCCGTCGCCGATGATAGCTACTACAGCGCGATCCTGTGCACCAAATTTAGCGCCGATTGCGGCAGGCAGTGCGAAGCCCATGGTACCCAAACCACCGCTGGTTACGTTGCTGCGGGTTTTGTTGAACTTGGCGTAACGACAGCCTACCATTTGGTGCTGGCCTACGTCGGTTACAATTATAGCTTCACCACCGCTCAGTTCGTTCAGATATTTTACTACCTCGCCCATGGTCAACTCTTCTGTTGTTGGGTTCAGTTCGTTATGAATAACGGCTTCAACTTCCTGGCGGGTATAATCGTTAAATTTAGCTACCCAGGCAGTATGCTCTTTCTGCTCAACCAATTCAGTAAGCAGGGGTAGAGTCTCTTTACAATCGCCCCAAACAGGTACGGTTGTTTTTACGTTTTTGTCAATCTCTGCCGGATCAATATCCAGGTGAATTACCTGTGCCTGTTTAGCATATTTATCCAGGCGACCGGTTACACGGTCGTCAAAACGCATGCCGATGGCAATCAGTACGTCACACTCGTTAGTCAGTACGTTAGGGCCGTAGTTACCGTGCATCCCCAGCATACCTACGTTTAACGGGTGATCTGTAGGAATGGCGCCTGCACCTAACACTGTCCATGCAGCAGGGATACCGCTTTTTTCTACAAATGCTTTAAATTCAGCCTCAGCCTCGCCTAAAATTACACCCTGACCAAACAGGATGAATGGTTTCTCGGCCTTATTGATCAATTCTGCCGCCTGAGCAATATACTGTGGGCGAACAATTGGTTTAGGACGATAGCTGCGGATGTGGTTACAAGGTGTATAGCCAGCGAAATCAAATTTCTGGATCTGCGCGTTCTTGGTGATATCAATCAACACCGGACCCGGGCGACCGCTTCTGGCAATGTAAAATGCTTTGGCAATTACTTCAGGAATTTCGCGTGCATCAGTTACCTGGTAGTTCCATTTGGTTACCGGGGTAGTAATGTTAATTACGTCTGTCTCCTGAAATGCATCGGTACCCAGCAGGTGAGCAAATACCTGACCTGTAATACATACCAGCGGAGTGCTGTCAATCTGCGCATCGGCCAAACCGGTTACCAGGTTGGTAGCGCCCGGGCCGCTGGTAGCAAATACTACACCCACTTTACCAGATGTACGTGCATAACCCTGACCGGCATGAATGCCGCCTTGCTCATGACGCACCAGTACGTGGTTTAGTTTCTCATTATAATCATACAAGGCATCGTAGATGGGCATAATAGCACCACCCGGATAACCGAAGATGGTATCTGTACCCTCTGCAATAAGAGACTCTAATAAAGCTACCGAGCCAGAAACTTCTACAGTTTCTTTAGGTGCCGAGTCTGCCGTTTTTGGAGCGGTTTGTGTTGCTTCCATAATTTTTTTATTTTCTCTGGATTAAAATCCTGTAAATCCTAAAAATTCGTTAAATCCTGGTTTGTTAAAACTCATCCGTTACACAGCCGTCTGCAGCTGAGCTTACGGTTTTGGCATATTTATAAAGCAGGCCTTTGGTTACGCGCAATGCCGGTTGTTTCCAGGCTGCTTTACGGGCGGCAATCTCTTCGTCGCTCACTTTCAGTACCATGGTGCGGGTAATGGCGTCAATCTCAATGATGTCATTGTCCTTAACAATACCGATGGTGCCGCCTTCAAATGCCTCTGGGGTGATGTGGCCTACCACAAAACCGTGGGTACCGCCGCTAAAACGGCCGTCGGTGATCAGCGCTACCGATGCACCCAAACCTGCCCCAAAAATGGCCGATGTTGGTTTCAGCATCTCCGGCATACCCGGTGCGCCTTTCGGACCCACGTTGCGGATCACTACCACATCACCGGCTTTGACTCGGCCGCTCTGGATGCCATTAATCAGTTCAAACTCACCGTCAAATACACGGGCAGGGCCTACAAAGCGCTCTCCTTCTTTACCGGTGATTTTGGCCACGCTACCGCCTTCGGCAAGGTTTCCATATAAAATATGCAGGTGACCGGTAGCTTTAACCGGTTTTTCTACAGGCATAATAATTTTTTGTGCGTCAAAGTCTGGCGCTGGTACGTCGGCCAGGTTTTCTGCAAGGGTTTTACCGGTAACGGTTAAACAAGTGCCATCAATTAAACCAACGTTTAACAGGTATTTCATTACCGCTGGTACACCGCCAACTTTGTGCAGGTCTTCCATCAGGTATTTACCGCTTGGTTTCATATCCACCAATACCGGGATGCGGTTACTTACAGACTGAACGTCGTCTTGAGTCAGTTTTACGCCAACAGCTTTAGCCATGGCAATTAAATGCAGCACTGCGTTGGTTGAGCCGCCCAGTACCATAATGGTAACAATAGCGTTCTCAAATGCCGCGCGGGTCATAATGTCGCTTGGCTTAATATCTTTTTCCAGTAATACTTTAATGGCTTTACCGGCAGCAATACATTCTTGTTTTTTCTCTTCGCTCAAAGCAGGGTTTGATGATGAGTAAGGTAAGCTCATACCCATCGCCTCGATAGCCGAAGCCATAGTGTTAGCGGTATAAATACCACCACAGGCGCCCGCGCTTGGACAAGCGTTTTTAACCACGCCGATGAAATCCTCATCGCTGATGGTGCCGGCTAATTTTTTACCTAATGCTTCAAACGCCGATACAATGTTCAGATCCTCACCTTTCCAGTGACCAGGTTTAATGGTACCACCGTAAACCATGATAGACGGACGGTTTAAACGACCCATAGCAATTAACGAGCCTGGCATGTTTTTATCGCAACCTGGCAGGGTGATGATACCATCATAATACTGAGCACCGGCAACGGCCTCAATAGAATCAGCAATAACATCACGGCTCACCAGCGAGTAACGCATACCTTCAGTACCGTTGCTCATACCGTCGCTCACGCCAATGGTATGGAAAATCAGGCCCACCAAATCGTTTTCCCAAGTACTGTCTTTCACAATCTTAGCCAGATCATTCAGGTGCATGTTACAGGTGTTGCCATCATAACCCATGCTGGCAATGCCCACCTGTGCTTTCTTCATATCGTCATCGGTTAAACCAATTCCGTAAAGCATAGCCTGTGCAGCTGGTTGCGTAGGGTCTTGAGTAAGCGTTCTGCTGTACTTGTTTAATACGGTGTTTTCAGCGGTTTCTGTCTGAGCCATTTGTTATCTTTTTATCGTTACTCTTTTGTTAAAAATAAACCGGCAGACCGGTGCGGTCTTTCAGGGTATAACACTTTTAACAGGCTGAGTTAGGTTTGTTATAAATTTAATAACTGTAAGATAGGTAGATGCCTTTTTTTAGTCAATAGCGGAAATGTGAAATTTAAATTTGAAATTAAATTTCGTTTTATTTTAATTAATGGAATTATATTCTTGTTTTTTATTATATTTAAGAATAATTATTGCACGTATCTATACCAAAGTTCAAAATGGTCTACGGTTTAGTTTTTATGCGTGCATAATAAAGGGTCAAAAAAACGTCGTAAATGTTGGCTTCTGGTAAAAAAGTTGATCGTTTAAGTAGATATTTTCAGGTTGATTTTATGCAGCTAAGTGGCATGATTATTTGGCATTATAAAAAGGTTATGTTGGCGCAATGTCTCACTTTTTTATAACGTTAAATTCGGCCTTTTAGTAGAATTATATTGATGGCGCCATTTATCATCAAATCAGGAGGGCGTATTTTAGTTTGATGCTTTTATATTGGCTTTTATCTGCTCAAAAGTAACAGGATTAACCAGCTGGCCATTTTCAAATACGATGTGCAGTTGATCTGGCAGATTATCTGGCTCGTTTTGATTGATGGTTTTGAATGTTCCATTTGTTTTTACCAGTTTAAGCCTGCCACCTTTGCTTTTTTTGAAGCTGCCGCTGATGTTGCCCTGCGCATCCATTTCTGTAGGACGCTTTTCTACATTCACTTCCTGCCCGTTAATGATGGCGCTGCTACATTTTAATGCAAACTTTTGTGTGTCTCTATCTACCTTTTGCAGGAGCGCACCGCCCATGCCCAGTACCAGGTTCTCTGCGCTAATGCCATGGTCTTTCAAGGCGTTATAAATGGTGATGATTTCTTTATAGTTCACACCATCGCCCTGAATAACCCTTATTTGTGGAGGCAGCACCTTGTAGCCTTTGCTGTTTACGGTGTAGCCAAACTTATCAAACAATATTTCAAAGATGCGCAATAGGGTCATCACCGGGTCGCCACTATCAGGGCGGATCACTAACGTTCCCTGGCGGTTTAGTATTTCGTCGCGCAGTTCGGTGCCCCAATACTCTTCGCAAGCACGGAAGATGTTGTAGCTGTCAGACACGCAAGCTACCACACCAGTAGGGAAGCTACGCAGTACGTGTTTAAAAACTTCCAATTCGCCTTCTTCGCCCAGCAGGGTGCAAATGCTGTGCTCTGTGGCTGGGATGCTTTGTCCGTAAACCTTCTCGGCCGCATAGTATTTAATAGCCATGCCAGATCCTGCCAGTGTATCGCTACCACTAAAGTTAAGCAGATGTGCCGCTCCACCCAATTTGGCGCTCTCTACGCTGCTTACACCACGGAAACCGAAATCATTCAGTACAAAATCAATGCCTGCCTCGGCGCCTTCGGTGGCAGTTTCATTGTAGAACCGGGTTACTGTTTTGCGCACCTCATGACTTAGCGTAGCTACAGTGCAGGGGTACCAAACCTGCATTAACAGGGTTTCCAGGAAGTTGGTGAGCCAGTAGCACTCCGGGTCGGTGTTTTCAATGGTCATGAGTACGTTGCTGGTAGGCACAACGGTTCCTTCGGGCACAGCTTTTATCCTTACGGGCAAGCGGCCATCGTATTTATCTAAGATGTACTGGAATTTAGAACGATCGAATACGTCATCGCGACCGAATACTTGTTTTAAAAATACATCAGCCTCATCCAGGTCAACCTGTGTAAAAGCCTGGCCCTGCAGGTATTCTTTTAAAAAGTATTGCAACCCGAAGAAAACAGTTTCATCAAACCAACCACCACGACTCTCCAGGTAACTATAAATATTGGTAGTGCCCGGAATATAAAATTTATGGTGAGCATATTTGTAGGCATCTGCCAGCAAAATCAGGTTCTCGCGTTTCATAGCTATTCGTTTTTAAGGTATTTAGATAAGATAAAGTCAAATAATTCGTGGTGCTCGTCGCTTAACAGGCAGGCAACTTTCATTTGTGGCAAATCTGTAAGCTTAAACCAGTTCAGGTCGATGATGTCATCCTTGGCCGATGGCTCTCCCTGTATAAAATCACAGCTAAAGAGCAGGGTGATGATCTTGTCGGCCTCGTTGCGGTATCGCCAGTCGTTAATCTTGCGCGATGTCTCGTATGTCATTTCGCCAACTTCAATATCGCCACATTCTTCCACCAACTCACGCAGGGCGGCGCTTTCATAATCTGGATCTTCCGGATCAGCAAAACCGCCAATAAACCGCCACTTGTTGTTGGTTGCCTTTTTGCCTAACAGCAATTCTGTGCGGTTATTACGAAAAGCGGCCACGTCTACAGTAGGGTAAACTTTGGTGTATTGGTTATAGTAGGCGTAGAGAATACCGGCACGAAAATCATTTGAATCAAATACCTTATCGGCATACTGCCGGCGCAGTTCTGTAGCATTATAATCGCCATGCTCAGGCAGTTCCACTGTTTCAAAGCGGCCAGCATAGTAGGGGATAAAGCTATCTCTGCTGCCGTACAGGCAGAATTGTTCTGTCGGGAATACGCTTTTCAGGAGGTTATCCAGACTTTCAGACCAAATGCGGTCGCTAGGATGATCACTTATCGGTAGCACAATAATATCAGGGTAGTCTTTCTTGATCATCTTTTCGCGGGTGTAGTAATCGTAGGGGTTTTTGCGGCTGCCCATTATCGGACTAACACCCAGCAGGATGATGAGTTTGGTATGGTTGGCGGCTACCTGTCTGATTAACTCGCGGTGTCCATCGTGCAGGTACGGTGTCTGGAAGCGGGCGATGATAACTCCTGTTTTCATAATTTATATTTGCGTAATTATAACGCAAATATAAATATGCGTTTTTAATACACAAATTATTTTTTAAAGTTTTCTATGCTAAATAAAATGGGGTAGAAGTTTAAGCGCTAGATTTCAAAAGCGATACCGTCTTTCTGTAACTGAAAATACTTGGCCTGATTAAACCGGAATAAATTGCCTGGGCGACCGGCACCATCAAGCATTTGTTTCTCTGTGGTTTCTTCAAGGAAGCCAAACTTCATGATCTTCTTTTTAAAGTTGCGGCGATCAATAGGGCGGTCAAGAACGGCCATATACAGCTTTTCCAGTTCAGAGAAGGGGAATTTTTCTTCCAGCAGTTCAAAGCCAACCGGTTGATAAAGCATTTTGCTTTTTAAACGGTTACGGGCGACATTGATGATCTGGGTATGATCAAACGCCAGTTTGGGTAGATTTTTGATATTGAACCAGGCTACATCGCTGGCGTCGGTGTCGGCCTTTAGCTCAAAGGCATCTGGTTTAACCAGGCCGTAGTAAGTAATTGATACTACACGGTTACGCGGATCACGGTTTGGAGCGCCAAAGCTGTAAAGCTGTTCAAGATAATTGATGTTGACGCCGGTTTCTTCGGTCAGTTCGCGCTGAACGGCTTCTTCAAGCGATTCGGCATCGCCTACCAAACCACCGGGGAGAGCCCATGCATTTTTGTAAGGATCAATATTACGCTTGATAAGCAATACCGATAGCCCTTCTTTAGATGTATAACCAAAAACAACCGCATCAACGGCAACTTTTATGTTTTGCAAAGCCGGCATGTTACAAAGGTATTAATATGCTTTATGCGCGCAAGAAGCATTTACAATAGACCGTTTAGCGTGTTACCCACCAACAAAAAAGGCGTGAAACTTTATGCTCCACGCCCTTACTCAATTATATGAAAAACAATTATGGTGCTACTTCCAGTCTGACTACATCATAAACCAGGCCGCTCATTACACCACCCGCCGGTACGGTAAGTACGATGGTGTTTTGACCAGGTTTGAGTAAAGATGCGTCAAATTTGAAATCGCGCTCTACCCAGGTGCCTTCAATGCCATCGCGGTTGGGATTGGCTCCGCCGCCGCCAACGTTATCAAACGGACCAACGTCTTTGCCGTTTACCGAAATACCCAATGAGCGGGCGCCAGAACCGCTAATGCCGAAGCGCAACGTGGCCTGTCCGCTGGTTGGGGTACCTTTTGGTACGGTAAAGTTGATAGTCCATGGTGTGGCCCGACCTTGATCGCGCCCATCTGGTTTAAAGTCCGTATCATGCGGTACGTGATAGATATACCAGTCTTTAGCGGGATCTGATTTACCTACGGTGAAGTTTACATCGTTAGGGAAAAGTTTGGCATACTCAATATACATGCCCCAGTGCCAGTGATCATCACCTTTAAAGAACTCTTTGGCCGAACGGTTTGGCGTACCGATCTGGAAGATCTGCTGACCGTAATGCACCGGTTTCCATTCAATAGTACCCAGATCCATTTTCTGGCCAGGAGTGATGGTGATTTTAGCCGTTGCGTCATAAGCGCCCAATACACCATCTGCAATAGCGTGCAGTTGGTAAGTACCCGGGCGTACATTAGGGATGGTAAATGAACCATCTTCTGAACCATTTACCCAAAACTCATAATGCTTGGCATCATTTTGCCAGTTAATAGCCTGCGGCGGGAAATTAAATGCTCTTGCACCACCACCCTGACGAGGGGCCACATAAGTGCCGCGATTGGCGCGTTTGCCGTTAGGCAGCGTACGTGAATGATCTTGTGCAGAATCAGTTACAGGTTTCTGTTCCGGCGTTTGCGCTACCTGTGTTGGAGGTGTAACTGTTGTAACCGAGGCTACTGCTGGCGCCTGCCTGAACTGGCGTGGCGGGCGGGCTACTTCCGGTTCATCAGGGTAAGAAAGACCAACCAACAGGTTAGGTAACTTAGTCGTCGGTGCTTGCGGATCAACCAGTTTTAATTTGCCTGTTACAGTGGCGCGTTCTGTGGTAGGGGTATAGTCAACACCCTTTACCCAATTGTATGGCCAGCGGCCTTGCTCGGCTTTTGCTTGTTTCCTGGCATCGGTAAATAACGCTTTTGGGTCGTTACCAGTAGGTACGTAGATGAAAATTGGGCCTACAACTTTGGTCCAGGCTTCTTTATCGGCAAAATTGAGAATACTGCTGCCGTAGTGGGTTCCGCGCCAGTAATCAAGCAGAGTGGGGTCGCCGCCATCGCCGTCATCCAGGTGACCGGTTAGTTCAAAGTGCAGCGGACCGCTTGACAGGTATTCAAAAGATGGGTTGATGACATACAAACCCACTTTCTCTTTGGTTGACGACCAGCCGAAAGCCGGAATCTTAAACTGATCTGCAGAGTAATCATATTTATGCTCGGCACGGCCTTTGTAAATGCCGGTAGTTAAGCGGCGCGCTTCTTTCATGTTCAGATCTTCGGCTGCATCCCAATCTTTGCCGGTAGGCATCAGGGCGTTGCGCTGCTCGTCAATAGAAAGCCAGTCAAACACCAGGCCCGATAATTTAAAGCCAAAGCGCGATTCGCCGACTGAACCCGCTGGATAGGTGTCCTGGTGGGTGTAAATAGCGTAAGTATAGAAACCTTTGGCGCCGCGCTCCAGCGTGTATCGGATCTCCAGGTCGGCAATCAGGCCGCCGCCTTGTCCGGCTGCGGTAGGATTGGCGCCCAGGATAGATTTACCGTCAGCGTAACCTTTAACGGATACTTCGGCACGTTCGCCGTTGTTTTTGCTGGGATCGATGGTAATGGCGGTCACTTCACGTGCGGCCAGGGCAGGGCTTTGTTCCCAGTACCCGGCGTGGTGACCGGATACATAGCCCATTAGCTCTACATTAGGTGTAGTACTTTTTGATGTTTTAACCGAAGTGACATCGCCCGAACGTTTATTTACTTTAACAGTCAGGTAGCCGTTGGTCATGGTAAATGAGATAGCATCCTCGGTCACGGTTACCGGCGGCGCAGCAGCGGCGGCAGACTTATGCCCATCGCCCGGACGCATCACAGTGAACGACGACAGAGCCGCGGCAGCTACCATCAGCATAGCTTTGTAGAATTTTTGCATAAAGAGGTGTTAAGTTTGGTTTAAAGCTTTGCGGCCGGGCCGTATAAAGCATTAATTGGTTTTCTGAAAACTAATATAGCGCAGTGTATGCGGCCCGGCATCCTGTAGTGTGCGGGTTATATGTTATTGTTACAAAAGGGAAGTCGTACCCTCGATTTTAAATAAGCCTGAACCATTTTAAAAGCGATCTGTTGCTTTTACATGAGTACTGATATTGCCAAGCGTTTTCCACAGAACCCATTATTGTCGCCCAAAGACCTGCCGCCTAGTCAAGATGGGTTGCGCATAGCCTGTTTGCTTAATCCGGGCGCTTTTAGGTTTGATGGCAAGATCTGGCTGCTGGTGCGGGTAGCAGAGCGGCCTGAACAGAACGAGATCCATGTATCGTTCCCCATCCTTACCGAGCTGGGCGAAACCCAGATTATGGAAATCCCCCTTAATGATGCCGATCTGATTGCTACCGACGCCCGTGTGGTGCGCTATAAAGGTATAGACTACCTCACCACGCTCTCGCACCTGCGCCTACTTTGTAGTGATGATGGCGTGAAGTTTTACGAGCCTGAAGGTTATGCTAAACTATTCGGGCTGGGTGCCCTACAGACTTTTGGGATTGAAGATTGCCGTGTTACGAAGATTGATGACACTTTCTATCTCACCTTTACCGCTGTATCAGAAAGTGGCGTAGGTGTGAGTATGAAGATGACCAAAGACTGGAAAACCTTTGAATCTGGCGGAATGATATTGCCGCCGCACAATAAAGACTGTGCCATTTTTGAGGAAAAGATAAACGGTAAGTTCTATGCCCTGCATCGCCCAAGTAGTGTTGATCTGGGGGGCAACTATATCTGGCTGGCCGAATCGCCGGATGGTTTGCACTGGGGTAATCATAAATGTATAGCTAAAACTCGGCCAGGCAACTGGGATAGCGGCCGGGTAGGTGCCGGGGCATCGCCTATTAAAACGGGCAAGGGCTGGCTGGAGATTTATCACGGCGCTACCAAAGAACATCGCTACTGTTTAGGCGCGTTACTGCTTGATCTGAATGATCCCTCAAAAGTACTGGCCCGCGCGCATGACCCTATCATGATCCCAACAGAGGAGTATGAAACCAGCGGATTCTTCGGTCATGTAGTATTTACCAATGGTCATGTACTGGAAGACGATGGCGATACCATTACTATGTACTACGGTGCTGCCGATGAGTTTGTATGCGGCGCGAAGCTTTCTATTAAGGAGATTTTTGCGGCGTTAGGGGTGTAATTATAAAAATGTCATCCCGACCGTAGGGAGGGATGACAACTATTCTTTTATGGATTTAGATTTTACTCCTTTACTCCACAGGCGGAGGCAGCTTTTCCTCCTCGTCAGGTTTTAGCTCCGATTGGGTGAAATTCCTTTTAAAATCTTTTTCGTCTTTGCGGTTACGCCAAATGAGGAAGAGGATAAGTACCACGGCTACCGCGCCTATGATGGCAACTATTGAGTAGTTCATAGCTTTTGCTTTGATTACTCATTTACAACAAAAAACAGGGTCATTTGTGCTCTGTTTTCGAGGTTTTAAGCGATTTAACAAAAAGATAACGCTTGTATCAACCTTCGGGCTTAAAAACCCTCAAAATCGCGTGTTTTTCAAGTTTTGTTAACAACAGGCTAACTTTCTGGCAAACACCTCGGGTTTATATTAGCTCTCATTATAAACATCACTTATAAATAATTTAAATTATGGAGACTACAGCTAACGCAATCAACTGGTTTGAGATACCGGTAAGCGACATTGAGCGCGCACGCGAGTTTTACGAAGGTATTTTTGATATGGACATGGTGCCCATGGAAGAAATGATGGGCATGGAAATGATGGGTTTCCCCATTGCCATGGAGTCGGGCAAAGTTGGTGGCGCAATTGTTCGCAGCGATTTTCATGAGCCGTCAGAACAAGGCGCAATATTGTATCTTAACGCTAATCCAAACCTGAAACTGATTGTAGACCGTGTTGAAGATTTTGGCGGTGAAGTATTGATGCCACCGACCGAAATATCACCAGAGATTGGTTTTATGGCCTTTGTAATGGATACCGAAGGCAATAAGATTGGTTTGCACGCACAGAATTAATGCCCTGCAGAGGTGATTAGTGATTTATTAAGATTAGTTTCTCTTCGTCATTGCGAGGAACGAAGCAATCTCTGTACATGCAAATCCGGCTTGCTAATCAGAATGTCCTATGCAGAGATTGCTTCGTTCCTCGCAATGACGTAAATGGGGGGCATTAAAAGCAAAAGAGGCTGATTGGATATCCAATCAGCCTCTTTTGTTTTTTGTAAATTTAGGTCTACAAGTTCTCGCCTGCCGGGCCGCCATCTTTGTTAGAACTGCTGATGTGTTCATCATCAGTCTGGGCGTTAGGTTTGCTGCTGTCGCTAGTGTTGCGTGGCGAGTCGTTTTTACGTTGGTTGTTTTGTTGCTGGCCTTTATTTAGCGGTTTATCAACCAGGTTGGTGTTATTTCCGTTTTTGGGCCTGTTTTCTGGCTTATTCATCTTCTTAGAATTTTAGCGGTAGGATCATGATCTCTTCTTCGGCACTTTTGCGCCTTCATTACGGGCTTCAGACAAACCAATGGCTATAGCCTGTTTTTTAGAAGTTACCTTTTTACCCGATCCGCTTTTTAACGTTCCTTCTTTCATCTCGTGCATGGTTTTCTCAACCTTATGCGCTGCTTTTTCTGAATATTTTGCCATTCCAATTAATTTAGTTTAACAAATAAACCTCAATAAGCTTAGGCATGTACATGTACGTTATCTGGCGTAAGTATCACCCGCTCGCGTTCGTTTGATACACCGTTGGCGCGACTATCGCCATTTACGTAAAGTTTTTCATTATCACTGATGATGCTGTTGCCTTCTACCTCAAATTCACCTTTAACCCTGATCAATACATCCGGATGTTGAGAGTGAAATTCGTTCAGCACGTGGCTTGACAGGCCAGCCCATTCGTGTTGATCCATTTGATACACATCAAATATGGGCTCAGTGTGGCCCTCGTGGTATATCTTGATTCGGTTGGGCGCTATCATAACCCGGATATCGCCCGTGGTGTCCACCTTGTTACGGTCAATAGTTAGCAAGCCGCCATTGTGCGGCAATGAAATTTTTGCTTCTATCACCAATTCCTGATTTCGTTCTGGATGATAAAACGAATAGATCTTTAAAAAATCGATCTTGTGATTGTCATCAGCATAGGTGACAGTGTTACCTGCAGTGAGGTATAAGTTAGTCCCGAAAATGAATGCGTGTTTCATAATGTTGCTGTTTGGTTATATGATTAAGTACAGATCAACGCGTTTTGTTTTTGCAAAAGCCTAAAGCTGAAAGGAAAAAGTAAAAAGCCACCTGTATTGATGTAAATAACAGATTTACAAAGAGCTTTAGCTTTGTGCTTTCACCTTTTAGCTTGCGAATCCATCAACTCTTTTAAATTTTTAAATGTGTTAAAAGGGCCTCGCACTGCCATCATATTGACCAGCCAGGCAGGAAGCGAGCCACCGGGATCTACACTAAAAATGTATTCTATTTTGATTCTGTTGTTATTAACCGTGCTGACATTCCATAGGCCTAAAGAGTAGGGGACCCTAACCAATTTTGGTTTTTCTGGCAGAATGTTGTTTACCCCCATGGCGTGTACGTGCAGGTTCTTGTCATCATTATCGCGTTTTAAGACCAGTTGCACCGTCAGATCACGGTCGCTGGCTGGCCAGGGCAGGTGGACAGACGAGTAATAGTAAATGGTATCTGCACTCTTGCGATTAATCAGGTGCGAGTCCATGGTGCCATACACCCAATCTTTATGATGGTTCACATTTTGCAATATGCCGTATAGTTGCTTTACGCTGCCGTTTATCTCGCATACAACCCTAATCTCTTTAAATTTTTCGTTCTCCAGCTTACGGGTATATACAGAAATACCATCTTCATTTTTCTTTAACTCCCAGTTGTCCTGGGCCGTGCAAATAGCCGGTAATAGCAACAAAATAAGCGCTAATAGTTTCATATTGGTATGTTTTTAATTAAAGGTAATGAAGGTAGAACGTTTGTTGGGGTGATATAGTTGGCTGATATTGAAGGTTATCTTCAAAAAACTAAATTCTAATAGAGAATACTTTTGCTATTTTTAAGTTATGCTTTAAAAATTAATTTTATCAAATCTTATTTAACCCGACTTTAAACATGGTGAGCACCCCTGGCAAAAGCATGATTACAGCACCTGAGCAATTGCAACAGGTTTATGCGCATTGCCCGGTACCGGTGCTAATGGTCAATCATACCGCTACCATTGTTTGGGCCAACCAGGCAGCTGGTGCGTTGTCAAACCAATTGGTGGTTGAGTTAGTTGGTGCTGATTTTTTTCGCATCTATCATGATCCCTCGGTTGCTGCCGATAGCCGTAATTACCTGTTGCGCGGCGAAGAATTGCGTGGCGCCGATTTTGAAGGCATAACCGCCAACGGTCAGCAAATTTTTGTGCTGGCTGATTCCATGATTTTTACCGATGCCGTAGGTTCGCGGTATACGCTGTTGTTTTTAAAAGATATCAGTGCGCGCAAGAAGCAAGAACACCTTTTGGGCTACCTCGATGTAGCCGCACGCGAACTTGCCCGTGTACGCGATACCAAAAGTGCCATAGATAAGATTTCGCAGCTGATTGTGCCGCATTTTGCGGGATGGTTTACCATTGATGTGTTGAAGGATGAGCAACTGGAGCAATTAATATTAGCTTATGATGATCCTGAAAAAAAACAATGGGCCGAAAAATATCGTGAAGCTTTCCCGGTACAGATAGACAGTGAGCGGGGTATAGCCAAGGTATTGCGCTCAGGAAAGTCGTCCCTGATACAACGCGTAACGCCGGAGATATTAGAAGATGTGGTGCGGGAGCAGGACAGATTAGAAATGATAGTGCAGATGGGATTGCAGTCAATCATTACTGTGCCCATGTTTAGTAAAGATACCATTATCGGAGCTATCAAGTTTATTTCTACCACACCGGGCAAATATTATGACGAAACAGATTTGCAGTTTGCGCAAAACCTGGCCCACCATATTGGCCTTGCGCTGGAGAACGCGCAGCTAAATGAAGAAGCCCAGTATGAGCTTGCACGCCGTAAACAAGTTGAAGATAAATTAAAGATTACGCAGACCCAGTTAAAGTCGGCGCTATCATCGGGTCTGGTAGGTACCTGGATTTTGGACATGGAGACCAACAGGCTATATCCTGATGAGAACCTTTCGCGCATGTTCGATATTCCCTATTCGCCCGATGGTTGTGACAGGGACGTGTTGGGCCGTATGGTGCACCCCGATGATGTTACACTGATAGACCGGCGCAGAGAAGAAGCCGCGGCGCTGGGGCAAGTTTATGAAACCGAATATCGCGCCATCATTAACGGTCAGACGCGCTGGTTTTTTGCCCGCGGCAGTGTTGAAACAGATACTCAAGATGGTTCACCGTTATTTACTGGTGTACTGGTAGATATCACACAAAGAAAAGAAGCTCAGCAAGCATTAAAGGAAATAGAAGAGCGCTATAGCGTGGCATTCCAAAATGCCAGTGTAGGCATACTGCTTTCTGATATGGATGGCAAACTGATGCGTGCTAACCAGGCCTTTACCCGCATAACCGGGTACACTGAAGCAGATTTGCTGGGCAAAGATTTTAGATCTATTACCCATCAGGATGACATTGAGAAAAATTCAGAGCTGTACCAAAAGCTTTTTGTCGGGGAAATTGACGATTTTGTATTTGAAAAACGATACTATCACCACGATGGACATATCATTTGGGTACGTAATAGTACCTCTATTGTGCGCGATGAGCGTGAAGCGCCTACGTATACCATTTCTATTACAGAAGATATTACCGCGCACAAAAAAGCCCTCAATGAGCTAAAGGCCAGCGAAGAGCTGTTTCGTTTCCTGACTGATGCTATTCAGCATAAAATGTGGACGTCTGCGCCCGATGGTAAGGCTACTTATTATAACAAGGGCTGGTATGATTATACCGGTACCAGTAGTTTTGCCGAATTGCATAGTAGAGTATGGGATGTTATTCATCCGGATGACCGTCCGATGGCTACCATGATGTGGCCGAAGGCGATAGAAGAAGGGAGGGAGTCTGTATTTGAACATCGTCTTCGCCGTGTTGATGGTCAGTACCGCTGGCATCTCTCGCGTTTCTCGCCGCATAAGGACGAGGCGGGTAATATTACCGTTTGGGTAGGTACCTGTACAGATATCCATGAGCAGAAAGCCATACAAGAAGCGTTGATGATGAGTGAGGCACATTTTAAAGCAGTTACGCAGCTTAACTCGTTGCCTATCTGGCAGGTAAATGCCAGTTGTGAAACTGTTTTTGTAAATGATACCTGGCGTACCTTTACCGGTGTTACCACCGATCATATTAATGAAGCTGACTGGACCGGCAATATTCACCCGGACGATCGGGAAGAAGCCGTACAGCAGTTTAACACACTTTTTGAGGCCCGCCAGCCGGTGCACCTGAAATATCGCTTTAAACACGCCCCGACAGGTGAATATCGTTGGATGCTGGATAATGCCCAACCGGTGTTTAATCCGGCATTTTACGGCTATATCGGTACCATGACAGATATTCAGGAGCAGGAGCAGGCTACGCAGGCCATACAGCAGTTAATGGGTAAGAAAGATGAATTTATTAGCATTGCCAGCCATGAACTGAAAACCCCGCTCACCACCATTAAAGTTTTCTTCCAATTGATGCAGCGTGAAATGACGGGCGAACATCGCCTGGCTGCACTATCGCACAAGGCAGACCGGCAATTGCAACGCCTGGAGCGCTTGATAGAAGAACTGCTGGATGTATCGCGTATTAACGCCGGTAAAATGACTTACCAGAAAGAGGACTTCAATATCGCGGAAGCCTTGGCTGATGCGATTGAAAGTGTACAAGAAATCTCGCCGCGCCACCAATTGACGCTGGAAACGCTGGGAGGGATGACCTGCCACGGAGATCGTTACCGCATTGAACAGGTGCTGGTAAATCTGCTGAGTAATGCTGTCAAATACTCGCCCGATGGTGGTCCGGTCAAAATTACCTATTGCCGAGAAGCAGACCGCCTGAAAATTGCTATTCAGGATTATGGTATCGGTATAGCGCCAGAACACATGGAGGGTCTTTTTAATCGCTTTTATCGCGTAGATCAGCAATCTCACCGTTTCCAGGGATTAGGTCTGGGCCTCTTTATTTCAGATGAGATTGTGCGCCGCCACGGTAGTCAGATATGCGTAGAAAGCAAACCCAATGAAGGATCAGTTTTCTCATTCACCCTTCCCTTAGTTAATTAATGCTTTGCTTTATTTTGATGATTTAAATAGTTTGTATTTTAATTACTTAACTATTTTTAAAGTTACCGATCTTAAGATCAAAAAATGCTTTTCGGTAGCTGCTTTTACCGGTGTTTTCTCGTACGAAACTACATGCATACGATGATTTCTGTGGACTATCCGCTGTAGGATATGCTGCCGGGCAATAATCAGTCTACAAGAAAAGTATAGTGCTGTAAGTACAGAAAAGAAAAGCAGAAAATCTAAGATAGCTTCGCTTATTAATGGTCTTTGTAAGAAGCGTTCAGTAAATGCAGTTAGCAGCGTATTCATATCCCCTCCCTTGTTTTTGGTTTAAGCAATAATTAGGTTGTTTAATAAAAGGCAAATTTGTTGCCAAGTGCCAAAAGCGCATCTATGCGCATTAGTTGGAGGTTTTGAGGATGTTATATAGGTAAGCTTTTCTACAAAAAGGGGAGTTGTGGAACATCCTCTGTGGATAAATTTTCTTTATAAGATAACTTAAGTCTGTTTCTTGTTTATCAGTCAATAACGCCATGTAATCCCCTTTATTTAAATGAAGTAATTTATTATATAGATTATGTATCTATTTGACTTATAATGTTTGTTTCATTTAAGTTAAGAGGAAAAATTACGCTAAACCCCAACTTAGCCAGCCCAATATCCTTCTTCATTTCCATAAAAAACTAAAACCATGTCTAAAACCGTCTGTTAGGAAAGTTTAGGAGGAGGTTTTATGAAACACGCAGAAGAGCAAATACCGCAGCAATTGCTGGGTGGGCAAACAGATTTTTCGTACAGCCTTTCATTTGCCACTACAGATGAAGCCCACACCCGTTTTCTTAAAGCAGCCGAGCGGATGGTTGATGTAAGCAACTGGCATTTGTATGCCGGCGCCGGCTCATCGTTTTTTAAACTAACTAATAACCTGGGCGAAGAAATTGGCGGCTGGGCCGAAGAAGGTTTGTACTTCTATATTGATTTGGCAGGTACCCGCGGTCCGGATGCAGGCCATGGGTTGGAATGGGTGCGCGTAGAACGGATTGAGGCCGATGGCAATCAGCATACCAACGAAGAGTTTATTGCGATGACCGTTCGCCCGGTGCCCGACCCACGTACTGATGATGCTGCCGTTGCTCACTTTTTCAGCGATGCTTCTACCAATACATTTATTGTATCCCGGTTCGGTTTCAAAGTGAGTTGCGAGCAACACGGCCGGAACGAAACAGCTAATAATGATGGGGTAGATCTGCACGATAAAATGCGTAATACAGCTATTGCACTTTCGGCCCGGTTAGGTTTGTCGGGCGTGCAATGGCAAAAGTTGGTAGAGGGAGTTTTAGAAGGTGTAAAGGTGGATCGGTAAGCAGCCGCAACAAGGCTGATCAATTGCAAAAAAGTGTTAAATAAAATGGGCTTTTCTTCGTTGCTCTGCATAAATAACTATATTGAGCCCGTCTATTTATACCCGCTTTTTCTGTAATGAATTTCAAGAGATTTTTACCCCTGTGCCTTTTCTTACTGGTTGGTGCATCGGCTTTTGCCCAGTTTACTCCACTAGTGCCCCGTAAAGATTCGGTAAGTTTGAATGATCTGCTGGCCAAATCTGTAAAGTACACTAATGATTACCCGGTCGAGAAGGTTTATGTACATTTTGATAAGCCTTATTATGCCGCTGGCGACACCGTTTGGCTTAAAAGTTACGTAACGGTAGATCAACATGCGCCCAGCACCATGAGTAAGGTGGTATATATTGATATGTACAACGAGCAGGATTCGCTTGTTGCCTCACAAAAACTACCGTTGGTTGATGGTATGGCTGCTGGTAACTTTTTGCTTTCGCCGCAGTTGAAGCAGGGCAATTATCGCCTGCGAGGTTATACCCAATGGATGCTCAATTTTGATCCGGCTTATCTGTTCAATAAAGTAATCACCATTGGCAACCAGATCAATAAAGAGGTATCAGTAAACGTTAATTTTACTGGTGGCACCACTGCGCAAACGCCGGTTACGGCCAAAGTGCAATTTACTGATGCGCAGGGTAAGCCATTGGCTGATAAAAGAGTAAACTGGCACGTAGAAACCAGTCATGAAGATACGGGCAAGGGTCGGGTAAATACTGATGCCAATGGATATGCCACTATTACGCTGCCACCAGCATCGCCGCTGGCATTGGGTTCATCGGTATTGTTTACAGAGATTGATCTGGACGCTAAAAAACCGGTAAATACGTTTTTCCTTAAGGCGGCATCAACAGGTAAGGATGTGCAGTTTTTCCCTGAAGGGGGCGATCTTATTGCCGGTATACCATCAAAAGTGGCTGTAAAAGCAGTTAGAGCAAACGGGTTAGGACTGGATTTTAAAGGTACTGTGGTTGATAATGAGGGTAAGGAAGTAACCACTTTTGAGTCGCAGCACCTGGGTATGGGTTTGTTGTTGTTACAACCCGAGGTTGGTAAAACCTATAAAGCCAATATCAGTTTTGCCGATGGAACGCAGGGCACTTATAACATCCCGCGTATTTCGCAAAGCGGCATCAATCTATCAGCCATGAACGGCGATGGCGAGAATCTGAACATCAAAATTGCCGCTAATGATGCCTATTTTAAGGCTAATCAAAATAAGACCTATTACATTGTTGCCCAATGCGGCGGCTTTATTAAATATGCCGCACAAACCAAGTTGCAAAGCTCGGTTTACCAGGCCAGCATTCCTAAAAGCAAGTTCGGCACTGGTATATTGCAGATTACACTATTTGGCTCAAACGGTATACCTATTAGCGAGCGATTAGTATTTATCCAGCGCAATGACCTGATGACGCTCAATGTTACCACAGATAAGCCACAATATGGCCGTCGCCAGCCGGTAAAATTGAATATCTCGGCCAAAAATGGTACAGCGCCTGCAGATGCCGGCCTATCTGTAGCAGTAATTGATGAGAAGAAAGTGCCTGTAGATGAAGACGGCGAAACCACCATCCTTACCAGTTTGTTGCTCACCTCAGACCTGCGTGGTTATGTAGAAAAACCCAACTATTATTTCAACAAAAAAGACGCTAAAACCGTTGCCGATCTGGATGTGCTGATGCTGACCCAAGGGTACCGCCGTTTCTCTTATAGAGATATTGTGGCCGGCCGCATGCCAAAGGTAACTTACATGCCAGAGTCGGGCATTACCATTTCTGGTACTTTGCGCAATAGCACGGGGCTGCCTATTTTTAAAGGCAATGTGCGCCTGTTTGTTCCGGATAAAAACTTCTCGGCCGAGACCATTACCGATGCCGAAGGGGTGTTTAAATTCAATAATGTGGTGGTTAATGACACCATGAAGGTTACCCTGAATGCTCGTAACAACGTTAACGCGAACAACCTGATGATTATGGTTGACGGCCAGAAAGAGGCCGGTCCATCGCGCATTGTAAATATGCCGGATGAGCGTATGAATATCGACAGCTTGTTGCGCCCTTACCTGGATAACAGCAAAAAAGAATATGAAACCAAGCATATGCTGCACGAGGTGGTTATTAAAAGTACCGTACAGCCGCAGCGCCCAAGGCATACAGAATATCCGTCATTAACGGGTTTGGCTATGGAAGCTGATCATGTTATTAACGGAGATCGGTTTAAAGGCTGTAATTTCTTTGCAGAGTGTTTGGCCACATCTGCTTTAGGGGTAACTTATGTTGATCAGAAGTTTTATGTAACCCGCAGCTACAACCAGGGCGATAAACGCGAAATGGCTATATTTTTAGATGGCTTACAGGTTGACGCGCCTGCAATGCAAACCGTTAATGCAAACGATATTGAATCGGTAGAGGTGTTTATGAACGATGGTTTGAGCGGTATTAACCGTCGCGATAATACTAACGGTGTACTGGTGATTAACAAAAAGAAAAAGCCAAAAGGTACCAAACTTACTATGGACCAGATACGCGAATTGTTGCCGCCGCCGTATATAGTAAGCTATGTGCCGCGTGGCTATAATATGGTACGCGAATTTTACTCGCCAAAATATGAGGTTGGTAAACCAAGTGGGGTGGGTATCGATCTGCGCAGCACCATCTATTGGAACCCTAAAGTAACTACCGATAAAACTACCGGCAACGTTACACTGCAGTATTATAATGCCGATGGTAACGGTACCACTTACCGTGTTGTAGTTGAAGGTATGGACAAGCAAGGTAACCTGGGCAGGAGCGTATATCGCTATAGAGTGCAATAAAAACGATCATTGTATTAGTAAAATCCCCGGCCTGCCAGCCGGGGATTTTTTGTTTTAAAACGATTTTAAGAAAATGACATAAAATATACCATTTGGTATATTTTATGATTTAATATTGTATTGTCAAAACGGTAGCAGTTAAAGCCGCTTGTTTTAACAGAAACAAGGATCGTTATAAAATAAAATATACCAATTGGTATAAAATATCAATCTGAAATGAGTCAACTAAAAAGACAATTGCTGATACTCACTGTTATAGCCGCTGCGGTGATGGAGCTGATAGATACCTCTATCGTCAATGTAGCCCTCTCACACATGAGCGGTAACCTGGGTGCCACACTGGAGGATACCAGCTGGGTGATTACCTCTTACGCCATTGCTAACGTAATCATTATCCCAATCACCAGCTTTTTAACTACTAAGCTGGGGCGTCGTAATTACTATATCGGGTCCATTATTGTATTTACGGTATGTTCGTTTATGTGCGGTAACGCCGGTAACATTTGGGAGCTCGTAACGTTCCGTTTTATACAAGGACTGGGTGGTGGTGCACTGTTATCGGTATCGCAAGCAGTAATGTTTGAGTTATTTCCTGAAGAAAAACGCGGAGTAGCCAGTGCGCTGTTTGGTATTGGCGTGTTTGTAGGGCCAACTATCGGTCCGACACTGGGCGGCGTAATTACCGAAAATTACTCATGGCCATGGATTTTTTACATCAACATTCCGCTTGGTATAGCAGCAGCTGTTTCTTGTTATTTCCTGTTGACCGAACCCAAGGTGAAGGCGGCCGTCAGCAAGGTAGACTGGACCGGCATCTTCTTGCTCAGCGCAGGCATCGGTACACTGCAAACCGTATTAGAGCGCGGGCAAACTGAAGATTGGTTTGCTACCGGTTATATAACTGCTTTCACAGTTATTGCCATTATATCGCTCGTTGCATTTGTGTTGTGGGAGCTAAAGATAAATAATCCGGTAGTAAACCTGCGGGTTCTAAAAAGCCGTACGCTCAGCATTGCCGCGGTACTCACCTTTGTCACCGGTATCGGTCTGTTTACTTCGGTATTTATGACGCCTGTTGTAGCCCAGCGATTACTCAATTTTACTCCAACCGAGACAGGTCTGTTACTGTTACCCGGTGCCATTACCGCCATTTTTGCACTGATGCTATCGGGTACCTTGTTACAAAAAGGTCTTTCGCCAATCGTAATTATCATTACAGGTTTTGCGCTCTTTATGTATTTCAGTTGGCGCATGGGACAAATTAACTTCGAGGTATCATCGAGCCAGTTAAGCTTCCTGCTCATCTTCCGTGCGTTGGGCATTGCATTGCTCACCGTGCCGTTAACTGCGCTGGCCGTATCGGGCTTGCCGGCTAAAGATATGCCGCAGGGCGCAGCACTTAATAATATGATGCGCCAGTTGGGTGGCTCGTTCGGTATCTCTATTGTTAATACTTATACCGCAAGGCGCACTGCGCTGCACCGGGTAGACCTCATCAGTCATATCGCGCCGGGCGATCCATCTTTCACCCAACGCTTCAACGGCTATGTGGCTTATCTGCAGCAAAAAGGCTTTGATATTTCTATAGCCAAGCAAAAAGCAATGGCATTGATAGAAACACAGGTGGTCAAACAATCATCAATGCTGAGTTACCTGGATGCCTATATGCTCATTGGTCTGCTGTTTGCCGCTACGCTGCCACTGTTGCTTTTGGTCAAGAAACCGGCACAGAAACGCCCGGCGGTGGTGCTGTCAGATCATTAAATCAATAAACAATAAAATTTATCATCATAAAAATTAAAACGAAATGAATACTACAAACAAAACAGCTCTGATTACCGGCGGTGGTTCGGGCATAGGCTTTGAAATTGCTAAACAACTGGTTGCTAAAGGCAACAAAGTAATTATTACCGGTCGTACAGAGGCTAAACTGAAAGCCGCTGCAGATGAAATTGGCGCCGCCTATTTTACAGCCGATATTAATAAACCTGCAGATACAGACGCACTGAAAAACTTCCTTCTGGCCGAATTTGGCGGCCTGGATGTATTGATCAATAACGCCGGTCACGCTTACTACTATCAGCCTGGTCCCGATGCAGATGCTGCTACCAAAGCTGCGGATGAGTTTCAGACCAACTTCTTTTCGGCTGTTCGTCTAACCGAAGAGTTGTTGCCATTGCTGCAGAAAAGCGCTGAAGCCGCCATTGTGAACGTAACATCAATTGTGGCGCTGGTGCCGTCAACTATTATATCAACCTATAGCGCCAGTAAAGCAGCCCTGCACTCTTATACTCAAACCCTGCGTTATGCCCTGAGCAAAACCACCAATATTAAAGTATTTGAGCTGATGCCACCGCTGGTAAACACTGCCTTCTCTGCCGAGATTGGCGGCGAAAACGGCATCCCACCGGCAGAAGTAGCCGATACCCTGTTGCACGGTTTTGAAAATGATGTTTACGAAATACATACCGGCAATACCGCAGGTATTCATGCCCTGGCTTACGCGCCAACTTATAACGATGCGTTCCTGGCGTTAAACGAGCGATAAATTGACATTATAGTTAGAACTATGTCATGCTGAGGAACGAAGCATCTCTTAGGATATTCCAGATAGATTTGCGTCAGAGATGCTTCGTTCCTCAGCATGACATGTTGGTATTATAAATATGTGCGTACAACTCATAATTCACTAATATTGTAATCATGGAAAAACCGATGTCAAAATCAGAGCGTACCCGGCAGTTCATTATTGAGCGCACGGCGCCCATATTCAATACCAAGGGATATGAAGGAACGTCTATGAATGATATGACCGAGGCTACCGGTTTAACCAAAGGCAGCATTTACGGCAATTTTGCCAATAAGCAGGAAGTAGCCCTGGCTGTATTTGACTATAACCACTCCATAGTACGTGGAAGGGTAACAACGCTAATTGATAATGCGCAAACCTATACCGATAAATTGCTGGTATATGTAAAAGTTTATCACAGCTTCTCCCGTGGAGCAGGGTTTATCCCCGGTGGTTGCCCTATCTTAAATACAGCCATAGAGGCCGATGACACCAATCCGCCACTGCGCGATAGGGCTGCCCAGGCTATCATCCGCTGGAAAGAAAAGATAGTTAAAATGATTGAGGGTGGTATTGAGGCCGGGGAGTTTAAGCCCGATGTAGATAAATTGCAAACTGCTGTTGCTATTATAGCCCTGATTGAAGGCGGGGTGATGATTGGTAAAGTAACCAATTCTCCAAGTAATTTGGACAGAGCCCTGGAAACGGTTGAGCAGATCATTTTAGCGTTGAAGAAGGTCGATTGATTCTACCTGATCTATCATCTTAAACTTAACTTAACATTGAAAAGATAGCTTTGGCGCAAAACAAACAAAGCTATCTATATGAGTAATCGCCGTAATTTTATTAAAACTGGTATTGTGGGCGTGGCAGGACTGAATTTGCTGCCGGCCGTTAACGCTTTTGCAGGGGAGGAGTTGCCTGAGCGTAAGGCTGCGCCGGGTAAGTTTAAATTGCGTTTTGCGCTGGCGTCTGACGGGCACTATGGTCAGCCTGATACCGAGAGTGATAAATTTTACAGCGACATGGTAAGCTGGATGCATAAAGAGCACCAGGCTAATCATCTGGATTTTATTATTATCAATGGCGATCTGGTGCACAATCGCCCGGACCTGCTGCCTAAAGTAAAACAGACCTACCTGGATAAGCTGCCGGTACCTTATTATACCATCCCGGGCAATCATGACTTTGCCGATACTGACATTTGGAAAAACGTTTTTGGTTACGAGGATCACTATATGGTTGATAAAGGCGATATCGGCCTGGTTTTCGCCAATACGGCAGACAATAAAGGCGGTTACGTTTGTCCGGATTATAATTTCTTGAAATCAGCCTTTGAACAGTACAAAAACAAGCAGATTGTTTTTGCCGTGCTGCACATCGCCCCGCACCAGTGGCTACCAGAGGAGAAAAGCATTTTTACAGATTGCCCGGAGATTGTAAAACTGCTGCATAGCTATCCAAATATCAAAGCCTGCTTCCATGGACATGATCATTCGCTGGATGGCATTCGTTATACAGATAAATTGCCGCACCTGTTTGATTCGCATTTTGGCGGCAACTGGGGTACAGATTATAAAGGTTACCGCATAGTAGAGGTGACGGAGGATCATCAGATCAATACCTATCAGATCAACGCCAGTCAGAACCCGAAGATGAATTCTTTGAAGATATAATATCGAATAGTTCTCTGGCCATGTTGTCATTCTGAGCGATAGCAAAGCATCCCGCGAACCTCGTCGTAGATTTGCGTCAGAGATGCTTTGCTATCGTTCAGCATGACATATTTGCTAATATTTATTCCCCTCCTTGGGAGGAGGTTAGGAGGGGTTTATATCAACATCCTTTTCTGCAAATTGCCATATAGCACAATATCCAACCCATAAACATCGGGTCTGAATTGCAGTGCGCCGGCATCATCGGCCCAACAGGTTACGTAAGTAATATATACTGGTACCTTTTTAGGTAAGGCAATATCTACTGTTTTAGCATTATCCTCGCCCATATATTTCTCTATCAAATTATACTTTTCGCCGTCGCCGAAAAGTGCCCGGGCCAGGTCAAGCGGTTTTTCCAGACGAACACAACCGTGACTGACATCGCGCTTGTTGTAGTTAAACGCGTTTTTGGCCGGGGTATCATGCAGGTAAACGCTGCTTTTGTTAGGGAACAGGAACTTGATTTTGCCTAATGAATTTTGTTCGCCCGGTTGCTGTTTGAATGAATATTCTTCGGCCGCTTTCGGGTCGCCCCAATCAATATCTTCGGGGTCATCAACCAATTTACCATCTCGGTATACATTGATGTTTTTATTAGATAGATAGTAAGGGTCTTTATCGGCCTCCACAATTATTTCTCTTGAGGCGATGCTTACCGGAATGTTCCAGATTGGGTTCACCTGTGCTTCGTTGATCAGGCTGGTTAGCTGCGGTGTTTCCCTTCTTACCGGGTGATCTACCATATCGGTGTCGTCATATCTTACCAAACTTTTGGTGAAATCTTTATTACGGCCCTCGCCAACACAAACCTTCATGTTCAGCGTGCTGTGGCCCTGGTCCATCACATCTAGTTGAAAAGCGGGGATGTTTACCTGTACATAACGTGGTTCTGCAGGCTTGTTTTTCCATCGCAGACGTTCCATATTTACCAGCAAGATGCGTTTGGTTTCTTCCTGTGTCATGCCTGGTGCGGTGTAGCCGGTTGTCAATGCTTTTTGTAGTGCCATGTATTGCGGCGAGTGTGGCTGGATGCTGTCCAGGTAAGCTTTCAAATCCTGGGCAGCGAACACTTTTTTCATAGAAGTACTATCCGGTCTGAGCGTGTTAGTATAATAGCGTTGGTAAATTCTATGCGGATTAACCACCCCGAACTGCATATCGTTAGCGTAGTTGATGAGTGCATTGGCCATCATCAATTCCAATCGAGCTATATTTTGGTAAGCCTCATCGGTAGTTTTAATAGCTTTTGGATCGCGTAGTTTGGTTAGGAGAGCCGCCATCTCATCGCCATGAAACAGCTTGGGGTTTAAACCATGTACTGATGAACGGGAGAGAATAGCCACTGCAGTATCCAGATCGCCATTTACAAAGTGATCGCGGATGAATATCGGTTCATAATCTTCGCTGGCATAAAACGATTTAATAACCGCTGGGTTTGTCAGCGCAACCTTTTTGCTTTGCAGTATTTGTTTAACGGCGGCGGTGTAGCCCTCATCAGTTAGTTGTTTGTAGATATTGTTCTTGCTTTTGTCGTTCAGCAGTTTGCCAATGTCTGAGTGCGGCGGCCTTTTACACCCCTGCATCATAAATAACAGCAGAACCGGGATAAGGAGCAGGATAAAGGGTTTATGTTTAGGATAACTCATGGTAGTATGTATGTTTGGGGTAATAAACGCAATACGCGTACCATCTTTAGTTGCGGGCAGCATTTGGTAGCAAATTTACCTATAGTGATCCAGAATAAGTGTTATAACAGTAAACTTAAACTATTAAGAAATTTGCTCAAATTGCCTTCGTAGCATTTTAAAGTCAGCTTTTATATGGAAAACACAACAAAGCAAGAAGTTTGGCTGCGTGGCTCGCTGCCAGAGGTGCCCGCACTATTACAACCTGTAGCCCATGCCTTACTGCAAGCCCGCGAGGAGATCAACGCCATGTTAAGGGATTTCCCTAAAGAAAAACTTTGGGAAAAGGTGGCCGGCATGGCCTCGGTAGGATTTCATTTGCAACACATGCGCGGTGTGATGGATAGATTGACAACTTATGCTGATGGCCGGTTGCTATCTGAAGATCAACTACAATACCTGCGCTCGGAGGGCTCACCAACGGATAATCTTGCTGGTTTGCTTCAAGCTTTTAATCTTCAGGTTGATAAAGCGATAGTTGTTTTAAAAAGTACCGATGAGAACACGTTAACCGAACCAAGGGGAGTAGGGCGCGCACAATTACCCTCGACTGTGATTGGTTTGCTGGTGCATATGGCCGAGCATACCATGCGGCATACGGGGCAGTTGTTGGTGACGGTGAAGGTGTTGAACCCCTCCTAAATCCTTCCCGAAGGGGAGGACTTTCATTGCATCGTTAAAAAAGAAAAGCGAAGCTGGAATAGCTTCGCTTTTCTTTTACCTCCCCTTAGGGGAGGCCGGGAGGGGTTAGTTATTTAATAAATAACAACTCTCTGAATTTTGGTAATGGCCACAACGCATCATCAATCAGCTGCTCCAGTTTGTCTACGTGGTAGCGGATAGGCTGGAAGTAACTTTTTACCTTTTCATCATAAGCAATAGCTTTATCGCGCAGGTCTTCAATAATGTTGGCCTTTTTGCGCTCTTCTACCATTTCTTCAACATTGGTTTTGATGAAGTTGATGTGCTCAGATATTTTGGTGATGATATCAATTTGTGCCGAGTAAGTTTCTTGTGGTAAACCTATATCTTTTAAGCCGCGCACGTTTTCAATCAGTTTTGATTGATAGTTGACAGCCGACGGGATGATTACGTTATTTACCATTTCGCCCATTACACGGGCCTCAATCTGTAGTTTTTTATAGAAGCTGTCCAGCAAAATCTCATGACGGGCAAGTGCCTCACGTTTGTTATAAACGGCGGTTTCTTCAAACAGGCGCTCGGTTTTTTCAGAGATCAGGGCATCCAATGCTTTTGGCGTAGTTTTGATGTTGCTCAAACCGCGTGCTTCAGCTTCTTTCTCCCAGTCTTCGCTATAACCGTTACCTTCAAAACGGATAGATTTCGACTCCTTGATATACCTTTTAATAATGGTAAGCAGCGCTACGTCTTTTTTCTCACCCTTACGGATCAGTTTATCAACGTCGAATTTAAACTTACGCAGCTGATCGGCCATGATTACGTTCAGGATGGTCATTGGGTTAGCCGAGTTGGCTGATGAACCTACCGCGCGTAACTCAAACTTGTTACCGGTAAAGGCAAACGGCGATGTACGGTTACGGTCGGTATTATCTCTAAAAATCTGTGGAACTTTAGGGATGCCTTGCCATAGCAAGCTATCGTCTTTAATTTTTTTGCTGATGCGTGAAGTTTCAATCTCATCCAGTACATCATTCAGCTGGCTGCCCAGGAAGATAGAGATGATAGCCGGCGGAGCCTCGTTAGCACCCAAACGGTGATCGTTATTTACGGTAGCGATAGAAGCACGCAGCAGATCGGCATGTTCATATACTGCTTTGATGGTATTAACAAAAAACGTCAGGAACATCAGGTTGTTCTTTGGCGTTTTGCCCGGCGATAGCAGGTTTTTACCGGTATTGGTAATCATAGACCAGTTGTTGTGCTTGCCCGAGCCGTTTACGCCGGCGTAAGGTTTTTCATGCAGCAACACTTTAAAGTTATGGCGCTTGGCTACGCGGTCCATCAGGTCCATCAGCAGCTGGTTATGGTCAATGGCCAGGTTGATCTCTTCATAAACAGGTGCACACTCAAATTGAGATGGTGCCACCTCGTTATGACGGGTTTTCAGCGGGATACCTAATAATAAGGCCTCATTTTCCATATCCTGCATAAAAGCATACACACGCTCTGGGATCGAACCGAAATAATGGTCTTCCAACTGCTGGTTTTTGGCAGACATGTGGCCGAACAGGGTACGACCGGTCAGGTACAAATCTGGACGTGCATTATATAAGGCAAGATCTACCAGGAAATATTCCTGCTCAATACCCAATGATGCATGTACGCGTTCAATGCTTTTATCAAAAAAGTGGCAAACATCAACCGCAGCTTTGTCAAGCGCGTTTAATGCCTTTAATAAAGGTACCTTATAATCTAAGGCCTCGCCGGTGTAGGATACAAATACGGTAGGGATACACAGGGTGCGACCCATAATAAAGGCTGGCGACGATGGATCCCAGGCGGTGTAACCGCGGGCCTCAAAAGTATTACGGATACCGCCGCTAGGGAAGCTGGAAGCATCGGGCTCTTGCTGTGCCAGCGCGTCGCCGCTAAAACGTTCAATGGCTCCATCGGCAGTTGGCTCAAAAAATGCGTCGTGCTTTTCGGCAGTTGACCCGGTTAATGGCTGAAACCAGTGAGTGTAGTGGGTGGCACCTTTACTAATGGCCCAGCTCTTCATAGCCGATGCAATTTGCTCCGCAGTTTCGCGCGCAATTGGTTCGCCTTCGTCTATAGATTTAATAATGCTTTGATAGGCATCGCCAGAAAGGTACTCTTTCAGCTTTTTATTATCAAAAACGTTGGCGCCGTAAAAATCAGAGATCTTATTTGATGGTGATTTTACTTCGGGGATAGTTCTGGTGAGCACCGTCTGCAGTGCCTGAAAGCGAAAATTTGACATTTTTTAGGTAATTGAACTTCAAAATTAAACTTCTTGACCAATAATGCTGAAAAAATCGGGTAAAATATCGACAAAGGAGTGAAAATTGTTAATCGGGGCTCTAAAACTTAAATGTTTTATGGTTTTGTGCTGATTTTGTGCTTTTTTTTAGAAAGTTTCTTCTAAAGCGCATTTTGGGTGGTTGAAAATGGGTCTAAAGTGCTTGTCTTTAAAAAAAGACTAAAAAAATAGATTAAATGAGCTGATAATTCTAAATTTTGGATAAAAAACAGGCTTTTGTTTGTGTGTTTTCATAAAAAATCCAAAAAGTATTCGATTTTTTTAATTGAAATTTGGTTTTTATGAATTTGATTTGTATTTTTATGAAAAGTTTAATGGTTTTTGATAGTAAATTTAAAAACTATGTAAATTATTAAGTGATGATGGTGATAAATTAACCAAGAATTCAGAATCGAAAGTTTTTTTAAAAATCTGTCCTTTAATAATAGAACTAAATAGTAATTGGATTTTATAATCGTTCACACATATCATTTCTAACTAACTAAATTTTTAAAACAATGGAAGTAAACTTCGCAAAACACAGAGTCTTCGAGCCGTTTCGGAAGATAACGCGTGAGAAGTGGGCACTTGGTGCCACAATTTTGTCGGGCAAGATGATTGGTCTCGGGCTGGTGTTCGTGGCTATGATGTCTTTACCAGGTTTGATGGGTTCACCGGCGCATGCACAGGCAGCAGCGGCCGCGGCACCGTCGGCAACGGAAACGTCGCTTATTAATACAGCAAATACTATCTGGACGCTGGTTGCAGCATTCCTGGTATTTGGTATGCAAGCTGGTTTCGTAATGCTTGAAGCTGGTTTCGCCCGCAAAAAAGAGACCGTTAACATTTTGATGGAATGTATTTTCGATACCTGTCTTTGCGGTATACTGTTCTGGGCTATTGGCTACGCCTTTATGTTTGGCTGGGGCAATGGCTTTATCGGCTGGCACGGTCAGGACGGTAAACCTTGGTTCTTCCTTAATAATATTCCGCTTACGTATAGTGCAACCGGTATCCCGGTATTGGCACACTGGATTTTCCAATACGCGTTTGCCGATACTTGTTCAACCATCGTATCAGGCGCTATGATTGGTCGTACCAGTTTCCGTGGCGATATCCTTTACTCAATCGGTATAACCGGTTTCATCTACCCAATTTTTGGTCACTGGGCTTGGGGTCCTGACGGTTGGTTAGTAGCTAAAGGTTTCCTTGACTTTGCCGGTTCAACCGTAGTACACTCAATTGGTGGTGTAGCTTCATTGGCTGGTGCAATGGTGTTAGGTCCACGGCTGGGTCGTGTGTTTAAACGCGACGGTGGCGGCATGCCTGCTCCGCACAACCTTACTATCGCCGCGGTAGGTGGTTTCTTGCTATGGTTCGGCTGGTATGGTTTTAACCCAGGTTCAACCCTGTCTGCTATGGATATGCAAGGTATTGGCCGTGTGGCTGCTAACACTACATTGGCTGCTTGTGCCGGTGGTATGGTTGCTATGTACCTGGCCCTGTGGTTTGGTGATACCAAAGGTAAATTTGATGTAGGTTTCACTATTAACGGTTTCCTTGCTGGTCTGGTAGCTATCACTGCGTCTTGTTATTGGGTTAGCCCGCTGGGTGCTATCCTGCTGGGTGGTATCTCTGGTATCATTGTTTACTACGGTACACTGTTGTTAGAGTATCTGCGTATAGACGATCCAGTTGGTGCAGTTCCGGTACACGGCCTGAACGGTATCTGGGGTACGCTTTCTATCGGTTTCTTTGCCTGCGGTAAATATGGTTTCACCGGCCCAACCGGACCAGATGATTCTCATCCAATTACCGGTCTGTTCTACGGCGGTGGTACTGATCAGTTAGTTAAACAGTTAATGGGTAGCGGTGCTATCTGTCTGGGTACCTTTGCTGTTGCTGGTTTGATGATGTTTGTACTGAATAAATTGCCTGATCCATGGAGACTGCGTGTTGAAGAGCATGGTGAGCTGATGAAAGGTGGCATTGACGCATTTGAACATGGCACCTCTGCTTATCCTGCGCAGGATGATGAGGAAGTTAGCTTGAGCGGTCTTTTCGAGCCTGGCGTAAAAGCTCCGTTAGCATAAATGATGTGTGAAAGCCGTGCGGTGAAACGCCGCACGGTTTTTTAAAAACATCAAAACGCCTGCTAAATATAGGTTTGCTGATACATAGGCAAGCCAAGTCACCGGGACTATAAGCCGAGCGACAATTGTGTTGCCCGGCATCCCTGATCCGGATAAAGATCAAATTGAAATTTTATGGTATCCTACAAACCTGCCTTATGGCAGGATTAGATAAGGTATGCCCTGATTAAACTGAGAAATTCAACCCTTAAAACAAGTTAAAACGATGAAAATTAAACTTTTACCTTTACTTGCTCTTTCTGCTGTATCATTTGGCGCCTTCGCGCAAGACAAGCCTGCAGATCCGCCACTGGCTATCTCTGGGTCTGTTGATACTTATTATAAGTATGACTTTTCTGGTCACAAAAATATCCCTACTTCTTTCGCTTCAGATCAAAACTCTATCTCTATCGGTATGATTGACCTGGGCTTGAAAAAGAAAGTAGGTAAAGCATCATTTGTTGGTGAGTTATCTTTCGGTCCAAGAGGTCAGGAGCAATCATTGCCTGATGCAGCTACCGGTACTTTGCCAACTGGTGTATCAAGCTACCACATCCAAAACTTGTATGTATCTTATGATGTTACCGACAAGTTTAACCTGACAGCTGGTTACATGTCAACCTTTATTGGTTATGAGGTAATTAGCCCGGTTGGTAACTTCAACTACTCAACTTCATACCTGTTCACCAACGGTCCGTTCCAGAATGCTGGCTTTAAAGCTACTTATGCTTTCTCTGATAAAGTGAGCTTGATGGCTGGTATCTTTAACGATGGCTGGAACACTTATACCTCAACTTATGATGTATCTACCTTTGGTGCTCAGTTAATGGTGGCACCGGTAAAAGGCTGGACTGCTTACCTGAACCTGGCAACCGGTTCTGTATCAGGAACAATCTTTGACTTAACTACCAACTATCAAATCACCGATGCCTTTAAACTGGGTTTGAACGGTGCTACCTTCTCAAAACCACATAATGGTGGTGGTTACGATGGTGTTGCTCTTTATCCGCAGCTGGCTGTATCAAGTGCTGTAACCTTTGGTTTAAGAGGTGAGTATTTTGAAACAAAAGCTTTTGGTACAACTCCAAAAATGCACGTAACTGCATTTACTGCTACTGCTAACATTAAAGGTGGTCCGCTTACCTTTATTCCAGAGGTTCGTTTAGATAGCTTCGGTAATAAATCATACAGCAGCTTTACCGATAGCAAAGGCGCTGTTACAAAAGACGCATCTCAGTTCTCATTAGCTGCAGTTTACGCCTTTTAATAAAATTTAATAGTTTATAAGTAAATTAGAGTCGCCGGAAATGTAGCCGGCGGCTTTTTTTATAATATGAAGAATCTGATCGTTGTCATTGCTTTAGTCCTGGTGTCAAAACTTGGTTTCGCCCAAAAGCAAACCCTTGCGCTGGATGAACATAATAAATACATCTATTACCAAACTGCCGAGCAAGCTGGCGCTTCTGCCCGCGATTTGTATGCCCGTTGCTATGCTGGGTTGAGTAAGACTTATACGCCCAAAGAGATTAAAGGCAAACCTGACAGTCAGATCCTGGTCAACTCAAAAGTTGTTTTATATGCCGGGCTGACCAAGCACGAAGACGGGCAGGTTACCTATCAGCTGCATGCAGAATTTAAAGATGGCAGGTACCGCTATTGGCTGAGCGATTTTGTGTTCACGCCATATCAGCGTGACCGTTATAATAACTACGTACCCATAGCAGGGAAGGAGATACCGCTGGAGCAGGCTCAGGGTAAAGTAGACAAAACATTACTTGATAATTATATGGATCAACTGATGAAACATTGCAAGCAAGTTGGCGAGAATTTAAAGCAATTTGCAGCAAACGCGCAGAAACAGGAAGAAAAGGCGCAAAAAGTAGACACGCATAAGTGGTAGGACAGGTCTGAAAAGCGACTGAAAATTATCATTCTTTCAATACAACTAAATATTTAGTTATTCAATAAACTAAAATATTAGTTTATTGTTGCGATATTCTGAAAAGTTGAAATAATAGCAATTTGAGTATTTAGCAGGCGTTAAATATTAAAATAAAATTTCAACTGCTATGCTTATTTCAGAATTAGATTTGTGCAAGCGCGAGTGGCTCGAGCTTGTATTTGCCGGTCGTAATAAAACATACGGAGCGTATGAGTTGCGAACCCGTTACAATGGTATTATGCTACGTGCGGTGGCTGCTACGGTGTTTGTGGTATCAGCCTTTGCAATTACTGCAAATATCATTAGTCACCACCCGGTTGTAGAAGACAATACCAAGACTATTACTGTCACTATCCAACCGCCACCATCAGTTAAACCTAAAGAAAACGTTGTTAAGGTTAAACCAGAAGGACCTCCGCCAGCTGCCAAGCCGGCACAGCCTGCATCAATTCAACGTTATGTGCCTTACGTGGTTAAGCCCGATATAGAAGCAGAGCACATAGAGCCCATAAAAGAAGATGTTGCCATTGGAAACAAGGATGTAAACGTGCCTAATAGTGGACCGGCCGGAAATGTATTGGATATTCCAGAAGGCACACCAGGAGGGACTGGTACTAATGCCAATAGTACAACAGAAGATCCGGGTACAGTTTTTCTTTCTGTTGAAGATATGCCGCAACCCAAAGGCGGCCCCGAAGCCTGGTCTAAGTTTCTGCAAAAAAACCTGCGTTATCCGGGTATGGCACAAGAGGCAGGTGCCAGCGGTAAAGTTTTCCTTTCATTTATTATAGAGAAAGATGGTCACCTTACAGATATTAAACTGGTGCGGGGTGCCGGTTATGGCTTTGATGAAGAAGCCTTGCGTGTACTCAAGCTGGCCCCGGCCTGGAGCCCCGGTAAACAAAACGGAAATCCGGTGCGGGTGCAGTATACCATCCCAATCAACTTTCAATTAAGTAACGACAACTAAACCTTATCATACCTAAAACCTCTCACAAAAACTAAATTCCAGAAAGTGTGGTTGATTTGTGCTTACTGCCGCTTGCATAAAGCGGCAGTTTTTGTTTTTGGGGAGAAGGAAGAAGCTGTCATCTCGACCAGCGGGAGAGACCTTTTCGGGGCGATCAGTCGCGACGTGTTATCGAAAAGATCCCTCACTTTGGTTCGGGATGATATCTTATTTGGATTGTAAGTATCAGTTGTTACCCCACCGCCGCCGTGTAATACTCCTCCTTCTCAGAAGTATGAATAGTAATTACGCCAGACAGCGCAAGATTAACCAATATGCGCTGCGCATTTTTACGGCTGATGGATAGCAGATTGCAGAATTCTTTAATGTCTATACGCTCATGTTCGGCCAGGTAGGCCATTAGTGCGTGCTCTTTGTCAGAGTATTCTATGAGTGTGCCCTGGTCTTCATTGCCACGTTTTAGTACGTCTACCACTATTTTGCTGGCCAGTACGCTTTTATCCTTTACGCGTACGTACACCCACCATTTGCCGTCCTCAGCGAGGGCGTAGTGGGGCTTGGTGTCGCTGTTTTCAATATTTACAACCAGTACCAGCTTGTCGTCTACATAAATCTCTTCAAAAACAGGTTCAAGAGCGGGGCGGATGTAGAGCTGGGCCGTACGGGTAATCATGTAACGTTCTTCATCTTCAAACTTTACGCCTTTTATGGAGCCATCATCGGCCACGCCAATCAATAACCGACCGCCCTGGTTGTTGGCAAAAGCCACCATGGTTTTGGCAATTTTCTCGTGCTTGGTTATGGTTTTCTTAAAGTCGAGCGATACACCTTCGCCCTCAAGAATCAGTTTTTTGATATTCATCCGTCACTTCCTCAATTCTGTGGCTTAAGATACGGATTAAATATTTCCATCCATCTATCGGCCTTGGTAATCGGCGTAAAACCAAACTGTGCATACAAGCCATGTGCATCGGCCGTAGCGAGCGACCAGCGTCTTAAACCTTGCAGATCGGGGTGCTGCACAATAGTTTGTACCAGCCATTTAGAAAGTCCTTTTTTTCGGTGTGTTTCCAGTACAAAAACATCTGCCAGGTAGGCAAACGTAGCTTTGTCTGTAATTACGCGCGCGAAACCAACTTGTTGCTGCTCAAAGTAGATGCCGAAGCACATGGAGTTAGTAATAGCGGCTTGCAGGCGTTCGCGCGGGATGCCTTGCGCCCAGTATGATTCTTTGTCCAGGTATTGGTAGATTACCTCAAAATCAAGCAGGGAGCGGTCTGTTGATATCTGGTAGCCCTTTTTGTGGAAGGCGGCATCATTCATAATTACTTTCATGGCGGCTATTTGATGATGTTCAGGTTGCGCACATATACTTCGCAGAAAACCATTACGCAGAGGTCGCCTTTTTTGTCATACATCTCAATGGGCAAAAACTTGGTGTATTTGCCGTCGGTATTTAAAATATGTTCGGCTTCCTCAATGGTTTTGTCGTCAATATAAATGTTGAAGGTAAGGGTTGTCATGGCCGGTTTCATGTACTGTACCTCCGCCGATTTCATCCAAACAATAATGTTATAACCCTTCTTGGTAAAAATTTGATAAAAGAGGATAGGATAAAATGGATCTGCAGCAACAAATAGCGTACCGCCAAAAATAGAACGGTTGTAATTGAGGTTAAGCAGACTCTTATTAACCTTTACGGTTACCCCGCGCCAATCGCTACGGATGTTTTTTACCCAGATGCGCTGAAAGAAGAGTGGAGGATAAAAACGGATGAGCCATTTTAAGGCATTTGCAGATAAAGCCATGACGGCTAAAGATGATAATTTTTAAAGAAATTTTGGCGATTGGGGAGGGGATAAAATGAAAAAGCCTTCCGTTAATGGAAGGCTTTTGTCTACTTGGAGCGAAAGACGAGATTCGAACTCGCGACCCCAACCTTGGCAAGGTTGTGCTCTACCAACTGAGCTACTTTCGCGTCGGGGCTGCAAATATAGAACTTTAAAATAACTATGAAAAAAATATTAAACTATTTGCTGATAAAACCATGAGGGCCAACGAAGATGATTTTTAAAAGTATCGTCGATCGGAGAGGGGTAAAAAGAAAAAGCCTTCCGCTTTTCGGGAAGGCTTATATCTGCTTGGAGCGAAAGACGAGATTCGAACTCGCGACCCCGACCTTGGCAAGGTCGTGCTCTACCAACTGAGCTACTTTCGCGTTGGGGTTGCAAATATAGATACTTTAAATAACTATGAAAACTTTTTTTAACAAATGTGGGAAGGTGTGCTGTTGGTGTTTGATTTTCAGGAGGATAATTTTAAAATGGGTTTTACAGAAACATAAAAAAGCCTCTTCTGGTAAAAGAAGAGGCTTTAACGCTGATACTCTTTGGGCCTTACAGTGTAGCCAGATCTATCACAAAACGGTAACGTACGTCGCCTTTTAACATGCGGGCGTATGCGGCGGTGATATCTTTAATGTCTATCAGTTCAATGTCAGACACAATGCCATGCTCGGCACAGAAATCCAGCATCTCCTGAGTTTCGGGGATGCCGCCGATGCCAGAACCAGCCAGGCTTTTACGGCCGCCCAACAGTGCAAACGGATGCACGGCATAAGGTTCTGATGGTACGCCCACGCAAATCATGGTGCCATTGGTTTTCAATAACGATAGATACATATTCATATCGTGCTCGGCAGATACCGTATCCAGGATAAAATCGAAAGAACCTTTAACAGCATCCAGTTGTGCCTGGTCAGACGTTACCACAAAATGGTGTGCGCCCAGTTCTTTAGCCGCAGCTTCTTTTGATGGAGATGTGCTCAATACCGTTACTTCGGCACCAAAAGCAACGCCAAACTTAACGCCCATGTGGCCCAGGCCGCCCAGGCCCAATACAGCCAGTTTATGGCCTTTGCCAACTTTCCAGTGGCGTAATGGCGAGTAGGTGGTAATACCAGCACACAGCAGAGGAGCGGTAGCCGCCAGATCTAATTTATCTGAAACGTGTAATACAAACTCCTCGCGCACTACGATGGTATTTGAATAGCCGCCATAGGTTGGCACGCCGCTACGGTCAAGGTTATTATAAGTTTGGGTGTTGCCGTCAAGGCAATATTGCTCCAGGCCTTGCTGGCAGTTTTCGCAAACCTGGCATGAGTCTACCAGACAGCCAACGCCGGCCAGTTGGTCAACTTTGAATTTTTTAACGTGATCACCCACTTTAATAATGCGGCCCACAATTTCGTGACCAGGTACCATTGGGAATACACCCGGAAACCAGTCGTTTTTAATCTGATGCAGATCAGAGTGGCAAACGCCACAGAATAAGATCTCAATTTGCACATCATGAGGGCCAACTTCGCGGCGCTCAAAATTCCACGGAGCAAGATCAGTCTCCGGGGTTTGTGCTGCGTATCCTTTTGCTTCAATCATAGATTAGATAATTTTTTATGCTATTTGCAGAGCAAAGGTACCAGCGCGGTCTAAAAACTATGCTAAACGTTTCAAAGTAATAATTATACTTTTCAAAGATTCTTACGCAGTGCCAGTGGTGTTAGTCCTGTGTGTTTTTTAAAGAAGTTGTTGAAGTAAGATGCATAGTCGAACCCCAGACTGGCAGCAATGTCTGATACGCTCCAATCGGTATGCGTGAGCAACTGACGTGCTTCGGCCAGTATGCGGCTGTTGATATGCTCTGTGGTAGATTTGCCGGTACTTTCGCGCACGGCAGCGTTGAGGTGGTTTACATGTACCGCTAGCTTATCGGCATAATCGCCAGCCTTTTTTAAGGGAACGATGTATTGCGGAGATTCTACCGGAAATTGCTTATCCAGCAAGCCCAGAAACAATTGGGCAATGCGCGATGATGCTTTTTGCGGCCTGTAATAAGCCACTGCAGGTTGCATCTTGATAGCCTCATGCATAATGAGATTAAGGTGATTGCGTACCACATCAAAACGATAGAGGTATTCGCTTTCCATCTCTTTCTCCATACGCTCAAATAAACTTCTGATAAAAGTAACCTGCTCATCATTAACAAAATAGACAGGATCACCTCCAGGTTTAAATAAAGTGGATTGATCAAGACTGTCAAGTCGACCGTTGCCCTGCAGGAACTGATGGGTAAACACACAGAAATACCCGTCTGAGTTGGTGTGGTCGCCTTCCCATGAATAGGGTATCAACGGATTGGTAAATACAAGAGCCGGTTTATCAATATCTATCGCTCGGCTGGCGTAAAACAATTTGCTGTTGCAAGCCAGGTTAAGCGTAACCTTATAAAAGTCGCGGCGGTTATAGCCAGCGAGGGTACAATGCGCGGTGCAGATCTGCGATACGCGCACCTGCGCAGGGTCGTTATGTATGTTGTCGAGGTAATTATCGGTTATGCCGGCAGATAAAGCGTCCATGTGGCAAAGTTATACATTTCAAAGAGAAAAGAAATGTATGCTTATTGGTGGTTTCAATTTTACTTAGCGGGATTGAGTTTTAGTTACGACCAGATTTCTTTACCCAAATTGCGTTAAAAACTGTTAAAAATGTTAAAAGCCGCAAACCCAAAATCTAATCAGCTGTTTTAACCGCAAAAGGAATAACCGTACTGGCGGCGCTGCGTATAAAGGGCGCCCACCACGCGGTTTGGGAGAGAAGAAATGAAAGAGCAATTAGATACTGAAGTAGTAAAGTTATTTAAAAATGAATTAGTGGATATTGAGGCAGTAAGCACAGATAGCCAAAATATCATTATCAGTTTAAGTACTATCAATTTTGAACAGCGCCTGGGTGACTATCTGCAACGTATTTATCGCCTGATTGACGAATATTTACCTAATAGGTTAGAGCATCTGGCCATAATGGTAAAAGACCTGAGCGGGCAATACGAGCACGTTTTTAAGATCTGGGCTCCCGTTGGCGCTGGTGTTGCGGTAAACGGAACAAATTAATTAATAAAGCTATGGATTACAGTGGTGCGTGGCTGCTCACCATCATAGTAGGGGTGATCAGTTTTATTGTGCAAATGCGGTTTCGCAGTAAGTTTAAAACTTATTCAGAGATTGATTTGCTTTCTGGCCTTTCAGGGGCCGAAGTAGCCGAGCGTATGCTGCGCGATCATGGTATTACCAATGTGCGCGTGGTGGCCGCAGAAGGTAGTTTGACCGATCATTACAATCCGGCAGACCGCACGGTTAACCTAAGCGAGTCTGTTTATTATGAACGAACGGTAGCCGCAGCTGCCGTTGCTGCGCATGAGTGCGGGCACGCCGTGCAACATGCCCGTTCTTACGCATGGCTTAGCTTGCGCTCGGCATTGGTGCCGGTGATAAATATTGCTTCAACCCTCATACAATGGGCGCTGTTTATTGGTATTATGCTGATGGTTTTTGCGCGTAATCCCGTGGTGTTGTTTATTGGTGTAATAGCTTTGGCTGCGGTAACCATTTTTAGCTTTATCACATTACCGGTTGAGTTTGATGCCAGCAGGCGCGCCTTGGAATGGCTAAATAATAACTACAGTATTATGCAAACCCAGCAAGAGCATGACCAGGCGCAGGATGCCCTTTGGTGGGCGGCTATGACTTACGTTGTGGCTGCGTTGGGCTCATTGGCTACGTTGCTGTATTATGCCTCTTTTTTGTTGAACCGGAGGAATTGATCTGATATTTAAATTGATGTCATTTCAAACGAACAAGGTAGGGACCGGGTGGTAGCGTGAGGAGAAATCTTAGACACCTGCCAGGTAATTATCTATTGACTTGGGGACTAAGATTTCTCTCTTCGCTGCGTTACGTTCGAAATGAACTGGGGTTATTTAGCTTCCGGCGCTTTAACTTCCTGACCGTTAATGGTTACATTTTTTAGTTGTAAGCCGGCAGTATTGTCAACTTTTAATGGTGTTTTTACGCCGTTGATACTGCAATTGATCATCTTTAGATTACGTACCGGTGATTCTTTGTAAGCGTGAACAACGATGCCGTATTCGCCACCTTTTTCAACGCTTAGGTTCTCTATCCAGAAATTGCGGATGGTTGGCATAAAGTTTCCTGGTTTTTCATAAAACATATCAAAGCCAATGGCCGCATCATGATAGGTGCCTGCTTTGATGTCTTTTGCAAATACGTTCTGAATGGTGCCGCCACGTAATGAACTTGTTTTGATACGGATAATCAAATTCAAATCAGGACTGCTTAGGTGACAGTTGATGGCGAATATATTGCGGGCGCCACCGGCAATCTCGCTGCCAATGGTAATGCCGCCGTGTCCGTTGTGCATTTCGCAGCCTTCAATGATGTGATTCTCTGCGGGGCGACCGGCATTGCGGCCATCCTCATCACGACCAGATTTAATAGCGATACAATCATCACCCGTATCAAAAAAGCAGTCTTTGATCAGTACGTTCTTACAGGCGTCAGGGTCGCAACCATCGGTGTTGGGGCCTTCTGCTTTAACGTTTACTTTTTCTATTGTCACGTTATCGCACATTACAGGGCTGATGAACCACATTGGCGAATTGATCAGTTTTACGCCCTGGATCATCACATTCTGGCACTCGTAAGGGGCAAACATATTGGGGCGCAGGTAATGGCCTTCACCAAAAACTCTTTTCCGCGCATCAACGCCTTGATGGGCCATGTTTTGCAGGTTGTCCCTGTCTTTCGCCTGGTTAGGTACACCTTCATGCGCGCCGAAATCTTTTCTGCCTTTCCAGCCCCACCAGTATTCTTTGCTGCCGCCGCCTTCAATGGTACCTGTGCCGGTTACCGCAATGTTTTGCTCTTTGTAAGCATAAAATTGTGGCGAGAAATTCATACAGTCATTACCTTCCCAACGGGTTAATACCACGGGGTAGTCTTTAGTATCATGGCTGAAAATGATTACCGCGTTATCCTGTAAGTGCACATCTACGTTGCTTTTCAGGTAGATGGGGCCAGTGAAAAACTTGCCTGCCGGCACAATTACATGACCGCCGCCTGCTGCCGCGCAGGCCTCTATGGCTTTTTTAAATGCTTCTGTATTTTTGGTCACGCCATCGCCTTTGGCACCGTAGTTAGTAATCAGGAAGTCTTTGTTTTGGAAAACCGGCGCATGGATCATTTTGCGCACGTTCTGCATCGCCTGGAGCGGCTGATCTACAGAGGTCCAGTTCTCCACTTGCTCCTGGGCAAAAGAATGTGCAGGGATGGCTGCAGACAGGCAAAGGCCCAATAAATAGGTTTTAATGTTCAACTTTTTGAAATGGGTTGATAGCATGCTGTTTTAAGTTTAATCAGTATAAGTGTATTGGTGAACCATGTTTGGTTGGTCAACAATTGGTCGGCTAAAGATAGCGAACGGCAGGAGCAAAGCGTCATGCACCGGCCTGATTGATAAAGATGTTACAAAATAAGCACACAAGCATAAGTTTTGCTCATTATTAAATTAAACAATTTATCAGACGGTCAATTGGCAAGCCTTTTGCGTTGATAGTATAAACAACTATCAATGAGAACGAATCATTATTTTAAAGACGCTGCACCTTATGCGTTAGCGGCGGGTGCCTTGGCTACCGCTGGTTTATGGATGTGGTCTAAAACCCGCGTTAGTATACCCGATGGCGCGATACCGGTAACTAACTTTGATATTAACCGTTACCTGGGCCAATGGTATGAAATTGCCCGGTTTGACTATCGTTTTGAACGGGGTTTACAAAACGTAACGGCATATTATTCACTTAATACTGATGGCTCCGTCAAGGTCGTCAACCGTGGTGTGCGGATGGACAATAGTGAGTGGGAGAGTAGCGTAGGCAAGGCCAGGTTTGTAGACGAAGAACCTACCGGTCGACTAAAAGTATCCTTTTTCGGGCCGTTTTATGCCGCTTACAATGTAATTGCTTTAGACGATGATTATCAATATGCCATGATAGCCGGTAATGACCTGGATTATCTGTGGTTATTATCCAGAGCGCCGGTAATGCCCGCGGAAATTCGTAATGTGTTTTTGCAACAGGCTAAGGCTATAGGCTACGATGTCGGCCGGTTAATTTGGACAAAACAGCAGGCTGCTGATGAGGTGCCCATTGAAACAGTAAGTTAAAGAGAAAATAGCCAGACTGATGATTTATCGGGCCGGCTATTTTTCTTTTATTTCAATTTTTCTTGTAGCCTGTTTTTCGCTTCTTGCCATTCCTTATCGATGATACTGAAATAGGCGGAATTGCGCATAGTACCGTTGCCCCTAACCATATCGTGCCGCAGGATGCCCTCAAACTGTCCGCCGATTTTCTGTATAGCTTTGCGCGATCGAAGGTTGTTTTCATCAGTCTTTAGCTGTACGCGCACCGTTTTGAGCGTTTCAAAGCAATATTGTAATAGCAACAGCTTGCAAGCGGTATTAAGGTTGGTTGCCCAGTAATCAGGATGGAGCCAGGTCCAGCCAATCTCCAGTTTGCGGTGTGCGGGTTGTATATCCAGGAACCGGGTGCTGCCAATTACTTTATCCAAGCGGCGGTCGATGATCACAAAAGGGTATTGGCTGCCTTTTTCTCTTTCTTCCAGTGCTTTGGTAAGCGCATCATTAATATGGTCAGCATCACTATAGTCGGCTGGATAGAATTCCCAGATGCGTTTGTCAGCCGCTATGGCACGTAAAGCATCGAAATGTTTGGATTCCAGTGGTTCCAGTTTTACCAGGTCATCTTCTAAAATAATAGGACTGTTAATCCAGCTGTTGGTTAACGATTGATCAGGCATAATTACAAAGTACAGTTTTTACTTTGCCGTTGGCATTCAGTTCAAAAACTTCGGCGGCTTGTTTATCGTTCACGCTTACATAATGTACTACAATGGTGTTTACACCTGCAAGCACATTGAGCAGCGTAAACCTAAGGTGAGGATATGCTTTCAGGGCGGTCTCAAAATAACGCCTCAATTCATCGGTGCCATCAATCTTACCCAGCTCATTAACCTGCAATTGTATAATCATGGGCGAGCAGAACTGAACATCATCAACATAATGTTCCATAATAGCGTCCAGATCATGACGGTTCCAGGCTTCAATCCAATGGTGGGCAAATTGGGTGGCATGTTGTGCAGCAATCATAATGGTAGAGATTTAACCGCGGTAAGTTAAAAATTTATCATCGCTTACAGTAAACAGATCGCTAAAACAAAAAGACCGTCTCTGGTGTGAGACGGTCTCTTTCGTTGTTTTCAGCCAAAGGTTAAATTAATAACCCGGGTTTTGATAGTAAGTACCGGCACCCTGCAGCGTAGTCAAAAACGCAGAAGGGATTGGCCTCACCTCGTTGTTTCCATCGCGGAAAAACTGACCAACATCAGGGTTGGTGGCCATGAGGTAGGTTTTGTTCAGTTTTTTGGTGCGTTTCAAATCGTAGAAACGTACGTACTCTCCGCACAACTCGCGGGCGCGCTCATCCAGAACCGTTTGAATGGTTGGAGTGCCGGTTAATGGCAGTGCGCCTGCTCGGGTTCTTACCTTGTTTAGATAGCCTGCTGCATTGGCTCCATTGTTTACATAAATGTCGGCCTCGGCAGCAATCAGGTAAACTTCGGCCATGCGCATCATAAAGGTGGCGTCGAGGTTGCCGTAACGATTGCTGGCAGCGTTGTTTACATAATAATTGCTGCTGTTATGTTTGATGAGCGATGGGTAAAAACCAAAGAATGGGTTTGGCGTAGCCGTTGTGCCCGGCGATTGGTTTACCTTTTGATAGGTCATTTTAACGGTTTTGCTGGCATCGTCATAAACATCGGCATAATCTACCACCAGGTATTTCTGATCCAGTTTGGTAGCCTTTTTGGTGGCGTATCCCGGATCTTTAGGGAATATAAAATCTATCGACAGATCGCCATTGGCTAGTGTGCTGGTAGTGGTAACCGCAGCACTACGATCATAGGTTGCCAAATTAGCTGCAGACCAGGTGTAGCCTGTTTTATTGCTGGTCCACTGTGTTTGGAAAGATTTATGGTAGCGCGGATCCATCGTACCATCAGCCTGAACATAAAGGTTCAGCAAGTACTGAGTAGGCATAAACATACCGCCAGAGCGGCGTCCCCAGGTGGTATAATCTGTACCGCTGAATTGCATTGCGCCAAAATCAGTTACCACGCAATAAAATAACTCGTTATTCTGGTTCATGATCCAGGCGCTGTTGCTAACCCCGCCAACAACAAAGCGGTGAGACCACAGGGCTTCTTTGTTAGCCATGTTGTTTGCTTCAGCAAAAACATCGTCAAAGGTTGAGTACATAAACGCGCCGTATTGGGTTCCGCCGCCTTCGCAATCTGCAATCAGCAACTTGGCTGTTGCCAACGCTTTTGCAGCATAGGCTTTAGTATCATCATATTCTACGGTTTGCAGATAAGCTCTGGCCAACAAACCCATTGCCGATTTTTTGGATGGCTGGGTAACCGTATTGCCAACCGGCAGCCACTGAGCAGCAAATTCCAGATCGGGGATGATGATGGTTTTATAGATATCAAGCGGCGGTACGCGCGGCGGATGCGTATCAAAGTTGGCGGCCGGTTCTGTAGGGGCGGTAACGCCGCCAAACTGTTCTACCAGGTTATAGTAGTACATGGCCCGCATAAAATAGGCCTGTGCAACAACCGCATTTCTGGCTGCATCATTAGGGAAAGGTGCTACGGCCGCATATTTTATGGCGGCGTTGCAATAACCTATACCGTCATAACAAGCATTCCAAACGCCGGCAAATTGCGTGGTTGGGATGTTAGAGATACCACCGTATTTAAAATAGGCAATGTTTGAGGTGGCGCTATTTTTCTGGTTGGTCCAAATATCCGTTCCGCCTTCCAGGTAGGTCATCCATAAGTTGTTACCATACAGCGCACGCTCCATGCCAAAGTAGCAGTTATTAATAAGTTTCTGATAACCGTCTACAGATGATGCCGCAACCGCATCTATGGTAAAGCCAGATGGATTATATTCCTTTAATTTACAGGAGTTTGCCGAGGCTGCCAGCAATAAACCCGATAATATTATTTTTTGAATTGATTTCATAAACTTTATCCTTTAAAAAGTAACATTCAAACCCACAACAAATGATGCATACAGCGGGAAAATATCAGATCCGTTAGTTTCAGGGTCGGTACCTCTCAGCGCTTTTTCTTTGGTAAATACCAATGGGTTGTAAGCAGTTGCGTAAATGCGCATTTGTTTCATAGTCAGCTTGTTTAGCAGGCTTTGTGGAAGTTTGTAACCCAACGTAATGGTTTTGATTTTAAGGTATGAACCATCCAGGTATTGTAAGGAAGCAATACCGGTGGTGCTGGCAATACCCGGACGAGGGAAGTAAGCTCCCTGATTTTCAGGTGTCCAGTAATCAATACCTTTCGGCTGACCGTTATCGCCGGTATCATACCAGCCTATCAGCTTGCTCTGGATCATTGATCCCCATCTGATCATCGTGAACACATTGAAATCAAAGTTCTGGTAGGTAAAAGTATTGTTGATACCCAACAGCCATTTTGGAACAGCCGAGCCGAGGATCTGCATGTCTGTACTTGTGTATGGGTGCACGCCATCGTCGCTTACACCGTTGATAATTTTGGGATTGGTAGCCACTTTAACATAACCTGGCTGAGCGCCGTACTTGGCAGCTTCGGTTGCATCGGCGGTTGACCAAATGCCCAGATACTTATAGTCATAGAATGAACTTACCGGGTGGCCCTGGAATAATTTTTCTGATACTAAGTCGCCATCTGGCAGATAAACAATTTTCTCATTGTTTTTGGTGAAGGCAAAATTGGTTGTCCAGGTAAATTTCCTGTTGGCAAAGTTTCTGGTGGTCAACGCAATCTCAATACCCTTGTTGTTGGTCTCGCCAATATTTTGCCAGGTTTGCATTGGTGATGCCCAGGCAGTAATGGCGGCAGTTACCGGCAGGGTACGCTTAAACAGCAGGCCTTTGGTTTCGGTGTTGTAATAATCAACCGAGAGGTCTATGCGGTTTTTCAGGAAAGACATGTCAGCACCCAGGTTTAGGTTGTAGCTTTTCTCCCAGCTGATGTTGGGGTTTGAAAAATAGCCCACATACTGAAGGTTAGGCACCAATGCGCCATTTAATGAAATAGCCTGGTAAGTGATGGCTTGCGTTTGAGATGAATAAGCACCAATGCCGCCCGAGTTACCGGTTACACCATAGCCCACTCTCAGTTTCAGCTCGTTCACTACATCTTTAACCTTGTACATAAACGCCTCGTCTGATACGCGCCAGGCTGCAGAACCGGCAGGGAACATGGCCCATTTATGTCCTTCGGCCAGTGGAGAAACACCGTCCCAGCGATTGGTGAACGAGAGCAGGTATTTACCCATAAAGCTATAGTTTAAACGACCTGCGAAAGACAGGCGATTTGTTTGGGTATAAGACGAGCCTAAGCCCACTTTCTGTGTACCGTTAGCCAGGTTATAGAACAGATATGAGTCCAGGTCCTGGCCTTGTGCCAGTTCATTATTCTGGTCGTTACGGTTGTCTGCCCACGAGGTAATACCTGTCAAGGTAATATTGTGGTTCTTGGCAATCGTTTTGTTATAGGTAACGGTGTTTTCCCAGGTGTAGCCATAACCAAAGTAGTTATTGATGGTGGCAAGGGGAGTAGCGTAGGTGTTAGGGATGCCATCAGGAGATAACTTACCGATGTATTTACCTTGTCTGCTATCATTAAACGACAGGCCGATATTTGAGCGGATGGTAAGGCCTGCTATCGGTGTCAATTGCAGATAACCATTCAGAATGCCGTACGGCGAGCGAGTGTTGTCTACCGATTGGTTGGGTATCTCGTCGCCCAGCGGGGTAGTATGGCCATCAATATAAGTTACATTGATGTTGCCGTTGGCATCGCGTGCGTCACCCAGCGGAAGCGCATCAAGAGATTTGGTGAAGATGTTATTATAACGCGCGTTTTTTACCGTATAGTTTACGTTGATGTTGGTACCGATGGTTGCCCAACTGGTCAGCTGATGATCAAGGTTTAGTCTGATACCACCGCGGGTTTGGTTCTCATTAGTTAACAAACCGCTTTCTTTAGAATAAGTGAATGAGGTGTAGATCTGCGTCTTTTTAACACCAGTGCTAAAAGAGATATTATACTTTTGCTGTGTAGCAGATTTGTTTACAATTTCATCGATCCAGTCAATCCATTTGTTTTGCTGTACGGCGGCCAGAATGTTGGCGTTGGTGAATAGCTGCGACAGATCTGTTGGATAAACACCGTTGGCTGTACGGTATCTTTCTTTTTGATACTGGATGTACTCATCGCCGGTCATGCTGTGCAGAAAGTGCGGATCGCCGCTGAAACCGTAGTAAGAATCTACGTTAACTGACGATTGATCTACTTTCCCTTTTTTAGTAGTGATAATTACCACACCGTTAGAACCAGCCGAGCCGTAAATGGCTGTAGAAGATGCATCTTTTAACACGTCGATAGAAGCAATATCCGATGGGTTGATCTGGTCATAGCTTGATTGAATACCATCTACAATGTACAGCGGTGAGTTATCGCCATAAATAGAACGATCGCCGCGCAGCAACACCTGCGGATTGGTACCAACCGCGCCCGATGTGCGGTTAATATCCATTCCCGGAATTTTGCCCTGTAATGATTCCATTACGTTGGTTACCGGGTTAGCAGTAATGTCTGCAGCCCTTACAGATACTACAGAACCGGTCAGGTCGCGTTTTTTAACCGTACCGTAACCTACTACCACTACCTCATTAAGGCCCTGGGTATCTTCTAATATGGTAACGTTAACAGCGCTTTTACCGCCAATAGGCAGCGATTGCTCTTTGTAGCCAATAAAGCTTACTACCAGCACATCTTTAGCCGGATCTGCAGAGATGGTGTAGTTTCCATTTACGTCTGTTGCTACCTTTTGTTTTTTACCTTTTACAGAAACGGTGGCGCCGGGTATGGGCTCGCCTTTATTTGCATCTGTAACTTTGCCCGTAATTTTTCTTTCCTGGGCATTGGCCAGCCCGAGGAATAAAAATGTACAGAGCAGAACGAGAAATGTATGTTTTGCCATTTTCATTTGTTCTTTCTTTGTGTGACGGGTCTTTATTTCAGACCCTGTGGGGTTAGTTTAGATTTTGGTATTTAATCAATTAGAAAGGACATCACATCCTTGCAGAGATGTGTTCCTGATGCTTTGGTTAAAGCAGTTTGATTGAGGCGTTTAATAATGATTTAATTCATAGGCTGATCTTTCTTAGTTAGTAACACGCTTAATTATCACACTGATGAGACGACACCGGGCGATACACAGATTGATAGCGAACCGGTTTAGAAAGACCAATAATTTTGAGTTGATTTACAGGAGCAGGTCAGGTGAGATCTGGAAAAAAATCCAATAAATCACACCTGTTACCAGTATTAACATTTGATACGCCATAACAAAGAGCATACAAGAGCCCAACGCCATGCTATCGCGGTTAATTCAAATCGGTAAAGAGAAATTTTAAAAGAAATCTCCCAACGGTAAATCACTGTTTCCGGCCTGGTCATCTCATCATAACAGGCCCGGTTTGTAAATAATTGGTCTGTTGATTTGGACTGATTTTGTAAGATCAAAACCAGTCGGTCAACGGGGTCAAAGCTATCTGTGAGCGGGGATAAAGAGGTTCAAAATTGTACCCAAATGGTTCGAAATGGATTATTTTGAGTTCAGGGAGGCGTTTTTCAAGATTATCAGGCGGCGTGCAGAGATTTGAGGTAATCAGTTGGCGAAATGGCAAATTTTTCGCGGAAGCAGGTGCTGAAATACTTGGGATTATTAAAGCCAACACTGTAGGCAACGGTAGAGATGCGGTTCTCGCCGGCATCTATTAGCTGCTTGGCGCGCTCCAAACGCATATCGCGGATGAAGTCGCTCATGGAAACATCAGTAAGCGATTTAAATTTCTTATAGAACGTGGTGCGTGCCATAGAAAGGGCATCGGCTACCATTTCTACGTTAAATTCAGGATCGCACATACCGCTCTCAACAATGTTGATTACCTGTCGCAGAAATAATTCGTCTTTAGAGGTGATAGCCACCTGACCGGGTTTCAAGTCGACAATGCGGTCTTTTACCAACCCGTCAAACAACTGTTTGCGTTGCTTAATGAGCGTGGTAATAACCGTTAGCAGTAGTTCTTTATGAAATGGTTTGTTCAGATAGTAATCAGCACCATAGCGCAGGCCCTCAATCTGGCTTTCTACGGATGATTTTGCTGAAAGCAGTATAACCGGGATATGACTGGTGGCATCGGTAGTTTTAATCTTATCCAGCATCTCTATACCAGTCATTAATGGCATCATTACATCGCTCACGATAATATCAGGCATTAAATCAATGGCCATCTGTAAGCCGATTTTGCCATTCTGGGCCGTTGCAACTTGGTAATAATCACCTAACTGCATTGATAGAAAATCGCGCAGGTCATGGTTGTCTTCTACTAAAAGCAAAACTGGGAAACCGGCGCCTGGGGGATTTTCGATGTGCTGGGTATCGATATATTCAACTGCCTGTAACACATGTGGAATTTGCTGAGGGTAGGTTGATGGTGATGGAGGCATACATTTATCAATATCCAAACCCAGGGGTAGACTGATAACGATGCTTAGACCATGCGGATGATTGGCTTGCGCATATATCTGCCCACCGTGCATTTCTACAATTTCTTTAGAGAGCGCCAGGCCAATACCCGTGCCAGTGATATGCTGTGCGTCTTTACGGCTATCGGTGAAATACAGTTTGAAAATATCTTTCAACTTATCTTCAGATATGCCAATGCCTTCATCGCTTATACTGATGCTGAAATTGCCGGCATCATCAGGCATGCTGACATTGATGGTTATGTTTCCTTGTTCTGGCGAAAACTTAACCGCATTGGCAATAATGTTGTAGATGAGCACATCAAACTTTTCGGGATCAACCACTACCTCCATTTCATCGAAACTGGCGTTGATGGTAAGCGCAATCCGTTTGTCATTTCCCGGGTGAATGAGGTGACCGGCTATTTCGCGGATAAAAGTCAGGATCTCTACCTTTTGATAATTTAACTCGCCTTTGCCGCTTTGAATTTTCCGCAAATCCAGCCATTGATTCATAAAGCGGGTGAGGCGCTCGGCATTGCGGTAGATCAGTTGAATGTATGACTTGCCTTTGGCAGAAAAATTTTCTTTGTCCATCAACTCCTGCAGCGGATTGAGGATAAGCGTGAGTGGCGTACGTAACTCGTGAGATACGTTGGTGAAGAAATCTAACTTGAGCGCGGCAACTTTACGTTCTATCGCTACGCTTTGTTTTAATTTCAAGATGGTTTTAACAGTCTTAACGATGGTGAGTATTAACCAGCACAATGCAGCCGTGTACATGAGATAGGCCCACCACGTTTTCCAGAATGGCGGCTTTACCGAGATGTTAATGCTACGGTATACATGATTGGCATAGAGCCTGTTATTGGCTGTCTTTATTTCAAAACGGTAATTGCCAGGAGGGAGGTTAGTATAAGTTACGCGCCGTTGCCCGCCGCTGTTTTGCCATTTATCGTTATAGCCCGCCAATCGGTAAAGCAGGTTTTGATCGTTGCCATGCAAATAATCAAGTAGTGCAAAATCAAGGCTGACTGTATTTTCATAATGTCTCAGTTCAATACTTTTGCTGTAATCTATATTATGAGCCAGTATATTGTTTGAAGCACCTGTAGCAACATCGGTGTTGTTAATCTGTAAGTTGGTAAAGGCTATGCGGGTGTTCACCTGGCTGTCGGCCCATTTTGCGGGATCAAACCAGGCCAGGCCCTTGGTCGATCCGACTATAATCATCCCGTCAGGTTGATTGGTGATAGAAGATTCAGAAAACGCCGGGCGAAAAACGCCATCGCGCGAAGTGTAATTGCGCACGCTCTCATTGGTAGGGTTAAATTTCGATAGTCCGTTTTGGGTAGCCAGCCACAGATTTCGGGCTTTGTCTTCACAGATACTTAGCACATAGTCGCTCGAAAAGCCATCATGCTTTGTGTAATTTTTGAATGATACGCCCTTGAATGGATTGTTGGTTGTGGCCCGGCATATTCCGCCGCCTGCTGTGGCCAGCCACATATTGTTGTTGTGATCTTTATAAACGTACAACACATCGTTATCAGACAAACCCACAGGTGAACCCACTACCTTGCTGTATATTACTATGTTATCTGGCGCCGCCAGATGGCTCTTTAAATTTAAAACAACCACCCCGTCTGTAGTGGCTAACCAAAGATTGTTAAGGTTGTCTTTTGCAATGTGCCTGATTTTTCCAAACCTGCTATGCTCCGTGTGGTTTCTATAATTTATGCCAATGGTTTTTATACTCGGGCCATTGTCAATAATCTCATAGAGCCCATCACCATAGGTGCCTGCCCAAAGCCGTTGGCTGGCATCTTCAAACAGGGTAGTAATTTTTCTTCCTTTTAATGCATCGGCACCTGTTACATCCGCACAGTGGTTTATTTGATATTGCCCAGCACCGGGTAATGTTGGGGTAGCCTTGAACAGCCCGTTATTATAAGTGCCTATCCACACTACGCCCTGGTGATCTTCGCAAATGGCGTAAATGGAGCCAAACCCCTTGGTTGGTAATCCGATAAATTGTGTATTGATTGGTTTACCGTTCTGATAGATAAGAATATGTCCGTTACGTGTACCCACCCAAACACGGCCCCGGCTATCTGTGGTTAACCCTCTTACTTCATTAGATTGTAGCTCGTTAGTGTTTGGATCAACAGGTTCTAGTCTGATATTAAGATTTTGCGGGATGATTTTGATCAGGCCCTTTGCTGTCGACAACCAAATAATGCCGGCATCGTCATAACAAACATCATAAACTATTTCGGGGAAACGGGCGGTGGCTTCCTGTTCGTCATCCTGGTAGTTGCAATCTATTGCATTTTTGCTGGTATTGTAAAACCCAAATCCGCCGCCTTTCATGTTTACCCAAATCCTACCGGCGTTGTCTTCAAACCAGTTATGAAACTTGGTGCCGTTGTTGGTGCCATCAGTAGGGCTGGTGTGCCATTTCCATGTTCTGGAATTTGGCAGATAGCGTATAATACCCCGCGATTCAGGCTCCAGCCACAAAGCGCCAGATCGGTCTTCATGAATAGATCTCAACGGCTCATTTTTACAAATCAAGTCGGTGGTGGTGTTAAGGCTATTCGGCTGAAATTGAACCAATTTTCCATTATTGGTAGCGCAATAAACAACAGAGCCGTTGCTTGCTTTATGCAGGGCAGTAATGGCACCCTCGGTAATTTTGATAGGTTGAGCTGCGCCGTTTTTTTGATTGATCCTGATCAGGTATCCCTGTGCCGTGCCCAGGTATAATTCGTTGCTTCCTTCAGAAAAATCTGTGTAGTTTAAACCCGGGTAATGCGTTAGGGGGTAAATAAGGGTTAGACCATTGCCGGTAGCTTTAGCCACAACCAATCCGTGATTGGTACCAATCCAGATGTGTTTAAGTTTATCCTGAAAAACAAAGTTAACGGTATCAGACGGTAGTTTTATAGCTGCTTTGCCCGTACGGGAACAAGCTATAACCTTCGGCTGGTTTTGTGTAGTAAAAACAAAGAACACCCCGTTTTTTTTTGTGGTTAACGCAACCAATCCCTCCTTAACAAAAATCATGCTTTTGACCTCTATTTTACGCGCGTCAAAACCGGGGATAACGGTGTTTATAGGATAAAACTGTTCATTGCGTTTATTAAACAGGTAAACCTCGTTCTGTGATCCTTTTAGCCAGAGCTTATCCTTTCGGTCATCAAGTATCCCCACAATTCGGTCGTTCACCAGTTTTGAGCTGTCGCCGGGGAAAGATTTATAGAGTACAAACGAACGCCCGTCATACCGGTTAATGCCATCCCATGAGCCGGCCCAGATAAACCCATCATGGTCTTTAATGATACCGGTAAGCCTATCATGCGAGAGGCCGTCTTCGGTGGTGTAATGTTCAACCTTGCACTTTAATTGCGCGCTGACGGGTTGCGCAAGGCAAAGCCATACGAGTAAAGTCGCTATGATTTTTACAACACCGTTCATAATAACTAAGTAGAAATCAGGTTTCTAAAACACACCAACGGGAGCAGGTGATTTTAGTGGTATTCTACAAAATTAACCGGTGCTTAAAGCCTATGCTATAATATTTTTACAAAGCATTGTACGTTCTTAACATATCGATAATGGAGAAGTTGTAAAACAACGCGGGCAAAAACGGTCAAAAGTGGCTTGGGTTAGGCTTTTTTACGCTTCAAAGTAATTACCGCAACTTCTGGCCACATGCCAATGCGGCCTTTTAATCCCAGAAAACCAAATCCGCGGTTAACGTATAAGAAACGTCCGTCGTTATCATAAAGCCCCGCCCATTGCTTGTATACATATTTAATGGGGCTCCATTTAAAGCCAAACAACTCAATACCGAACTGCATTCCATGGGTATGCCCAGATAAAGTGAGGTGTACATGCTGATGATGATCAAGCGTTACGCCTTCCCAGTGCGATGGGTCATGCGACATCAGGATTTTAAAAGCATCGTCGGGCACGCCGGCTGCAGCCTTTTTCAGATCTCCGTATTGGTGGAAACCGCCGGTGCCCCAGTTTTCTACACCTATTAATGAGATTGATTGCTCTCCTTTTTTTAGGGTGATGGTTTCATCTAACAACAAACGGAAGCCAATTTCGCCGTGTATCTGTTTCAGACGGGCCAGGTTTGCACTTTTAGCTTCCGCGGTTTCCCACTTAATATAATCGCCATAATCATGATTACCCAGTACCGAGAATTTTCCCATTGGGGCCTTCAGTTTAGAAAAAGCCGGAATCCATCGGTCCATTTCGGTGGCCTGATTGTTCACTAAGTCGCCCGTAAATAAAATCACATCGCTTTTTTGTGCATTGACCAGGTCAAGCCCTTTTTGCACACCTTCGGCATCGCTAAAGCTGCCGGCATGGATGTCAGAAAGTTGGGTGATGGTAAAGCCGTCAAACGCCGCTGGCAGATCTGGAAAGAAAAGCGTCTCGCGTCTTACCCTGTAAAAATGCTTGCCACGGGTGAGTCCGAACAGAATAATCAGGAAGAATATGCCTGCCAGCGCTAGCGTAGCTTCGCTTATGTAAAGGTTTCGTGGCGGGAAACTGCGGAAGATGCGCATAACATCTTCTGCCAGCAATACCGGTGAAGCAAATATTTTAGGGATGAAATCCATCAGCATTACCGCCATTAACGTGGCAATCAGTCGTTGTGCGTTGTTGCCCGCGCGGCGTATCATTGTAATGCTTATGATGCCTATAATCAGCAAGATATCCAGCAACCAGTAAACCCAATGTAAAAGCGGATTTTGAGAAAGTGTAGTAACAGCCTGGTAAAAATAAATGTCGCCCGCCAGGAAGAGCAATAGTATCAGAGGAAGCCTTTTAGCCATATCAATAAAGAAACACGTTTTTTTAGAACAGACGAACAAGAAACAAAAACATTTTACAACTCCAAAAAAAGTAGTTTTATCTGATTGTTTTATGACCAAGGGGCGTTTTTGTTCTGTTGCGTATTGATAGAAAGCTTATCGGTTTTAAATAGAAAAAGAAGAGGTGATGATAGCGGTTGTCCCATTATTCTGCTAAAAACCAAGGCCGGGTGCTTTTTATATGTATCTTTGGACAGCCGTTCCGTAGCGATTTTTTTATGAAGATACCCTTGAAAAAACTGTTGGTCAAAACGCTAAAGATCAGTGGTATTACATTGGGCAGTATAGTGCTGCTAATGTTTTTATTGCCAGTACTTTTCCCGCAAACTATAACACAGAAGATTAAACAACTGGCTAACCAGCACCTTAACGGTCAGCTGAGTTTCTCGGGCACCAGTTTATCTTTCTTTAAACGTTTTCCTGAACTGACGCTTACATTGAGCGATTTTGACCTGAAAGGCAGTGCACCGTTTGAGCGTGATACACTGGCTGCGGCCAAGGAGGTTTCTTTTGCTATAGATCTTAGTTCGCTGCTGCGCAGTAAGGTGCAGATCAGTAAAATATATCTGAGTCAGGCTACCATTAACATACAGGTTGATAGCGCGGGCCACGCCAATTACAATGTGTACAAGGCATCGCCGCCAGACAAAAATGCACAGGCCGATACTGCGGCAGCATCAATGGGGATTGATCAGATCATCATCGAAAAAAGCCGTTTGGTTTATAATGATGCCTCTTTACCCATGCGCATCAACGCCCGTAATTTCAATTACACTGGCAGCGGCGATTTAAGCAAAGATGTGTTTGACTTGCACACCCACACAGAAATTGGCGCGGTTGATTTTTACTATGCCGGTCAGGCCTATGTAGTAAACAAAAAGTTGAATGCCGATTTGGTGACCAGCATCAATACCAAATCGCTGGAGTTTATTTTTCAGAAGAATGATCTGAGGATCAACCAGCTGCCGCTTCGCTTTAAAGGTCGTTTCGGCTTCATGAAGGATGGGTATGATATGGATTTTAAATTTGATTCTACCCCAACAGATCTGAGCGATATTTTTACGGCATTACCAGGCGAATATGCCAAATACATTGAGCATACCGATGTTGACGGCAAGGGAGAGATCCACCTGTCGCTGGCCGGGCAATACATCAGCGCCAAGAAAATCAATCCTGATCTAAATTTTAGTCTTAAGATCAATAACGGCTATGTGGCCAATAACAAAACGCCATCGCCGGTTAAAGATTTGTATGTGAGGATGAATGCCAGTGTGCCGCAGCTTAATCCGGATAGCCTCAAATTCAACCTTGATTCATTGCATTTCAGGATTGATCAGGATAAGTTTGATGCTTGTTTCAGGGTGAAGGGGATAAATACACCAGATATTTTTGCTCGCGTAAATACGGCTATCGACCTGGAGAAATGGAACCGGGCCTTTGGTGTAAAGGCGGTGGATCTGAAAGGACGCTATGAATTGCACCTGCTGGCTCAGGGCAAATATGCCAAAGGCGTAAAGAAGATAGGGCTGCGCCGGTATGATACGGTGATTGCCAGCGTGCCTAAGTTTCGCCTGCAGTCGGCATTTACCAACGGTTATATTAAATATGCTACACTGCCCGAGGGTGTAAAAAACATTGGTTTCAAACTGGATGCCCAATGCCCGGATAATGATATCAAGCACTTTACCCTGGCGTTGACTGATCTTAATGCCGAGGCCTTGAGCAATTTTGTAAAAGGCTACTTTAAATTGAGTAATACCGACGGCCTGGCCATGGACGGCGGCCTGAAAGCACGTTTCCACCTGGCTGATCTGAAGAAGTTTTACCCGGCAGACAGTATTGATGTGCGCGGTGATCTAAGTGCCGATGTAAGCACCAAAGGGCGCTATATTCCGGCTAAAAAGATCTTCCCGGTAACCAATGCGACTGTAGATCTTGCCAACGGCTATATTCAAACCAAGTATTATCCGCATCCAATTGAGGATTTGCAAATCAGCACCAATATCATCAATACCACTGGCACGCTGGCCGGCATGAAAATCTTTATTAAACCGGTATCATTAAAATTTGAAGGCCAGCCGTTTATGGTTCGGGCCAATCTGCAAAACTTTGCTAATCTGAATTATAGCATGCACTCGCAGGGCACGCTGGATATTGGCAAAATTTACCGCGTGTTTGCAGTTAAAGGGTATAACGTACAAGGCTTAATTACCACCAACTTTACGCTGAAAGGCAGGCAGAGTGATGCTGTTGCGGGGCGTTATGACAGGCTGGCCAACTCTGGTTCAATGCACGTTAAAGATTTGGTGTTGCGTAGCGAGCTGTTCCCTAAACCGTTCATCATCAAGAAGGGCGATTTTAGCTTTAACCAGGACAAAATGCAGTTTGATGCATTTACCGCCCGTTACGGTCGCTCGGTTATTGTGTTGAACGGTGCGCTAAGTAACGTACTGGATTACGCCGTAAAACCAGGCGCAACCCTTGCTGGTAACTTTAACCTGAAAAGCGATCTGCTGATTGCCGACGATTTTATGGCCTTTGCCGGCGGTCAGCCTACCGCGCCATCACAACCGGCACCAACCTCTACAGCCTCGGGTGTTATCCTAGTTCCCAAAACGCTGAACCTGACGTTTGAAGCCGATGTGAAAAAGGTGCGATACAGCGGAATGAACATCAGCGATGTTAAAGGACAAATGCAGATCAATAATGGTCAGTTATTATTAAAACAGGCTGGTTTTAATTTGATTGGTGCGCCAGTGGTAATGGATGCAACTTACGGCAGTATCACGCCGCAGCGGGCCTATTTTGATTACCACATCAACGCCCAGAACTTCGATATCAAGAAAGCTTATAACCAAATCAAACTGTTCCATGATATGGCGTCATCAGCCGCCAGTGCCGAGGGTATTGTATCGCTTGATTATAAATTGGGTGGCCGTTTAAATGCCAATATGAAACCCGTTTACCCATCGCTTAAAGGCGGGGGCGTGCTATCTGTAAAAAGTGTTAAGCTGAAAGGTTTCCGTTTGTTTAGTACGGTAGGCAAGCAGACCGGTCATGATAGTCTGGGTAGAACGTCAGATGTATCTAAAGTCGATATCAAGAGCAGCATCGCCAATAATATCATCACAATAGAACGTACCAAGATGAGGTTTGCAGGCTTCCGTCCGCGGTTTGAGGGACAGGTAGATTTTAAAGGCAACCTGAACCTGAAATTCCGTTTAGGCCTGCCGCCGTTTGGCATATTCGGCATTCCGATGACGATCACGGGCACACAGGAGCATCCGAAAATTCATCTGGGCAACGGCAAGAAAGAGGATGAATTGCAGGCCGAGGGTGATGATGGGCAGTAAGCGTTTTAGCCACTGAATATACCGCTCATGCTTTTTAAAGCATGTTTTTGTTACCGCAAAATGACTTGCTTTCAACAGAACGCGCAACAGATTTTCATTAATTGCGAGCTTGTTTAAATGCATCTCTATGAAATTAAGATACGTGCTGCTATTGGCCTGTTTATGTTGCCTGCAACAAACATTTGCACAAAGCAAGGATTATATACTGCTTCTCTCAAAGGGCGAAAAACAAATGTGGGTACTGGACAGACAGTCCCTCAACCTGGTAGCCAAAATACCGGTAGGTGAGGACCCGCATGAAATCGCCTTATCGGCAGATCAAAGTGTCTCCTACGTATCCAACGCCGTGATAGCCGGAACCGGGCATATCATCAATGTGATCGATTTAAAAGGCTTGAAGCCGGTTAAAGATATTGATACCCGGCCTTTTTATGTGCCACACGGTATGGCTTTTCATAGAGATACGCTGTGGTATACGGCACAGGGTTCCAAGAGTGTAGTGGCTTATGATTTGAAGGCCGACAAACCTGTTGAAGTGTTAGGTACGGGTCAGGATTTTACACATCTCATGTATCTACTGCCCAATGCAAAGACGTTTTATACCAGCAATGTTGAATCGGGTACTATCAGTATTTATGAGAAAAAGCAATTGCCTCCCTATATGCCGCCCACTGGTGTTTTACCTGCTAATGCCAAGCCGAGAACAGAATGGCGTCAATCACTTGTCAAGGTAGGTTATGGTGCCGAAGGTTTTGATGTTTCTGACGATGGCAAGGAACTCTGGACTGCCCGACCCGATGGCCATGTGGTAATTGTTGATCTCGCCGCCAAAAAAGTAAAAGTTGACTTTGACACACACGTACCAGGGCTGCATCGTCTTAAGATATTACCCGATGGAAAGACCGTAGCCATTGTGAGCGTTAAAACCGGAGATCTGCTATTTTATAACTCATTTAGTCATCAATTAGAACAAAAGATACAGATTGGGCATGGTGCGGGCATCTACATAGATAAAACCAACAACCGGATGTTTATCTCCTGCACGCCGGATAACTATGTCGCGGTTGTTGACCTTAAAACCAGAAAAGAAATCAAAAAGATTAGCATCGGCCGGCCAGATGGCATGACTGGTGCTACCGTGAATGCCGGTAATTAGCCAAAGGCGCAGTTTAATTGAATTTTTGAGATTGCGAGGAATAGATGGCGCGAAGAATCAAAATAAAGCGAGATTTGAAAAGGCGAAATAAGTAGCCCATAGTTTAATATTTCATATGGAAGTACAGGAACAAATCAAAGCATATATCGCCAGCCAACCAGAGCCAAAGCGCGGCGATATGCAAGGGCTGCACCATCGCATACTTCAAACTTTACCGGGTCGTAAATTATGGTTCGATAATGGTAAAAACAGCGAAAATAAAACGGTTAGTAATCCTAATATCGGCTATGGATCATACACCATAAGGTATGCTGATGGAAAAACCAGGGAGTTTTTTCAAATTGGTTTGAGCGCAAACACAACCGGGATGTCTGTCTACATTATGGGTATAAAAGATAAAGCATACTTAGCCCAAACCTTTGGGCAAGAAATAGGCAAGGCGAGCGTGACCGGGTACTGCATTAAGTTCAAAAAACTAAGAGATATAAATATTGACATACTTGTAGCGGCAATACGATATGGAATTGAGGTTACAAATGAGTATTAAATTTAAAACTAAGGCGCTCCTGGATTTGCAGATGTAAAATCTTTGTTTACATTTGTATTCATCAGATGATATGATGTAATGCTGATTCAGAAAAGATCATTAGCCGAAGAAGTAGCAGCCAGGCTACAGGAGCAGATTTCGTTGGGCCATTACAAGGTGAACGAAAAGCTGCCTATTGAGCCTGAGTTGATGAAAGCTTTCGGGGTAGGGCGTTCTACCATCCGCGAGGCTATTAAGCTGCTGGCTAACTCCGGCTTGTTGCGCGTGCAGCAGGGGGTGGGCACTTTTGTGGAGCGCACAACCAGCGGCGCAGAGCCAATGGATCAGCGTTTAAAGCGTGCTAAGGTGACCGATCTGGACGAGATCAGGCAGTTACTGGAAATGAAGATTGCCGAGAAAGCAGCCGCTAACCGCACAGATCGTAATATTGAAGAAATCAGCATGCATCTGACCGAGCGTAAAATAGCAGCTGACGCCAATATGGTAGAGGCTGCAGTGGAAGCAGATATTCAGTTTCATATAGCCATTGCAGAGGCATCAGGCAACCAGATACTGGCAGATCTTTATAAATCTGCCGCTATCCATCTAAAGCAATGGTTTTTGCAGATACATAACAATACTCATCCCTATACAGAAACGCATCACCTGCATGAGCAACTGCTAAACTGTATTGTAGAGCGAGATACCGCCAACGCATGGCGTACAGCCGAAAAAATAATAAACTACAGATAATCTTATTTTTTGTTTTAATTCATCAGATGATCTGATCTTAAATCTTAACTATGAACAATCAAACCGAGATCCAGGCTAAGCAAGTTGCTCAGCAAACCGTTTTTGCGGTACTCTTCACCATCAGTTTTGGTCATTTTCTTAACGATATGCTGCAGGCCGTGGTGCCATCAGTGTATCCTATGTTAAAAGATAAATTCCACCTAACGTTTACACAAATTGGCCTTATCACGCTTACGTACCAGCTAACGGCTTCTATTTTGCAGCCCTTTGTAGGTTTTTATACCGATAGAAAGCCGCGCCCGTATTCTTTGGCCATAGGCATGAGTTTTACCTTGCTGGGCTTGCTGGCCGTGGCATTTGCTGGTAGCTTTGTTAATGTATTGCTGGCAGTAAGCTTGATAGGTATTGGTTCATCCATCTTTCACCCTGAATCTTCTAGAGTGGCGCACATGGCATCGGGCGGTAAAAAAGGATTGGCGCAGTCTATTTTTCAATTGGGTGGCAATGCGGGTAGTGCCGTTGGGCCGCTGTTGGCCGCTTTGATTGTGGTGCCCCACGGGCAGCTCTATATTGTATGGTTCTGTTTTGCAGCCTTGCTGGGCATTATTGTGCTATCGGGCATTGCCAGGTGGTATCAGGCGCATTTAAGTTTAAAGGCTACTAAAACCAGGGTTGTTGCAGAGCCTCAACAAGCATTGTCGCGTAACAGGATCTTGTTTTCGCTGTTTATCTTGTTGATCCTCATCTTTTCTAAATATTTCTACCTGGCCAGTATGACCAGTTACTATACTTTTTATCTGATCAGCAAGTTCCACTTGTCGCTGCAGCAATCACAGGTTTACCTGTTTGCCTTTATGGGCGCTGTAGCAGCTGGCACTTTATTGGGTGGCCCACTGGGCGATCGTTTTGGCCGTAAATACATCATCTGGATCTCTATCCTGGGTGTGGCGCCATTTACCTTGATGTTGCCTTATGCTTCGCTGTTCTGGACAGGGGCGCTATCTGTTATCATCGGTTTGATTATTTCATCGGCTTTCTCGGCTATTCTGGTTTATGCTACAGATCTGGTACCCGGTAAAGTTGGTCTGATAGCCGGTTTATTTTTTGGTTTGGCTTTTGGCATGGGCGGTTTGGGTTCAGCCGTATTAGGCAAACTGGCGGACGCAACCAGCGTGCAGTATGTGTTTCAAATTTGCGCCTTCCTACCCCTTATTGGCATCTTTACCGGTTTGTTGCCTAATTTAGAACATAAGCGGGCACGCTAATTGTTATAACGTAGCCATAACCGTATAATTTAAACGTTATGGCTACGTTTATTAATTATTCATTCTGGTATGGATAGAATGATTTTCGTTTCTTTGCAGCAATGATCAAAAGGATAGCTGTTTTCTTGATGATGGGACATCTGCTCTTCGGCGCTATTGTGCTGCCGCTGGGCGATTTTTCATTGATGAAAGAGCTGCCGGGTATGTATCGGGCCTATGCAAAAGTGGTATCGCCTGAGGATAAAGGCGTATTTGATTTTGTTGGCGATTACTTGCTCAATGGTAAAGATCTGTTAGGTCATAACCAGCATGATCAGCCGAGCAAATCCACTGCTTTCCAATTTCAGCACCCTGCTGTTTTTGCCGTGATCATTCATCCTGCGGCGCCTTTGAGTACACCGGTGCAAATGCCGGCCATGTCTATACTCAATGCCGTTTATCTATCAGCCGCCCCAAGCGACTATCACCCTACTTTATTGCGCCCTCCTTTAGCGTAAGCGTACCTCCATCTATTTATTCATTTATTTTATTACGCAAACGCTAAAATTTTTATGCGCAAACTATTTTTATGGGTTGTGCTGCTGCTGTCTTTTTCGGCACGCGCACAAAACACCCTGCACCTCGTTGTGAAAGACGACGAGTCTAAACAGTCTTTGGTCGGTGCCACGGCTTATATTCCAGTTCTTAAAATTGGAGCAGTTTCAGATACAAGTGGTCGTATCACTATTAAAAATATCCCTGCCGGGAAATACGATGTAAAGATTAGCATGGTGAGCTATATGGCTCAGGAAAAGACATTTACTTTTCCGCTGAAAACCGCTGATCAAAACATAGAAGTTTTTCTGGAGCCGATGTCGGGCGAGTTGGCCGAGGTGGTGATCCAAACCAACCGTACAGGTCGGAACCGGAGCGATATACCAACCCGTATTGAAGCCCTACCTCCAGAAGAGTTGGACGAAAAAGGTACCATGCGTCCCGGCGACATTCGGATGCTGCTGGGCGAGATTACCGGCGTGCACGTTCAAAACACCTCGCCGGTGAGTGGTATGGCCAGTTTCCGTATTCAGGGTTTGGATAGCCGTTACACGCAGTTGCTGCAAGACGGCTTGCCAATGTATGATGGTTTTTCAGGCGGGTTAAGCCTGGTACAGGTATCGCCCCTTAACTTAAAACAGGTAGAGATTATTAAAGGATCGGCCTCTACACTATATGGTGGCGGCGCTATTGCAGGTTTGGTTAACCTTATCAGCAAAACCCCTTCAAAAAAGCCCGAACTGTCATTCCTGATTAACCAGAACACCGCAAAAGGCACTGATGCAAGCGGCTTTTACAGCAAGCAATGGAAAAACGTAGGTACAACCATCTTTAGCTCTTATAACTACAACGGCGCTTTTGACGCGGGTAATACCGGTTTCTCCGCCATCCCCAAAACCAACCGCTTTATGGTTAATCCTAAACTGTTCTGGAAAATGGGCAGCAAAGATTCGTTGTGGTTGGGTGTTAACGTAATGCACGAAGACCGCTTAGGCGGAGATATACAGGTGATTGCCGGTAATACCGATAGCCAGCACCAATACTTCGAGCATAATATCAGTGATCGTTTGTCGTCTCAGTTATCTTATACCCACCAGTTAGATAGTGCCAGCCAGCTTAATTTTAAGAACACTGTAGGTTACTTTAACAGAAGCATCAACCAGCCGCAGTTCAGCTTTAAGGGAGCGCAGGTATCATCTTATACCGAGGCCAACTACGTGCGTAACGGTAAATATGCCAGCTGGGTGGCCGGTGCCGATATATGGACCGATAAACTAACACCTCAAAATGGCAGTGTAAACCTGGGCTATAGCCGCAATACCTGTGGCGTATTTGCGCAGAATACCTTTAAGCCTGCCAAATGGTTTGCGGTTGAGAGCGGTTTAAGGCTGGATGGCAATACGCCATCGCCGGCGGCGCCATCAAACGGCGTGTTCCTGTTGCCGCGCGTAAATACACTGTTTACGCTGGATGAACATTGGAGCAGCCGCATTGGTGGCGGTTTGGGCTATAAGATGCCCGATATTTTTAACGATGATGCTGAAGAGCAAGGCTACCGCTATCTCCAACCGTTAAACGTTGGTGCCATTAAGGCCGAGCATTCTGCAGGTGTCAATGCCGATGTTAACTACAAAGGCGCAGTAGGTCATGCTTTTCTACAGGTTAACCAGCTGGTTTTCTTGACCAAGGTGAATGATCCGCTGGTGCTGCAACACAATGCCTTTGTTAACGCGCCGGGCTACCTGACCAGCAAAGGCGCAGAAACCAATGTTAAATTGCTGATGGATGAACTGGGCATTTATCTGGGCTATACCTATACCGATGTGCAGCGCCACTTTAATGGATTGACTAGCGCACAAACGCTCACACCGAAGCATCAGTTAAATGCTGACGTAACCTATGAGATCGAAAACTGTTTCCGTGCAGGTGTGGAGGGCTTTTATACCAGCTCACAACTATTGGGCGACGGTACTACCGGTCGCGGTTATTGGACCTTTGGCTTGTTGGTACAAAAGATGTGGAAGCATTTTGACATATTCATCAATGCCGAAAACCTGACCGACCAGCGCCAGAGCAAATGGGGGCAGATTTACACTGGGCCAACATCAAGCCCAATCTTTAAAGACATTTACGCACCGCTGGATGGGGCAGTAGTAAATGCAGGCATCAGAATAAAGGTGCTTTAGTAAACTGATAGTGATGATAATGAAAGTCCTCCCGGTAATGCCGTGGAGGACTTTTTTTATGCTGTTTAGTTGTGATTTGATTCTGGTTAGCTGTTACAATAACAGCCAAAAAATCATAAATTTACGTTAACCCCAATCAGCGAAAACACCAACTTAAACACACAAGCAGATGATCAAAAACGTAGCTGTAATTTTGGCATTGGCCACATCATTCGGTTCTGGTTTCGCATTTAAATCAGTTTTAACCAAATCCAATCAAAACAATATAAAAATGAAACGAGTAACCGGTATTGGCGGCATTTTCTTTAAATGCAATGATCCTGAAAAGATGAGAGAATGGTACAAAACCCATCTCGGTTTTGATGTGAGTCCGTACGGAGCCAAGTTCGACTGGCATCATGGTACCGACACCACCAACAAAGGATACACACTGTGGACGCCCTTTGCAGAAAAGACCAAGTATTTTGAACCCTCAACCAAAGACTTTATGATTAACTACAGGGTTGAAAACCTGGAAGCGTTGGTAGAAGAATTGAAAAAGGAAGGCGTAACCGTATTAGACAAAGTTGAAACCTATGAGTACGGCAAATTTGCGCATATTCTGGACATGGAAGGCAACAAGATAGAACTGTTTGAGCCTGCCGAAAAATAACAAGGTAGGAGCTATTAAGCAATCATCTCTTTAGGCATCTCCCTGAAGGTGTAACAGCTTTCATCTGCTACTTTAATGCTATCGCGGTTGGCCGTCAAAAAGTTTGCGCCCCATTTTTCTAGGGCATAGAAAATAGTGGCCAGCTCTTTGCCCAGGTCGGTAAAAGTATATTCAACGCGTGGTGGAACCTCTGGGTACACTGTGCGATGGATGATCTTATCTTCTTCCAGCTCCCGTAATTGCTGCGAAAGCATCTTTTCGGTAAGGCCGAGAATGTTGCGGTGGATCTCGCTGTAACGCATCGGGCCGCTCATTAACTGGTTTAGAATTTGGATTTTCCACTTGCCGGTTATTACGCTGAGCGCTGCTGACATGGCGCAGGTGTATTCGGGATGTCTTTGTTTTGTCATTTTAAAAAACGCAAAGTTTCGCTATCTTCAAACGCAGCCATAACCTACTTTTTAGTGCGTACCGTACAAAATGGTACATTCTTGACGCGGGTTCAATCCCAATGTAGATTTGTGCTACTAAAACAAAAGTAATGAAAAAATTAGCCAATAAAACAGCAGTAATTACCGGTGGAAACAGCGGTATCGGTTTTGCCACAGCACAAGAGTTTATAGCTCAGGGCGCCAAAGTGATCATCACCGGTCGTAACCAGAAATCAATAGATGAGGCCGTTGCCCAACTGGGCGAAAGCGCCTTTGGTGTAGTTGCCGATAGCAACAGCATGCAACAGATAAAAGAGTTGGGTAATAAAGTGAAAGCTATAGCTCCGCAGATAGATATTGTTTTTATCAATGCCGGTATGGGCAAGTTTAACTCTGTTGAACAAATGACCGAAGAGATGTTTGATGAGATTATGGACATCAACTTTAAAGGTGCTTATTTTAGCCTGCAACAATTATTACCACTGGTAAAGGAGGGCGGTTCCATTGTCTTTAATACTTCTATCAATGCCCATATTGGCATGGCTGGTGCCAGCGTTTATGCTGCAAGTAAAGCTGCCTTGTTATCGCTTACTAAAAACCTGGCTGCCGAGCTATTGCCGCGCAAAATACGTGTAAATGCGGTAAGCCCCGGTCCGGTGGGCACCCCGTTCCACTCAACCGATAAGCTTGGCCTTACCCAGGAACAATTACAACAAATGGGAAATGCCATTGTTGAACAAGTGCCTATTGGCCGTTTTGGTACCATGGAAGAACTGGCCAAGGTGGTTACCTTCTTTGCGTCTGATGATTCTACTTTCCTGTTAGGATCTGAGCTGATTGCCGATGGGGGTATGTATAACTTATAATAATAAGTTTGATGATGATGAATAAAAGTGAGCGGGTGCATGTTATATGTGCCCACTCACTTTTTTTTATCCGGATAATCCAGAATGGTTGACGTTTCTCCAATAATCTTGCGGATGTGCTGGTCCAGTTCGTCTGCAGATTGAGAAAGGGCTTCCAATAATTTGGGGTCGCCATTGCCTTTAAATTCGTCGGCAATAAGTTGGGTGAGTGCCATGATTTTGGTGAGCGGCATCCGCACCAGGTGCGATTGAATATAGGCAATCTCCTTCAGCTTTTCATTTTGTTTTTGGATAGCTTCTACCTGCTCTACCTGCCGGGTAATATCATTAACCACAATCATCCGCGCCGATTTTCCTTTTAGGCTGATATTGCTGCGCAGCACTTCCACATGTATTAGTGAGCCGTCTTTGCGAATGTGCCGGGCGACGAGCGTTGGGAGGGAGCCATCAGTATGAGGCTCTTCCTCGATATATTTTAACAGAAAGGGGATGTCTTCATCCAAATGAAGGTCTGTTAGCCTTAGTTCCAGAAATTCTTTTTCTGAATAGCCATAAATTTCAGTTGCCGCTTTATTGGTCTCTAAAAAATTTAGCGTCTCAATACTAAAGACCAATTTGGCTGATGGGCTTAGTGTAAACAACGTTCGGTACCGTTTTTCAGACTCGCGCAGTGAAAGGTGCAAAAGCTGCTTTTCAAAAAACTCATTTTTTAGTTCTTCGTGAATTTCGGCCTCCTTGCGCATGGTGCGTTCCAGCCGGGCAATGGTTTGGCGGATCATTACCACAATAACACTATTCAAAAATAGAAAGTTGACCGAATAGGTAAGCCAGTCCATCAGTGTCACTTTTGCCAGCGCTTCAGTATGGATTAGTTTTAAAGCTATACCTAACGCAAATGCTAAGCATACACCAATATTGACCCACATGGCCCGCCACGCAAATTTACCGGAGAAATGCAGCGCGTAAAATGCGCTGCAGGTAAGCAGGTAAGTACAGCCTATACCGAATGACCCCATAAAAGCAATGAGCATAACGGCAGTAAGCACAAGGGCACCGGAAACGGTTAATTTGCGTAGCGACATGGGCAAGCGTGGAACGAGTGAAACCAGTGCCACTACCAGCATCATAACCGTGCCGAAAATGCTCAGGTATAAATTCCCTTTTTTTAAAGAAACGTACACAGCCGGAATAAGCGCCAAAAAACCGGCAGGTAAACCGTAAACTATAGCCTGGGTAAACAGGCGATTTGACAAATATTCGGCGTCTCTGGTTTGCCCGGCCGATGGCGGCTGCAAAGCCGCTTCTACGTAGTTGCGGTAGGCAATCCACGGTTTAAATTGTGTGGGCTTTGAAAGGGGCTGCTTCATAGAAAGATGATAAGTTCGGTAGAAGTCTCGAAGATAGCAAATACGCCAGTTAATTGCTTTAACTACCCCGATTGAAATCTAACTGCAATTTTATTGAGATTGATTGCATGGATCTGAATTTGTGCACGTGTGCGTAAAAGCCGTCGTCTCATTGGTGGGAATCGTCGCCATATTCTGCCTGCTCGTCTACTTTTCAAATTTGCCGCTCCGTTATTATGCATATTGCGCCATAATAAGCTCGAAACGTTATGTTAAAAAGAATTTTATCACTCATATTATTGGTGGTTTTAACCAAGCTGGCAATAGCCCAAAAAAGCTATACTGTAACCGGTTTGGTTAAAGACACTACGGGGCTAACCGTCCCCGGCGCTACCGTTACTTTGCTAACCGGAAAAGACAGTGTATCGCTCAGTACCGGCATGAACGGTACTTTTACTATTAAGAATATCCCGGCAAGCCAGTTTGCATTGCATATCTCTGCTATTGGCTATAACAACTTCAAACAAAATTATGCACCTGCGGATGCCGGTACGTTGATCAACCTTCCGGCTATCGTACTAAAAACCAGTTCAACAGTACTTAAAACGGTTACGGTAACCGGCGTTAATCCTGTTAAATTGAAGGAGGATACCATTGAGTTTAACGCTAACGCCTATAAAGTGCAGGAGGGGGCGCCGGTAGAAGATGTGATTAAGAAACTGCCGGGTGTAGATGTAGATAAAGACGGCAATGTAACCGCCCAGGGCAAAAGCGTAACCAAAGTGCGTGTAAACGGTAAAGATTTCTTTAATGGCGACGTAAAGACCGCCACTCAAAACCTGCCAGCTAACATTGTACAAAACATACAAATTATTGATGACTACGGCGATCAGGCTAATCTGACAGGCCTGAAGACCGGCGAGCCAGAAAAGGTGCTAAATATTACTATTAAGGCCGATAAAAACTACGGCTACTTTGGCCAGGCCAATGTTGGCGGCGGTGCCGATGCACAAGATGCTGTGGTTAGTAAGGATGCAGATAGCAGGCACCTGGTATCGGGTACCCTGTTTAAGTTCAACGGCGATCAGCAGGTGGCAGGGTTGGTTAATTTCAATAATACAAATACCAGTCTTTTTAGCTTTGGTGGTGGCGGTCCGCGTAGCGGCGGTCCTGGTGGCCGCGGTGGTGGTGGCCCGGGCGGTCCGGGTACATCGGCAAACAGCAATGGTATTACCGATACCCGCTCTGCGGGTTTGAACTATCGTGATCAGTGGGGGAAATATACAACCGTTTATGGTAGCTATAGCTTTTCTGATAATACCGTGAATACCATCAGTTCAACTATTCAGAATAATACTTCGTTAACGTCGCCAAGTATTAACAATACCAATAATAATCAGACTGACGATAAGCTCAATCATCGTTTTAACCTCAACATTGAATACAAACCGAACGATTTGAACTATGTGAAAATATCCCCAACGTTTAGCTACGCCGGTGTTAATACATCGCTAACACAGGGTAGTTTGCTTACGCGGAATAACGCTACTATCAGCAACTATAATTTAACATCTACGCTCAATTCAACATCGCCAAATTATGGCACCAACGTGTTGTATCTCCATAAATTTGGTACTTCCGGTCGTAACTTCAGCGTTAATGTTAGCGCGGGATCAACCTCATTAACGCAAACGCAAAATCCTGTTTATGATTATATAGCGGGTACACGCAGTGCTCCTGCCAACCAACTGATCAGCACCAACGTCAGGTTGGATAGTATCGGTACCCAGTTTTCTTATATGGAGCCACTGAGCAAACGCTCATTCATGGAGCTGAACTATGCCTATCACTATGGCCGTACCACATCTGATAAAGAAACCGATACGCTTGCTACAGGCAACGTGCGTAACCGCTATGATTTGCTGAGCAATGATTATGCCTTCAATTTCATTACCAACCGTGTTGGCCTTAACTATCGTTTCATCGAACAGAAATACAATTATACCCTGGGCATTGGCCTGCAGCCAACTATGCTGGATGGCTACTCGGCTAAAGCCGGTGTTGATACGCGTGTAACTACGCTAAACTTTGCGCCTACGGCTCGTTTTGTTTATAACATGTCGCGCAGCCAGTCGTTCAACTTTAACTATAGCGGGGCCAGCAATCAGCCTACGTATAGCGAGCTGCAACCTGTTACCGATTTTTCTAACAGCCTGTACCCGGTTCAGGGTAACGCCAGTTTGAAGCCAGAGTTTAACAACAATGTATCCATCAGGTATAATCAGTTTGATTTTCAGTCGGGTAACGTGTTCTTTGCCAACCTGGGCTTCACCCAAACCAGCAATAAAATTGTTGCCAATAGCATCACTTACCCAACCACGTATACGCCAGATAAAAACCTGGCGGGTACCATATTAACCAGATATCAGAACGCGGACGGTTTCTATACCGCATCTGGCAACTATGTATATGCCAAGCCCTGGCAGGAGCGACGTTATACGCTGATGTTTAACGGTAACATTAGCTATAGCAATAACATTTCTTATATCAGCAACGTAGCGCCGACTACTTATGAAATGACTACCGAGAAAAACTTGGCCAAGAGCCTTAACCTTACTCAGGGCATCCGCTTCCGTACAGATATAACGAATGTGATTGATGCCGAGATAAATGGCAGCTATGGTATTACACGTACCAACAACTCGTTAACACAGAACAACCTGAACAACAATTTCAGAACGTTGACGCTGGGCGCTAATGGTAAAAACTACTTCGGCACCTGGACGCTGAGCTATGATTATTCAAAAGCGCTTTATTATGGATATGCCGGTGCTACCAATCCTAATATCCTGAATGCTTACGTTGAAAAGAAGTTTTTGAAACAAAATGTAGGCGCACTAAGGTTATCAGCCTTTGATTTATTTAACCAAAACACCGGTTTTTCTACCACGCAAAGTGGTAGCTATATTACGCAAACACAGAGCAATCGTTTAGGCAGGTACTTCCTGCTCAGCTTCACATTACGCTTGCAAAAGTTTGCGGGACAGCGTCCTAGCCCCCCTGATGGTGGTCCTGGTGGTTTCCGCGGCCCTGGTCGCGGTGGTCCTGATTTTGGCGGCGGTCCTGGCGGTCCTGGAGAGTGATAGAATTATAAAGTTTAAACATTTGATTTATTATTCTTATTTAGACTTATTCTTATTAACTTCGTCGCACTTAAACGGTAACACCACATGAAGAAACTACTCACCGCTATGCTAACCATGGCGTCGCTTGCTGCAGCAGCACAGCAGCAAAATACCCTGCTCGATCAATCTTTCTGGCGCAATAACCCAGATCTGGCGGCCGTGAAAGCTGAGGTAGCCAAGGGCAATAGCGCAACGCAATCAAACGCCATGGCGATGGATCCAATTGCAATGGCCATTAACGCTGGCGCGCCAACAGAAACTATAAAATATCTGTTGGATCAACCTGGGGCTGATATTAACAAGCCAACGCACGATGGTCGTACTTACCTGCATTTGGCTGCCGCCCGCGGCAATACAGAGTTGATGGAATATTTATTGGGCAAAGGAGCAAAGGTCAACGTACAAGACTCTCACGGTACCACACCGCTTACATCAGCAGCCGGTAGCGGACAGGCGAACACCAAGGTTTACGATATTCTGCTGGCACATGGCGACGATCTGAAAAAGAATGTAAACGGCGATGGTGCTAACGCGCTCTTGCTGGCTATTGCTAATGATAAAGATTTTGCACTTACCAATTACTTTGTTAGTAAGGGGCTGGATGTTAAGAGTGCAGACGCCAAAGGTAATAACGCATTTGCGTATGCGGCTAAGAGCGGCAATATCGATCAGATGAAAGCTGTTTTAGCCAAAGGCGTACCGGTTAGCCAGCAAGCTATACTAATGGCTGCACAAGGCGGCGGTGGCCGTAGGGGAGGTTTCGGTGGCCCAGGTATGGGCGGCCAAGGAGCGGGCGAGCGTGGCCAGGGAGGTGCTGAGCGCGGCCAAGGCGGTGGCAATCGTGAAGGAGGCGCTGGTCGTGGTCAGGGGGGCTTTGGCGGTGCACAGGGTGCTTTTGGTGGTGGCAACACTATCGGTCTGCCTGTTTATCAATACCTGGAGAGTGTTGGCGTAAAAGCCACGGCTGTTAGTGCCGATGGACAGAACGTGTTGCATTACCTGGCTCGTAAGCAAGGGCAGACAGAAATTATTCAATATTTTCTTAGCAAAGGTGTAGATGTCAATCAAGCTGACGAAGACGGTCTAACACCATTAATGAATGCGGCTTCAGGTAACCGTGATACGGCCACGATTGCCTTGCTGTTACCTAAAGTAAAAAACATTAATCAGGCTACTCCACAAGGGCAAACGGCTTTAACGCTTGCTGTTAAAAGCAACTCGCCACAAGTAATCAGCTACCTGATTGGCGGCGGAGCTGATGTAAAGGTTTTAGATAAAAAAGGAAATAACCTGGTTTACTATGCAGTAGAAGGTTACGGTGCGGGTGAGCGCAGATTTGATGCTCCGCGCCCGGAAGATTTGGATGTCAAACTAAACTTGCTGAAAGCAAAAGGGCTGGATATCACCGCGCCGCAGCAAAATGGCAATACCCTGTATCACCTGGCTGTTGCTAAAAATGATCTGGCATTGGTGCAGCACTTGCAACCGCTGAATATAGATGTTAATGCCAAAAATAAAGAAGGTATCACCGCTTTACACAAAGCGGCCATGATTGCTAAAGACGATACCATGATGAAGTATCTGCTCAGCATCGGTGCGAAAAAAGAGCTCGGTACGAGCTTTAACGAGACGGCCTATGATCTGGCCAGCGCTAACGAAACCCTTACCAAAAATCAAGTATCTGTTAACTTCCTTAAATAACATTCATGCCTAAAATTTATAAAACAGCGTTGCTGCTGATGGCTTTTTTTGCTGCATTTACCTTGAATGCATCGGCGCAAACCACTAAATATAAATGCCTCATCCAGATGACCAATTACATGGGCGACGGCGCTTACATTGTTATCTCACTTATCGACCCAAAAGGGAACTACGACAAAACTTTATACGTGCTGGGTTCTGATAAAAAATGGTATAAAACGTTAAAAGAATGGCATACGTTTTATGCCAAAAAACCATCTAACATCAGCGCTATTACCGGCGCATCGGTAACCGGTGGCGATCGTAGTGTTAATGTGATTGAACTGGAAACCAGCAAGATCAACGCTGGTTACAAATTGCGTTTTGAAAGCGCCGTAGAGGATAAAAATTACAACGTAAAAGATCTGGAAATTCCGTTGACTACAGAGGCACTGACTGCTAAAAACGATGGCTCAGGCTACATTCGCTTTGTACGTTTCAGTGCCAACTAAATAACTCTAAAAGATACTGATGACAATTTCTGTCTGGAGATACAGCCACTTAGCCCTGGCTGTATCTTCTTTTTTGTTTCTGGCCCTGGCCTCATTAACCGGCATCATCCTGGCTTTTGAGCCTATTGGCCAGCAGATGAGCAATTATCGCGTTAAAGATTTTGACCGAATTACCGTTGCGCAAGCCGTTACCACACTCAAGAAGACCTACCCGGGGATAACAGATATTGACGTGGATACCTACGGTTTTGTAACCGTTAAAGGCACCGATGCTGCGGGAAAAAAGGTACTGGCCTGTGTTGATGCCCGCACAGGCAAAGTGTTAGGCGCGCCGCCAAAACAAAGCGAGTTTTTCCAGTGGGTAACCGCTTTTCACCGTTCGTTGTTTTTGCATGAAACGGGGCGGGCGTTTGTTGGGGTAATTGCCTTTCTGTTGTCATTAATTGCTGTTTCGGGTACGGCGCTTGTTATCCAGCGGCAGCGTAGTTTTAAGCGTTTTTTTGCGCGTATTGTCAATGAGAACTTTTCTCAATACTGGCATGTGGTGTTAGGGCGTTTATCGCTTATTCCTATCATTATTATCGCGTTAACGGGCACGTACCTGTCGCTGTCTCGTTTTAATTTCTTTCCGGATAAAAAGATTGTCCACAAGATTGACATCGACCACATGAAAACCGATCCTCAGCGCAAGCTGGCAGAGTTTCCGGTCTTCAAAAATACCTTGCTGGCCGATGTACGTACTATTCAGTTTCCGTTCTCTGAATTTCCTGAAGATTATTTTACGCTGAAACTGCAAGACCGTGAGCTGGTGGTTAACCAGTTTACCGGCGATGTGTTAAGCAACATCAGTCACCAAAAAACTACCATCTGGCTAAACCTTAGTTTAGAGCTGCATACCGGCCGTTCAAATATCATTTGGGCTTTGGTGCTGGCAGTGGCTTCGGCAAATATTTTGTTTTTCATTTGGTCGGGCTTTGCCATTACTTTAAAAAGGAGATCGGGGAGGGTAAAAAATAAGTTTAAGGCTGATGAAAGCCAGATCATTATCCTTACCGGGTCAGAAAATGGCAGCACTACGGTTTATGCAGCTTCGGTTTACCGGCAATTGATTAAGCAAGGATATAAAGCATACTTAACAGACCTTAACAGTTACGAGGTATTCCCGCAGGCTGGTCAATTTATCATCATGACGGCTACTTATGGCGTGGGAGATGCGCCATCCAATGCGTCAAAGTTTGCAGCGTTGATGAGCAAATATCCACAACAACAAACGGTCAAATATTCGGTATTAGGTTTTGGCTCGCACGCTTATCCTGATTTCTGCAAGTTTGCGTTCGAAGTGAATCAATCTTTATTGAAAACTAATTGGGCCGAGCCGTTAATTGATATCCATACGGTGAACGATAAATCACCTGCAGATTTTAGTCTTTGGGCTGAGGCGTGGTCGCAGCAAAGCAATATCGATCTAAGCTTACCTTTAGAACTTACCCAATTGCCTAAAAAGCTAAGGAAACTCAGGGTGATTAGTAATACTAAAACCGGCAACGATAGCCAGACCTTTTTACTACGACTGGAAACCAAACGGAGTACGAAAGTCACCTCGGGAGATCTCCTGGCTATTTATCCGGCTGGTGATCATCGCGAACGGTTGTATTCTATCGGCATGGTTGATGACCAGATCCAGCTGAGCGTGAAACTGCATCAAGGTGGTTTAGGGTCGGAGTTTCTACATCGATTAAATGCCGGCGATTTGTTGCAGGCACGCATTGTTGAAAATCCGCATTTCCGTTTTCCTGTTGAAGCCCCATCGGTAGTGATGATAGCCAACGGTACTGGCATTGCGCCATTTTTAGGTATGATTGCTCAAAACAAGAGTCAAACTGTTGTTAGCCTATATTGCGGATTCAGGCAAAAAGCGTCATTTGAGCCTTATGCAGATTTTTTAAAAGAGCAGCAAAACCTGGGGAGACTGGAACAGCTAAGGCTGGCGCTATCCCGCGAGGGCGAAAAACAATATGTTAGCGACCTGCTGGCTGCCGACGCTTCATTTATTGCGAAGACGTTGCAGGAGGGGGGAATACTAATGCTTTGTGGTTCACTAGCCATGCAAAAGGATGTGCTGCGTCTGCTCGATTCAATTTGCGCAGCGTTTACACATCATCCAATCAGTTATTTCCAATCGCATAGTCAGATCCTGATGGATTGCTATTGAAGCCGTAGTTTGGTTTTTAAAGCCAATGATTTGGATGCGATGATCTGCCCGTCATCAGTAATGATCAGGTAGTGGTATGCCGGATGTTTTTTGATGAATTGCAACGCTTTTTCTTTACCCAGCACCATCATAGACGTGCTGAAACCGTTGGCCTGTTCTGCGCTCGGGCCGGTAATACTTACGCTGATTAATCCGCTTGCAGGGTAGCCGGTTTTAGGGTTAATGATATGGGCATAGCGTTTGCCATTGAGCATCACAAATTTCTCATAGCTGCCTGATGTTACCATGGCCCGGTTATGCAGCGGAATTACCGCAAATATGGTATCCGGATGGAATGGGTTGGTAATGCCAATATTCCAGGGGCGGCCATTGGGTTGTGTGCCCCAGGTTGCCATATCGCCGGTAGCATTGATAATGCCTGCCTTAATACCTCTGGCCAGCATCATGTTGCGGCAGCGATCGCCGGCATAGCCCTCGCCCAGGGCGCCAAAACCAATCTTCATGCCTGGCTGTTCTAAATAGATGGTAGAGTTAACGCTATCTAATAAGATGTGCTGATAACCAACCTTGGCAACTGATTTTTTTACTGCCTCTGGCGATGGCATTTCGGTCATTGAGCCATCAAACTTCCAGATCTTCTCCATTGCGGCAAAGCTGATATCAAATGCGCCGTCTGTTGCTTTTGATAGTTTGAGCGCACGCTGCGTCAATTCAAATACCTCACGATTTACCTTTACCGGTTTAATGCCCGCATTGCGGTTCACTTCTGACACCTGTGTTTGCGGCTTCCAGTCGGAGATGAGGTATTCAATACGACTGATCTCTTTGATACAGGTATCAATATTCTGCTCGGCAGTAAGCGAGTCTTTAGCCACAATGGTAATTTCAAACCGGCCGCCCATTAATAAAGTGGTGCGCTTGCGCAACACCTGTGCGTGCACGGTTGTAGCAAAGAAAAGCAAGAGTAATAAGCAACGCTTCATACGGCAAATTTCATAAAAAAGCCGGGACCATTGCGGTGCCCGGCTTCACAGTTTATTGTTTAACGCTTAAAATTTATAAGATAAAGTGGCTTGTACCATGCGCGGAGCAATTGGGTTCACGCTGTAATTTTCGTGTACCAGGTAATTGATCTCGTTGGTAATGTTAGATAGTTTAGCCAGTAATGACAGGTGTTTTTTGAAAGTGTAGCCTGCAGAAAAATCAAAGGTTGCGTAATCTGTCAGGTAAGTTGGCTGCCCGCGTTGCAAACCGTTTTTCAAGGTGTTGAAGCCTGCGTTACGTTTGCCGGTGTAATAACCGGAGAAACCCAGTTTTAAGCCTTGCAGGTCGCCTTTATCAAAGGTATAGAAAATGGTACCGTTGGCGGTGTTAGGCGTGCTGCCAACAACACGTTCGCCTTCTGTAATACCGGTAACAGGCGCTGTTTTAGTATAACGGAAGTAGTTATAAGCATAGCCAGCCAGGAAATACCAGTTGGCTGAAAGTTTACCGGTAATATCAACCTCCACACCATCGCTGGCGGTTTTGCCGCTAAACTCTTTTACGTTGGTATCAGAGTTTGGTTTGCCATCAGCAGTTAGCAGGGCAGTTTGCGCATAACGGTTGTTAACAATGTGGTAACCAGTAACATTAACCGATAAGCGACCGTTTAAGAAATCGTTTTTAATACCAGCTTCCCATTGGTCTATGATAGATGGGCCCAGCGGCACGTTGTAAATGTCGACACCTGTGTTAGGGGTGAAGTTGTTAGCATAGCTGGCATACAAAGAAGTAGTGCTGATTGGCTGATAGATCAGAGCCAGTTTTGGCGAAAACGCTTTGTCTACTTTAGTGCTGGCAGCAGCATCAGTAATTGCGCCGGTCTCTTCGTTAAAGGTGCGTGTTTTTGGTGTTTCCTGGTAAGTGTATCTTACACCGGCCAGTACTTTGAACTGCTCGGTCAGGCTAATCAAGTCCTGAGCAAAGGCACCCATGCGATAAATTGGGGCCAGAACATGCTGATAAGTGTGCGTCTCCGGCATTGGTAGTTTACTTCCATAGGTTGCAGGGTTGAGTATATTGATAGAGTCGGCACTTTTAGCAGTTGTTCCGTCAGCATATTTAAAGCTGTAGGTGGTAGTTCTTGACTGATCTGCGTCGGCACCAAACAACAGCGTATGTTTAATTGATCCGGTCATAGCGCTGCCAGTCAGGTTGATCTGCTGGTTGTAGGTGTATTCCATTGACTGAGATCTGGTTAGCGCACGTGCCGCCATACCAGCTGCATTTGCTGCAGGGCGTTCTGCACCGAAATAGTTACGGCTGTATGATTGGAAGGCAGCTACCGCATTCAGTTTCCAGTTGTTATTGAAACGATGGGTTAAGTTAGCCTGAGCGCTACCGGTATTGGTGTTGTTATAAGCCCATGGCACGTTCAGGAACGCACTGCGCGGAACAGGGGAGATCTTGCCGCCCACGGTGCCGATACCAAAATCTGGGGTGAAGTTGCTTTTCAGGTAATCGCCCTGTACAATCAATTCAGTTTTGTTGCTGATTTTGAACAGTAATGAAGGGTTGACGTAGAACCGGTCGGTCTTTACCACATCGCGGAAACTGTTAGCGTTCTCTTTAGTTGTAATAATGCGGAAGGCTACGCTTTTAGATAGCGGGCCATAAACGTCTACAGTTGGTTTGTATAAACCATAGCTGCCAGCACGCATGCTTACCTCGCCACCCCAATTAAATTTAGGTTTTTTGGTTACCAGGTTTACTACGGCACCGCCGGTTACACCGCCATAAAGTAAAGCGGCACTACCCTTTAATACTTCAACAGCCTCCAGTGTGCTGGCTTCTGGCATACCGCCGGTTGATGTGCGTGCACCATTTTTAAATACGTTGTTTGTGCCCAGGCTATAGCCGCGTGCAAAGAATGATTCATTTACAGAACCGCGATTATCGCCAAGTGAAACGCCGTTAACGTTTCTCATTACGTCAGACAGACGGTTAAACTGCTGATCGGCAATTACATTACTGTCAATAGTCTGAATGCTTTGCGGCATATCCAGCGGGCGCAGGCCTGCTTTACCAACGTTCACCGGCTTGTTCAGTCGGTTAGCGCCGGTGATAGATACTTCATCAAGTTTAGAAGCGCTTTCTTTTAAGGTGAAGTTTAAAACGGATGGTTTGCCTTCGCTTACGGTGATCTGCTTTTCTTCAGTTTGCAGACCGATGAATGAAACTTTAATGGTATAGGTACCTGGTTTAACACCTTTGATGATGTAGTTACCGTTTTGATCTGTAGTGGTGCCTTTGTTGGTGTTTTTTAAACCAACGTTAACAAAGTCGGCCGGTTTGCCATCGCTTGTCTGTACGTGACCGCGAATGCTGCCGCTTTTCTCCAGCGGCCCCTCAGCGTTTGCTGTGGTTATTAGAACAAGGAGAGAGAGTAAAAGTGTATAAAGCTTGATCATGGTGATGGTTGTATGTTTATTTAGATTAATTCTAAACCGTCGGCAAAGATAAAAATGCTTTTTACTTATTTAGAACAAATTTAAATAAATTCAAGAAGGAGGGCAGACAGCTAATCCAGCGGCTTTATTTGAATTCTCTATTTCCTAAAGTTCGGATCGTAGGGGGGAATATTAAGTAACCATTATATTTATAGGCTTGCCGGGATAAAATGGCATAATTCTTTCAGAAACCGTTAATTTTATGCCATCACTTATCAATGAAAAAGATCCTTCTGTTAATACTGTTACTTTCAAATAGTATTTCACTTTTCGCACAAACAGCTGCTATTAGAGGTCGCGTCGCAGATAGCAAAACTCGCCAAGCTATAGAATACGCAAGTGCTGCTGTTTTTAAAGCGGGAGATTCCAGTAGTTTGGTTGCCGGTGTTATCAGCAAGGCTAACGGTAGTTTTGAGTTTAGTAAATTGCCTGCAGGGCGCTATCGTTTAAAAATAGCCTTTATTGGTTATCAGGATTATATCAAAACTGATCTTCAGTTGGGGAGCGGGCAGCGTATTGATCTTGGCGAGATCTTTTTACAACCGGCCAACCGAATGCTCAATGAGGTTAATGTGAAAGGTCAACAACTAAATGCAGTTAATAAGATTGATAAGCAGATTTACCGCGCTGGTCAGTTTGAGGCCGCCAAAGGCGGTTCTGCTGTTGATGTGATCAGGAACCTCCCATCAGTATCGGTCGACGGGCAGGGCAATATCACCATGCGTGGTTCAGAGAGCTTTATGGTGCTGATTAATGGCAAGCCTGTTATTACCGATGCGCAGACCGTGCTATCTCAAATGCCGGCTAACGCAGTAGAGAATATAGAAGTGGTTACCTCGCCTTCGGCAAAGTATGATCCGGATGGTCGGGGCGGGATTCTTAATATTATTACCAAAAAAGGAGCCGTAGACGGCATTACGCTGGCTCTGAATGCGCAAGGCGGTTTGCCAAGTATAGACGATCATAACAATTCGCGCGAACCGGTACGTTTTGGTGGCGATGCCACTTTGAATTATCGAAAAGGCAAATGGGATATTTCCGCAGGAGGCAACTATAACCGTAATGATAATGCCGGTTACCGCGAAGGCGATGTGTTTACCAAAAACTTTAACGCAGGTACCATCACCCGTTTCCCGTCAACCGGCGAGCGCAGTTTTAAGAAGTACAACTATGCAGGGCGCACCACTATTAACTTTACGCCTGATGCTTTTAACAGTTTTTCTGGTGGTCTATTCCTCGGGCAACGTTATCAGGATCGTATAGCAGACCTGGTTTATCACAACACCACGTCAAACTTGAATAATAACGCACTCATTAAAAGTACTACCTATTATAACTCCAACCTGCAAACAAAGGAGGGTAGTTTTGCATTGGCCAACTTTGATTACACCCATACGTTTGCCGATAAATCTACACTGGTGGCTGGTATGGTGTATGAGCACGCAGATTTGTATGGTAACACCAGAAATCGCAACTTACACTATCCTAATACGGCTGATACCATTCAGTATGTTTATAATCCGTATAAACGGCCAATTAGTGGCTATCGCTTTAAGTTGGATCACAGCCTGCCATTGGGTAAAGGCAAACTGGAAAGCGGTTACCAACTGCGTTATGATACGCAGGATGGGCAGTTTGATTACACCGTGACGCCGCCGGCATCGCAGCCTGATGCCGGAAAGTTTCAGGGTAGTCTGCACGCCAAAAACGTGATTAATTCGGTCTACAGCCAATACTCGGGCAAAAGTGGCAAATGGGAGTACAACGGTGGATTGCGTTATGAATATGCCACCCGGTCGGTTGATCTTTCTTACGACCCGAATCGCCATCAGCTTGATCTGTCTAATTTATTTCCATCAGCTTTGCTGCAATATAGTTTGACCGACAGCTGGAAGCTAAAAGCCGATTATAGCAAACGGATTAACCGCACCACTAACCTGGAATTAAACCCCATTCCGGAACGGGAGCATTCAGAAACGTTGGAGGAAGGCGACCCTGATCTGTTACCTGAATTTATTGACCAGGTTGAATTGGGTATCAATCACACTTTTAAAGCGGGTAGTTTTTTTGCCACAGCTTATTATCAGCATATCAAAAACCCTATACAACGACTGAACAGCGTATATGTTGATACTATTTTGAACCGCGTATATACTAATGCCGGTGTGGCTAAGCAGCTTGGGGTAGAAGTTGGTACTAACTTGCAGTTGACCCGATGGTGGTCGTTATACGCAGGTGCCAATGCTTTTAATTATCATATCAACGGCAATATTTTCATTTTAAACCAGCCGGTAACGGTTAATAACCAGCGTTGGGCTTATACCTTTAATGCAAATACTACTTTGCAACTGGCCAAAACCTGGAGCGCACAGGTTAATGTGAATTACCTGTCTAAACGCCCTACAGCTCAGGGCGAAGATTCGCAATATTTTATTCCTAACTCCTCCGTTAAAAAAACTTTTATGAACGGGCGTATGGCTGCCTCGTTACTATGGCAAAATATGGGGATATTTAATTCAGCCAAACAACGGATCACCACTTCTGGTGCTGATTTTTATACCACCACCAATTATATTTACGAAACAAATATGCTGCTCGTTAATATCAGCTTTAACCTGAACAGGTTTGCCAGTAAGTTGAAATTGCCAAATAGCGAGCTGAATGACAGAGAGTTTTAAACTATTTGGCGGTATATTTTGGCTTTGACTTTTGCGGAATAACACGCAATTTTTGCATTTTTAAATTAAGTGCTATCTTTGCAGCAATTCCTGATTTGTTAACCTTTAAATATCAAGGAATCATGACAGAGCAAGTTTACATATCGCCCCTTTCGCTCATTGCCTAAAAACAGGCAGGTCAATCCCTTTTATTTTATTGACTGAACGATAAAGCATGGATTAACTGTGCGCCGTTGTTACCTGTCTGTTTTACGCCGGCTTTTTTGAGCATCCCAGAAAAGGGTATATCCTTACTCAAGGACGAACGGAAATCAAAAAATCAATTGAGATTAATTAATGCGATGACCGCATCTGCTTAACTGACACTTTTAATAAGGTTGGTGTGGGGGAGCGGTCTGCAAAGTCATAATTGCGGGAAAACTCATCCAAAGGATGCCCGTTTAGAACAAATAGCCACATGGGCAATTTAAGAACAAAAGATTTAAGCAAAATAGGTTATCATAATGATCAGCTACGCAGTTTGGTTATTGGTATAGCTGCTAAGAGTTTTAAACATCAAAGCAAACAGGAGATACTTGATTTGCTGATAAATATTAAGAATAATCCGGAAGCATATCTGGATAATGAACTGACAAATAAAATAGCCGAGAAGATCATCGGCAAAACTGAAGGGCCAGCTTTTAAAGTGTTTGAGTTGAGGGAAGAGCCTGTTTTCTGTAAAACGTACGGTGGTAAGGGTATTGAGACATCGGCAAAGCGGCAGATGGAATTGGCCAACCTGTTGCCGGTAAGCGTACAAAGTGCATTGATGCCCGATGCGCATATGGGCTTTGGTTTACCTATTGGCGGGGTGTTGGCTACTGATAATGCCGTAATTCCGTATGCCGTGGGGATGGATATAGGTTGCCGCATGGCGCTTTCTATTATTGACGAGAGCGATACCTACTTAAAACGGTACGAGTATCAGATTAAACAGGCTTTAAAGAATCATACTCATTTTGGTATGGAGGGTGGTTTAGATACCCGGCAGGAACATGAGGTGTTGGACAATAATCTTTTTAATGAACTAACATTGTTAAAACCACTGCGCGGCAAAGCTGTACGGCAGCTGGGTACATCTGGCAATGGAAATCATTTTGTAGAATTTGGCGAGATTGAGATTTTGCCTGATAATTCATTGGGTTTACCGGCTAAGAAATACACCGCGTTGTTAAGTCACTCGGGTAGTCGTGGGTTGGGTTCGGCCATTGCGCGGCATTACACGCAGTTGGCCATGAATACTTGTAAACTGCCGCGTCAGGCACAGCAATTGGCCTGGCTGGATCTGAACACCGAAGCCGGACAAGAGTATTGGTTAGCCATGACCCTGGCCGGCGATTATGCAAAAGCCTGCCATGAGCGAATCCACGATAACTTGCTGAAAGCATTAGGGTTGAAAGCCCTGCACGTGGTAGAGAATCATCACAATTTTGCATGGAAAGATAGACTAACTGACGGCAGAGAGGTGATTGTGCATCGTAAAGGAGCAACCCCGGCACATGCCGGCGAATTGGGAATTATTCCCGGTAGTATGACTACGGCGGCCTACCTCGTGTCTGGCAAGGGTAGGGAAGATGCTTTGTTTTCGGCATCTCATGGTGCAGGCAGGGCAATGAGTAGGCAAGCCGCCAAAGACAGCATGACGGTATCGGCCATGAAAAAGTTGTTGAATAACGCCGGTGTAACGTTGATTGGCGGTACGGTTGAAGAGAATCCGCTGGCTTATAAAGACATCGAAACGGTAATTGCAGCTCAACAGGAGTTAGTAAGTATTGAAGGCCGGTTTCAGCCGCGTATGGTTAGAATGCATAAGGAGTAAGGCGGATATGGAAAAAATAATCATACAAATCACTTCCGGCAAAGGCCCGGCAGAATGTTGCAGGGTTGTTGCCTGTGTGCAAAGTTTAATGATGAAGCAGGCCCGTCAGCAGCACATCGAAATGGAGGTACTTGAAAACATACCAGGCGATGTAAAAGGTACGTTGTTGTCTGCCACCATACTAGCAAGCGGTCATAACCTTGATTCTTTTACAAAGGAGTGGACGGGCACTATCCAGTGGATTGCCCAAAGCCCGTATCGCAAATTTCATAAACGTAAAAACTGGTTTGTGGGCGTAGCCGTTTTCAATATAAACGAACTACCGCAGTGGAATCTGAAAGATGTGAAGCTGGAAACTTGCCGCTCGTCCGGCCCAGGCGGGCAAAATGTAAACAAGGTAGAAACGGCCGTTAGGGGCACACACCTGCCATCTGGCTTGCAGGTAATGGCCATGGACAGTCGCTCGCAGTTGGAGAATAAAAAGCTTTGTTTAACCCGGCTAGAGGCCAAAGTGCTGGCACAGCAAACAGAGGAGCTGATGCAACAACAGCAAAGCCAATGGATGCAGCACAATATGTTAGAGCGCGGCAATCCGGTGAAAACTATAAAAGCAGCGCTGCTTTGATCAAACTGATGTTTGTAATTAAAAAACGCCGTTCTGGATTTGCAGAACGGCGTTTAAATAATTGTTATTAAGCCTTATGTGATTTAAATCTTAAAAGGAAACAAAGCGACCCTTGCTTATATTTCTTTAATTTCAATATGGCGGTATTCCATCTGCCCTCTATCGCCTTCCAGGCCAATTGGGCCTGTTTCCGGCAACTTCAAAGCATCTTCCAGTACCTCGCCGTTACATTCGCAATGCGCAACGTTATCTTTTACGGTTACTATAATTTGATTCCAGTCTTGCGGGTGGTAGTTCTTTAAGTTAGTGTATGGGCCAACGGTTACATAATCACGGCACTGCAGTTGTGGTCCTCTTAAGAAAATACCGCTATCTGCTTGTTTAGACGCACGGAACTCAATCTTCAGAATAAAGTTTTTGGGAAACTTTCTTAAAGTCCAGCTTTTTTGAACCAAACGTTCTGCGCCTTTAGGGTAATTGACTGTCAAAATGCCATTGCCGGCTGAGTAGCGACCGTCAGACGAAGCTGTTTTTCCGTCGAAGCTTTCCAAAACTTCGCCGGTTTTATCACGGTAGCACCATCCGTTAAGTGTACTGCCATCAAAAAGACTTTCAAACCCGGCATCCGGTTTCCAGTTATCTTGCTTTGATTTATTGAGGGGCGATTTTTCTGGCTGGGCCCCGGCAGGCCAACAGAATAAGATACTCCCTGCAATTAATAGAACCGCCGACGATTTTCGGCCTAGCTTTGAACTTTTCATATTTTGGTTTATGGGTATCGGTTATGAAAATTACGATTTTGTTCTGATAGTTACCTCTCTGCAAATTTACAGCACTGGTGCCGCCGCTAATTTGTCATTTAGTGTTTCGGGAAGGTAAGGCCGTCCTCCGGATGACTTGACACATGTGCCTGAAAAAACTGCTTTCGCCATAATCTTGCCATTCACCAATATGCTTTGCTTAAAGTGAATCTTAGGAAGTTGTTTACCGTCAGCATAAAGTTCACAGGTAACAATCATTAAGTCATCTTTCTTTAGTGACCTTACAAAATCAATGGTATATGTTGATAGTACCATGTTCACACCGTTTCTCGCCTCTTCTTCAAAATCAAATCCTAATTCATCTTTTATATAAGCATGACGGCACCATTCCATATAGAAGGGATAATAAAGGCCGTCCATGATGCCTTGCACATCAATATGTTCACTTTTTACGATGTATTCTTTAGAATAGCTCATTGTACAGGGTTTTGAGGTTTATTGGGCGGTAAATATATAAATGCAAGTTTTATAACCGGGGTAAATATCGTTTTTTATGAAACTGACTGCTGCAACAACCTTGCTACATGCCTTCAAAACTGCATTGTTGATTTCTGGTTTAGTGATACTTACGGTACAGGTAACTTAGTTCTGTCTCTTTCACTTATCTTTGCACGCAATTTAATATACCCATACTGTGATTAATGTTAATAATATCTCCGTTTCATTTGGCGGAACTACTTTGTTTAGTGATGTAACGTTCTCAATTAATGAGAATGATAAAATAGCCCTGATGGGTAAGAATGGTGCAGGTAAGTCTACCATTCTCAAGATTATTGCCGGAGCGGCCAAACCTACATCAGGTAACGTAACCGGCCCCAAAGAGGCGGTGATAGCTTATTTGCCCCAGCATTTGCTGACGCAAGATAACGTTACCGTTTTTGAGGAAACGATGAAGGCGTTTGACGAGGCTAATCAAATGCAGAAAGAGTTGGACGAGTTGAATGAACAGCTTACCATTCGTACCGATTACGAGAGTGATGACTACATGAAGCTGATTGAGCGGGTGTCTGAACTGAGCGAGAAAGTTTATTCGCAAGAGGAAACCAACTATGATGCTGAGGTTGAAAAGGTGCTCAAAGGGCTGGGGTTTGAACGTAAAGACTTTACCCGCCAAACCTCTGAGTTTTCGGGTGGCTGGCGTATGCGCATCGAGTTAGCCAAAATTCTTTTAAAGAAACCAGATCTGATCTTGCTGGATGAGCCTACCAACCACATGGATATTGAGAGTATCCAATGGCTGGAAGATTTTCTGGTTAACTCGGCAAAGGCTGTTATGGTGATCTCGCACGACCGTGCTTTTGTAGATAACATTACCAACCGTACCATCGAGGTGACCATGGGCCGTATTTACGATTACAAAGCCAAATACACTCATTACCTGCAATTACGTGCAGAACGCCGGGTACACCAGGTGAAAGCCTACGAGGAGCAGCAACGTTTTATTGCCGATAACCAGGAATTTATAGACCGATTCAGAGGCACGTATTCTAAAACCCTGCAGGTACAGTCTCGGGTAAAAATGCTGGAGAAGCTGGAGATTATCCAGATTGATGAGGTGGATACTTCGGCACTGCGATTAAAGTTTCCGCCATCGCCACGTTCGGGCCAATACCCGGTAATGGTAGAAGATCTGACAAAGACCTATGGCGATCACGTGGTATTCAAGAATGCGGCTATGGTAATTGAACGTGGTGAAAAGGTGGCCTTTGTTGGTAAAAACGGGGAAGGTAAATCAACCATGATCAAAGCAATTATGGGTGAGATTGATTTTGAAGGATCCTTGAAAGTGGGTCACAATGCCAAGATCGGGTACTTTGCTCAAAATCAGGCCGCTTTGCTGGACGAGAATTTAACGGTATTTGAAACCATCGATCAGATTCCGTTAAGCGATGGTACCATCAAGATCAAAGATCTTTTGGGCGCATTTATGTTCAGCGGAGATGATACCACCAAAAAGGTGAAGGTACTTTCGGGAGGGGAGAAGACACGTTTGGCCATGATTAAGCTACTGCTGGAACCTGTAAACGTGCTGATTCTGGATGAGCCGACAAACCACCTGGATATGAAGACCAAAGATATCATTAAAGATGCCCTGAGAGATTTTGACGGCACACTGATCCTGGTATCTCACGATCGTGATTTCCTGGATGGACTGGTACAAAAAGTGTTTGAGTTTGGTAATAAGCGCGTCCGCGAGCATTTTGAGGACATCAAAGGATTTTTGGCTTACAAGAAAATGGACAGCCTGAAAGAGATTGAGCAAAGCTAATTACTATTGTGTCTAGCTTACTAAAATTCATTAAAGAAAAAAATAAAGAAAAATTTCTTGATTTTATAAATATATCGTATCATTGCACTATGAAAACAACAACAATACAACGCTCTATACCCCAACTGATTTATCAGAGAGGATAGGCTATGTATTGACTTGACATAAACAATGCTTTGAAATCCTCTTAGATAAATCTAAGGGGATTTTTTGTTTTGGAGACATTTTTCAGGGTAGTATATCAATTGGTTCAGATTACCTGCTTTGGGAGCAGGAGGTTCCCGGTTCGAGTCCGGGCTACCCTACAATTTATAATGGAAATATAGCTCAATGGTTAGAGCAATACCCTTATACGGTGCCGGTTACAGGTTCAAGTCCTGTTGTTTCCACCAGCAGTCGGTTGCCTGAGTTTGGTAATAGGGATACGCTTTTGAGTAGTACGGTCGCGGGTTCGAGTCCCGCACCGGCTGTGTTTATTTTCCTGTGGTGCAATGGTAGCACGGCTGATTTTGGTTCAGCAGATCGTGGTTCGAGTCCATGCAGTAAAACTGTTTTTTTATATCGGCAGATTCAGTCTGCTATATCCCGCTTTAATCTGCCTTCAGGCGGTATGGGTAAGGTGTGCTTTGTAAAGAAATGTCTGTGTTTTTTTTAAACTCTTCCAATCTGTAAAGAGGGACTATATCGATGAGTGGTAACTGTATAAACTCTTAGAATTTTAGTGCTGCTTGAAAGAATTTTGAAAATGGAAAACCCAGTTGATGACATTTCAGAATTTTTCACGTTAATGAAAACTACGGGCGTCATGGCACCCGTAGTTATTATGGTAATAATTTGTTTATTCAATATTGTATACCGCATGCGATGCTATCGTTTCTTTGTATTTAAAACTGATACCTCACAAAGGCCTCCATGGCCTCGTACTCTGCCAAACCAAGCCGGTCATATTGGCTTGCTGTTTCGCGATTGCGGTCTTCGGCACGTACCCAAAACTCACGCGCGTCATCGCCCGGAAACACCGCCCTGTCTTTTTGCGATTGGTGCTTGAAGATGGCGTTGCGTTTGCGCAACACCTCCTGCGGCGATAGCGGAACCGCCATTTCTATCTCGTATAGTTCAAACTCGTGCCATGCGCCGCGGTATAACCACAGCCAGCAATCTTTCACCCAGTCTTCGGTTTGTTTTAAGCGCTGCAGGGCCGCAAGAATGATGTTGAAGCAAACAATATGTGTACCATGCGGGTCGGCAAAGTCGCCGGCGGCAAATACCTGCTGGGGTTTTACCTTATTGAGCAACTCCATGGTTAAGCGGATATCTTCTTCGCCTACCGAGTTCTTTTTGGTTTTGCCGGTCTCATAGAAGGGCAGCGCCATAAAGTGAATATTCTCATCGGGCACGCCGGCATAACGCGCACCGCTAATAGCTTCGGTTTTTCGGATGAATCCTTTTACGTCCAAAATCTCTTTGGTATCCACCTGGTTAGGAACTTTCTTTTCCATAAAAACACGCATGTCTTCATAAATGGTTTTCAGTTTACTGTCATCCTCGCCAATACTCTGATTAAAGTCGATAGCAAACTCCACAAAGCGCAGGGCGTCATCATCCCAAACCGCGGTATTGCCCGATGTTTGATAGGCAACATGCACCTCGTGCCCCTGGTCTACCAAACGAATGAAGGTACCGCCCATAGAGATCACATCATCATCAGGGTGAGGGGAGAAGATGATGGATCGTTTTTTGGCGGGCTGAGCGCGTTCCGGGCGCTGGTTGTCATCAGCATGGGGTTTACCGCCGGGCCAGCCGGTGATGGTATGCTGCAGTTGATTAAAAATATCGATATTGATGTTATAAACCGGACCTTGCTCAACTGCCAGTTGTGCCATACCGTGGTTATTGTAATCCTCTTCAGTGAGTTTAAGTACCGGCTTCTGCAAGGTTTCTGCCAGCCAGATCACAGCTTTCTTTTTCATCTGTTTAGTCCACTCACAGTCTTTCACCAGCCATGGGGTATCAAACCGGGTGAGGAGTGAGGCGGCATCCTGATCCAAAATAAACTCCACATGGTCTGAAAGTTGCAGATAAGTAGCCGGAACATCGCCAGAGATCTCGCCTTCTACCGCTTTCTTGATAATCGGGGCTTTCTTTTGGCTCCAGGCCATTAATATAATCTCGCGGGCCTTAAATATGGTGCCAATACCCATGGTGATGGCTTTGGTGGGCACGTTCTCTTTACCACCAAAATCGCGGGCGGCATCGGCGCGGGTCAGGTCGTCAAGTGTTACCAGTCGGGTGCCTGAGTTGGGTGCAGAGCCGGGCTCGTTAAAACCAATGTGACCGGTACGACCAATACCAAGGATTTGCAGATCCAGCCCGCCCAGGGCGTTGATCTTTTGCTCGTATTCAAAACAGTAAGCCTGCAGGTAATCTTGATCTAAAGTACCATCAGGGATGTGTACGTTACTTTTTTTAATATCTATATGATTGAACAGGTTTTCGTTCATAAACGTCACGTAGCTTTGTGCTGCTGTGGGCTGCATGGGGTAATACTCATCCAGGTTAAAGGTGATGACGTTCTGGAATGACAGACCTTCTTCACGATGCAGACGTACCAACTCCGCATACACCCCAACGGGGGTAGCCCCGGTTGCCAGGCCGAGCACCGCATTTTCATTACGTTCTTGTTTATTTTTAATAAGTGCAGCAATGCGGGCCGCCACTTTTTTAGCCGCCGTGTGCTGATCGGGGTAAACTGTTACTGCCAGTTTCTCATACCGGGTTTCTTCCAGTAAATTTAATCTTGCCATTAGATTGGGATTGAGCTGATTTATTTTGGCTCAAAACTACCCCGTGCTGCCGTGGCAGGCTTTTAATCTCGGCTTTTTGTGTTTAAATGAGGTTTAACCTGCCGACCGGGACAAAACTTAAATGCCCGCTTCAACATATTTGAAAGGAATAAACCGTATTTTGAAAACCTGATGTACCAGATCCAGCTACTTTGGTGGCTTTAACACAATCACCCGTAAATATGAAAAAAGCCAATACCGGGGCAGGCAGTACTGCCCAGAATTTTATTCCCATTATTATTATTAGTCTGCTCTTTTTTGTTTTTGGTTTTGTAACCTGGATCAACTCCATCCTCATTCCGTATCTCAAAATTGCCTGCCAGCTCAACAACCTCGAATCGTACCTGGTGGCTTTTGCTTTTTATATAGCTTACCTGGTAATGGCTATCCCATCGGCGTGGTTGCTCAAGAAAACAGGGTTTAAAAATGGTATGTCTGCCGGATTGCTCATTATGGCCATCGGCGCATTGATTTTTATTCCTGCTGCGCTGACACGGGCGTATCCGCTGTTCCTGTCTGGCCTTTTTGTGCAGGGCACTGGCTTGGCAGTACTGCAAAGCGCATCTAACCCCTATATTACCATTCTGGGGCCGATAGAAAGCGCCGCCAAACGCATCAGCATGATGGGTATTTTCAATAAGCTGGCCGGTGCCATAGCCCCCATTATTCTGGGCGCTGTAACACTTAAAGATGCTGATCTGTTAATAGTCCGTCTGGCTGCTATGAGTGATGCCGAAAAGCAATTAGAACTGGATCAGCTGGCGCACCGTGTGCTTTTGCCATATATTATCATCATGATAGTGCTGGTGGTGTTGGCCGTGTTTATCCGCCTGTCATCATTGCCAGAGGTAGAGGCTCCGCAAAGTGCCGATGAAAACACAGCTGGCACGAAACCTTCCCTGTGGCAATTCCCGCATCTGGTGGTGGGGATAATTACGCTTTTTGTTTACGTGGGTGCCGAAGTATTGGCCGGAGACTCTATTGTGAACTATGGCGCCAGCCTGGGCATTAGTTTGGCCACATCTAAGTTTTTTACCGCCTGCACCATGAGTGGTATGGTGGCCGGTTATATTATCGGTATTATCTGCATCCCTCGTTACATCAAACAAGAAAAGGCGCTAACCGTGTCGGCCATTTTGGGTGTGATATTTTCTGTAGCCGCTGTGCTTACCCATGGTTACGCGTCGGTATTCTGTATCGCTTTATTGGGGCTGGCCAACTCGTTGGTATGGCCTGCCATCTGGCCGCTGGCTATTAAGGGACTGGGCAGCTATACGCGCACCGGCTCATCGCTGTTAATTATGGGTATTGCCGGCGGGGCGCTGATTCCGCTTTTATATGGGCGCATTGCTGATATGTTTAGCCTGCAGCACGCCTATGTTATTCTGATCCCTTGTTACCTGATGATCTTTTATTTCTCGGTATGGGGGCATAAGCTGGTGCCGCAGCGTGTTACACGATCTAACTAAATAAATACCTGGTTATAGGATGCTGTAACTGTTAAATAAGAAAGGCTGCTCAATTTGAGCAGCCTTTCTTGTAATAGATATGTGGTTTAGTTTAGTGCAATAATATGGATGTCATCATGATAGGCTATGCGTGTACCGGTAGGGGGACCTGTATATACACCCCATTTAATATAGCCATGCTGGCCGCCGGTAGCTGGCCCTACGTAGGTTTTAACATTGGTTTTGCTCCATGCCAATGTATAGCCAGAGGCTCCGGGCAGTTGGTAATAGATATTCATGTAGCCGGTGTTGGTTGTAGTCCACGATACGTCAATACGGAATTTTACCCACTGGTTTACGTAGGGCGTAAAGTTAGAGATCAAGGTGTTGTATGTGGTATCTACGGTTCTGGCAACAAATGCATTTCTTTTTGCCATAATCTGGCAAGGCACGTAATATCCGTCGGTTTGTTTAAGTTGGAACAGAACCGGTGAAGAAAGCGGTTGCGATGAATCCCACGCAGGCCAATCTTTTAACAAGATGCTAACCTCATAGCGACGGATGTTGCCGGGCAAAAATCTGGCTGCCGATACGCCATCAGCATCGCTCTCACTTCTAAAATTATCGAAAGAATAATAGCTGCTATCGCCAAACACAACCTTGTGGGCAATGCCATAACTACCGGTGGCGCCGGGCGATATCATGTAAGCAGCGTCTGACGCCGGAGCGCCGGTTGCGGTAACCCCGGTGATGCCTGAGTTAAGCGTACCGGATTCATAGTTCACATTCAGCAAGGTATCGCCGATTGCCATCGATTTTAATTTTGGCACCGTTGTACTTTGCTGTTCTGTTGTTGCAACAGGCAGTTGGCTTTGCTTTTTACACGATGTAAAAACTACCAGAGATGCAATGGCCACGCAAGCGCCGCCTTGAACTAGTTTAAAAGTTCTCTTCATAAAATTTGAAAAATTGATAGGTTAATAAATTGGGTTAATTAATTCAAATTGAAGTATCAGCTGCAGGGCACATCCAAACACACTGACCGGGTAGCCTGCCCGCAACATTTAAAAGGAATGAGGTTTAGTTTTCCGGCTCACCGTTTTGCCGGATGAATAATCAAATGCGTGCATTATAACAGGAACCGCGCATTGATTATCTTTATAGATTACAATAGGTTTTAATGAAATAATACGGTGATTTTAATGCTGATGAAGGTAGGGGAGGCCGAAAAGAAAGACTTTTGATTTTTACCCGAAATGTTTAGGATTTGTTGAATACGCAAACTTTGTTATAGCGCTGTGAGCGTACATTTTAACAGGTTTTGCGCGGCTATTTTGCGCAGATCATTTTTTATTCCATTCATCAAAATTGATAGCATTTTAAACAAATCCTAAATGCCGGATTTGCACAACCGCCTAAATTCGTTTTCATCAAATACCAATTAATTAAACCGCAATTTTTATTATGAAACGAATCTTACTCTTATTAGGCCTCTCGGTATTTTGCCAGGCTCTTTATGCACAGAACATAGTGGTAAAGGGTGTGGTGAAGAGCGAGCAAGGCGAACCTTTACCCGGCGCAAGCGTGCAGGAGAAAGGAACCAAGAATGGAAAAGTAACCGACAATAATGGTAACTATCAAATAACTGTTAGTCCGTCTGCTACCCTGGTGTTTAGCTTTATAGGTACTAAGGCTAAAGAAGAGTTAGTGAATGGCCGCAAGACAATCAATGCAACACTGGCCGATCTGAAGAATAACCTGAACGAGGTTGTAGTGGTAGGTTATGGTACGGTAAAGCGTAAAGATGTAACCGGCGCCATTTCTTCTATTAAAGGTGAAGACCTGGCCAAAATGCCGGTGCAGGATGTAGCCTCAGCTTTAGAAGGCCGACTGGCCGGTGTAAGTGTAAGCGCTGGCGACGGTACACCCGGCTCTCAGCCTTCTATCACCATCAGGGGCGGTGGGTCAATCACCCAAAGTAATGAGCCTCTGTATGTTGTTGATGGGATACCGCAAACAGATGGCCTTTCATTTTTAGATCCAACTGATATTGAAAGTATCGACGTATTGAAAGATGCTTCGGCTACCTCTATTTATGGTGCACGCGGTGCTAACGGCGTTATCCTGGTTACCACCAAAAAATCGGCCACCGGTAAGGTGACTGTGGGGTATGATATGTACTACGGCATTAAAAAGGTAACCAAAACTTTGCCCATGCTCAACCCATACCAATATGTATTACTGGAGTATGAGCGTTCTTTAGGCGACGCTACCAAGAGTGCAAACTTCCTGAGCAGCTATGGCACCTTTGACCAGATCCAAAGCCTGTATGGCAATCAGCCGGGTGTTAACTGGCAAAATGAACTTTTTGGCGGAACCACTCATAATCAATACCACAAATTCAGCATCAGTGGTGGTTCAAAAGAAACCAACTTCACGATGTTCTACTCGCGCAATATTGATCAGGGTATCATGATCAACAGCGGGTCTAACAAAGATGTTGCTAAGCTGCAGGTGAGCCATAGCAAAGACAAACTGAAGGCAACCGGTATTGTCAACTTCTCTAATCAAACTATTTACGGTTCTGGTACCCAGGAGGGGAACACCAAATTCAACCAGTTGCAGAACATTTTGCAATACCGCCCTACGCTGGGTCTGAAAGGCAGCGACCAGAGCTTTATTAACATGGATCAGGACCCTAATGCGCCTGACGGAAGTATCTACCTGAATCCTATTACTACAGCCAACTCTCAGTATCGCAATACCAATATCAAGGTGTTAAACCTGAACGGATCACTGGATTACGAGCTATTGAAAAACCTTACCTATCGTGGTTTGGTAGGTTACCGCTATATTATTAATGAAGCAGATCTTTTCAATGATTCACGTTCTATTTCGGCCCTCCGGTCTGGCGGTCCTAACGGATCAATTAACCAGAGCCAGGAAAACGGATGGAACTATAGCAATACGCTTACTTATTCTAATAACTTTAACAAAGATCATCATTTTGATATGCTGATTGGCCAGGAGCAGGTTTACACCAAAGTTAAAACGCTGGGTATTAGCTCTAACATGTTCCCCAATGTAAACCTGGGGCTGAATGATCTGAGCGAGGGCACACTACCCGGCACGCCAAGCTCGTCTCTACAGGACGAAAGGTTGTTATCGTTTTTTACAAGGGCCAACTACAGCTATAAGGATACCTATATCCTTTCTGGTAGTTTGCGTGCAGATGGCTCATCAAAATTCGGGGCTAACAACAAATTTGGTTATTTCCCTTCTGCGGCATTTGCCTGGAGAATCATTAACGAGTCGTTCATGAAAGAGCAGAAAGCTTTCTCTGATCTTAAACTGCGTTTAAGCTACGGCTCGTCAGGTAATAACCGTATCAATAACTTCCTGTCGCTGTCATTGCTGCAAGCCGGCAACTATCCGCTTAATAACAACAATGTAATTACCGCCAGCGCTTCAACCCTGGCCAACCCCGACCTGAAATGGGAGACCACCACATCAAAAGATATCGGTTTGGATTTGGGGCTGTTTAACCAACGTGTGCAGTTTACTTTTGATGTTTATGACAATCGTACCACCAATCTGTTGCTTAATGCGGCAATCCCGGCATCGTCAGGCTTCAATACCGAGCTGATTAACGTAGGTTCAACCAGCAACCGCGGTTTGGAGTTTGCTGTAAATACCGTGAACATCCGCAGCCATGGTTTCCAGTGGAATACTGCTTTCAATATTGCCTTTAACCGCAATAAGGTATTAGCGCTAACCAACGGCGAAAGCACCCGTTATGTATATAGCTGGAGCAGCGGTGTTGCCGGCGGTATCAATTCATTAGGTGAAACCGATTACCTGGTGCAAGTAGGTGCGCCTGTGGGCCAGATGTATGGTTACCGTTTTAACGGCCTGTACCGTGTATCGGATTTTGATTACAATGCAGCCACGCAAGCCTATACGTTAAAAGCCGGCATTCCGTATGATCCAAACAACGTACCTAAACCTGGTTACATCCGCTACGCTGATTTGAATAATGATGGTAAAATTACCGCTGCCGACCGTACCGTAATTGGTAATGCTCAGCCTAAGTTTACCGGCGGTCTGAACAATACTTTTAGCTATAAAGGCATTGATCTGAGCATCTTTATCAACTGGTCTGTTGGCGGTAAGGTTTATGATGCCAACCGTCTGTACGGTACCATGACGCAGAATGTTTATCCTAACACCTTTGCCTATGTGGCCGATCGTTGGATGACCATTGATGCCAGCGGCAATCGCGTAACAGATCCGGTGCAATTGGCGGCCATGAACCAGGGTAAAAACTACCCGGCCTATAATGGCGCTGGTACGGTATTGCGACTGGACGATCGCTTTATTGAAGATGGTTCATTTCTGCGCATCAGCAACGTATCGCTGGGGTATACGTTGCCTAAAGCATGGATCAATAAACTTAAACTGTCAAGGGTAAGAGTTTACGTTACCGGCAACAACCTAAAGGTATTCTCACATTATTTCGGTTACGATCCTGAAGTGAGTGTTTACAATTCCAGCCGACTGACGCCGGGTGTAGATTTTGGCGGCTATCCGCGTGTACGCTCTTTCCTGGCAGGTTTAAATGTTGCTTTCTAACCAATTTTAGCTTTCAATCATGAAAAAGTATTTTCAAATCCCAATAAAAAAAGTCGCCGTCGTAACCTTGCTGGCTGCCGGCGTATTGATCCAGCCGTCGTGCAAAAAAACGCTGGAAGAAAAACCACAATCGCAATATACCACCAATACCTTTTTTGCTAATACCGATGAGGCCTACATGGCTACCATGGGTGTTTACGAAATCATGTCGAGCCAGAATACTTATGGCTTTTATATATCGATGGTGTTTGATATCGATACCGATATTGCCCAGATGCAAGGCTCCGATTTTTCAAATGATCCACGCGTAGCAGCCCACTATGGCATTACGCCGGTGCACGGTTACCTTATCCAGGTATGGTCGGCTTTTTATAAAGGTATTGACCGGGCTAACCTGGTGATCCAGCAAATTCCGCAGATGCCGCTGTTTACCAGCGGTACCGACGCACAGAAAGCCAGCCTGAAGCGCATGCTGGCCGAAGCGAAATTTTTACGCGGTTTCTATTACTCAGAACTGGTAAGACTATTTGGCGATGTGCCTTTTAAGCTGACACCCACCCAAGCCACTGACGATTTGCAGCTACCTCGTACAGACCGCATGACGATCTACACCCAGGTCATTAAAGATATGACCGAGGCGATTGACGATATCCCATGGGCATCGCAAAAAACATCAGACGAGCGTTTGAGCAAAGGAGCCGTTAAAGGGATGCTGGCCCGTGTGGCCCTGTTTGCAGGCGGTTACTCACTACGCCAAAATGGACAGATGGAACGCCCGGCCAACTACCAGGACTACTACACCATTGCTAAAACGCAAACTACCGATATCATGAATTCTGGCGAGCATGTGCTCAATGCCAGCTATCAGCAGATCTTCCAAAATCAGTGTAAACTGACGCTGGAACCAAAAGAGTGTATGTTTGAGGTGGCGTTTTATAACAGCGCCGGTAACTCTCCAAACAGTGGCTTTATTGGTACCTGGAATGCACCTATAGCGGTTGCCGGTAACCCTTATGGTCGTGCCAACTCATTTTATAAGGCGATGGCACCGTTCCAGAAAACTTATGCCACAGGCGATTTGCGCAGAGATGTAGCAGTGTGTACTTACAGCCTGGATATTAACGGTAACCCGGTGCAGATAGCTGCCAGCAAAGACGATACCTGGTCGCCAGGCAAATGGCGCCGCGACTGGCAAGGAACCAGTCCGAAGGATTTAAACAATACCGATATCAACTGGTGTGTGCTGCGTTATGCCGACGTGCTGCTGATGCGTGCCGAGGCCGAGAACGAACTAAACAACGGCCCGAATGCCGATGCGTACAACGCTATCAACATGGTAAGAAGAAGGGCCTTTGGCAAACCGTTGACTACTGCCAACGTAGCTGTGGATCTGCCTGCAGGCCAGGACAAGACTACTTTCTTAAAAAGTATTCAACAGGAGCGTGCCTGGGAGCTTTGCTATGAAGGCATCCGCAAGGCTGATCTGATTCGCTGGAATATCCTTGGGCCAACCCTGCGTGCTACACAGGTTGCCGCAAAAGCTTATCGCAGCAACTACCCTTATGTGGCCGGTACCAACTTTGTGGATGGCAAACATGAGCTGTACCCAATTCCGGCTGCGGAGTTTGATGTGAACCATAATCCGGGCTTTACACAAAATCCTAAGTATTAATTGACTGCCCGATAGCAATTAGTAATCTACCTATGAAAACAAAAACTCATCTAGGGATATATGTGGTTGTTTGGTTGGTGTGTGTGCTCATTTCGGGCGCACACGCCCAAACCAATCAGCGGCCCAATATTCTGCTCATCATAACAGACCAGCAAACCGCCGATGCCATGAGTGCAGCGGGTAACCATGGCCTGCATACCCCAGCAATGGATCGACTGGCGGCTAACGGCGTGCGGTTCAGTAGGGCTTATTGTGCGCAGCCGCTGTGTACGCCGTCCCGCACGGCTATTTTCAGCGGCAAAATGCCTTATCAAACCGGCTTTAAAGGTAATGCCGAAGAGCGCGACGGACAATGGCCCGATAGCTTGCTGATGATGGGAAAAATATTCCAGACAGCCGGTTATAAAACCGGCTATGTGGGCAAATGGCATCTGCCGGTGCCGGTAGCCAAGGTGAGCCAGCATGGGTTTGAGACCATCCAAAACACCAATTTTCAGGATTATAATGATGCAGCTACGCCATCGTTCTGCGCCAGTTTTATCAAACAACACAAAGCCGAGCCATTTCTGCTGGTGGCCTCATTCCTTAACCCGCATGATATTTGTGAATGGGCCAGGGGAGATGAGCTGAAGATGGATCTGCTGGCTTCAGCGCCGCCGCCCTCGCAATGTCCGCCTTTGCCCGCTAACTGGCAGATACCGGCTAATGAGCCGGCTATTGTTCGCGAACAGCAAAAGGTAAACACCAATACTTATCCAACAGTAAACTGGACGGCCGACCAATGGCGCCAATACCGCTGGGCCTATAACCGATTGGTTGAAAAGGTAGATAACTACATTGGTATGGTGCTGGGCTCGCTCAAAAAATATGGGGTGGAGCAAAATACCATCATCGTTTTCACGGCCGATCATGGCGATGGCTATGGCGCCCACCGCTGGAACCAGAAACAAATTCTTTATGAAGAGGCCGCGCGTATCCCATTTATTGTTTCGCGATTGGGGCAATGGAAGGGCCGTACAGATGATATGCTGGTATGCAACGGAACTGATATCATTCCAACCATCTGCGGTTTTGCGGGCATTAAAACGCCGCCGGTGCTTAAAGGTGCTGATATAGGCAAGCGCATCGCTCATCCGCAAACATCACTTCGGGATACACTGGTTATTGAAACAGATTTTGCCGATAACAGCAAACTGCTCGGCATCAGCGGGCGCGCCGTGATTACCAAAGACTGGAAATATATTGTCTATGACAAAGGCACCATCAGGGAGCAACTTTTTAATCTGCAGAAAGACCCCGGCGAGATGAATAACCTGGCCGTGCAACCTGCATTCAGCAAGCAACTCCATAGTATGCGTGCTTATTTAAAACAGTGGTGCGCTAAAAACAAAGACACGTTTGCTGCTCTGTAAAAAATGCGATCAGCCTAATCCTTCAAAATTTAGCCAACCTGCGTTTCCGTTATGCATTGGGTGTTTTTGCCTGAATAACGTTGGACCGGCAGGCACAACCTTCAACAAAATCTAAAGCAAATTGTACAAAATCTAAACCCGGCACGGGCTACTATCTCTAACTTGCATTTTAAAATCAGACCGCATCTTGCGCTGATGGCCAATTATTTTTAACTTGTAAGTTTAAGTGCGTATGAAAACCTGCCGGGTATTACCTTATGTGCTGTTGCTGGCCTTGCTGCTCCAATACGGCAATGCCTTTTCGCAGGCACAGTCACGCAATTTCAGAACCATATCGGTTGATAAAGGTCTTTCTCAAAGTACCGTTTATACCATTATTCAGGATACCCTCGGTTTTATCTGGATGGGAACCCAGGAGGGATTGAACCGTTATGACGGCGAAACTTTTACCGTTTATCACCCGGTAGAGGGCGATCCGCAAAGCCTGCAATCGGGTTTTATCAAATCTACTTTTATCGATCATAAAGGTCAGCTCTGGATAGGCGGCGACCGTGGCGTCAGTCGGTACGATTACGCATCGGATAAGTTTGTCAACTACCAACATTCCCGTAAACCGGGCGATTGGTTTATCTCTGCCATTGCCGAGGGTAATGATCATAAAATATGGGTAGGTAGCAGTGTGGGTGAGTTGTTCGTACTCAATCCGGCCAGCGGCAAAATGAGCTCCTTTAATATGGAGGGAGTGGCCATGGGCATCAAGTACATCTATAAGATCCTCAATTTTCACGGCGATCTTTATTTTGCCACCAACCTGGGGTTGTTCAAATTGCCGGCAGGCCAGGCAGATTTGCAGCGCATTAATATTGGAAGCTACAGTTCTACCAGCTTAAACGATATTTTTGTTGATGGTACCTTCTTTTGGATAGCAACTGAAAGTAACGGTTTATTGAGGTATGATACAGAAACTAAACAAATTGTTCAGTATCAGCATCAACCCGGGGCGGCGCAAAGCATTGTTGATAATACGGTAAGGGCGCTCAATAAAGATGGAGAAGGTAATATCTGGGTAGGTACTTTCAGGGGGCTTTCTGTACTAAATCCGCAGAGTGGCGCGATAGACAATTATTATCACCATGCAACCAATCCGTACACCATCAGTCAAAATTCAGTACGTGTCATCTATCGCGATAAGCAGCAGGGCATGTGGCTGGGCACTTTTTATGGTGGTGTTAACTACTATCACCGGCATGATATTAAGTTTAACCTGTTGAATCAGAACACGGGCAAAACATCCCTTAACGACCAGGTGATCGACGTGATCAAGGAGGACGCTAAAGGCAATTTCTGGATAGGCACCAATGATAAAGGGCTAAACTATTGGGACCGCAAAGCCGGCACCGTAAAATATTACAGCTACCGCGAGGATGGGGGCCAGGGGCTTAGTTCAAACAACCTGAAAGCCATTGAGTATGATAACAGCGGACATATATTGCTCGGCACGCATAACGCCGGTCTGGATATTTTAGATCCGGCTACGGGCAATGTAAAGGTTTTCAGGTATAAAGAAAACGATGCCGCCAGCCTGTCTGGCGATATGGTTTACTCGTTATTAAAAGATCATCAATCGCGTATTTGGGTAGGAACGCGGTCTGGGCTCGACCAGTTCTATCCCGAAAAAAACAACTTCAGACGCATCTATATCGATGCTGCTGGTAAACGCTTGACCTCAGACGAGTTGACCTTTCTGATGGAAGATAGCAGGCACCGCATCTGGATTGGCACCACCAATGGGGTTAACCAATTTTATCCTGATCAGATGCTTTTTGCAGGTTTCCCGGGTACAACACTTAGCAACGAAGTGGTGAACTGTATTGCCGAAGATCAGCAGAAACGGATCTGGATAGGCACGCGCGATGGTTTGAATTTGTTTGACGAAACAGGTAAAACGTTCATCACGCCAAAGCAACGCCCTGATTTTCTTAAGGGCGCCATTTATGGCATTTTACCCGACGATGAGGGTAACCTCTGGATCTCTACCAACCGGGGGCTGGCACGTTTCAACCCAGATACCCGCAACCTGCAATGGTTTGATATTAAGGATGGCTTGCAAAACAACCAGTTTAACTCTTACGCGGCGTTTAAAGCGCAAGACGGGATGATGCTTTTTGGCGGCATTAACGGCATTTCTTATTTCTATCCATCGGCCATTAAGCAGTATCCGCTAAAGCTGCATGTCGCCTTTACCGGTCTTGAAGTGCTGAATAAACCGGTTGCCGTAAATGATGGCAGCGGCGTGTTAGATCAGCACATTGATGCTGCAGGCGAACTACAATTCAAGCATGATCAACGGCAGTTTACCATCTATTTTAACACGTTTAACTATATATCGGCCAACCGTACACGCTACCTGTATCGCCTAAAAGGATTTGATGTGGTGTGGCAGCATACAGACAATATCCCCAAAGCCAGCTATAGTAACCTGCAACCCGGCAGTTATGTGCTGGAAGTAAAGGCAATAGGGCCCGATGGCGAGAGCAGTCCGGTACGTACGCTGGCTATATCCGTCTTGCCGCCCTGGTATAATACGTGGTGGTTCTATTTGATATCGCTGATTGTGCTGGCAATAGCTGGCTATGTAGCCTTCCGGATGGTGGTTGAGCGACTGCAAGCATTGCAGCAGCTTAAAATTGAACGTATGGAGCGCGATAAGGTGAACTCCATCAACAAGATCAAGATGGATTTCTTTACCAATGTATCGCATGAGCTGCGCACACCGTTAACCTTGATCCTGGCCCCGCTGGAACAACTGATGAACAAGCCCGTTGCCGATAAGCAGTTGAACAAGCAGTTTAAAATGATGTTCTACAACGCCAAACGTTTGTATCACCTGGTTGATCAACTGTTTGAGTTCAGGAAAACAGAGATGGGCACACGTAAGCTGAAGGTAGGCGGAGGGGATATGGTATCGTTTATTCATGAGGTTTATGCCTCGTTCAAAATACTGTCAGACCGAAATGAGATCAGGTATCAGTATGTATCTACCGAGCCTAAACTGACCTTCTTGTTTGATAAGGATGCCATCGAGCGCATCATGTTTAACCTCTTATCCAACGCCTTCAAATACACTCCTAAAGGCGGCGAGATCAGGATCGAGCTTTCAAAAATCGATAACTCGGCGGTGATCAAAATAACCGATAACGGTAAAGGGATTGAGCAGGTGCATCTGGATAAAATATTCGACAGGTTTTACCAGGTAAACGGCGGCGAGATGAATCTGGGCTCAGGCGTGGGCCTGGCCTTTACCCGCCAGTTGGTTGAGCTTCATCACGGTACTATTCAGGTAGAAAGTGCTTATGGTCATGGCAGTACCTTTATGGTTAAAATACCAATGGATGAGCAGCTTTACCGCAACGATGTAGAAGCCGCAAACAAGGTGTATGACCTCTCTATCACCCAAACAGAACAAGAATGGGAAGTTTTGCCTGAATTTGATACGGACGAACCGGAAGAGCAACTAAATGAAGCTGAACAGGTTACCGATCAACTGGTTAAAGATAGGGAACGCCTGCTTATTGTTGATGATAACTATGATATTGTAAGCTACCTCACTCAGGCATTTTCAGCAAACTATGATGTGCTGACGGCGTATGACGGCGCACAAGCCTTGAAAGTACTGGAAGAACATCCGGCAGATCTGATTATCTGCGACGTGATGATGCCTGAGCTGGATGGTCTGCATTTCTGCAAGCGGGTGAAGAAAAATATCCAAACCTGCCACATCCCTGTGGTATTGCTAACTGCCAAGACCGAAACCAGCCAACAGGTGAAAGGCCTGGAAATGGGGGCCGATGATTACATCACCAAACCGTTCTCTATCACCATATTGGAGGCCAAGGTGCAGAACATCCTGCGGTCGAGAAAACGTTTGAAAGAATATTACTCATCGTCTACAGAAGTTGTTCCTGAAAATATTGCACTAAATACGCTCGACGAAGAGTTTTTGAAACAGGCGATCTCCATTATCGAAGCCAACTTGTCTGAGCCCGATTTTTCTGTCGATAAATTTAGTCGCGAGATAGGCATGAGCCGGTCTAACCTTTACTTGAAGCTCCGCGCCATCACCGGCGAATCAGCTACAGATTTTATCAAGCGTATCCGGTTTAAAAAGGCGGTGGAGTTTATGCAAACCAAGCAGTATACCATTGCTCAGGTGGCCTACATGTCGGGCTTTAACTCGCCATCGTATTTCTCTACGGCCTTTAAACAGTATTATGACTGTATGCCAACGGAATACCTGGCAAGGGAGGAAGCAAAAAAGTCGGATGTTTAAACAAAATCAAAACATTTAAAAGCAAAATCTAAATCCCCGGCAGGCCATTTCAAGGAATTTTGAAGAAAAATCTTCGAAAAAATTGAAAAAGTCTTACGCAATCGGAATAGATATCGGCGGTTCATCTCTGAAGTGCGGTGTCGTAGATACTTTGGGTAACCTGGTATACACATTTAATTTCCCAATCAGCAATATGTACGCACAGGGCGAAAATATCGCCCTGATATTAACGGCCATCCGAAAGTGTGTTGCCCATGTTTCAGATAAAATTATTGGGGTAGGCATTGGCTTTCCGGGCATAGTAGATAAAAACGTCATTATTGGTGGTGCCGATAACCTGCCGGGTTTTGTTAATGTTGATCTGGGCGATATCATCAGCTCGGCAACCCACCTGGATGTGGTGATTGATAATGATGTAAACATGATGGGCGCCGGCGAACAGCTGTACGGGGCAGGCGTTGGCTGTAGCGATGTTTTGTTTCTAACAGTTGGCACCGGCATCGGCGGCAGCCTGATTATTAAGGGCGAGGCCTACAGCGGTTACAAAAATAGGGGCGGAGAGATTGGCCACATCCCCATTGTACATAACGGAAAAAAATGCGCCTGCGGTGGCATAGGCTGCCTGGAAGCTTACGCGGCAGTACCGGCCTTGGTTACTAGATATAAAGAACTGATGGGTGGAGCCGCAACAGAAGAAATTACCGGCGAGCTGATAGCCCGGCAATACCGAAAACAGCAACCACAGGCAATTGCCGCATTTAATGAGCATTTTGATTACCTGTCCTCAGGCATTGCCGGTTTAATTAATGTGTTCAGTCCGCAAAAAGTGGTGATTGGCGGCGGCATCAGCGAAGCTGATTTTTATGTGCCCGAGATTGCCGCCCGTGTGCCTGCCAAAGCTATCCCTATTTCTGTTCAGCATACCCTTATTGTAAAAGCCGAGCTGGGCAATCAGGCAGGTTTGATGGGCTGTGCTGCCAAAGTATTTCAAACCTTCAGCCGCATTTTTTATGAAGCATAGCAATAAATTTCTGGTCGGGCTCATCCTGTTTATCTGGTTTGTCATATCGCTGGTTACCAATATTCTGGGGCCATTAATGCCGGTAATTATACAAACCTATAAGCTCAGCTTAACCATGGCAGCCTTTCTGCCGTTCTCGTTTTTCCTGGCCTATGGGGTGATGTCTGTCCCGGCGGGTATGCTGATTGAGCGGATAGGCGAGAAGAAATCCTTGTTAATTGCGTTCAGCCTTAACCTCATTGGCTCGCTGGTGTTTTCATTGTATCCATATTATAGCGTTGCGCTTGGGTCACTGTTCATTATAGGTATGGGTATGGCCATGCTGCAGGTCATTATCAACCCGCTGATGCGCACCGCCGGTGGCGAAGAGAATTTTGCCGTTTACTCTGTCCTGGCACAGCTTGTTTTTGGCTTTGCATCCTTTGTAAGCCCGTATATATTCTCGTACCTGTACAGCGGTTTGCTGGCGCATGTTCAAGGTGACTGGCTCATCGGCACACTATCATCCTTAGTGCGCCAGGGCTTATCGTGGACGGCCATGTACTGGCTCTTCACCACGGTGTTTATACGGGTGATTAGTTTAATTGCGTTCATCAAAATCCTCAACGTTGAGTTAAAGGACGATGAGAAGGCTGGCGCCTTTACGGTATACATCGAACTGTTAAAGCAACGCCCGGTTTGGTTGTTCTTTTTGGGTATCGTAGCTTACGTAGGCACCGAGCAATCATTGGCCAACTGGATGTCAGAATTTCTGCGGACCTATCATGGTGTCGACCCCAATAAAGGTGGGGCCCATGCGGTGGCCTGGTTCTGGGGACTAATGTCGGTAGGGTGTCTGTTGGGGATCTTTCTGTTAAAACTATGGGATGCCCGCCTGGTGCTCAAATGGGCAGTGGCAACGGCAGCCATCACGGTTTCGCTGTCGTTATTTGGCAGTGTGCAAATTGCTTTATATACTTTTCCGCTGGCTGGGTTCTTTATATCGGTGATGTTCTCTATTGTGTTCTCGCTGGCGTTGAACTCCATTGCCATGCATCATGGCTCTTTCTCGGGCATCCTGTGTTCGGGCATATTTGGTGGGGCGCTTATTCCGCTGATTGTTGGCAGTATGGCCGACATGTTTGGACTGCGCATAGCCATGACTTTCCTGTACGTAACCTTGGGATACATCCTGTTTCTGGCATTTTATGCCAAGCCTCTTGTAGATAATAAAACGGTGAGCTTTAAAGAGCTCCTTAAGCTTTAACCTTTCTCCAAACCAATTAAACTATATGAAATTAAGAGTAATTAATCAGTGTCTGGCAGCCGTGGCATTAGTGGCCTGCCTTACCAGTTGCGCTGAGAAAAAGAAAGACCGCCGGCCCAATATCCTGCTGCTGATGGCCGATAACCAATCATGGAACAACACCGGCTGTTATGGCGATAGCGTGGTCCAAACCCCTAATATTGATCAGATTGCCGGTCAGGGGGTGCGGTTTACCAATATGTTTTGCAACTCGCCATCGTGCACACCGGCCCGAGCCAGCCTGCTGACGGGGCGCGATATCTGGAACCTGGAAGACGGCGCAAACCTGTGGGGTATTCTACCCAGAAAGTTTGCCATTTATACTGATATGCTGGAGCAGTCGGGCTACCAAACCGGCTATTCTGGCAAGGGCTGGGCACCGGGTAGTTATAAAGCCAACGGCAGGCCACATAATCCGGCAGGTCATTATTATAAATCGTTTAAAGAATTTATGGCCCATACCAACGGCAGCGGGCCGTGGACCTATTGGTTCAGCAGCTATCAGCCTGGTCGGCCTTTTGATCCTAAGAACCCGGATGCAGTTGGTGCAGGTTTAAAAGCGGGTATTGATCTGAACAAAATCAAAGTCCCTAAATATCTGCCGGATTCAAAAGACGTGCGCATGGATATTGCCGATTACTACGCCGCGATAGAGAAGTTTGATAACGAGATTGGCGAGATTATGGCCGAACTGAAACGTGTAGGTCAATTAGATAATACCGTAATTGTGGTATGTAGCGACAACGGCTGGCAAATGCCGCGCGGACTGGCCAATTTGTATGATTTTGGCACCCACGTGCCGTTCATTATGTCATGGCCGGGCCGATTCAAGACCAATGCGGTAGCCAATAACCTGGTGACCTTAAACGATATCGCCCCGACATTTTTACAGCTGGCAGGGGTTGATGTACCGGCTAACATGACCAGCAAAAGCCTTTTACCTTTTGTGGAACTGAATCAGCCTAAGGCACCGGAGCGCTCTTATGTGATTTATGGTCGAGAGCGCCATGCCTTTGTGCGTCAGCATGGTTTGAGTTATCCGGGCAGGGCCATCAGAAACAATGATTTCCTGTATATCAAAAACTACGAGCCCGGCAGATGGCCGGCCGGCGATCCGCCGCTGTATGGCGATGTGGACCCTTACATGATGAGCTATGAAGGCCTGGCCAAATTTTATATGATGGCTCACAAAGACGATCCGAAAGTAAAACCCCTGTTTGATCTGGCCTTTGCCAAACGCCCTGCCGAAGAGTTGTTTGATGTAAAGAACGACCCTGACGAACTGCACAACCTGACTTATGATAACAAATATGCCGCGGTTAAAACACAACTGGCCGGACAACTAAAAGCTTACCTGGTGGCCACCAATGATCCGCGTGAGACCGGAGGAAAGATTATTTGGGATACAACGGCTTACTACAGCGAGATCGACAAAACCCCTCGTCCAAATAAAAAGGCGCAGAAGCTGTTTCATCTGGATTCTGTTTACAACTACCTGAAATAAACCTATATTACTATGAATCTAAAAACAAACCCGATGAAGTTTACTTGCATTGTTGCTGGCCTAACTATGGGGATAAGCGCTATGGGGCACGCCGCTACTGCGAAAAGCTTTAAAGGACAGGATACCGTGCGTGAGAATGTTGTTTCCGGATTGTATTCTTTCGAGTCGGCGGATGATCTGGCCGTTTGGAAAACTGCAAAAGGTAAACTATCGCTTTCTGACGCACATTACAAAGATGGGAAACAAGCTTTGGCCTGGAATTGGACCAAAGGAGATGCGTTGAGCATTAATAAGCCCAAAGGACTGGAGAAAGCCACAGACGTGTACCCCGGCGGCATACCAGAAAGATATGAGCCCGCTTATTACCCCAAAGGACGGTACGGTGGCATCAAAATGTGGTTGTATCAGGAGAAACCGCAAGCCGGTAAAATGACCTTTAACGTAGGTGCTGATGAGCAGTCGGCAAGAAATCATCCTAAATACACTTTCTCTGTCGATATGGATTTTACCGGCTGGCGCACTGTTTGGGTTAATTTTGAAGAAGATGCCAAGGTGAAAAACTATACCGGCAGTAATGTGATGACCAGCATTTACGCTTACCCGGGTACCGGCATGTCTGCCAGCGGAACGCTTTTTATTGATCATTTTACGCTGCTCACTTTTGTATCTAACAAGCGCCATTCTGATATGCTGTTTAAGAACAATAAATTGGAATTGCGGTCGGATGACTCCTACGAGATCAGGGAGCCTTACCTGGCTTATCGCAACGCAAAGTTCTCTCAACAGCAGTATGATAAGGCAGATTTTGCCAAACAGTGCAAGCTGATTGAAGATCGGCTGGAATTTCTGATGCTAGGCGATGGCTCTGCCGACTGGCAAAAACGCGGTACCGGGATTGAAAAAGACCTGGCTGCCAAAATAAAAAAAGCCAACAACAACTATAAAGACCTTGGCCTTAAAAACGAAAACGGATATGTAAACGGAAAGCCGCTGTTTGCCATCCGCGATGAACAGGGCGCACCCGAGGGAGGAGAGTTTCAGGCGGTTTCTCAAAATATTTTCTTCCCGCTGGCTTTTGATTATCGCGTTAATCATTCAGAAGAGTCAAAAGAAAAACTGATGGAGGCGCTTGATTATTTTCAGGATCAGGGCTGGGCTGCTGGTAGTGGTACGGGTACGGTAGATCATGTGATCCGTTTAAACCCGGTTGCTGATGCTGTCTTTCTGCTGCGTAAAGATCTGAAAGCTAAAGGTAAACTACCGGCTGATATTGACATGCTGGTATGGCACTCCCGCCTGGGTAGCTTACTGGATATTGACTATACCAAAGGCGAAAACACCGACAAGGTGCGTGGTGGAGCGCTGGTGAAACTAATCAACATCTTATTGCTGGATGACGGCCCGCAGAAAAAGACATTGCTGGAGGATTTTGCCAAGTACATGGATCACGTGATTGATTACGCACCAGGATACAGCGATACATTTAAGCCAGATTACTCCGTATTTCATCACCGCGGTACTTACCTGAATACCTATGGTATTAATGCGGTGGCCACCATGACGCTGATCCATTGGTTGTTGCAGGGCACGCCTTATCATTTATCTGAGCGGTCTACCACCATTTTAAAGGAAGGTTTAACCAAACAGGCAGAAATAGCTTTCGGGGTTGATTTGCATTACGGCGTTTGCGGTCGATTGACGCAGAATAACAGTGCCATTGATGGTTTTTTACTACCCGCCTTTGCCTTTATGGCCACAGGTGTGGATAAGAACGATGAAGACCTGGCGCAATTGTTTAATTATCTGTATGATGTAGCCAAGCCTGCAGAGGTAAACGCCATCCTCACACCTGCACTCACTTATTGCGGTACCTTGGGCACGTTGGATTTGATGGTGCGCTTGCATGAATCATGCAAGGGAAAAATGAAGCGCCCGGGCGATGGAAGTTATGTGATGCCTTACTCTGGCCTGATGAGCTACCGCCAGGGCAATGCTTTTGCAACGGTAAAAGGCTATAACCAATACGTATGGGATTATGAAGCCGGAACCGGAGAGAATAACATGGGCCGATACCTGAGCTTCGGCACGCTGATTACCGCACAGGGTAACGAGAAACAGGGTTTTGAAGGACAGGGCATGGATATGAATGCCGGTTTCCATTGGGGATACCTGCCGGGAGCGACCACCAAAGCTATGCCTGCCGAAAAGATTTTATACTATGCTACGCCAAATGCTAAATATGAGGAAGGTCAGCATCGTAACTTCTCCCGCAGCCTGTTTGCCAGCGGCTTGAGCCAGCAAGGTAAAAACGGAATGTATGCTGTAGATTTGCGGGATAATGTGGGGCCAGATAAAGATGTAGCACTTTTTGACAGCACCTTTCGCGCTAAAAAATCCTACTTCTTTATTGGCAATGAGGTGATTTGCCTGGGCTCTGACATTGCCAATACTGATAAGCGTTACCACACAGTAACTACGCTCTTCCAATACCGGGTAAATAATCAATCGCCGACACAATTGAACGGTAATGCTATCGGCACGTCATTAAGTATTGATCAGTATGCCAATGGTGGGTACTTAACAGACCAAAACGGTGTGCATTATATCTTCGGTAAAGACCAAAAAGTTAGGTTGATGCAGGGCGAGCAATCATCCTTTAAACTGGAGAAAAGTAATTATCAGCCTATATCATCTCCCCACGTAAAGGCCTATATAGACCATGGTGCAGCACCACAAAAACAGGGCTATGAATATGAGCTGCTGCTGAACACGCCGGCTGATCAAGTTGCACCATACCTCGCCAAAAAGAGCTATGAAGTTTATGAAAAGGATGCTGACGCACATATTATTTATCACCCGGCATCAGGTATCACCGCCTACGCAGTTTTTACCGCCAATAAAGTTTTAAAAGGACCGGTTGTTAAAACAGACGTTCCACTGCTGGCGATGTTTAAAAAGGAGGATAACAACGCGGTTTTAACGATAGCAAACCCAGATCTGAATCTGGAAAAATGGGGACATAACATGTCGCGTATGCCCGAGAATATTACCAATGCGGTAAGCAAAGGCTCGTTTGTAACGGTTACGGTAAAAGGGGAGTGGTACCCGGCGCAGTATGTTGCAGACGTGCAGTCTATCACCCACGTAAATGGTAACTCGCTCATAAAAGTTTATTGTAAGGATGGCAAGAGCATTGATATTCCCTTACAAGTAAGGCCATAAGCTTTACAGCACGTGCACAAAAAGCCGGACATATCAAATATGTCCGGCTTTTTTGTAGTTATTAATCGGGGCAGATCAATTGATCTTCTGAGAGAAACCTGCCAGGTTGTATGACACCGGCACCGTGCTGCTGCCCAGCCGGTAAATACCGAATTTGAAATAGTAACCATCCTCATCATTACGGCCAATTTGTATCTGCTGATGATCAACAATATGTTTGTTCACGGTTTTGCCATTCTGGTTGTAAACCATTTGTACATCCAGCTGGCCATCTTTAACTATAGTTTGCGTCTGGCCGCTGTATTTTGACCAGTTAACATTTGCAGAGAAAGTGATCCAGCAATCTTTTGGGAAATTTTCAAATGGCATTTTGTAAGCGATGGTAGAGGCTTTATAGACCGATTTTACAGGCCGCATAATATCAGTCTTAGCAACATTGGCATTGCAGCGGTCAGATTTATCCGTTAACCATTTCCTGTCGGAGTTGGCTTTGATGTAAAAATATCCGTCAGAAAAACCGAAGGCCAATGGTGGGTAGCCACCTTGTTCTATCAGCCAGCCATTAGGTTTTTTATCGGTTTTGTAAACGATATTGCCGCTGTTGTCAGTCGTTTTTACTTTATCGTAGCCGGTATCTTTATTAAAGATCATGCGGTTGTACAGCTGCGCAAATTCATCAATGGTTAACTTTTTTATTTGGCCGTTGGGAGTGGATATCAGCGTACGGTCGGGCATGCCATGCCACTGGGCAAAAATGGTATTGGTATTTGCCGGATAGCTGGATGGCAAATAGAATGAAAACTGATAGGTGCATGATGATGCCTGCGGAACACGGCCTTTACCATTCAGGTACACCGTTTTGGTCATCTGTGCATCCTGGTACGCTTTTTCGGGGCGATCCTTAAAATCATCGTGCGTGGCGTAGGCGAAGGCCAGTTCTGCCCGGCCTTTGGTGCCTTTGCCATCATAATCGGTAAGGGTATTATCATCTGCTTCCAGCGAGAAACGGTAGGAGGGCTGTCCGTTAAACGGCAACGCATAATCATGCTGAATGGCGCTTTTCTTTTTAATGCCAACGCCGGCCCATACGCCGTCAATAATATCATATTTTTTTGCGCTGTCTTGTTCAATGTTGGTGCGGGTAGGCAGCGGTTTTAACTGCTGGGTTTGTGCCATTGCAAAGTTGGCCGATAGCAGGCACGTGGCAATCGGCAGGAGGTTCTTCTTCATTTCGATGTTTAATTTCTGGTTTTTAACTGATAATTGAAATTAAGAGAAGCCGCGCCCAAAGGCTTTCACTTTTGTGCTAAACACTTTAAGTTTGGGACATGTCTTCGGTAAAAAAACGTGAGTTAGGCATAAAAAAAAGAGCGACAACCCCAATGGATTGCCGCTCTTTTGCGTTCAACTGAATGCAATAAGGTTTAGTTACTCAGCTGAGTAACCAAATGTTCTTCTTTATTGTTGATTTTGATGGTCAGATCAATTTTGCCTTTGTCCAGGTCAAAATCAGCGCCTTTAGTCAGACTGATTACCGGTGGCTTACCGCTGGCATAAGGGTATAATACCGTGGCAAAGCTGGTGGTATTGTTATTGGTTTTTTGTTGTTCAAAGACTACTGCCGGTCTTGGCTTTTCTTCGCGGTAGGAGTAGGATACCTTGCCGTCTTCAGCAACCGTTTTAATAGCCGGACCAAAAGTTTGGATCAGCAAGTTGTTGTTGTCGTTAAAATCTGTGCGGATGCTGGTGTGGGTGGCGTCGGTAACCGCATTGCCCTCTGCCAGCTGGAAGTGGATGCCTACGTTACCTTTGGCTGCGCCGATGGCATCGTCAAGAATAACAAAGTAGGTTTTATTGACGAACAGTACCGTACGACGGTGTTTCAACTCAGGATAGCTCTGGTTTTCATATTGCAGCACATCCAGTGATGGTGATGTTTTCCAGTATTTTAATTTAGCGTCGCAGGTCTCCATGTTTTGGTTGTTGAGCGTGAGTGTTTTATGCACCATGCTCTGGCGGTACCAGTTGCGCAGTTTCATAATGCTGGCGTCGCCGCTGTAAACGTAACTGCCGGCATCGGGGGTGAAATCGCGGCCCTTCACCCACAGGTCAAACGTGCCGTTATCGGGTTGGGCATGAAATTCTCCCCGGGGGCCAGCACGAAGCACCATCACCGTGGAGTTCATATCCCAACCGTTTCTGAAAGTGTAGAAACCACCGGTTTTTAAAGGGTACGACAGATACGCAGGTAAATGACCTTCCTTGCCCTCTGTGGCCAGGTAATGGATCATCTCATTTTTTGGAAACACCTGAACCCATTTCTGGTAATTCTTTACCATTTCGTTTTTATACACCAACTTAGAATCGGCAAACATGGGGTAAACATAGTCTGGGAATGAGAAATTGGCCAGCGCCATAATCATCTGCTCAGTTGTGTTTTTATAGCTCTGCGGAAATTCATTTTCCAGGCCTGTAAGCTGGGTAGCTCTCAGGGCTTTTAAAAACACGTTGATCATAGAAACGTGGTAATTAGGCGACAGCTCAAACTGCAGCCCATCAGGATAGATCTGTTTCTTGATCTCGCGATTAAGGTTTTCAATGCCGCCTTTACGCCATTTATCAGCATTGCTAAACTCAGGGAAGAAACAACCAGCATCAATTATGCGCTGCGATTCAAACAGCAAATGGTTACCTTGTTCACTGTAATGGCCCGATAGATAGTCGGCGTGGTTGGCGTAATTATTTAAAAACTCAACCAAAAACTGTGGTGTGAAATTAGGCGAGTTGATAAACATAATAAACAGGTTCAGCTGGCTTTCCAAACGCTCAGAAACCTCCAGCGGTCGCCAGGCGTAGCGGTCATTATCAGCCGATAAGCCAAGTGGGTTCTTCTTAATCCAGTCCTCATACTGCAGCATCCATTCTTTGGCATACTTTTCATCACCAGATGACCAGTAAGCCAGCCCCATCGGCTCCCACCAGTACATGCGGTGTAGCTGCCAGCGCACTTCGTTGTCTTTTACCGGCCAGTTCTGCCAGTTAATGTCTTTACCGTAGTCAAAATAATCATACCCGGTATGCACAAAAAATAGGTGCTGCATGCCCTTGTCGGCTTTTTCCTGCACGCCCTTAGGCAGCTTTTTTCCGGCGTAGGTGGCCCTATCGTCAGTGCTATAATCCGGAATGGTTGCGTTGGTGCGCTGGCGGTAATATTTCAGCAGGGCCACGGCGGCGTTGTCATAATCGCCTTGGGCTGCCAGCTTGCCCGCGGCTTCAAGACCGGGTCGCTTAAGATCAAGGCGCGCAAATAACGCCGCCTTATCAGTTGTTGTGATCAGTTTAGCCTGGGCGCCAGCCATAAATGGCAGGGCACAGATGACTATCAGGCTATAAATCAGTTTTCTCATCATTGGTTTTCGTGGGGTTAATTTAGTTTAATGTGTTTAATAATGGCATAGCGGTTTAATGCTTCCAGGAAATAATAATCGGCATAGTTAATTGGGGTGTCTATTTCTGATTTTAGGGGAAGGGCGCCAACACTGTGTTTCAAAATAAAATAATGCCCGGTGCCTGGTTTGTACAGGTATTGATCTGTAGATAACGACTGCAGGATCTGCTCTGCATATTTAAAGTAGTTTTGGCCGTTAGCTACCTGCGTACTCAGCTGCAACAGGCCCGAAGCCATAACGGCTGCAGCAGATACGTCGCGATAAGTGTTCGGGATATCCGGTGCATCATAATCCCAGTACGGAACTTTATCGGCCGGTGTGCGCGGATGGTTCATGATGAACGCGGCAATGTGTTTGGCCTGATCCAGGTATTTCTGATTGTGTGTATAGATATAAGCTTGGGTGAAGCCATACAGGCCCCATGCTTGCCCGCGTGCCCAGGCAGAGCTATCAGCCAATCCCTGAAAGGTTACTTTTTCAACCGCCTTGCCGGTAATGGTATCATAACTTACTACGTGGTACGAGCTGTAATCTTTTCTAAAGTGATTCAACATGGTAACATCAGCATGGTTTTTAGCGGCCATGGCGTAAACCGGTTTGTTAAACTTTTTGGCCGACCAGAACAGGTAATCAACATTCATCATGTTATCAATAATTACCGGGTACTGCCACTTGCCAAAATCCCATGAGCGGATGGTGTGCGTTACGGGGCTGTAGCGTTTATACAGATTCATGGCGCCATTTTCCAGAGGCTTTAAATATTTCTTATTGCCAGTTAGGCGGTAGCCATTGCCGTATGAGTCATAAAGCATAAAACCCAGATCGTGGGTGAAGGTGAAGTGCTGCACCGAGTCCAGTCCGAGGGTAAACCGGTCAGCATCTGTGGCCAGTTGCTTTTTGCCCGATAGCTCGTAGGCATACCATAAACTGCCGGGAAAAAATCCGCAGGTCCAATCGCTTTGGGGTGCCAGGCGCACGGTGCCATCGGGTTTAATAGAGCGTGGAGTTAAGCCCGGCTGATAAACCGCAGCCGCGCGGGTGAGTTGATACACGGCGGCATTTTTTGATTTGGTAAACCATTGCGGCGGGCGCGTTTGCCCTTCAGAACGCAGGTTCCACAGCAGGGCTAAAACAATGGCAATAGTACATGCCGTTTTGGTGTTGCTATCAAACTTCATAAGGTGTTGATTTTTAAAAATTATGGGATGCAAGTTAGATAAGCACGCAGGGACGGGCTTTTAAAATGGTGCTTATTACTTTAGGTTTTGGTTAATCTGTTGTTGATTATTCATGCCCGTTATCCTGAGATCAATCCATCGGCACTTCTAAATATTATCGCCCGGTTTCATCAATTCTTAAAGCATTTAAACCAGTGTTTAAAGGGAGAGATTTGTTATCGGCTTAAAATTGTATGTGGAAAATAAAGCATTGTTAATGCTGATTTGACGCTATAAATCATAAAACCGATATGAACTACAGATCTCTCAAGTCGTTTGGCTGGCTGGTGTTATTGCTATCAGTTTCTCAACAGGCGATGGCACAACAACCGGCAGGCAGAAAGCCCAATATTGTTTTTATAATGACGGACGATCATACCACCCAGGCCATGAGTTGCTATGGTAGTAAACTGATCAAAACGCCAAACCTTGACCGCATAGCCAATGAAGGTATCAGGTTTAAAAACTGTTTTGTTACCAATGCCGTGTGCGGGCCGTCGCGTGCTACGATACTTACCGGGAAGTATAATCACCTCAATGGTTTGACCGATAATACCAAGATCTTTGACAGTACTCAGGTAATCTATCCGCAGTTGTTAAAGCGGGCAGGCTACCAAACCGCCATGATTGGCAAATGGCATTTAGGCACGCTGCCTGTTGGGTTTGACTATTATAGCGTGTTGCCCAATCAGGGTGATTATTACCAGCCGCAGTTTATTGAAAACGGGAAACGAATAACCGAGCAAGGCTACGTAACCGATATTATAACCGATAAGGCCATCAGTTTTTTGCAGAAACGCGATAAAGACAAACCGTTTTTACTCATCTATCAGCATAAAGCCCCGCATCGCAACTGGCTCCCGGCCATGCGGCATTTGGGGATGTTTGATCATACGGTGTTCCCGGAGCCTTTTAATCTGCTGGATAAATACAAAGATCGAGGTCGCGCAGCCAAAGAGCAGATGATGAACATTGCCACCAATATGTGGGATGCCTGGGATCTGAAGCTGATGTCGTCAAAACAACTGGACTCTATGGCCAGGGTTGTTGCTACGACGCCATTTAAAGATGATAAGGCCGATGAATACCTGCAAGCCAATGATGCCTCGTTGGATAAGCAACGTTTCTTCCAGGTATATAACCGTTTTACCCCGGAGCAGAAGGCCGCGTGGAACAAGGTTTATGATCGCCGGGTGGCCGAGTTTAAAAAACTTCATTTAAAAGGCGATGCCCTGGTAAAATGGAAATACCAGCAGTATATGCGCGATTATATGGCCTGTGTGGTGAGTGTGGACGAAAACGTGGGCCGCCTGCTGGATTATTTGAAACAAATAGGGGAGTTGGATAATACCATCATCGTTTACACCTCAGATCAGGGATTTTACCTGGGCGAGCATGGCTGGTTTGACAAACGCTTTATGTATGAGGAGTCTTTACGCACGCCGCTGCTGGTAAGATATCCACCGGCCATCAAAGCAGGCAGCGTGAGCAACGCACTGGCCATGAACCTTGATTTTGCCCCCACTTTGCTGGATTATGCAGGCGTAAAAACACCGGCAGATATGCAGGGTGTTTCTCTGCGTCCGGTTTTGGATAAGGCGGGTAAAACACCTGCCAACTGGCGTAAGGCTGTTTATTACCACTACTTCGAATTCCCGGGCTGGCACATGGTAAAACGGCATTACGGCATCCGCACTAACCGGTTTAAGCTGATTCATTTTTATAATGATATAAACGAGTGGGAACTGTATGATCTGAAGAACGATCCGCATGAGATGCATAACCAATACCATAATCCAAAGTATGCTACCACCTTGAAACAACTGAAAGTGCAATTACAGCAATTGCAAACCAAGTATAAGGACTATGCACGGTAGTCCAAGGGTTAGGTGAATCAAATGAAAACGAAGTAAACGAGAGAGAATGACAGCGACAGAGACATTTTTAACACTACACATTGGCGGGGCACATTTTTCTACCTGTCTGTTTAACCGCGAAACAGGGGGCATAGTGCCACAGAGTTATCAGCGCATCCCGGTTAGTTATAAAGTGGGGCAGAACATGTTGCTGCAGATCTGGGCGAACGCCATTGCCGATTTACCTGCCAAACATCTTGCCAATTTAACCGGATGCGCCGTTTCGGTGCCTTTACCTTTTATTGATCCAAAAGCTCAATACATTCCGGCTTGTGCAGAGCGGTATGCTAAGTTATACCCCATTTGCCTGGTTGAGTTTTTTGCCGAAATCTTAAATCTGCAGCCCGAGGATGTGCAGTTACATTATAACGGAACAGCTTATTTAAAAGGCGAGCTTTTTGCCCGGCCCGGCCTTGATGTCCCGGGTGTGGCCGGTGTGCATTTTGGTACAGACCTGTCGGCCTCGGTAATTACAGGCGGGGGCATCCAGCATTTGGGTTGGGAGTCAAAACGCTATTTAAATAAGCGTGCTAATGATTACCTGTCGGCCCAGGCCTTAATGCGCGGCTATCATCAGGAAACCGGTATATCGGTTATGAATGTCGGTCAGTTGACGGCATTGAGTAAGGAAAGTGTTGCAGCCCGCGACGTGCTCAAAGATTTCCTGCGCCGTGCTCTGAGCTTCCTGGTCAGAGAGGCGGCCAATAGCCACATCCACACAGTTGTTTTAGGCGGAGATCTTGTTCGTTATAACCTCGATTTTTTTCAGAATCTCAAGGAAGAGCTATCCACCAGGATTACTTGCTGGAGCAACCGGGATGATACCTTTCACCGGGGCTTATTTCAGTTGTTTCAGGAAAGTGAACAACACGTGAGTCTGATAGAATTTTAACAACGCTTCTTATTGAAGAAGCGTTGTTTGGATATCTCTTTTTCGGCCGTTTACCGTAATCGTAATATTGATCACTCCCTTTTCATAATCATTCCCCGCATTTTCTTTCAGGCTGATGTTTGGCGCTGTCTTGCCGGTATAAGGGTATAAGATGGTGATAAATGTTTGCGCGTTGGCATTAGCTTTGGGCTTCTCAAATACAAATGCTGGACGAGGCTTTTCTTTTTGATATTGATAAGACACAAAACTATCTGTTGCCTTTAACCCTATTTGATCTGCATTTAAATTTTGGATCAGCAGATTGTTGCCGTCAGCGTAGGTGGTGTTTATGCGGTTATGCGCTTGATCAACCACAGGTTTACTATCTTCTTGCAGGTTAAAATGAATGCCCAGTTTACCTGTGGCGCTGCCATAAGCTTTATCAACGATGATCAAATAAGCATGATCAACAAACAGAAAGCTGCGCTGATGGCTCAGGTGCTCATAGCTGGGGTTGGTGTAAGTCAATACTTCTATGTCTCCGCTGGGCGTCCATTTCTTTTCCTCGGCTTTGTTTTCGATGTTCTGGTCGTCAAGTGTTAGCGTTTGGTGGGCTTTGGTGCTGCGGTACCAATCTCTTTTGGGGTTAACAATGTTGCCCACGTTGGCATAAACAAAGCTGCCGGCATCGGGCGTAAAGTTGCGGCCTTTTACCCATAGCACAAAGTTGCCGTTATCAGGATGGGAGTGGAACCCGGCCGGTGGACCAGCTTTGATCTGCATCACCGTACTCTTCATATCCAGCGGATTACTGCTGCGGAAGGTGTAAAAACCGGCATTGTGCAAGGCAGATGAATGATAATCCGGAGCACTGCCCGATGCCCCATCTGTAGCAAACCAGCGGATAGTTTGATCTAGAGGAAACACCGTAGACCAGTCCCGGTAGCTTTTTATCATCTGCGCTTTGTCGGTCAGGAAGGAATTGCCATATAGCGGGAAAGTATAATCAGGGAAAGAATATTTACCAACGGCATCGATCATCTGTTTAACCAGGTTGCGATAGCTCTCCGGGAAATCGTTTTCTGCGCCTGCTTGTTGCGCAATCTTCAAACCTTCCAGAAAAGTAGTGAGCACGGTGATGTGATAGGAGGTTGATAGCTCAAAATCCACGCCGTCTGGCAAGATCTGTTTGCCAATCTCCTCGTTCAGTACCTTGATGCCGCTGGCGCTCCAGGTGCTGCAATGCTGCATCTCGGGGAAGCTGTAACCGGCATACATCATGTGCTCGGCCTCAAACAAGCGGTGGTTGCCGTCGGGCGTATAGTTGGCCAGCACGTAATCGGCCTGCTGGGCATAAACATCCAGAAACTCCATCAAAAAGGCAGGTGTGAAGTTGGGCGACTTCAGGAACATATTGAAATAGCTGCTCCAGTAATTGAGGCGGAACGATACAACGAAAGCTTTCCATGCGTAATCTTTGTCGTCAGGGTAAGCGCCTGGTTGATTCTTTTTAATCCAGTCGCGCACCTCGGTGATCCATTCCCGGGCGTATCTTTCATCGCCGGTGGCCCAGTAGGCCTTGCCCAATGGCTCCCAAAAGGCGGTTCGGTGAAGGAAAGTATTGAACAATTGATCGGGCACGGGGCGCAGTTGCCAGTTAATATCCTTGCCAAAATCATAGTAAGGGTAAGCCTTGTGCGGTTTAAATTTATGCAGCAAGGCATTGTCTGCCGCTTCCCGTATATCGGGACTTAACTTTTTGCCGGTTGATCTTTTCAGTTCATCTAGGTCAAAGTTTGGTCGCAGCATGCCGGTGCGGTTGCGGTAATAGCTGAGCAGTGCGGTGGCCGCGGCATCATAGCGGCCGGCATCAAACTGTTGCCTTACTTTTTCAAGTCCCCGATGTTTGAGGTTGATGCAGGCAAAGCTTTCTTTGGTTACCGGCTGTTCCTGAGCATGGGCTGTCAGCAAAGACCCTGTAAACAGGAGACAGGTAAACATGGTGCTGAAAAATATCTTCATAACTGATTTAAAAATGGTTAAACGAAATTACGGCAGGGCCAGGTTTCGCGCTTTTAAAATCGTCCGTAATAGTTTAGTTGGTGTTGAATAAACAGGATGTGTTTTTTCCTAAATGCTGGTTTGTCTGTGGCTAAACCATCGCGCTATCTCGGGCGGCTCTTTAGAAATTGGTTTTATTGCTTTCAATTTTGTCTAAAACGGTATGGTTTCAAATAAAGAATCCGTGCAGGTATATATGTTTGCTTTTACCAGTTAATTCTCAAACCAAATTCAAACATGATGTTTATACCGAAGACCAGGCGTTTGCTGTTTGCTGCCGCAGCCTTAATTACGCTTAATAAACCAGCTATGGCCGCTACGCCGCCAGACGATAACCTGAAACCAGCCTACATTATGGAGGTGATGCACCGCGTGGCCGATTGGCAGTTGAACGCATGGAGCACTAACGGCTTTAATCACCCCGAGGTAGATTGGACCAACGCCGCCTGTTATACCGGCATTTATGCACTAGGCAACATGCCGGGTAACGAGAAATACCTGAAGCCGATGGTAAAAATAGGCGAGGATTTAAAGTGGAACACCGGCAAGCGCAGGTTTATGGCTGATGATTACTGTATTGGCCAGCTGTACGCACAGCTTTATATGAATTATAAGGATGCCAAAATGATTGCCGCCTGGAAAACACAGGCCGACAGCATTATTGCCAAACCCCACAACGAGAGCCTGGAATGGAAAAACGGAATTGCCAACCGCGAATGGGCCTGGTGCGATGCCTTGTTTATGGGGCCAACAGCGCTGGCCTACCTGAGCAAAGCCACAGGCGATACTAAATACCTGGATTGCGCCACCAAATTGTGGTGGAAAACAACCGACTATCTGTACAACCCGGCAGAGCAACTGTACTTCCGCGATCAAAGCTTTTTTGGGAAGAAAGAACAAAACGGCAAACCCGTGTTTTGGTCGCGCGGTAACGGTTGGGTATTAGCCGGACTGGTGCGCGTTATGGAAAACATGCCTGCAAATTATCCGGATCGGACGCGGTTTGAAGAACTATACAAGAACATGGCAGCAAAGGTGGCCTCATTGCAACAGCCAGATGGCAGCTGGCATGCCTCACTGCTTGATCCCGGAAGCTACGATATTAAAGAAACCAGCGGCACCGGCTTTTACTGCTACGCGCTGCTTTGGGGCATGAACCACAAACTATTGGACGATAAAAAGTATTGGCCGGTGGTAAAAAAGGCCTGGAGTGCATTAACCTCGTCTGTACATGCCGATGGTATGCTGGGCAATGTACAACCTATCGGCGCCAGTCCGGATAAGGTGACCGATGGCAGCACCGAAGTTTACGGACCGGGTGCGTTCCTGCTGGCTGGTGTGCAGCTGCATGAGTATGTAACCGCGCATCCGCAGGTTTATCGTACCAAACATCAGAAATAACCGGGGGGATGGAAAAATCTGCATTAAAAAGCCCCCGGCTGCTGTCGCTGGATATTTTCAGGGGAGGAACCGTTGCGCTGATGATCCTGGTGAATAATGCCGGGGACAGCAAACATAAATACAGTCAGTTGAATCATTCTGAGTGGAATGGTTTTACGCTGACCGACCTGGTTTTTCCCTGTTTTCTGTTCATGGTTGGCGTATCCATTGTTTTTGCCATGGAGCGGAAGAAAAAGGAAGGAAATCATGGAAAGATCATTCTCAGTGCCTTTAAACGGATGGTATGGTTGATTCTGATCTCGTGGGCTATCCTGCTGTTCGTAAAACATCAGGTGCCTGACGATGTAACCACCATCACCGCCAAAGCAGGGTATCTGTTAACACATCTTCGCATCCCGGGCGTATTGCAGCGTATAGGCGTAGTGTTCTTTTTAACAACAATACTGTACTTAAAAACCAGTTCTAAGAGTCAGAACATAGTTTTAGCTGCCATTCTGGTGGGATATTTTGTGCTGCTGTGTTTTGTGCCGGTGCCTTACGCAGATTATCCGAGCCTTGCGCCCGCAGATAACTGGGGAGCCTGGATAGATCGTGCAGTTTTTGGAACTACGCACCTGTATAAAATACAGTGGGACCCCGAAGGTTTGCTGAGTACGTTACCTTCCATAGCAAGTTGTTTAATTGGCGTTAGGGCAGGCGAGTGGCTAAAACGCAACAACGTTGAGCCTGGCGATAAGGTGAGCTGGCTGTTTGTTTACGGCATCGGGGCCATTGTGCTGGCGTTGTTCTGGCATATCTTTTTCCCCATCAATAAAAAACTGTGGACCAGCTCTTACGTACTGCTAACCGGCGGAATAGCACTTAACGTGCTGGCCTTTACCTACTGGCTGGTTGATATAAAAGGCCGGCAGCGTTTTACCTGGCCCTTAGTTGTTTTCGGGATGAATGCGCTGATGGCCTATATTGTCAGCGATATCATTCGCGCTGTTTTTAATATGATGACAATTAGCGGTATGGACGGAATGGTGTTTATTCAGAACCGCCTGGTTGCGCCTTGCTTCTCATCGCCCTACAATGCTTCGCTTGCCGGTTCTATTGTAATTGTGCTGCTCTGCTGGTTGCCGATGTATGTGCTTTATAGAAGGAAGATCTATATTAAGGTATGAGGGCGGCATGGTTTTTCACAGTGCATAGGTGCAATCAGTATTTATGTGCCGGTTTAAAAAGTTTTCTGCTGCGGGCCAGTATTTTCAAACGCTGTTTATGAAATGAGATTTGACGATCGGCCCGCTCATTTTCCTGTCGGTAAAATTTATAAGCATCCATCATATCTTTATAATTCAGTAAACCAATAACTTTATTTGATGCAACAACAGGTACAGCCTCTACACCTTCTGTTGCCATTAGCGCAATTGCTTTCTGTAAGCTGTCGTTATAAGTGATATACAGCTTGGTGGTTCTTAGAATGGTATTTAGCTTATCTTCGGGGTTAACATCGTGCTTGTTGATGTCTGCAAGGCTAATGATGCCTATATAATTACAGTCCTTGTCAACAGCCAGGTAATAAAGATCTTTTTTGTTTTGAGATTTTAGCTCTTCTCTTACCATTTTAATCTCCATATCGGCGTCAAGAATATTCATATCGGCAGTGATGACGTCTTTTACAATTAACTTACTTAAAATGTCAGGTTCAAAAGAATCGGGTGCGGTAACTCCCTTGCGTGCTATCTTCTCTGTCATAATGGTATTCTCCATCAGGAAAAAAGAGACGAGGTAAGCAGCTGTACATCCACCTAGCAATGGAAGTAACGCATGGAACTGACCGGTTGCTTCTAAAGCAAACGTAATGCTGGTTAAGTAAGCCCTTGATGCACCTGCAAACAAAGCCGACATCCCGATCAGCGCACACATCGGAATGTTAATGCCCGAATTTGGGAAAACGTTAATAATCACTATGCCAATAACAGATCCGGCGGCACCGCCAATGGTAAGCAACGGCGCCAGCGTTCCGCCGGAGGTGCCGCTTCCCAACGCAATGGCCCAGGACAAGAATTTAAAGAAGAACAAACGCAACACCACCAGCAAAGCAACTGACCCGGATAGCACGCTGGTGATGTTATTATAACCAACGCCTAATGTTTGCGGCACAAAATAGCCAATAACGCCTACTGCCAAACCACCTATGGCGGGCCACCACATCCAATGCACGGGGATTTTTTCAAAAAGATCTTCCATTACATAAACAAACCTGGTTATACCCAACGATAAGAACCCAACAACCAACCCCAGGGTGCTATAAATGGCCAAAGCGCCGTTTGATGGTATTTCCAAATCGGCCATCGGAAATACCGGCCCAACCCCGAATAACAAATGATGGCCGGCCGCACCGGTGATACATGCCAACGCAACCGGCAAAATGGATCTTGGAGAAAACTCAAACAATAACAATTCTATCGCTAAAAATACAGAGGCGATCGGCGTTCCAAATATGGCCGACATGCCAGCCGTGGCCCCGGCCGCCAGCACCACTTTCCGCTCATTTGAAGTGATTTTGAATAACTGGCCGAGCGTTGAGCCTAATGCGCCGCCCGTGGCTATAATAGGCCCTTCGGCCCCAAACGGTCCCCCTGTACCAATAGCTATGGCAGATGATATAGGCTTTAAAAGCGTTATGGATGGTTTTATCCGGCTTTGATTGGTTAGTATTTGCTCCATCGCCTCTGGTATACCATGGCCGCGAATGGCTTTGGAGCCGTAAAGTGCCATTAATCCTACTGCAATACCGCCAATTACTGGTATAAATATAACCCATACGCCCAGGTGATTACCGGAGGGATTGAGAAAAGAAGGGTTAATTGATCCAAAAAAAGAAAGATTGGTTACCATATTGATTAGCATAACCAACAGCTTGGCAATTACACTAATAGCCATGGCCACTACGATACACAAAACGGATATTCTTAGTAGTCTCTTTTTTGATATTTTCTTTCCAGGATCGGCCGGATTTGGCGTTATAGCAGACAGTGACGGAGAAACGGGTATGCCAGTTTGATTAAGATTGCCATCCATGACCTTTAACAATTAGTTGATTCGTAATAAAAAGAGTGCAATTACGATATTGTCAAGTGAAAGTTTTAGAGAATTATTGCCCTAATTTACTGATAGATAGCATCCTAAATACTAAGAGTAAATAATTTCACCTGGTGGAAACTTTAAAAACAAAAGTTACAATTATTTGATCGTCAATGGATGAAAAAAATGAAATAGGCTAATTTATTTATAATCAGCTGGTTGTGTTATTGATCTGAGATAAAGCCTTGCGTTGTTTCTGGTGCGCGATCGATCTTCGCTTTAGCGAAGTAAGAGATAATTAATTCTCGATCAGATTTTTATCGGCATAAAAAAAAGGAAACAACGACCCTGTGTTGTTTCCTTTTGTACCGATGGGGAGCAATCGTTTGAACAGCTTCTGGAGTTTTTGGAGCTGTTTAAAAGGGTGCTTAAAAAGAAAAGATGAGTTAATCTTTATATCAAAGTGAGCGAATTATCTGATAAATATTTTGCCTTTAGGAATCTTATATTCGTTTATCAAATTGATAAATAACTTCCGAGCGGCGTTGTATACCAGTAGTTAAATGCCAATAATTCATTCTGAGCCACCATTCAAATACTCGTTCGGAGTAACATTATAAAGCTTTTTAAATTCCTTGCTGAAGTATTTAACATCATTGAATCCCACCTTAACGGCCGCCGCAATTACCGATGTTTCGCCTTCTTTGAATAGTTTAACGGCTTTCTTAAGACGCTCTGTTTTGATAAAGTTATTGAGCGATTGATTGGTGAGTGCGCTGAATTTTTTGTACAAAACAGATTTACTCATGCCCAGCTCGCGGGTGAGTGTAGTAAGGTCAAGCTCCGGGTTGTCTATGTTGTTTTGTATGATCTCCTGCAATTTGTAAAGTAATTTCTCATCTTCTGATTCCTGATGATGCAGGGGAAGAGGGGGGAGACTCAGGCGCTCGCTATACTTTCGCTGCTGTGCGCTGATGAGCGTTAGCATGTTGTGGATATTGAGGTGCAGCGCCTGGGTACTGAATGGCTTGGTTATATAAGCGTCGGCCCCGTGCTGCAGTCCGTGGATATGATGAACGGGGGCCGCCTTTGCCGTAAGCAGGATTACTGGGATATGACTGGTTCTGATGTCAGCTTTAATACGGGAGCAAAGTTCTAAGCCATCCATTACCGGCATCATCACATCACTGATAATCAAGTCCGGTATTAGGCGGGTAGCATAACTCAATCCTTCCTGCCCGTTCTTTGCCTCGATCACCTGGTAGTCGTTTTCCAGCGATTGCCTGATAAACTCACGTACTTCATCATTGTCTTCTACCAGCAAAATACTGCGGTTACCGGCTCTCTGGGATGATGGGAGCGCCTCTTCTTCGGCAGGTTCTTCATTCGGCTCGCTACCTAAAAATGTGAAATCATGTTGCGGTAGAGAATCGTTCAGAACAACTTGGTCGTTCGTGATATGTTCTTTGCCTAATGGCAACTTCACTGTGAATGCCGTAAACCCTCCCTGTCCATCAATTGCTGCTTTGCTGAGTACACTGATTGTACCCTCGTGAAGTTCAACCAAACGTTTAGAAAGTGCCAGCCCTATACCGGTGCCGGCCGAAGATTCAGCCTGATAAAAAGTGTCAAAAATACGATCAATATCTTCCGGTCGTATTCCTTTGCCGTTGTCTTCCACTACAACCTCTACCTGGTTATCGGTGGTGTTTTCATGAACCGAAACTTTGATTGATCCGCCCGCGGGCGTAAACTTCAGGGCATTGATAAACAGATTGTTGAATACTTTTTCAAGTTGATCGCGATCAAAACAAACCGTTAGCGGTATCGCCTGGGCGTTAAATTGAAAGTTAATATCCTTAATTTCAGCCGAGGACTGAAAAGCGCAGAAAATCTCTTTTAAGAATTTGATCAGGTCTTCCTCTGTCGGATACAGATGCAGCTGGTTGGCTCCCGCTTTTCTGAAATCCAGCAATTCGGTGACCAGTTTGTACAAACGGTTTGCATTATTCTCAATGCTGTCAATATACTGCCTTGCGTTTTTATTGTCTATTTTAATAGCTGCAAGGCGCTCGGCCGGTCCTAAAATAAGTGTGAGCGGCGTTCTGATCTCGTGAGAGATATCGGTAAAAAAATCAAGCTGCCGCTGATGGCTTTTTTTCTCCTGCTCTGCCTCAATACGTTCTCTGAAAAGCTCCTGCCTCAGTTGCATCCTGGCGCGTAAAAACCGCCTGATATAAGCCATAATAATGACTGCGATGATAAGGTAGATAACATAGGCCCACCAGGTTTTCCAGGGTGCCGGCAAAACATGAATATAGAGAACGGCTGGCTGCTGGTTCCATACGCCATCGTTATTAGCCGCCTTAACCTGTAATTGATAATCGCCTGCTGCCAGGTTAGTATAGGTAGCCGCGGGCTGATCAACATAATTCCAGTCGTGGTCAAAGCCGGTTAGGCGGTAGGCATACCTGTTTTTAGATGATTTGATAAAGTTGAGTGCGGCAAACCCAACGGTAAATACGTTCTGGTTATACTTAAAGGTTAGCTCGCGTTCATAGCTCAGATCGCCCTTTAGCAGCTCATGCTGCTGCTTAATCTTTAATGGCTGATTAAACAATTTTATAGAAGAAAAAACAACCTTTGGCGGTGCCTGGTTTTGGGTGATCATGGCCGGATTAAAATTGATCAGACCGTTGTAGGTGCCAAAATAAAAAGTGCTGTCGTTCTGTTTATAATAAGATCCTTTGTTAAACTGATTATCGGGCAAGCCGTCCTCCGTTTTCAGATTCTGAAAGCGTCCATGCAGAACATCAAATTTTGAAAGGCCGTCATTGGTGCTTATCCACAGGTTATTATGTGTATCGGCAAGTATGCCCAATACGTTATTTCCCGCCAGTCCTTCACGGGTTGTAATGGCATGAAAGGAGTGCTTCGGCTGATCCAATAAAAGCAGTCCCTTATAATAAGTCCCCACCCACAAGCGACCTAAGTTATCCTGCTGCATGCAATTAATATTAAAAGCGAGGGGCCTGTGCTGCGTTGCTGAGTCAAAGAAATCCATGCGCTTCATTTGTCCTCCTTTCGTCATCTGATATAAGCCGTTGGACGTTCCCGCCCATATGGTATGATCCTTATCTTCAAATAAGGTGTTAACCCAAAGTTGTTCTGTATTATTTGCGTTTACCGCGATAAAACGCCGCTCATTTTTTAGAAAAATCTTAACACCGGTACTGGTACCCACCAAAACCTCATTTTGATGGGTTATGAGGAGGCACCTGACATCATCTCCGCTGACTCCCGGAATTGTTTTTTGCCTGGAGTACCAGAAGTTTTCGAACCTGCCATCTGAGGGGTGGTATATATTGAGACCTCCGGTAGACGTACCTATATATACATCGCCTTGCTGATCGATAGCAATGGCCTTTACAAGGTTAGAACTGAGGCTTGTTTTATCGGCAACGTTGTTTCTGAAAACTGTAAACCGCCCGGTTTGCTTGTCCCAGAAATTAACTCCTCCGGCTTCAGTGCCTATCCAAAGGTTGTGATGCGCATCCTGCGTAATGGTACTGATAATGTTGCTGCTAATACTGTTTTTATAGGCATTGTTTTGAAAAACTGTAAAAGGGGCACCTTCCGGGTGCACCACATTCAACCCACCAAAATAGGTGCCGATCCAAATTGAGCCGGCTTTATCCTGAAAAATATCATAAATGGAATTCTGGCTCAGGCTATGCTGATCAGCGGGATCATATTGAAAATTATAAAAGCGTTGCTTATCGATATTGAGGATAGATAAGCCTTCCTGTGTTCCAATCCATAGGGTGCCGTTTTTGGCCACTATTATTTTTCTGATATGGCTGCCAATAAGTGTTTTATCGGGAGAACTATCCTTCGTAAAGGGGCTGAAAATGCCGGTTTTGTAATCGTAATGATAGAGGCCATTTGTCCTTGTTCCGATCCATAGGTTGTGATGTTTGTCTTGTGCAACAGTAGTAATGTCGCTGATGTCAAGCCTATTTACAAGAACAGCCTTAGCGGGGGAGTTGGGCCTTTGCCTGAGGAAATTTATTTTAAACAGCCCTTTAGTGGTTCCGACCAATAAATTATGCTGATCGTCTTCGCAGATCACACGAACTAGCGTGTTTTTATCGAGGCCCAGGTCGATTATTCCTGAAGTTTGCAGGTTTTTTCCTTCTAAATATTTTAGACAACCAATGCCGCCCAGATATAATCTGTTTCTGCTATCAAAATAGATAGTTTTTAGTCCCGGAACCACGACTGGGATTTTCTGAAACGATTCGTTTTCAGGATGGTACAACTCTAACCCGTTGGAGGTAACCCAAATTCTGCCCAGGCGATCTGTGATAACACTACCCAATGATTCGTCTGACGATATACTGCCCTCGTCGCTGTCGTCATGTTTAAAGTTTTTAAAACTTACCCCATCATACCTGCTTAGTCCATGCCTGGTAACGGCCCAGACATATCCGCCTGAGTCCTGCGTTAATGAAACTACCGAGTTGTCAGGCAGTCCATCTTTCACCTTAAAGCTATCAAAATAGAGCCGGTGCTCCTGTCCGCCTGCATATTGTGTACAAAACAGTATTGCTACTGCCATACACCATATAACGCAATATGAATTCTTTTCAATAAACCGGAAAGTGTAATGCATTTATAATTGGTTGTCAGAATTTGGATAATTCTGTTTACATGTTTAAGCGAGGCATAAAGTTAGTATAAAATTGATTTTGAAGTGCCTCTAAACGCTTAAAAAAACGGAATATTTTCCCCTATAAACGGAGGATTTTCTCCCAAAAACAGCGCTGGTGTCCCGTCCTTTGACTTTACAATTAACGGCTGTTCTGTACTGCCACTCTTGTTATAAACCAATTAAATAAATAGATGATGATGTTGAGGCGAATACCCATAGTCCTTCTCTTTTTTGTCGTATTTACGGCATTCACCCCAATTGATAACTCGGGCGACCTGCTTATTAGCGAAGGTTTTAAAAGAGCCGAGCAACTTTATAGCGATATGTTGAAAGAACAACATGATTATCGCCTTTACCCGCGCACAGCTAACGAAGATGGTACGCTTAAAAATACTAGCCTGAAAGAGTGGACCTCAGGCTTTTGGGCGGGTAATTTATGGTATCTTTATGAGTATACACATAAACAGGAGTGGAAAGACGCCGCCCTGGCCTGGACAAACACACTGGCCGATAACCAGTACAACAAGTCAACTCACGATCTGGGCTTTATGATGTATTGCAGTTATGGTAACGCTTACCGCCTTACACACAACCCGCAATATAAGAGCATCATGATCCAGTCTGCCAAATCATTAGCCAGCCGCTACAGCCCGGTTACCAAAACCATCAAATCATGGGATCAGCGGCTGTCATGGGACGGGAAAACGATGTGGCATTATCCGGTAATTATTGACAATATGATGAACCTGGAACTGCTGTTCTGGGCCACCAAAGCTACCGGCGACTCTACCTATTATAAAATAGCCGTTAACCACGCCGAAACAACCATGAAAAACCATGTAAGGCCCGATTACAGCACTTACCATGTGGTAAATTATGACGAAAAAACCGGCAAAGTATTAAACCGTGAAACTTGTCAGGGTTATGCCGATAATTCTACATGGGCGCGTGGACAGGCATGGGCAATTTACGGCTTCACCATGGTTTACCGGGAAACGCATGATAAACGCTTCCTGGAATTAGCGCAGCATCTGGCAGACTTTTTTCTGAACAACAAACGCTTGCCGGAAGATAAAATACCCCTGTGGGATTTTAATGTTAACCAACCAGGATATCGCCCGCTTTGGGCTTATGACCGAGATAAGTACTCAGATCCTATCCCCAGAGATGCCTCGGCGGCGGCGGTTGTATCGTCGGCGTTGTTTGAGCTGAGCGATTTCTCAAAAGGAGAACAACGTGCTAATTATAAAAATGAGGCCGTGCAAATGTTAACCTCGTTAAGCAGCAGCGTGTATCTGGCTATACCGCATACTAACGATAATTTTTTGATCAAGCATTCGGTAGGCAGTCTGCCGCACCATGCGGAGATTGACGTGCCGCTGTGCTATGCAGACTATTATTACCTGGAAGCATTGCTCAGGTATCAGCATGCTGAAAAATAGGGAAGATTTTCATCCAGGTAAGGAAGATTTTGCCCCTTGGGAGCAGGCGCCTGGTTTAACTTAGTAAATCCAATTACAAACCAATTTTTATATAGATGAGAAGAATTTTACAACATGCTACACGCAGGGTGCCCCCTGTAAACCTGGAAGTTTTGCGCATCGCATCACATCCATTAAAGCCAATTGCCCTTTAATCTAATTTAATATAGACTATGATGAATTTACAATGCGCTATGCAGTCTGCCGGTACGAGTGTTCGTAGTGGTTTAAAAAGGATTGCGCTATTTGTTTTGTTGATCCTTGCGTCGTGTGCCGGGTTGTATGCGCAAACCCAGAAAGTGACCGGTGTGGTTAAGGATACACAACAATTGCCCTTACCGGGCGTAACCGTAAGAATAGAGAATAGCACCAGTGCTGCTGTTACCGATATTAACGGAAAGTTCTCAATTACGGTTTCCAATAAGAATGCTACACTGCTTTTTAGCTATACAGGTTTTGAATCAGTGAAACTGCCGCTTTCGGGGAAGTTGCAGGTTAGCGTTACGATGAAAGACCAGGCGTCTGCCCTGAATGAAGTAGTGGTGGTTGGTTATGGTACACAGAAGGTAAAAGACCTGACGGGGGCTGTCGGTCGGATATCCATGTCTGATGTTACCAAGGCGCCTGTGCTTTCTGTCGGTGAATCATTGGCGGGCCGTGTGGCCGGTGTGCAGGTTAATTCGGCCGATGGCCAACCCGGATCGGCAATTAATATCGTTGTTCGCGGGGCCAACTCAATTACGCAAGACAATACCCCACTGTACGTAGTAGATGGCTTCCCGATAGAAGGGTTTAACCTGAGCTTGCTTAATCCGCAGGATATTGAGAGTCTTGATGTGCTCAAAGATGCCTCTGCAACCGCTATCTATGGTGCCCGTGGCGCCAATGGAGTGGTGATTATTACCACCAAAAAAGGTAAAGCCGGTGTACCGGTTGTTAATGCTAACGTAACACAGAGCTTTGTCAGTAACATCAAAACCATGAAGCTGATGAACAGTTATGACTTCCTGCAGATGCAGTTGGAGCGCGACCCTACAGCTGGTTCGGCAGTTGCCCCGACGCCAACCTATACCTATTTCACTTTGCCCGGAAAAACCCTGGCTGATTATCAAAACTATCCGACTACAGACTGGCAGTCGCCTTTCTTCAGAACCGGCAGCCTGCGAGACTATTATGTGGCGCTGCGCGGCGGCAACAAACAAACCACATATGCGGTAACCGGATCAATAGATGATCAGATGGGTACCGTTATCAACACTGGCTCTAAACGTTACCAGGGGCGCATCACTTTAGATCAGGCTATAAATGACAAACTGAAAGTAGGCATCAATGCCAATTACTCTTATCTAAAACAGTTTGGTAACAGCCTGGCCGCTTCTAACAACAGTGGTACCTCTAATGTAATGTATAGTGTATGGGGTTCAAACCCGCTGTCGCCTTATAGTGAAACACAAGAGGTTGATGCAACAACCAACCCGGCAAACGATTATAAATTTAACCCGGTGATCAATCAGGAGAATATGGTACGTAACGTTAATACAGCAGCGTTAAACGTAAATACTTATCTGTCTTATGCTATCACCAAAAACTTGACACTGCGCGTTACCGGCATTATTAACAATACCGAGATAGGTAACGAAAGCTTTAATAACACACATACTGCTTTAGGTAGCCCCAACTCGCTTTTCGGGGCAACTAATGGTGTTAACGGATCGGTATCTACCTCCAAGAATAATAACTGGGCTAACGAGAATACGCTGACCTGGGACAAGAGCTACGGCAGGCACAACTTGAATGTATTGGCCGGTTTTACCCAACAGGGCAATACTTCAAACATGTATGGCTTTGGCGCCGGTCAGCTACCTAACGAGTCATTGGGTATCAGTGGCCTGGATGAGGGTACCCTAATACCGTCTAACACTAAAGCCACCAGTTCTTTATGGAACGCACAATCATGGCTGGGTCGTATTAATTATAATTACAATTCGGTTTATTACCTTACGGCTTCGTTCCGTGCAGACGGTTCTTCCAAATTCGCGCCGAAGAATCATTGGGGATACTTCCCGTCGGCAGCTGCTGCCTGGAGGTTTACAGAAGAAGGATTTCTGAAAGGTAATAAGGTATTATCAAACGGTAAGCTGCGCTTCAGCTACGGCCAGACTGGTAATAACCGGGTGTCAGATTTTGCTTATCTGTCTTCTACCGGTTTACCTGCAAGTTATGGTTACTCATTTAACAATACCGCAACGGCCAGCGTTATCCCCTTGGCCATCGGTAACCCCGATCTGAAATGGGAAACCACTACTCAGTATGATGGCGGTATAGATCTTTCTTTTTTTGGCGATCGTATCAGCCTGGCAGCTGATGTTTATCGCAAAACCACTAAAGACCTTTTGCTCAACGCTACCTTACCTACGTCAAGCGGTTACAGCACAGCTTATGAAAATATAGGCAGTGTACAAAACCAGGGCCTGGAGTTAACGCTGAGTACAGTAAATATTCGTAGCCGGGACTTTACCTGGACCAGTAGCTTTAATATTGCCTTTAACAGCAATAAAGTGTTGGCATTAGCTAATAATCAAGAAAGTATGCTAAGTAGTCCGCAGTGGCAAAATTCGTGGTTTTCAACCCCGGGCTATATTGCCAGAGTAGGGCAGCCGCTGGGGCAAATGTTTGGTTATATCTGGGATGGCAACTATCAGTATAGTGATTTTAACAGAACCGCCACAGGTGGCTACGTGCTGAAAGATAATGTAGCGTCTAATGGTAATAATCGTGCCAGCATCCAGCCAGGTGATATTAAATACAAGGACTTGAACGGCGATGGTGTAGTTAACTCATCTGATTATACCGTGATCGGCCGTTCGCTACCTATCCACACCGGTGGTTTTACCAACAACTTTACTTATAGGAATTTTGACCTGAGCGTATTCTTCCAGTGGTCTTACGGTAACGACATACAGAACGTAAGCCGCATGGTATTTGAGGGTAATATATTGGGTAACACTTATCTGGAGCAGTTTGCCAGCTATAATGATCGCTGGACGCCAACCAATCAAAACTCTGCCAACTACCGTGTAGGTGGTTATTTCGGCGGTGGCTACTCATCCAGAACGGTAGAAGATGGTTCATATCTGCGTTTAAAAACAGTGCAACTGGGTTATAACCTGCCTAAGGGATGGTTACAAAAAATCAAAGTGTCATCCATCAGGGTGTTTGCGTCGGCCCAGAACCTTTGGACCTGGACCCACTACACCGGCGAAGATCCGGAAGTAAGTACGTACAACTCTGTACTTACAGGCGGGTTTGATTACAGCGCTTATCCACGCGCAAGAACAATTGCCTTTGGCGCTAACGTTAATTTTTAACCACTAAAGATTTTGACTATGAAACGTTCACTTTTATTTCTGGCCGCTCTGTTGAGCCTGGAAATGGTTTCGTGTAAAAAAAATCTGGACACTGTTCCATCTGATACACTTACACAAACAGAATATTATAATACTGAAGCAAAACTCAATAATGCCCTGGCCGGGGTTTATCAGCCGTTGGTTACAGAAAGTATGTATGGCAGCGCCATGTTTTCTTCCATTGGAGCTGCTACTGATGAAGGCTTTTATGCCCGGTCTGCTCAAACAACCGGCGTAATGGTATACAATTTTGATTATACCAATGCCGATGTCAATAACCTCTGGACCCAGTTGTATCAGGGGATAGAGCGCGCTAACATCCTGATCCAGAATATTAACCTGGCACCAATGGACGAAACCAAGCGGAAAGCCATTCTGGGCGAAACCATGTTTCTGCGTGGCTACTATTACTTCCTGCTGGTAAGCAATTTCGGCGATGTGCCGCTCAAAACCACACCCACAGCCTCGGTTAGCGATGTTAATATCCCGCGTACGCCTGCCAGGGACGTTTATGCCCAGGTGCTGAAAGATATGCAGGCTGCCGAAGGTATGGTTTATACAGCAACCTCTCTGGGTTATGGCGGCCGGGTTTCAAAAACCACAGTTGAGGGTATCTTGGCAAGGGTTTGTTTAACCATGGCCGGGTATCCGCTAAATGATGTTTCCAAATACCAGGATGCACTAAGCTGGGCGCAGAAAGTGGTGTCGTCTGGCGAACACAGCCTTAATCCAAGTTACAAGCAGATGTTTGTTAATCTGCATCAAGGTATATATGATGTAAAAGAGAGTATGTGGGAGGTTGAGGCAAATAACAACAACGCTAATGGCCTGGGCGATTATAGCCGCCTGGGGAACGTCAATGGTATCGCCTTATCGGCTAATACAGATGTTATTGGTTATAGTTATGCCTTTATTGACGCAACGGCAAAGTTATACAACCTATATAGTGCCGGCGATTTACGCCGCGATTGGGCCATTGCACCCTATTCATACAATAGTGCAACTACGCCGGTGTCTGATGTTTTCTTTACCTCTGCGCAATTATATAATCGTAATGAAGGCAAGTTCCGTCGGGAGTATGAGACCATGCCGGCGCCTAAAAACAAAAATAATACAACTATTAATTTCCCGCTTTTGCGTTACTCGGATGTATTGCTGATGCTGGCCGAGGCTGAGAACCAGGTTAACGGACCAAGTGCTACCGCTTACAACGCTATTAACCAGGTAAGAAGACGCGCCTTTGGACTCAATGTTAGCACCGCCGGTGCTTCTGTATCTGTAGTAAGCGGCCTTACCCTTGCTACTGCCGGCAACACCGGTTATGCATACTCAACCACCACACAAGCCAACGTGCCATTAACCATCACTGGTGGTGGCGGTACCGGTGCAACCGGCATGGCTTCTATTGCCAGCACCGGTAAGGTGAATGGCGTTGCTATTACCAATCCGGGTAGTGGTTATACATCTGCACCAACCGTCAAAGTTGGCTTGGTATGGGCGGCTGGTACAAATTATACCGTTGGCCAGCAAGTAACCAACGGCAATAACCTGTATAACGTAACCACAGCAGGTACTTCAACTGCCACTGCACCAACCAATACCAGCGGCGCATCTGCAGCTGCAACCACCGGTGCGGTATTTACCTATGCCGGCGCTGCAGCTACGGTTACTGCTACTGTTGCCACTTCAACGGTGGATCTGCCAGCCGGTTTGTCGCAATCATCGTTCCTGCAGGCCATTCAGGATGAGCGCGCCCGCGAGCTTTGTTACGAGAGTTTACGCCGTGCGGATCTGATCCGCTGGGGTATCTGGGTGCAAACTATGAATGCGTTAGGCGCCGATATGAGAACTAACGGAGGCAGTTTTGCTTATGGCGGGCTGGCCGGATCTAACATTACCGCCAGACATAACCTGTACCCAATCCCGTCATCAGAGATTACGGTCAACAGGGCTGTAACTCAAAATCCGGGTTGGTAATCAATTATTCATCCTTTTAAATGAAAAGACACATGAAACTCTCCTATATCATAGCAATCACCGCCCTTGCTTTGGCTGCCTGTAACAAAAAGCAGGACGTGCCTTCGCCCAGCTTTGGCGTAACCGCGGTAAAAAATAATGGCAGCGCGCCTGCCAGCTTTGCGCCTGGCGATACGGTGAACTTTAAGTTCAGCGGTAACCCCAATGTGATTACCTTTTACTCTGGCGAGGTTGGTAAACGTTACCAGTATATCAATCGCACCCAGGCTGCGGGTACAGCGCAATTGCAATTTACCTCGCAGTTGGCCAACGGCACACAGGCAGGCTCGCTTAGTTTGTTGGTATCCACAGATTTTAAAGGTGTAGCGCTGAAAACTTTAGCAGGGGTACTGGTACGCGATACTGCTACCACCAATGCTAACATTGCATCAGCCACCTGGACCGATATCACCAGTCGTGCAACTATACCAACAAATACAACGGCAACATCTTCAGGGTTGATCGACTTATCAGATCTGGCCAAACAAGGTAAACCGGTTTACTTTGCTTTCAAATACAATGGGGCAAGCGGTACTATCCAGAACAAATGGACCATCACCAACTTTGCCATCAATAATGTGCTGAGTGATGCCACCACCTATACTATAGCCAATTTGAACAGCCCGGCTAAGCCGTTAAGCAACTATGGGGTAGCCAGCTACAGTCCGGGTTGGGCGGTATCCTATGATCCTGCCAAAAACGCTAACAATTATGCCTGGGTTTATACCGATGGTACCTCACTGGTGATCACCGGGGCAACTACGGCAGCCACAGCATCGGCAGAGGCCTGGGCCATTAGTGGTCCGGTTGACTTGACCAAGGTAACACCAGATGCAGGCGTAGCCATAAAAAGTGAGATTGCCACTCTGGGTAGCTATACCTATAGCTATACCCAAGCCGGTAGCTACAATGCGGTTTTTGTGGCCACCAACGCTACCGCCGATGATTCAAAAACAACGGTACAGCAGGTGGCTGTAACTGTTAAATAATAATTGGTTTCCCCCACGCAGGAAAATGAGCTAACCCAAATAGCCTGATGTGTTTCTCTGCACACTGTCCGTTTTTGCTGGCCCCGGTCGGCAAAAACGGCGGTCAAAGGGGGGATGACCTTATCAGCGTCAAAGTTCCGGCCTGATTGCTCGATGGTTGCTGTTGACGTAATTGCTGTCGAACCGTTGCCGGAGCTGGTAACTCAAACACTGGCAGTGAAAAAGATCTGTGCCGATAAATGTAATACCCTTGAATCAAACCAATAACTTAATTATCCCATTTGTAGCCTGCGCACCTGGTGCAGATATGCTTGCACAGGCCGGAGCCAGGCTTGATGAAATAAATAAACAGCCGATGCTCCATACGCTTTGGCTGGATGTGCGGCAAAAGCCGAGGGTGAGCTTTGTTATGGGGTATGGGCACGATGTGGTCTTTCTAAAATATTACGTTGCTGAAAAATATATTGCAGCTCTGCATAAACGTACCAATGAGCCGGTGTTTAAAGATAGCTGCGTGGGATTTTTTATCCGTTTCGGACACGATCTGAACTATTACAATCTTGAATTTAACTGCGCCGGTACCGTATTGGGGCAGTATGGCTGTGGCAAGGCCGGCCGGCAGTTCATCGACCGGCGCCGGCTCGAGCTTATCGATACGCAAACTTCGATAGCGTTTAATGGGGAAAATGGGTTATTTGAATGGGAGATCACTATAGCTATCCCGGCCGAGGTGTTTCAATTTCACTACATCGACAGTTTCGCAGGAATGACCTGCAGTCTTAATTTTTCTAAATGTGGAGATGCCCTGCCAGAGCGACACTACCTGGCCTGGAATAAGATCCATGCTCTGGCGCCTGATTTTCATCGTCCCGAATATTTTGGAAAGGGAATCTTTGTACGTTCTGAAATTTTGGTAGGGGTATAGGTGTCAGGAAAACAGCCTGTTTATGCACCAATCAAAAACACCTTCTTTTAATTACTTCTCCATCCATTCAGCGTCATCCAATCAAAACACCTGTCCAACCATTCATCAGCAGTGTTTTGTCTGTAGCGGCCAAAGCCGTGGCCTCCGGTTTGATAGAGGTGCAACTCGGCAGGGATATGGTTTGCAAGCAATGCCTGGTAGAAAAGAATACTGTTTAGCGGATGAACAACATTGTCGTCGCTGGCATGTACGAGGAAGGTGGTTGGCGTTTCTGAAGTGACCTGTAATTCGTTTGAGTACTCCTTGATTTTTTCCTGCGAAGGATTTTTTCCAATCAACTGCTCCCTTGAGCCAACATGGCCGTAGACATCCTGGAAGCTGATTACGGGATAAATAAGGATCATGAAATCGGGACGCAGGTTGGTATTCTCTTTATTGTCAATTACCGGCTTAGTGAAATGGGTGCCCGCAGTAGATGCAAGATGCCCCCCTGCAGAGAAGCCCATTATGCCCACACGCGCAGGATCGATGTTCCATTTTGCAGCGCTGTCTCTTACCGTTTTAATGGCTTGTTGTGCATCCTGCAAAGGGCCTATCTCTTTGTGCTGCATAGTATGCTCATTCGGAAGGCGGTATTTCAGAACAAAAGCAGTAATACCTTTTTTGTTAAACTCTTTTGCAATAGCCGCACCTTCATGATCTGCCGCTACGATCTGGTAACCGCCGCCGGGGCAAATAATCACTGCAGTTCTTTTAGCATCCTGCTTCTCAGGAATATATGCGGTAAGCGTAGGAACGGTGATTTTGCTGATGCGCAATATACCGCCTTCTGTTTCGGATACCTCTTCATTTTTAACGGGTTTGCTTCCCGGTATAACGTCTTTATATAAGTTAAAAGTTGTTTGCGCTTTCACGGTTGTAAATGTAATCAGTTGTGCAAGAAGAATGAGCCGGATGTTTCTTTTCATAATGGTAATGATCGGGAATTGGGAAAGCTATTTCTATTAAGTGAAATTGAAGAGCAAACAAAAAACTGCGGGAAATGCCTGGATATAATCACATCTAGATTGTGGATTTAGCAAGATAAAAGACGACAAAGCCTCCTGAATTATAGTGTCTGCTTTCTTTGCAAAATATTTCATATTAACAGGGATCTGTTACTCTGATTACTTTTCGGATACCAACGTGAATTTACTGGTGACGCCATCCACGCTATTGCCACCGACAAATATTTCAAACTCACCGGGATCTACTTTAGGTTTCAGATTCTCATCCAGATAGCTTAAATCTGATGGATTTAAGATGAAGGTAACGGTTTGCGTGCCTCCAGCAGGAATGCTTACACGTTGAAAAGCCCTCAATTGCTGCCGGGCCTGGGTAATATGCTTGCAATGCAGGTTGGTAAAATATAATTGTACTATTTCATCGCCAGCTCTATTACCTGTATTGGTAACATTTACGGACAACTGAATTTTTTCATTTATTGAAAATTTGTTCTTTACAAATTTGATGTTGCCATATTGAAATGAGGTATAAGACAATCCGAAACCGAAAGGGAATAGCGCATAATACCGATCTTTAAAATCCATTGGTTTGCCTTTGGTTTCCGGGTATTCAGCAATACTTCCTTCTCTTCCATAAGGACGGGTGATCTGGGTTAATGGCAGCTGGCCTGTATTTCGGGGTATAGTAACTGTAGTTTTACCGGATGGATTAACTTTGCCTGCCAATATTTCTGCCAGGGCGTTTCCTCCTTCTTCTCCTGCAGGAAACATCTGCAAAACGGCATCCACTTTATCTACCCAATTTAACATGGTTACAGGGCGGCTGTCATTCAATACAACTATCACCGGCTTATGCAGGCTGCTTATTCTTTTGATCAAAGCCTCCTGAACACCCATCAAATTCAGATCTATCCGGTCTTGCGATTCGCCACCAGTCAGGCCATATTGGCCACCCATTACCAACACTGCTATATCCGACTGCTGCGCTATACCCACTGCTTCTTTAAATCCAGTTGAATCAACACCCGTAAGCGTACAACCTTTAGCATAACGAATGGTAGCAGCTGAACCAAAAATGTTTTTTATGCCATCAAGCGGACTAACGCCAGCCACTCCACTGGCTGAATACCCACCTAACTGAACCGTATTGGCATTAGGGCCGATAACAGCGATACTTTTTGTCGATGCGATTACAGGTAATACGTTGTTTTTGTTTTTCAGTAACACAATACTTTCCTCAGCTGCTCTTTTGGCCAAAGCTCTAAATTCAGGAGCATTACATAATTTAACAGCTTGTGTTGTATCCTCAATATATGGATGTTCAAACAACCCCAACTCCAACTTTATCCGAAGAATGCGTTTCACACTTTCATCAATCACAGATTGTTTAATGTTCCCATTTTTAACCTGGTCTATTAATTCCACATAGGCCTTGTATCTGGGAAGATCTACATCTAAACCAGCATTGGCACATAACACAGCAGCTTCTCCCTTCGAGTCGGCTATTTTGTGCATATCCATGGTATGTATTACCCCGCTCCAATCAGATACGGTGAACCCTGAAAACCCCCATTCTTTTCTCAGCAAATCAGTAAGCAGCCATTTATTTGCATGACACGGCACCCCATTTATCGCATTATAGGCCGCCATTATAGATTTTGCATGGGCTTCTGTTACCGCGGCTTTATAAGGAACCAAATGAATTTCCCTCAGTTCTCTTTCGCTCAATGAAATATTGCCCGCATCTGATCCATTGGCGGATACAAAATTTGCAGCAAAGTGTTTCGGCGTACAGATAACGCCATTCTGCTGTACATTTTTGATAAATTCGACACCAAAACGGGAAGCCAGATAAGGGTCTTCACCATAGGTTTCCTCCATTCTCCCATGGCGTGGATCTCTCGCCAGATCAAGTACCGGGCCTAATGCCTGCCTTACACCTCTACTATAAGCCTCTTTCCCTATGGCATCTGCTATTTTTCTCATTAAGGCCAAGTCCCATGTACAGGAAAGTGCAATAGCCTGGGGGTAAGAGGTGGCGCCAAAGCCCTTGAAACCATGTAATGCTTCATCATTAATAAGCGTTGGGATGCCTAATCTTGTTTCTTGAACTGCAACTTTTTGAATTTCGTTGGCCGTTTTAACGCTCAAGGCTGCATTCATATCGGTGGTGGGACAACTGATATGGCCCGTGCCGTGTGTTTTCATTTGCTGCCGGATATAATCTATCGAATACACACCGCTCGTTTTAAACACCTCGTCTCCATCGCCCAAACGTAAGGCACACATTTGGTACACTTTTTCTTCAAGGGTCATCCGCGTAATCAGATCATTCACGCGTTTCTCAATTGAAAGAGCCGGGTTTTTATAGAGCAGAATTTTGTTGTTGTCTTTTTTTTGTGCAATTGCTTGTTCCTGTAAAAGCAATTGGCCGATAGCCATCACCAATGCGGGTAACAATAAAAATTTTATTCCTTTTTTCATTTGTTTACAATATTCAGTCGGTTTTAATCCTTGAGCATTCATTGCTTTTATCACTGCATCTCTTGCAATCGAAACAGCATATCTGTACACCGGAACGATATCGATACTCTTTATTTTGACGGTTAATAAATCGTTAACCGTTTAGCATCCGAAATTATCTTTTGATGGTTATGCTTTCACCCTTGTAGTATACCGTACGTTTACGTTTGCCTGCGTCAATACCGTTGAAATATTCGGCATCAATTCAATAGCAATTCTATTACCGGTATTTCATACAAAGGTTTTTTAGCTGGTAGCTTTAACACTACATCATCTCCCTGTATTTCAAATTTTAATTCAGAGTTGTCAAATAAAAATTGCGCATATTTAAATTTGCCTTTATAGCCAGGTAAAACCAATTTGGCATTAGAGGGGTAATTATATAGATGTATATACAACCTCTTGTTCGTTGTATTATAGGTAAGCTTGCATCCTTCCGGCACTTTATATTCATCGGGTGCATAAGTGCATTTGTAGATTGACTTGCTGTTAGCATGCATCCAATCAGCCAGACTGTCTAAAGCTTTCTTTGCCCTGTAGTCAAATTCGCCACGGGCAGTTGGCCCAACATTCAAAATCAGATTGCCGCCGTTGCTGACAGAAGATATGAGCAAGTCGAGCAGTTGCCTTTGCGATTTCCAGGTATCTTCATCTCTGTTATAGCCCCAGGATCCTGAAAATGTTTGGCAGGTTTCAAATGCTTTTCCCCTGAGCTTTGTCAATGCTTCGGGTTTTACCTGTTCAGGGGTTTCAAAGTCAGCGCCATCTTCATACTTGCTTAAATCCAGGCGGTTATTCACGATGATGTTGGGTTGTAATTTTCTGATTTGTTGTAATAATGCCACAGAGCCCCAATCGTCTTTTCCTTTTCCCGGCGATTTACCTTTAGTGGGATATGAAAAGTCTAACCACAACAGATCTATTTTGCCATAGTTTGTAAGCAGCTCTGTAACCTGGTTATACAAGTATTTTCTGTACACGGCTATATCCCTGTTTTTATTCAATTGATCATATGCCGCCGCTGTATCTGTAATATTTACCGGACGCTGTGGATGTTGATAATCGATCGGAAAATTGGGGTGGTGCCAATCGAGTAAAGAATAATAGAACCCGATTTTGATTCCCTCTGCTCTGAAAGCATCTACAAACTCTTTCACAAGGTCTCGCTTGGCTTGTGTATTGGTGCTTTTATAGTCGGTATACTTACTATCGAACAAACAAAAGCCTTCGTGATGCTTAGTGGTTAGAACAGCGTATTTCATACCGGCTGCTTTCGCTTGTTTTGCCCACAGTTTCGGATTGAACTGATCGGGATTAAACAGGTCAAAATATTTTTGATACTGTTCATTGGTCTGTTCTTCCCTGAATTTTATCCACTCATGGCGTGCAGGCAAGGCATACAAGCCCCAATGAATAAACATTCCAAACCGGGCATCGGTCCACCATTCCATCCTTTTGGCTTTCTGCTCTTTTGTTTCATTGCCTAATTTCTTTTGGCCAAAAGAAAAAGCTGTCAACATTAACAATGATGTAAATAACAGAACAAATTTTCGCGTACTATTTTTCATTTCTTATTTATTAAAGGCGTGTATCATAAATCTTGGTGAGCTGGCAATATTTTGCTGAACTATTTAATGTTGCTTCAGCCAATCCGGCACCTTTTTTAATCTTAATTCCAATTGCGCCTCATACAATGAAGCCGGCGATACCTTTTGCCCGATGCTTTCAAAATAACCTGGCTGTCCTTTCTTAAAGCTGCTTCCTTTACTTGTAAAACCAACTACAATGGGGTTTACCATTTTAAACCATACATCATTTGAAGGTGCAAAATCGAAGTCTTTTACTGGGTTATTAGTTTGCGTATAGTTCCACAATACCAGGCCCCCCATGTGGTTGGGCAAATTTTCTACTGCACCACCCTGACGGCCGCTCATAAAACCGCCGGTGGTGTTGTCAAATAACGAGTTTATTGGCTGGCTGGCATGTGCTTCAAAACAAGTGGTGGACGGGTAGGAACAATGCCAAAGTACCGTGTTAACAGAACCATGCTGCACACCAAAGGCATGCCATTGCGATGCTTCATCTTTTAGATTGGCCAGCAACACGTTGGTAGAATGATTGGAGCCGATGGCTTCGTGCCCGCCATTCCCGGTAATCACACAGTCCATCACCGTAACATTGGCGCTTTGACTCACCATGGCCGCAATGTTGCAATCTGTAAACCTGCAGTTTTTCATCCATGAATTGGTGCAGTGTGAAAAGCTCAACAGGTTAAAACCGCTGTCGTCTTTCCATGACCGGTGGTGTACAAACTTTTGTTTCCAGTTACCTGCAAAGGCTATGTTCTCGATCCCAACTTCCTCTGCGTTTGCAAATTTGTAAACCGACCATTTGTATTTAATATCAATAGGATAGGCCAGCGGGGCATGGAGTGTAATGTACCCGTTGGAGATGGCTTTTACCTGGTAATACATACAAACATCCACCCCTTGTTCTATGATATATTTCCATGCCGGATTTGCCTTACCAGGGGCTAGTGCTGCGCTAACCAATTCAGGAGCGTTATCGAGCAGCTTTATGGCAATCCAATCGCCTGCTTGCAGATGATCTGTTGTACTTAGTTTCAGATCAAAATCGCCCACGTTCGCATTCTTTGCAATTTGTCCAATTTGGGTGTCCGTGCCCTTTGCAGTGAAAGTAAACATGGGCCTTCCTGTCCACATCCTTTTAGGGTCTTGAGGCACCATCATTGCTTTCATAAATAGTTCGGTACCGCCGGGGCCCGAACCGCTTCCTCTAAAAATGATTCTGCTGCCTTTAGATACAATACCTTTTGTAAGGGTGCTGTCATCGTTTACTAAAAACCGCCCTTTCGGAAAAAAAACGATGCCGGAGCCGTTGCTGTTAGCGGCATTAATAGCCGCCTGGATAGCCTTTTTGTCAGATACGTCGTCGTTAGGTCTGGCGCCAAAATCAACAACATTAAATACTTTGTAATTAGTTATTTCGGGAACAGGTTTTTCTCCGCAATGATACCCGACATAAGAAAAATCGGGCAGGACTGATTTGCTTTTATCCTGCTTATACAGCTCAAACAACTGCGACGGCTGCGCATTTTGCGCGTGTATGGATTGGCTGATCAAGCATCCGCTCAAAAAACAACCGACATTTTTTAAAAATTTATACATATAACTGGTCTTTAGAAAAAGGCAGCAAACTTTTGCAGTAACTGCCTTTTTAATTCTTAATAAGTGTTTTCTTAATGGTCTGACTACCGTTCTCGATTAGTAATGCCCCGACGACAGTTGAGAGTATACTTTATTTGGTTAAAGCAGAGTTAAGAGCATTAGCTTCTTTACCCGGTGAACAAAAACTATTAATCATTTCTTTTTATCGAGAAGCCATACCTGTACACCGGCACGATATCGATACTCTTTATTTTGGCTGTTAATTGATCGTTCAATGTTTTTTCCAGGCTGCCCCAGTAAATATCATATTGCTTTTCTGCTGGTACAATTTGCAGCAATACCGGTGCAGCAGTATTCTTAACCAGATAGTTTAATCTGTACTTGCAAATGCCATTATAGTTAAACTGGTCGTACAGGAGTTTGTTATTTTGATATATAGTCAGCACGTCGCCGTCATAATGTACGGTTACTTCCCAATCTATTACGCCTGCGGATCGTTCGCAATTATATTTTGACTGGTATAATTGCTGATTCGGTAATGAATGGAATGTTGGTAAATACAAAGGGCCTGGTTGCAGCGGGTTAAACTGCTTCGATTTTTTAAATACATTTAATATCGAGTCTTTAAATAACCGGGCCGCCCTGGTATTGCCATCAACCGTACGGGAATAACTTACAGAGGGTTTATTAGTAATTGGCTCACTGATAATAAATGAATTAAAAATGCTGCCTGCATTAACCTTTTTGCAGCTGGCTGTATTTGAGATTGATTTCACCAATATAACAGTGCCTGGATAAGTTTCTACCTCAATCTTGCCGTCTTTGCTTGCGGCTTCAACACTCCATTGATTATTGGCTTGTTGCCTTAACAATGCTTTTGTGAAAATGAGCGCTTCTTTTCCGTTATTGTAATTAATTTTATACGCCTGCAACGCTCTGTTCCTTTTGATAACAAGTACTTTGACTGTTTCCCCCGCCTTATTAACCATCTCAAAATAAAAATCATCTTGTTTTTTGTCGCTTGTTATAACGCCATTCTTTGCATCCCACAAACAACCTTTTAATGCGCTTACCTTTTTAATGGTGGTGTTATCGAATACCATTTCCGGAGCAATGGAATCTCTAAAAAACACGAACGTTTTTGTGGTACCATTATTTAAAATAGCAAGGGGCTGTACTGTGGCATATTTAAGCAACGCGCCTTGCATATCTAATTTATAGGGCCAGATGACATAATGATTAGCAGGGAAAGTAATTGGCCTTGCCGGAATCATTTCTGACTTGGAGCCATCATTTAGATCAAGCTGAAAATTTTTAATCGCGGGCAATGCGACAAGCCGCTGATAATTGGAAAGAAAAATAAAACCAGCACCATTTTTAGTGCGGGCCGAAGCCTGCACCGTATCGGTAGAGAACATCGAGCTTTTCAATTTAGTGGTAAAATAGGGTCGTGTTTCGGCCAGTTTGCTGCCGTAGTCCTGCGCGAACAGGTTAAGTAATTTTAATTCTGAAAAAGAAGGTGCAGGTATCCCCATGGCGCCTAGCGGGGCCTGAAAATCGTAATTAAGCAAGGGCATATCATTAGGATAATTAGAAACCCTTGATTCCTGAAAGCCGTTGTTATTTGCCCAATTAAGAGGAGTCATGCCTCCGTGGAACATAAAATATCCAAACCCATTTAGGCCTGCTGCTAATTTTGTAAAAATGTTTGCTGCTACATCCGTAGCGGATACATCTACACGCCTATGGTAAGTCTTCTGCATACCCGCACCCAATTCGGCAGAAATTAACGGATAATTATTCCGCACGTTAGCGTCAACTTTGCCTAACAGGTCACTGCCGATGTCATCATCTGCTTTCAAAGGCCTGATAAAATAAACGGGTTTAATAAATGCTTTGGTTGTCGTATTCCATGGACTATCGGGGTAGCTGCCAAGGGTATATAAAAATTCATCCTGATTATCCGGTCCCGGAGCAAATCCACTGTAGTACGGCACGTCTATTCCATCCTGTATGGCCATCCTTTTCAATGCCTTCATGTGCTCATATTCGGGCGCATTTTTAAAGTTTAGTTCATTCTCCAGCTGAGCGCCAATGATAGGGCCACCGTCCTTAAAATAATATCCCTCACATTGTTTTGCTTCCTGCTTAAAAAAACGATCGGCATAGTTCAAGTATGCGGGATCGTCTGTCCGCAGTTTTATCTTCTCAGCCATCAACCAGTCGGGGAAGCCGCCGTTCTTAATTTCAGCATGCACCCAGGGCCCTATCCTTATCCATACATACATTCCATGCTTTTTACAAAGCGCCAAAAATCTTCTCAGATCATTATTGCCACTCCAGTCAAAAACACCTTTTTGCTTTTCATGAAAAATCCAGATAACATAGCTGCTGATCACCTCAACACCACCTGCCTTCATGGCCAGAATTTCCTGCTCCCATTGTTGCGCCTGATATCTTTCATAATTAAATTCTCCCATAATGGGAAACCAGGGCTTCCCATTACGTAACAGGTAATTTCCGGTGTAGCTTAAGCTTTCGCCGTCGGGCCTCACATCGGTCCCCATTTTGAGTTTGGGTGTTATCACTGCGGCATTAGTGCTTTTTATTTTTATGTCATACTGCAAGCGATTTTGCGCATGCAGTTCAATACAAAAAATACCAGCCAGGCATAAAAGGAAAAAATGGATTTTCATAAATGGTTTATCTTGGGGATATAATAAAAGCGCTTTTGTAAAAAACTGATAAAATGTTTAATTCTTAATAAGTGTTTTCTTAATAATCTGGCTGCCGTTCTTAATCACCAGGAAATAATAACCCGGTGCCAGTCCCTGGAAGGTTACATCCTGTTTAGCCTGAGTAAGGTTGAACGTACGTACCTCTTTACCTGGCGAGCTGTAACTATACAAATGGATACTGGCATTTGGCTGTACCTGCGGTACCGCAATATGCAGGATATCAGCAACCGGATTTGGATATACTGCTACGTTGGATGTACTTACCAGCGCGGTAAGATCATTAGCCAAGTTACTGGTGTGCGCATCTGCCATGTTGCCACTGCATGATCCGAGTTTATCGCCATGGCTTAAATGCTCCTGAACGGCAGCTTGCGCCACACAGATGACATGCTGGTTATGGCAAACCTGTACCTTGGTATTGTCGTTACCGCATCTCACGTCAAGAGTATTAATGGTGATGGTGGCAGTCCCCAGACCGCCATCTGCACTGGATACATTGACGGTATAAGTACCGGCTGCTGACACAACGATAGATGAGGTGGTTGCGCCGTTGCTCCAGCTATAGGTATAACCACCTTGTCCTCCCTGTACCGATGGTGTAAGGGTAAATGAGCTTGGGCCATAACCAATATAGATGGTGTTTTTAAGATCTGTTGCCGCGTTAAGCGCATACATATCCGGAATAGCCACCTGCAACACCGGGCGGGTAGTGACCGTGCTGTTCACCACAGCAGAAGTAGTCACAGCGCCCTTGTTATCGGTAGCCCTGGCGGTGATGGCATAGCTGCCGGCAGGCACATTAGTCCAGTTAAAGCTGTACGGTGCGGTTAAAGCTTCACCAAGTTTGGTTGCTCCCTGGAAGAACTCTACTTTTTGTATCGAACCATCGGCGTCAGCAGCATTGGCATTAATGGTTACGCTGGCGGGTGCAAAGTAACTGGTATTTGCCATCGGTGAAGTAGCGGCAACCGTAGGCGGCTGATTGACGATCAGCCTGATACTGGCCGAGGTGGTGGCAAAACCATAGTTATCAGTCGCCACTGCTTTCAAGGTATCAGTGCCCGCGGCTACGCTGTTCCAGGCGTAGCTGAAAGGTGCCGCTGTAGCAGTTCCAATCAGTGCAGATCCATTATAGAAATCAACCTTAGCAATGCTGCCGCCGGTGTTTGGACTGCTGGCGTTAGCCGTAAGCGTCACGTTATCGCCTGCGGTTACTGTGCTGTTATCGGCTGGTGCGGTTAAGACAACTACAGGAGCATCAGCAACGTTCAGTATAACGTTTGCGGAGGTGGTGGTTAAACCTTTATCGTCTGTCGCCACCGCTTTTAAAGTATCTGTACCGACAGCTACATTGTTTAGTGTATAGCTGTAAGGCGCAGTTGTAGACGTGCCCAGCAAGGTTGAGCCGTTATAGAAATCAACCTTAGTAATGTTACCGCCCGTGTTTGAATTGCTGGCATCGGCCGTAATAATCACATTAGAGCCTTTTAATACTGTATTGTTATTAACTGGCGCGGTTAATGACACGACCGGCGGATTTGATATCGTAACGATAATAGCTGATGATGTTGTGGTTAAACCCCGGTCATCTGTAGCCACCGCTTTTAGTGAATCTGTGCCGGCAGAAACATTTGTTAAAGTATAGCTGTAAGGTGCAGTTGTAGACGTGCCCAGTAAGGTCGACCCATTATAGAAATCAACTTTGGCAATGCTGCCGCCTGTGTTAGGGCTGCTGGCATTAACAGTTATTACAATATCAGACCCAGATGCAACAGTTGCATTGCCAGCAGGAGCCGTTATGGCCACCACCGGGGGAGTGGATACGGTAACAACAACTTTTGACGAGGTAGTGGTTAACCCTATATTATCAGTAGCCACGGCTTTCAAAGTATCGGTACCGGCAGCCAGATTGTTCCAGGTATAGGTAAAAGGCGAAGCGGTTGAAGTGCCCAGCAACGTCGATCCATTATAAAAATCGACCTTGGCAATACTACCGCCCTGGTTTGGACTGCTGGCATTGGCATTGACCACCATATTGGTACCCACGGCCACTGTGGTATCTTTTGCTGGCGCGGTTAAGGCGACAACCGGAGGCTTGGATACAACCAATGTTAAACTGCCTGAGAAACCATCTTTTAAGGTAAAGCCCGCCGTTAAGGTGTTATTGGCCGAGCTAGTACTTACCCCCGGCGTGTTGGCGATCACCGTCCAGTTGCCGTTTAGTATCAGGTTGATGTTTTGCGGAGAGGAATGCCATTGTGCATCGGTATTATCAGCCACCGCATTTAAATCGGGGTTATTAATCGTGACCGTCAATGTGTCGCCCTTTTTTTGAATGCCTACAAGACCTTTATTGGAGATGCTTTTAATGTAGCCAATATTTACATGGTCATTAGGTTGAAAAAAAGCATACGAAGTTAAACTGTCCGGTTTATAAAAAACGGCATGTAGGGAATCTGTCTGGCTCAATACCGTATAGATATTCCCGGCATCCAGCGTTGAGGCCAATGTCTGCATGGCGGCTGGGGTAGTTGCAGGAACCACGACATATTGATAAGTTCCGTTAGTGGGCGCGTTACCGTGGCTGATATGGGCTTTGCTGTAATTTGCGGTATTAAATAAAGTTTGATTGAGATCGGATTGATCGGGTGTTGATTGTGAGCCCCTTGCTACGGTAATAGTGCCCCCGTTTTTAGGGATATAATAACCGGTTGTTTGGCCATTAACCATCCAGGCGCTGTTGGCTGATGTTGACAGGGTATTGCTATAGGTGGCACCATTAATTGGTGAGGCGCTGTTTACATAAATTGGCGCAAAATTAGCGGCCGTATCAATAGCCTGAAATAAATTGGTAGAGGTAATATTAGAACTATTGGTAGAACTAATGGAAGAGCCCAGGCAAACCATCAAACTGTCGAAAGTAAATACAGACTTTTTAAACTTGAGGTTATCGGGTGTAAAGTTTCCGTTGGCATTCTCCACAAAGTCAATGGCAAAAATGCCATGTTTAGCGCCAAGCGATAATGCTCCGGCAAAGTTATTAGCCTGGACCTGATAAACATTGGATGTACTGGATGGTTTAAGACTCGCCCAGGGCAGTTGAACGGAGGTAGTGCCGGGATACATATTCCAGTCCCACCCTGCACCGTTTAAAATCCAGCCATTGGCCGTATTTCCACCACTGTACAATACTTCCAATGCTCCGTAGCTTTGGTACCGGCCATACATGTTCATTTTCTGTGACGGAAAGATTTCGCCGCCTCTTAGTGTATTGGTGAGGCCCTTCATTGCGGCTATCCAATTTCCTTTACGCTTTATGCCAATAGACGCATAGTTGTAGCAATAGACACTATCGTAATTTCTTGCAGGTACATTATAATTATTGGTTTGGTAGATATAGTTGTACAGTTGCGCTAAACCGGTATCGTTGGTTGTGCCCTCAATGTCTCCGCCCACCGCTACCATCTCCTTAAGCTGATTCTGGCTGATTTGCGTGAATGGAGCTAAAGGATACCGACCGCCTAAGGAATTAGGTATCAGCGCAGCATTTGGCGATTGTTGTAGCAAAATGGTTTTAAAAGCGCCAGCCATATTATTAAAGGCCTGCTGTTTAATTCTGAAAACAGTTCCCTTTAAACTATTGGCCCGGTCTGCATACACCCCCCAGGCGTATAGATAATGGATGTTATTAAAATTATGGTGAAAGCCGGTGCCGTCAGGTTTAATACCATCTTCAATCCCTTGTTGTGTGTTGGTAAACAAACTCAGGAAGTTGGATGCGTTATAATAATCTCTTACCTGCTCATCAACAGAAGGGGCATAGCCTGCTAATTCTAATAAAAAGGTAGCTTTCAGGTAAATAAAATCGGTCTCTACCCACGTGGCGTTAGGGTTGTAAATGACATTATAACCATTAGACCATTTTAACATCCTGAGTATCCCCTTATTTAAACTATCGGTTAATAACCCAGATTTCACTGCCTGTAAAAACCCTACCGGAAAATTTCGGCAATTTGTATAGTCATTTGTATGAATGTTATTTCTGCCACCTTCTGCGAGGCCTTGATCCAACAGGTATTCGGTAAACAACAATAAGTTAGATTTGGCCACATTATCATTGTTTCTGGAGGCGGCCGCTGTAAGATAACCAACGTAATTGCTTATTTTAACCAATGTGTCTACATTGTTCAAATACATTAGCCCCCTGGTTCCGTTTATAGATCCATCTGCGTTTCGGTAAATGCCACAACCAGTTACATAATTCTCAGCCGTGGTAACATTGGCACCATTCGGTATAAATATGGAACGTGGATATTGGGCTTTTACTGTTGCCGCATTTGCTTGCTCCTGGGCGGTAGCTGTAGGTGCCGGTCCCGCAGGTGGAGGATTTAGGAAATATTGCAGTGGTTCCAGAAAGGAGTACGAATCTGAGAACTGATTCAGGTCAAGCTGCATGTGTGGTCCGGGTTGTCTTTCATTTGCGTCACCCACCATGTTAAACTCATCCAGGTAAATTGTAGGGGTTGAGGAAGAATTCGCGGCTTTATAGGTAATGATCATTTTATCCAGTGTAAAGCCGCCGGGCCCCATGTCCAGCCCGCTATTATAATCAAAACGATAACTGCGGTGATAATCACGCCACCCGGCATAATTCAGCAACATGTGTCCCACTCTTTGCGGAGTTGGGTTGCCATTAGTATAAAAACTAAATACCAAGGTGTCTTGAGAAGGTACGGCATTATAGATGTAAAACTGAGCCGCGCTTGTAGTAAAATTACCGGTTTGCGCAGATGTGATACCAAGAGAGGAAGCAGTAAGCACTGCACCATTAGTTACACTCCAGGCCAAAGAACTACCGCTTTTAATATGTGTCGTGCTGGAACTTAATGTAGACCCGGTTGCGGCAAAATTGGTAGGCACACCGGAGTCGAAAGTATACAATATAGGTTGTCTGGTTACCGCAAGGGTATAAGTTTTAGTGGTTACGCCATCTTGAGCGGTTACAATAATATTGATGGTATTGTTGCCCGGACTTAGGCTGATAGCGGGTGAGGCATTGCCGCTTGTAACTGCGGTGCCATTAACTTTAATAGATGCAGACGCATCATGCGCCGTTGGAGTTATCGTTATGCTTGATGTGGCATTGGGTACATTGGCCGCATAGCCGGTAGTATTGGCATCAAATGATGGCGACAGGGCACCGGCAGTTGTTGTGAGCGCAATTAGGGTTGCGTTACTGGAGGCTACCGGCATAACTGTAAGTTTTACATCAGTACCAGAATAGGCCAGGGTACCGGTGTAGCCTCCCGGCAATACCAGATTGTTAAAGGTGCCACTTAAAGCAGTCCCCGATAAAATAGTAAACTGCTGCCCGGCTACCGGTGTTGACGAAAAACTGCCAATGGTGAGTGTGCCGCCTATGGTGGCTGTACCGGTAACTGCCAGGGGAGTAACCCCAGCTTTTAACGGCACAACGGTATAAGCAGTGCCAATATTTAAAGAGCCCGCGGAAGTAACACCGGCGGTATTGCTGATGGTTAAATTATTGATATTATTGGCAGTAAAAAAGCCTGTTGGTATGGCTTGAACGGCAGTACCGCTAAACGTTACTGTATTGTTGCCCGCATTGATTCCTCCTGCGCCAGCAGCGGCTGATAGGGTAGTGCCGGAAATATTAAGTGTGCCTCCAAGCGTAAACGTACCGGCAGCCAGGCTTAATGTGTTTGTTACCTTTATTGGATTGGTGGATGAGAAATTAGTGGCTTGTCCTGATAATTTAACGATGGTGTTGTTTAAAAGTAAGTTACCGTCAATAACCTGTCCCGCAAGACTCGGGAAAAAAAAGCTGGTGCAATTTATTTTGCCGTTGGTGCCGGTCATAGCTCCCTTATAATAGAAGGTAACCCCAGCATTGTTACAATTGTAGTTTCCTGCAATTAGGTTAAGTACTCCGGTTATATAGGTGAAAGAACCATTAGGTGAAACTCCTGCAGTATTATTAACAGTAAGGTTTGTTATAATGCCGCCCGCTATGCCTGCAACCGGTGGTAAAAGTTGCGCAGCAGTACCAGCGTAAACCAGCGTACCTCCCACTGTTAGTTTGTTAGTGGTATTAAAGGTACCTAACAAAGTACTGTTGTTAGTTAAGGTTACACCAGCAGGGATGGAGGTTGCAACAATATTATTTGCCCAGGTGTCGCCGGTTTGGATCGTTATAGTGCTGCCGCTTGCCAGACCCGTTGGTGCCGTTGTAGCGGCATTCCAGGTGGCGCCGCCATCAGTGGAGACCTGCCAGTTTGTGGCCGAGCCGAGGTCGACAGTAGCACCGGTGCCAGGGCTCCGGTATTGAGATTGTGCTTTTAGCAGATTGAAGCCTGCTAAAAGTAAGATAAATGTAATAAGTAGTTGTCTTCTCATAATCAAAACATTTATAACCAGGTTTAAATACTTAACTCAAAACTTGCTAACGCGAGCTGACTGCACGTTCAATTGCGGTGCAAGCACTGGCTTGATTATTGCCAATCAAGCCGCCTCAACGAGGGGCATATGCTTATTGAATAAAAGCCCGGCAGCATAGAACAGCCGATAATTGGTTAAATCAAAGAAAGGAAGCTGTGAAGATTTACAGGGGGAAATTTCTCCGTTTTTAGAGTAAAATCTTCCGAGATTTAATGGCTCATATAGATGCGGTAGCCTGCATGCAGGCTAGCAAACGCTGTTAGGTTGATTACACAAGCATCCCGTATCTGTTGACATTCGTGAACAGTAGACAGAATATCAGTCTAAAAAACCGTAATCAAACTAAAATGATCTGGTATGCCTTAGAGCGGTCTTGTAGCGCTCTAAGGTGCCACTGGCAACCTGGCGCGGGCACTACCTTTTATTTCGATATTCCTTTTTTAAGCTGATCTCCGACCATATCCAAAACAATAACATGTTGAAGAAACGTTAGGCAGTAAGGCCTTTTATGCCATAGGAATTGGCGGGTGTGTTTATGGGGATAAGGCCAGAAACGGCGGGTATAGTTAGAGAACGAGAAACCGATGAATTTGTTGTAAAAATAAAAAGCACCTGCAGTAGGCAAGTGCTTTACGAAAATTGTATGGTAATTTCTTAGATAACTTTTACATTGATCGCATTCAGGCCTTTCTTGCCTTCTTCAACTTCGTAGCTTACCTCATCATTCTCATTGATCTGGTCGATAAGCCCGGTGGCATGAACGAAAATTTCGCTCTTGCTGTCTTGTTGTGAAATAAATCCAAATCCCTTTTGGTTATTGAAAAATTTCACAGTTCCTTGTTTTTGCATTATATCTTTTTATAATAAGTGCGCAAGGTACGTATAATAGTTTTAATTTAACTTTTTTTTAAATTATTAAAATAAAAATTAAATTAAAACATACTTCATTACTTCAGGTTGTACAGATGCGGGCGTCAGTAGGCGTCTATCTACCCCTCACTTATTAAAAAATCACTTCCGATGTTTCCTGAAAAAAAGCAAAAATCCCATCCCGGGATTTCATACCTGAATGTAACTACCCTATCATACGACGCAAATTATTCGTCCAACGCAGGAAAAATCATCGTGCCGATAATTTTCTTTGTCATATCTACGTTAATTACAGCCTGTGCTGCCTCCGGCGGGTTCTTTAAGGCCGGCACTGCTGCAAATATTTTTATGATGGTAATCCTGGCGGTTATCATCCTATGGGTCATTTCGGCTATCCGTAACAGGCAGTAAATTAAAACGATGAAAGTCATTCCCGAACAAACCGGTTTGGTATTTTAATAACAACCTGCTATACCTTAAGTGTATCTATGCCATGTTTCTTTCGTTTCGTGGGGAAAATTCCCGGCAGGCTTCCTGTTAGAATATTCATACCGCGCGGGTTTTTTGATGCCATAACGTAACATGTAACAGTCGTAATCAGGGAGCGGCCAGTACATTAGCTTAACTCATTTGGCACCTGGCCCTGCTTAAAGCTTTAGCTGGTCATTTTATGTTTTATTTTTATTTATAGTATGTGCTAACAAAATCATCGCTGGCTCGTTCTATTAAAACACTACTACTCATCAGCATACATCCCATGGTTTACCGAACAGGATTTTTACTCAGCAGGCATGGTATGGATCGCTATATTCAAGTAGAAACCATCTTGACCTATTACGAACAGCAATATATTTCTACGGGCAAGCATCTGCTATACCTGAATGAAAAATTTATAGGTAACGTAACCTTTGGGGATGAACAATATGCCTATAACGGCCTGCAGAATTTTGATACAGAAGATAAACAGCAGATCGGCGCATTTCTCAGCGAACTGATCATTCCGCGACAGCCGGACTTGGCACTGGCTTTTGGATTCGGTTTGCAGCAGGACGAAGCATTGTTTTTTTGCGAAGTAATTATGAACGTCGGACTTTACGAGATATGGTTAAACGGTGCCAATGTAGCCGTATTGTGCCAGGATCCGAAATGTAATTGGCGACAGCTATCGGGTACCAGTTTAACGGCCTCTGTTCTACGAGAGATTACCCATCGCATCGAAAATTATTACGATCAGTTCTGATCATTAAAACCAATCATCATGAGCACAGTATTTTACCGGTATTACCGGGTATTTAAAAACGACACTGCGGTTACCGAAGTGCCCGTTAACAATTTCAAACCTTTCATCATCCGGAAATTTAAAAGAGGTTTGCCAACTGCATTTCCGGTTGGGGGAGCAGACATGCAGCAGTTTTACTATGCACTGCCGCCGGACGATAGTATGTTTTATGGCTATCTTGATAAAGCCCACGCTATGGAAAAAGCGAAGGCCGGCGCACTTGTTTATATTTATCAAATGATTGGTGAGGTAGAACTAGGCATCAAAAAACTAACACAATACCGTGACGACCATTACGAAGATCTGAATATCAATTTGCTCGATGCTCAGATCCGAAAGTTGAAAAAAGATATGAACACGAAATAAATCGGGTGAGCGAATATTGTCGTTGTTAAGATAACGAGCATGATGTTTTAAAAGAACAAATAAGGAATTGAGTATATGCAGCTGACACCGGCTTTATCATAGAAATTGAAAAGCTCAGTTATCCTAATGTCAACCGTTTCCTGGCTGATAAACTTGAATTAACAAAGCCGGAAGAACAAGGTAATTAACTACATGGTGTCAGAATGTGGTTCTTTTCCCTTTAGTTCATCTGGCTGCTGTACTGATGTAGCTTGATCAGCAACACCGCCTATGTCGTTTCTGCCTATCTGAAAGGGGAGAGCATGGCCACCGTCAGCACCTGGGCAGACGAGAACAGAAACCCCAAAACGGTGTCCTGGTGAGCAGCCTTAATTATTTTAATATTCGGCATCTGATTTGTTGATCGAAGTCATCCTGATGTCATCAACACTTAATTCCGGATGATTACCATAAATAGTTCGGGCTCCCTTTTTACTGATAGTAACAAAAGCAATCAAGTCAGAAATGGAGCGAGAAGAGGAATTAGAGTGGGAGCGATTCCGTAAGCAGTTTGATATTGAACCTTGATCTCTTTGCTAATAAGTGATTATGTGTTAATTTTTCTAGAATCTGCTGAGCGCGCCTATAATTAAATAGGATGAATTTATAGAAAAGTGGTTCAAACTTAAAAACGATAGAAGGATTGCTGGATAGATAGATAGATAGATAGATAGATAGATAGATAGATAAATAGATAGATAGTCTCCTGGAAATGGTTAGAAGAAAAATATACAATCTTCTTAATTTATTGATAATCAGGTGATTGATTGGTTTTGTAAGTTTGGGTTAGCTTTTTTATAAGACATTGATTATCAGGATTTTGTGTTTTATATATTTTTGCCGATTTTGAATCGGTTTGTGTTTTGTAACTGACTGTTTTATAGTGATTTATGTTTTAAATGGTTCAAACCTAACCTTGAGCGGGTATAAAAACAAAAGCCGTAACTAATTTAAAATCAATTTGTTACGGCTAAAAGTGCACCGTTGACCGGGAATACTTGCAACATTTAGAAGCCTTTTTACGGCTCATAGAGCCCATAATTGACGATTTGAAGGGTAAGGGGTTTATATAAAACGATGAAAATATCTTGCAAAAAGGCATGTATAAGTAACTATGTAACAAACTTACCGGGTTAGCTTTGAACCGAAAATTTGGAGATTGGGAATATTTTACTGGTGGCAGAATGATGGCTTAAATAGAAAAGCTTTTTTAGCTATTGAACATTTTTTATTTACCAAATCTTTTCCAGTCCAGACGTTCCATGAAGAATTAGTTTTTAAAAGCTCTTTTAAAGTGACCTGTTTTAAATCAATATAATCGACGCAGAAATTCCAGCTATCGGATCTTTGGTCCTGGCCTTTATCAGGAATTTTAAGATTGCTGATATTTCCAGGAACAATTGAAGCATGTTGAGGTCCGTGCTTTATTAAATCCTTTTTTTTGTCGAATTTTGGAATATCTACAGGTATGTTAATGAACTACGACGAGCTAAACGAAGATAATAGAGACCTAATCGAAATCGAAGCAATTGATGAAGGCTTGATAGAGGACGGCCAGGACATTGTCAGTCCCTTCGATCCCAAAGATATTAAGATCATAGTTGAGCCTAAAACGATTGACCATCTCGTTCAGCGGCTGAAATATGATGAAATTGACATGAACACAGAATTTCAGAGAAAGGGGAACTTATGGAAACCTGACGCGCAAAGTAGATTGATTGAATCATTGTTGTTGCGGTTCCCGTTACCGGCGTTTTACTTTGATGCAGAAGACGACAATAGATGGTTAGTTGTAGATGGACTTCAAAGGATTTGGACCATTAAAAACTTCGTAGTAAACAGCGAAAAACCCTCCGAAGACAACAAGCCATTAGAACTGCAAGGACTTGATATTTTAACTGATTATAACAATAAGAATATTACCTTCAAAGATCTGCACAGATCAATGCAGCGTCGAATATTAGAGACGCAGATTACCACCTATCTGATTCAGCCTGGTACCCCAAAGCAAGTTAAGTATAATGTTTTCAGAAGGATTAATACGGGCGGCCTGGGACTAAATCCAATGGAAATCAGAAACGCCTTAAATATTGGCAATGCATCGACATTCTTACGTGGTCTTTCCGAGGATGATGAATTAAGATCCCTGATAAAAGTACAGGATAAGCGTATGGAAGACCGCGAACTTTACTTAAGGGCAATTGCATTTATCAATGTAGACCATACGAAGTATACAACCCCTTTATCCGGTTTCCTGGACAAAGCAATGGAGAATCTGGCTCGTTTAAATGCAAAGGAACTTGACAAAATCAAAAGCGGGATCATCAAAGCAATAAAGCTTCAAAAGGAGCTTTTCGGCCGGGATATTTTCAGTAGATCTATCGATAAGAAAAGTAATCTAAAACTCAATAGCGCTTTATTTGAGGTGTGGGTTTCTGAAACTTACAAACTCTTAGATGTCCAGCAGAAAAAACTAGTCGCTAACAAAGAAAGATTAGTAAAAAAATATATTCAACTGATCAGTGATCCCAGTTTTTCCCGTGTTGTTTCCACAAGTACCTCCGGCTATTCTTCAGTGCAATTGCGCTTTGATAAAATCAAGGAACTTATAAACGAAAATATAAAATGATCACCAGGGTACTCATCGAAAATTTTAAAGCCTTCCGCGAGGCTGAGATCAATTTAACCGCACTCAACTTATTTACCGGCCTCAACGGAATGGGTAAATCCTCTTTTATTCAATCTTTATTATTATTAAGACAATCAGAACTGGAAGGAAAATCTTTAACCGGAAGATTGATGTTAAAAGGCAGTTTGATTGATATCGGTAAAGGAAAAGATGCGTTCAGTATTAGTGCGACTTCGGATCATATCAAGTTTGAAGTCGATGAGAACTATAAACCTATGATCGATGTGCGATATAAATACCTCTCTGAGTTAGATGCGCTGCCTGTAGATCCAGAGCATGCTGTTTTTGAGAATAGCAAAGATCAATCAGCACTTTTTAACAGCAATTTTAAATACTTAAAAGCTGATCGAATAGCGCCTGAACATAACTATAAGGCTAATTTGTTTGCCGTACTCGAACAGCGTTTTATGGGTTATAAGGGTGAAAATACAGCACTTTTTATTGCTCTTTTTAAACTAGACCCGGTTACTATCGAAGAAGTTCATCATCCAAAAGCAAAAACCAATAATCTCATTGATAACATTGACGCCTGGATGAATGAAATTACTCCGGGGGCTCATGTGATATCAACCTATTATAACGATTTAGATGTCGTTAAGCTTTCCTATACTTTTGATGCGGGTAATGACGTGACGCCTGATTTTAGCCCCGTAAACACAGGATTTGGATTCACCTATACCTTGCCGGTAATAGCGACCGTTTTGTCTGCCAAAAAAGGAGATCTAATCGTTATAGAAAACCCTGAATGTCACCTGCACCCGCAGGGACAGGCAAAGCTGGGAGAATTGTTAGCTAAAGCTGCTGCAGGTGGTGCGCAAATCATTATTGAATCGCACTCTGATCATTTGTTAAACGGTATACGTGTAGCCGTGAAGAATAAAGCAATTGATTCAAATAGTGTTTCTATTTTTTATTTTGAGCGTGATGTTAACGACGATTTGCATACCACGACTATAGATCAGCCGTTCATCGAGTCTGATGGTAGATTGAGTCACCAGCCAACTGGTTTTTTCGATGAGTATGCTAAACAACTGGACAACCTGATCAGACCTGCTTAAAATGATTTACATGCTCAATGAGCTGTCTCTTTCCACGCAAGGAAACAGGAGAGAAGCCGAAAACAGTTTAGAGACATTTATTGCTGCTGCCACGAATGCCGGTTCGCATGGGTTTACACAACTGCGTCTTCATGAAGGTGCGATTCAGACGCTTTATCAAATTCCTTTAGCCGAAAACTTCAACATAGATCATTGGCTGAAGGACGGTAATGTCAATTCGGACTACAAAGACAAATTTCGCCTGCTGCTTTCTTCTTTTCCGTTGTTCGGTGATGAAGAGCTTGAAGCCGCAACTGAGTTAAACAACTCCGAGTTTAAGCATCAATTAGATACTGACGAGTCCATCGCTTATGGGCTTGGTGCGGCATATCTTTTCGATACGCTCGCCATCAGCCTAATAACTCATAATTGTTGGAAAAAAAGTTTTATTGATCTTTCGCATTATTACATTACCGCGAGTGGCAATGATCAAACTACTTCTGTTAAGGTAAAACACTTTTATGATGAAAAATCATTTGATGAACATTTAGACTGGTGGAAAGAGCAGCAAGTTGATTCATTAAATAAGGCAAATGAACTATGGGATAAACGCGACGAACTTTTTAAGAACCTTATTTTTAGTCCGGAGGTGCAGGTTTCTTTAAAGCGAATAGGTTTTTCCAAGTTTTTTTATCAGATAATTGATCGTTTGAAGGCATTGGACTCATTTGCTGCAAATTGGAAACAAGGGGCATTTGAAACGAAAGAAGTGAACGAAACGACTAATTTAAGGATTTCGACCGAGTCAGATCTTACCCTGCGTAGTTACGGGACATTGCGAAAATTTACAGTTGAAGGGAAGGGAAAGAAAGTTTTTGATCATCATATTAAAACCGGAGAATTACGATTTCATTTCTATCCAGATAATAGTAATCACAAAATCTATGTCGGGTATATAGGGCCGCATTTGAAAACCTGGTTGTTTAAGTAACATACCAAGTTAGGCTATGAAAAATAAGCTTATGCGAATAGGCAGGTGGGTTATCGGTAATCATTGAAAGAAGACAAGTGAAAAAGTAACACCCTGCCGCACTCGCTGCGCCAGGGTGTTAACCTAAACCTTATCACAATTAAACTGGTAAGTTTACCAGTTCAAGAGGGCAAGTTAAGTAATTTTGGACTTATGAGCATAGTACAGTCTGTTCATACTTTATCTTTTTTAGTTTAATGAAAATAGTCAACATATCTCTTCAGATTGTTAGGTTTGAATATTGATTGGTGACTTAAAATATTTTTATAGTAGGTCCTAATTCTTATATCGGACACTATAAATACAATAACTTAGATCATTTTGACCTAATAAATTCCTAAGCCAGATGAGTGAGAAAATTAAATTCACTAAAAATCACACATTACATTTTACGCTACTTCTTTTCTGCTGCGGCTTATTATTTTTTACCGGCCCGATTAATATTTTTCTGAATTCGGTTTTAGTAAAACCGTTGATTTCCGGCTATGGAAAAGGTCTGTTCAACGACTATTTATTATTGTTTTTCTCCGTGGCACTCATGCTGTGGTTGACAAAATATGGCGAAAGTAGGTTCTTTCTTATGGCAGCAGAAATTATCACCAGGGAAGATCTTGAAGTATTCAAGAAAGACCCGATCAACGAAATAAAAAAATTTCTGGGCAATTATAAGCCGGTAGACTCCGAATGGATAAGAAGTAGCCAGGTCTCCGACAGCGGCCAGCACCTCTGCTGCTTTAAAATGGCGGTCAGCGTTCTCACGCACCTTCGGGTAGACCGTTTTACAGGTCTTGGCATCAAGGCTGCGAAAAATATTGTTAGGTCGATCAACAGGCATAACTTTTACTTTTTTTGTTTTCTGTCGCGTTTGCGGAGGCCTTTTTCAATTTTTCGGCGTTCTGAGCGGGTGGCCCCTTTATCAGCGATGGCAAATGCCATCATCTTATTAAAATGGTCCATGTAACGGGCTTGTATGCTTTCGCATAGCGCATCGCTTTCCGGGCTGCCTAAGCCATCCGAATATCTGGCCGCGATATAGATACGGTGCAGCAACCGGTAATACTTTTTTTCCAGTGCATGACGAAACAGTATATCGATAACCTGGGGCGATTGAATGATATTGGCTTGCATGGCCTGTACGATAGGTTCGACGATTCCAATACCTGAATGGGTGATATTACCAATATTGCCTACTTCGTGGTTGGTCGGCATAGGCTCATAAAAGGTATTGACGTTCAATGACCGGACCTGGAAATTCGTTTGGCCTACTGCTGCGATACAACGCGCGCGCTCCATATCGGGATGTTGTGAATCATCGACAAATTGCAAAGTGACCAGATGGGAAAGTATCAGGTAAGGAAATAAATTGCCGATGTATTTTTGTTCTTCTCCCGGTTCAATAGGTAGCGTGATATGTCCTTTTTCCGGTAAGTACAAGCGGACAAGGCCGCCTCCGGTCGCGGTTTCTATTTCCGGCTTATCTGACTGAAGTTTTCTGATAAAGGCGCTGAACAGGTCAAGCTCTTGCTGATAGCCCCAGTGGACAATGGTTTGCGCCGCAATGATTTCGCCAAAAGGCAGGTATTGGTAAGCTTCGAGAAATTCCGGGTAATGTTGGTGGAAATCCGCAAGAAGCAATGGTTGGAACCGTGCTTTCAAATGTTCGCCGGCATTTTTAGCGATAAGCTCGGGGAGTTTAGGTAGGAAAACCCAACGGTCGTCCGGTAAAAGTCTGCGTTCCAACAAACCGGCAAGTTTCAGCCGCTCAATGACTTCGTTTTCAAGATGTTTTTTTAACTCTTGCTCTGCGATGACCGGCAGGTTAAGCGCCATCAGCTTCAGGTCGCCCTGCTCGTTTCGGAGCGGCATACTCTCCATAAAGGCAACGGAAAGCGCCTTGAAATCCTGGCGGGTCTGCGCATCGAAATGCCAATGATTACTGATGAGTTGCAGGAACTGGAAACTGGGCACGGCCTCGATAATTCCCAAAGCGGTCGCCTGGGTACGTTCTGCGCGGATGGCTTTGGCGATGAGCCGCCAGACACGGGGATTTCGGTATTCGCCCGCAAAGATGCCTCCGGGAAGCACCATGCCACCATACCGGTCATACAACAACTGGTTGGCCAGCTCAAACTCTTTGCTTGAAAAGGTTTTGAGCCGAATACGGGCAAACCGCTCACGGTAAAAGTTGGTGGTCGTCCGGCCTGCTGTTGTCGTCAGCAGGTCGTAGTTGGCATTATCCGTCGCCAGGATGACCCGGTTATTGTCAGCCTCGAACACATCAAACAATTCTGCGATATCGGCTTTCAGGTGTTCATCCGTATCGTGCCTGAAGTGGTCGTATACGACCACAAGCCGGTCTTGCGGTGACCTGTTGCTGCTGAGCAGCAACCATTCTTTTACGCGCTCCTCGGTGACGGGGTACCGCATCCGCATGGTAATGAAGTTGGATAGACGACGGAATATGTTGTAGTTCTGATCGGCGGCGTTGATATACAGCAACGCTTGCCCTGCGTTTTTAGCGGTTTCAAATAACTGATAGAGTAAATTGGTTTTGCCGACAAATGGCTCGCCGGTCAGGAAAACCCCGGGCGTTTTTTCGAGTTGATCCCATATCTTTCGTTCAGCGGAACGCGCGACCTTAAAGTCGCGCATAATGGGTTTGCTAATGTCTTCGGGGTCACCTCTGAGTTGCTCAAATGCGTTATGGGAAATGGTATTGATTACATCAAAAATGACACGGTGATCTGCTTCCAATAACGTAGAAATGGCGTTTTTCAAGCTATTGGCACTCAATAGGAGACCTTGCCGAAATAAGTTTTCAATGAATTGGATGTCCATCGCTTCTTCTTTAAAAGGTTCCCCATCGAAGGTATTGATGAGTTGGGTGGTTGTGCCGTCCGTTAAAATCGTCAGTGGGCATATGGGCTGGGTCAAACGGGCATAGGATACGCCTTGACGTATATCTTCCGGCTCGATGCCGTTACCAGGCTTTTTTAGTTCCAGCAACGCAAAAGGTTTGCCCTGGAATTTCAGTAGAATATCGTAGATGGCGCTTTTGGCGTATTTGCCGGGTTCTTTGCCGTCAATGACCACAGCATGATGACCGAATTTTAGTGAAAAAGCGTGTTCTTGCTCGATTTGGCCTTCTTGTAAAGTTGGAAAGAGCTGGCCGATGATCTGGGCGACGTAGGTTTGGAATTCATGTTCATTCATGGCTATCCGTTTGTGTTAAGGTTAATGTTTGTGCCGGCAGGAGTAATTGCCGCCAGTAATATGGGAAAATGTAGGTGCGGTAGTGCCGGCTGGCCAACAGGCCGATGGTCGGGATGCCGTTTTTGATAAAGCTGAATTCCTGTTCATGGCAATTGTTGGCGAATTCTTCGCTGATGAGTTGCCGGCAGTTTTCCATTTTTTCGGGAAGTTTGATTCCGGACAAGGCGTAGCCGGATTCTTGTGTCGCATACCTGGTGTATAACAGTTCTTCCGTTTCTTTTTCGGGGAACCATAGCAGTAGTTCGGTGTCTTTTAGGAAACGCTCCTTTAGTTCCCAGAACAGCCGGTAAAGTTTCTCGTCGCCGATGACCACCGCCCATTCGACCAGCACCGTGAACAGGTTGCTGGAATTGTATTCGTGCGCTCTTCTCAATTCGTAATCGATGTCCAGTTGCGCGATAAGCCGGCGGTCGTTGCTCATGACCGGGAATACATTCAGGAACAGTAGGCCTTCACCCATTTGTTCATTGAACAAGAACAGCAGGTTGGCGATCTCCTGTTTTCTGCCTACTTTATAAAGTAGCAGGAATAGCAGGCATATTTCGATATGCTGGTCGTCCGCCCGTGGGCTGTAAAATATTTTGTTGTTATTCAGGGTATGAATGAGGGCATCGGCGATCTCGTTCGCTTTGCGCAAGAACAGGGTGTTGATGTCATCGACGACCGGCGCGACCGAGCGGTCAAGCAGTTCGGACATTTGCAACACGTTCAACCCGGCCATGGCGAAGATGCCGACCTGCGTGTACAGTGAATAGGTATAGGTCAGCGAATTACCATGCCCACGCCCAAAACCTTCCTGTATCTGGGTGATATAGGCGATTTTATGGCAGTAAGCCAGGTAGGTGTCCATCAAAGCGCGATGCGCATTGATAAAAATATGCGTGTAATCTTTGTCTGACTCGACCGGTATCAGTTCCGCCCAAACCATTAAGACATGCTTTTCCACCGCGCGTATGGCGTGAAGCAGGTTTTCGGCCTGTTCGCAATACTTGAGTACAATAGAAATGATGACTTGGAGTTCACGTAGGAGTTTGAGTTTGGTCTTTTTGGACCGGGCTGCCTTAAAGTCCTTGGAGAACGAATCGAACAAGCGGGTCAGGTCGGACAGGTCGTAATCCGAGTTTTCGAGGTGGATAATGGTTTTACGCAGATTAGACCGCACTTCATGGGAAAAGCTTTGTTCATTGAGCAGTTTGTCTTCAAATTTTTCCAGAAACCAACCCTGCTGCCATAATGCGTATTCGTATTCCGGGTAGCTTTCGGTATAACCCCGCCAGTTTTGCTGCACGTTCTGTTTGAATTCCCCATTAAAGGCGACCACAATTTTGATGGGTAATTTTTTATGCTGGGAAGCCAGGTTGTTGCGGATAAAGACGGTGCGGATTTCATCAAGGCTTTGACGAACGCTGTTCTGGTCGGCATCCCAAACCTGCCGGGTGAGGTCGCCTTGTTTCACCGTAATGAGGAAAATCTTTTTTCGGCCTTCATCTTCAGGGTCTTTACCAACCGCGTAAACATCTACGCCGAACTGCCGGCCACGCTCGGGACGGGTGAAAATGGTAATGCCATAGGCCTTGAGGATATCCTGCAGCAGTTTATCCAGTTCGCCGTCCTCCTTCAGGCTATTGATATATTCAGTTAAGATTAATTTCATTGCGTTTGATTCTTTGATAATTTCGGCGGAGGGATTCCTGAAAAATGGGATTTAAGCGTTCGCCCGATGGAAACTCAGCGCTGGTTTCGATATGGGCCAGCGGTGATGGTTGGTGCACCGGTTCATTCTTTCGCCGGATCGCCCAGCGGTGTGAATGAACGGACACGCTTTTTCCAAAATCCGCCCAGGCCGGTCGCGGGGCTGCTTTAAACTCGGCAGTGAACTTCTCCTGCGTGTAGAAGCGGATGTGTTCAGCTAGTTTTCTATCGGAGCGTAATTCCGCAAAGTCCTTTACTTTACGCAGGTTCTCGAAATAGGCTTCGTAGTGAGCGTCCAATGCCTGGTAAAAACTCCGGGTATAGGTTTTGGTGTCAGGGTCTTTGATACGTGTCTTGATAATATCCAGCGTAGACCGATAATTATAGATGACATAATTATACATCATATTAAAGACTTCCTGTGCCAGGTGGTCTTCACTGGACTTGATACTTTCGATGAGGGACAACATCAGATTTTGCAACTCATCTTTACTATAAATATAACCGGCTATCTTATAACCGATAAACAACTTGTCGCGTTCGGATAATCCGGCCAGTTCGCTTTGCGAAAGTTTGAAGTCCGCCTCATCAAGATCCTGGACCGAGCATAGTTGCAATAAGGCATGGTAAACCAAAGGTTCACCCATGTTGAACCACTTGGTCAGTTGAACGCTGAACAAGGCCTTGTCTTTTTGCAACAGCATATACCAGTGCCTGGTCAAAAAATAGTCCCGTCCCAATGCCACCCAGCGCAGGGTCTGCAACTGGTAAACTTTTTCCACGGAATACTCGGTCAATAACTGTAGCAGGTGGTCGCACATGCCCGTCAATTCCTTGATTGGCTTGACGATGATCAGCCCCGCGACGGTATTGAACCAGCCGCTTTCGTGTTCGGCTGGGAAACAGGTCAGGTAATTAATGATTTGCAATAATTCCGCCGTATTAGCCGATGACTCAGCGCTTTTCTGAAGCGTGGCACGGATCATGACGCTGTCAAAGCGTCCCATGATAACAGCCTGTACGAATTGTTCAGGCAAAAGCTGTCCGCTGGAACGATAGTCAAATAACGCCGTTTCAATAAGTTCTTTTGCACCGGCATCAGGTGGACAAGCCGCCGCCATAGCGGATAAAACATCAGCGAGATAAGTATGTTCGTATTTGGTAAGCAGCGTTTCCAGGTAATGTCGAAAACGCTCCGGGTTGTGTTTAGCCAAAGCTTTCATGACCGCAGGTAGCACCTGTCGCAAGGCATCTTCTTCAAAAATGACGGACAGGTGGTGCTCGATGTCAGTGGCGAAGGCCATGTCTTTTTGGATTTTTTCAACCATTTCCGCACTGATTTGGTAAAGCGCGCCCGAATAAGGTTTTTGTGCGACTTCATCACGCAGGTATTGCAGCAGCGCATCTGCGTTTACCTGGCAATGCAGAAAACTATAATCCAGCAACATGGATGCTGCGCCTTCCTCTGATTTTTCATCAGCCCAATCGGCCCAGCTTTTCAGTTGTTGATGTTCTATATAGACGATAAAAATAGCCTTGTCCTGCCAGTTCGGCATCAGCGGTTTGTAAGGGAATACATCCGTTATATATTTCCTGAGCTTTTTAAAAGTCCTAATGGCCGGCCTGAGGTTGTCGACTTCCAGCCCGATGGCCAGGAATTGGAGCAAGGGCGTGGCGACTTTCTTTTTTTCATCAGCCAACCTCGTCAATGTTGCAGAAGCTTGGTAGACTTCAAGAAGGTCGAATAGTATCGGGCATTCCATGAAATCCGGGTGAAAGGCAGGTAAAACTTGCCCCATCATTTGCTGAACCGTTTCCCGCTTTTCGCGCAGCAAGATGTCAGCAGTGGCCAGACAGGCATGAATCAAGTGGGTGTCTTTAGTCATAATTTATAGGTGGTAACCTGGAACTAGGCGGTAGTAAAAGACAGCTTTGTGCGGATTCAGGTTAGTCACACAAAATACAAAATATTCTAGCAATTCATGGCGGTGCCTGTGGCCCGGGCTATCTGCTATATATGCCTGTTCAGGCAGGATACGCTTTCTATCCCTACCGCAGCCTCCGGCATTTTCGCTGCGCTGCAAAAGCCCCGGCGAAGATCAGCGCATCGCGCCGCTATAATTCATAATCAATGAATTCGCGGCACTCCGCACTGGCTGTTGGGAGACCCCTGCGGGAACACCGGACCGGGCCTCCCCATGGTCGGTGCCGCGCGCAGCCTTCAGTGCCTTTAAAGGCTGCGATGGCAGTTCGTCTTTCCCGCCTTTGATAACGGTTGGTGGTGAAGCTATAAAGTGTTCACCTTCTCTATTTGGCCTTTGATGCCATCGAAGTTATTGACTTGCCGAACGCTGGTCAAAAAAATCTCCACCCATGCGGGTCGTAAAGACCACCTGAAAGTCTTTGCGCTTAAAGGTAAGACCAAAGCCAACGGCAATACGATGTTGTATAATGCGCCATTTTTTAACCTGTATGTGGATGGTAGCGTGTGCATGGGAACGGTCAACATCAATATTGACAGGCAAACCCATTTAGAGCAGTTCATGGCACAATGGGAAAGCTAATGCCGATGAAATATCTCTATGCCTTTAACCAAAGCCTACCTCTTTAGACCTACCCATCTGACAGCCAAGAATCAACCAAGCCCTTCGGGTGCGGCGCCCGGCAACGGTAGCCGGGTTCGCAGTTGGCTTTTTGCTGTCCCCACCTTTTAGCTGCATTATTCTTCCCTTTCTTTTTTCTTTAGTGGCCTTCTTGTGTTTGATTTTGTTCTCATTTGACCTTTGCTGAGGCAAATTTACCCCTCTTCGGCGGCCAAGGCCAGGCTTTGTGCCGCTTAAAAAATCTCCACACTTCCGTTTCTCTCCAGGTTGTATTTTTTGCGTCAGCCTTGTTCCGCCAGCCCCACCCGCAAGTGTTTTGCCTCTATCAAAGGCCAAAAGAGATTTTAAGCCGAATGGACCCGAGAAACGAAGTATTTACACTTAAAAATTAAAATTATGTACACAGGAAGATTAACCGACAATGCAAAGGTTAAAAACGTAAAAGGCGACAAACAGGTAACTGAATTTACCTTGGTTATTAACAGACGCTACAAAAACGCCGCAGGCGAAAAGCAGCAGAAATCGCTTTTCATCAATTGCTCTTACTGGCGCAACGCAGGTATTGCCGAATACCTGACCAAAGGCGCTATTATCACCGTTTCCGGTTGGCTTGGCGCTGATGCGTGGATCGACAACGAGGGCAAGCCGCAGGCGGCTATTACACTCTCTGTCGATAATATCGAACTGTACGAGGGTAAGCGTCATGACATATCAGGTGCTGTAAACGGCACAGGGGCGAAAGGACGCGGTAAACGCAAAGATAAAGCCATTGCGGATGTAGGCGTAATGGTAGCTGAACCCGCAGACGATGACCTGCCATTTTAATTCCCCCTATTCATCCAACCATTAATTTTTGAATCATGGCACACAATCTGGCAATCAACCCGCAAAATAACGAATACAGTTTTTTCAGCCGCAAAGAGAAAGCATGGCACGGTCTGGGCACCATCGTAGAGGATTATCCCAGCAGCGCGGAAGCGTTAAAGTTCGCAGGACTGGACTATACCGTTGAAAAATGGCCGCTTTTCGCCCGCGACCCGCAAGGGCATATTGCAGACGAACAGGATGTTCCCGATCGGTTTGCAACCGTCCGTACGGATAATAATGCTGTACTGGGTACGGTAGGTAAGGAGTACGAGATCATTCAGAACGTTGATGCTTTTACTTTTTTTGATAGCGTCGTTGGCGGTGAGGGTATTCTATACGAAACAGCCGGGGCGCTCGGTAAAGGGGAGCGGATTTTTATCACCGCCAAACTCCCTGACTACATCCGCGTAGGTAAAGGCGATTGTTTGGAGAAATACTTGGTGCGCCCATAAGGGTATATAGTGAATGTAGCTTTGGCAAGCTATTAGGCAAGTGTTTATATCGCCTATCAACAGCCGACTTATCTGAAAGGGAAACTGGACAGGGAGTGTAGCATGTCGGAAAAGCCATAAGTCAACTAATTGTCGTGTTGCGACTGAATGGCAAGTTGAAAAGTAGATATGAGGATGAAATCTATTCTGATTGAACGAGAGCCTTAGCGGTTAGTTGTCTAAGCACGGACGGAAGACAGTTATAAACGTCGGTATTGTGATACTACAACGTAAACAGATAGCGGATGTAGCATAACGTATCACAATCGCAGCTACAATAAGTAGAAACAGGTTAAATCGCATCCGACAATCTACAAAGCCAGGTCACTATATATCTAAATGGGGATTACCTAAATCGGAATGCCACTGGCGTGGCTATGGGGATAGCCCCTGAATATTCGACATGGTAACGGAGCTCCCGTAGTAGTCCGAGCAAGGGAAAGCCTTGTACATGGCGAAGGGGATGCAGTTGATTCAGTTTAATATGATTAAAGGAAATTGTGAGAGACATGAGAAGTCCCGAAAAAGTATTAAACAGTCTAACCGAACACAGCAGTGACTTAAACTACAAGTTTGAACGGCTGTACAGGCTACTGTTTAACGAAGAGATGTATTACACTGCTTATCAGAATATCTACAGCAAAGTAGGTAATATGACGGCAGGCACCGATGGCACAACCATCGATGGCATGAGTATATCCCGAGTTAAACGGTTGATAGCTACGTTGCAAAACGAAACTTATCAACCAGCACCATCCAAAAGGATATACATTGCCAAGAAAAATGGCAAGAAACGTCCTTTAGGTATTCCAACATTCATCGACAAACTGCTACAGGAAGTCATCCGGATGATACTCAATGCAATATATGACGGTAGTTTTGAAAATACTTCTCATGGTTTCAGACCTGAAAGAAGTTGTCACACAGCGCTGACCAAAGTTCAAAAGACATTTACAGGAGCAAAATGGTTTATCGAGGGAGATATAAAAGGTTTCTTCGATAATATTAACCATGACGTTCTCATCCATGTTTTAGGTGAACGTATCGCAGATGAAAGGTTCATTCGATTAGTAAGAAAGTTCCTCAATGCAGGTTACGTTGAAGATTGGGTATATCACAGATCATATAGTGGTACACCTCAAGGTGGTATCATTAGCCCAATACTGGCTAACATATACCTTGACAAACTGGACAAGTATATTAAAAATTACATTAGCCAGTTTGATATTGGAACATCAAGAAAGCTTAACCCCGTACTCCGCCAACTGGTACTAAAGAAACACCGCTTAGTTAAGAAACTCAAAATTGAAAAGGACGAGAATGTTAGAAAGCAGTTAATTGAACAAATTAAGGGAATAGTTAAGGAACGACAGAAATATCCTCCTATGGATGATATGGATAAAGGTTTCAGGAAACTAAAATATGTCAGGTATGCAGACGATTTTCTCATAGGTATCATAGGTAGCAAAGATGATTGCAGAAAAGTAAAAGAAGACATTAAGGCTTTCCTTAATGACACACTTAAATTGGAACTTTCAGATGAAAAGACCCTGATAACCAATGCGAATTGTCATGCAACGTTCTTGGGCTACGATGTATTCGTACGTAAATCAAATAATACGTTAACGGATAAAACTGGTAATCCTATCAGATGCTTCAATAGTAAGGTGGTACTTTACGTCACCACAGAGGTAATGAGAAATAAACTACTGGAATATAAGGCTTTGAAAATAACAACGCCCAATAAGAAAGAAGTTTGGAGAGGCAAGTCCCGTGGAAATATGATAGGGTTTGATGCACTGGAAATAATCACCCAATACAATGCCGAGATATTAGGCTTCTATAATTACTATTCAATTGCCAATAACAGCCACATTATCAACTCTTTTTATTACATCATGCGATACAGTATGTATAGTACTTATGCAAGTAAATACCG